>JBGFSD010000110.1:0-57891 GCA_041694745.1 Pseudomonadota bacterium
TACATCTCGAACTCGACCGGATGCGGGGTGTGCTCGAAACGGATCACGTCCTGCATCTTGAGGTCGATGTAGCTGTCGATGAAGTCGTCGTCGAAGACGCCGCCCTGCTTGAGGAAGTCGCGATCCTTGTCGAGATTCATCAGCGCTTCTCGCAGGCTGCCGCAGACGGTCGGAATCTTCTTCAGTTCCTTCGGCGGCAAGTCGTAGAGGTCCTTGTCCATCGCGGCGCCGGGATCCATCTTGTTCTTGATGCCGTCGATGCCCGCCATCAGCATGGCGGCGAAGGCGAGATAGGGGTTCGCCATCGGGTCGGGGAAGCGCACTTCGACACGCTTCGCCTTCGGGTTCGAGGTGAAGGGAATACGGCAGGAGGCCGAGCGGTTGCGCGCCGAATAGGCGAGCAGCACCGGGGCTTCGTATCCCGGCACCAGACGCTTGTAGGAGTTCGTGGACGGATTGGTGAAGGCGTTGATCGCCTTCGCGTGCTTGATGACGCCCGCGATGTAGGAGAGGCAGGTGTCCGAAAGCCCGGCATACTTGTCGCCGGCGAATACGGGCGTCGAGCCCTTCCAGATCGACTGATGGCAGTGCATGCCCGAGCCGTTATCGGCGTAGACCGGCTTCGGCATGAAGGTCGCGGTCTTGCCGTACATGTTGGCGACCTGGTGGATGCAGTACTTATAGATCTGCATGTGATCGGCCATCGTGGTGAGCGGGCCGAACTTCAGACCGAGTTCGTGCTGGGCGGAGGCCACTTCGTGGTGGTGCTTCTCTACCTTCGCGCCCATCTTCGCCATGGCGCCGAGCATTTCCGAGCGCATGTCCTGCGCCGAATCCTGCGGCGGCACCGGGAAATAGCCGCCCTTGGTGCGGATGCGGTGGCCGAGGTTGCCGGATTCGTAGTCGGTACCGGAGTTGATCGGCAGTTCGACCGAGTCGAGCCTGAAGCCGGTATTGTACGGGTCGGCGGAATATTTCACGTCGTCGAACACGAAGAACTCGGCCTCGGGCCCGAAATAGACGGCGTCGCCGATGCCGGAGGACTTCACATAGGCCTCGGCCTTCTTCGCCATGCCGCGCGGGTCGCGGTTATAGGGTTCGCCGGTGGTTGGCTCGAGCACGTCGCAGACGAGCGACATGGTCGTTTCCGCAAAGAACGGATCGATACAGGCGGTGGCCGGATCCGGCATCAGGTTCATGTCGGACTCGTTGATCGCTTTCCAGCCCGCGATCGACGAGCCGTCGAACATGATGCCTTCGGAGAAGGTCTCTTCCTCGATCATGCCGACGTCGAATGTGACGTGCTGCCACTTGCCGCGCGGATCGGTGAAGCGGAAATCGACATACTTTACGTCCTGATCCTTGATCAGTTTCAGGACATCCTTAGCGCTAGACATTGCGGTAGTTCCCCTCGTGTTTGAATCCCCGGGCCCGGGGATTTTTCTTGTTTGAACGCAAATGGATCATACGGCGTCGTCGCCCGACTCGCCGGTTCGAATGCGGATCGCTTCCTCGATCTTGGAGACGAAAATCTTGCCGTCGCCGATGCGACCAGTTTGCGCCGCCTTGCGAATGGCGTCGATGGCTTTCTCCACCATCGCGTCGGTCAGCACGATCTCGATCTTCACCTTCGGCAGAAAATCAACGACATATTCGGCGCCCCGATAGAGCTCGGTATGGCCCTTCTGGCGGCCGAAGCCCTTGGCTTCGGTGACGGTGATGCCCTGCAAACCGACTTCCTGCAGCGCCTCCTTCACCTCATCGAGCTTGAACGGCTTGATGATGGCTTCGACCTTCTTCATTGGCTTTCATTCCTCTCCCGGGGGGCTTTGTCGCGCGAGTGGTGCGCACGTTCGGGTCTGGTTCGCGCTGGCTGGCGAACCTCGCTCGCATTAGCAGAGTCCGTGCCAGCCTCCGGCATAAGCTGACGCGTTGATTTCGCAGGCAAATCCGGGGTTTCATGAGGGGTATCACGTCCCGGATACGGAAATGAGCCTACCATTTAGGCATTCTGCTTACGAATTAGGCGGTTGTTTCCGGCCTTTTCCTTGGGCAGAGCGCGCAGTTTAGGCAGCTGCGTCGAATGTCGCCAGCGCAATCGGGTCGCGGCGAGCGTGATATGGCTTTGCGAATGATCGAGATCTTCGCCCCGAACGAAATGGCAGAAGCCGACCGCCGGACGATCGCTTCCGGCACACCGGGCATCGATCTGATGGAGCGCGCGGGGGCGGCGGTCGCACGGGCTGCCCTGGACACCGGAGTGAGCGGGCGGCGCTTCACAGTCGTTTGCGGGCCCGGAAACAATGGCGGCGACGGCTTTGTCGCCGCGCGCATCCTGCGCGAGCAGGGGTTCGACGTCCGCGTCGTGCTGCCCGGTGCGCGCGACAAACTCGCAGGCGATGCGGCGATAGCGGCCGCACGCTGGAGCGGGAAGGTGGAGGCGTTCAGTGCGGACGCTTTCTCGAGTTGCGATCTGATCGTGGACGCATTGTTCGGCGCAGGTCTGTCGCGCGATCTTTCCGGCGAGGCAAAACGCGCGGTCGAGGCGATCAACGCAGCAAACGTGCCGGTGCTGTCGGTCGATCTGCCGAGCGGAATCGACGGGGCGAGCGGGCAGGTGCGCGGCGCGGCCGTTTACGCGACGCACACGGTGACGTTCTGCCGGATGAAGCCCGGACATCTTCTGATGCCCGGGCGGGCGCACGCCGGAAAAGTCTCTGTCGCCGACATCGGGATTCCGGATCGCATCGTGCGCGAGGTCGCGGACGGTATTTCGCTGAACGCGCCGCAGGCCTGGATCGGCTCGTATCCGTGGCCGCGCATCGACGGCCACAAATACAAGCGCGGGCATGCGGTCGTGGTCAGCGGACCCGCGCATGCGACGGGTGCGGCGCGGCTGGCTGCCAACGCCGCGCTCAGGGCAGGCGCGGGGCTCGTAACCGTGGCCGCCCCAAAGGCCGCAGTGCCGGTGCTTTCGGCTTCGCTCGAGGCGGTGATGGTCCGGCAAGCACAGGGAGCCGCCGGTCTGAAGAAGCTGCTCTCCGATAAGCGGCTCAACGCGGTGCTGCTGGGGCCCGGAAACGGAACCGGCAAGGCGACCAAAATTGCGGTCGAGGCCGCGGCGAAGGCCAAGCGTGCGCTGGTGCTCGACGCCGATGCCATTTCAAGTTTCACAGGAGAGTCCGGAAATCTTGCGAAACTCCTGAAACTGAATCCGATTCAGGCATTGCTGACACCGCATGACGGCGAGTTCGCCCGGCTGTTTATGAGCGACCCGGCGCAAATCGTTCGAATTGAATCGAAAATCGAGAAAGTGCGCGCGGCGGCGAAGCGGCTTGGCGCAGTCGTGCTGCTCAAGGGGCCGGATACCGTGGTCGCCGCGCTCGACGGACGCGTCACGGTCGCGAACAACGCGCCGCCCTGGCTCGCGACGGCGGGTGCGGGCGATGTACTTGCCGGGATTTCGCTCGGGCTGATCGCGCAAGGCATGCCGGTGTTCGAAGCCGCCTCTGCTGCGGTCTGGCTGCACGGCGAGGCCGCGACGGAAGCGGGTTTTGGGATGACCGCCGAGGATTTGTCGCCCGCGCTCAAGAAGGTATTGGAGCGGCTTTACAGGACCTTCACGTTGGAAAGCAGCGCGAGGGCGTCGGCTACGATCTCGTCGTGGTCGAACGCGAGCCGCAACGCGCGGTAGTTTTCGACGAACCTGGCCGCTGCCGCATCGTCGCCCGCCGTGGGCTGCTGGGCGCCGGCCGCGACGAGATAGGCGGCCGAGACGCAGTGCCCGCGCGGGTCGCGGTCCGGCCGGGAATAGACGCCGATCAGCCGGATGACGCGGCCCTTGATCCCGGTTTCTTCCCGGAGCTCCCGCAGCGCCGCTTCCTCCATCCGCTCGCCATAGTCCACGAAGCCTCCCGGCAAGGCGTAGCGGCCTTCGAAGGGAGGGTTTTTCCGGCGGATCAGAAGGAGGTGGCCGGCATCGTTGAAGACGACACAGTCGGCCGCGAGTGCGGGTTGCTTATGCATTGGTTTGGACTTGGGGAGGTATCGAAACGGAGTTGAACCCCGAAAGTGCCATGCTATACCCGCCCCGCCAAATCGGCGCCGGGCAGCCCCCGAGCCCTTTCCCGCGGGTGTGGCGGAACTGGCAGACGCACTGGATTTAGGTTCCAGCGCCGCAAGGCGTGGGGGTTCAAATCCCTCCACCCGCACCAGTTTTGACCGTCCGGCGGCAATCAAAAACGAAGGCTTAGAGACCTATGCAAGTCAAGGAAACCCTCTCCGAGGGCCTGAAGCGCGAATACGAAGTTGTGGTTCCGGCGGCCGATCTCGACCAGCGCGTAAATGCGAAGCTCGACGAAATCAAAGGCCGCGTGAACATCGCTGGCTTCCGCCCCGGCAAGGTGCCGATGAGCCACCTCAAGCGAGTCTACGGCAAGTCCGTGATGAGCGAGGTGATCCAGCAGGCGGTCAACGATTCGAACCAGAAGATCGTCGACGACGGCAAGTTCAAGCTCGCCATGGAGCCGAAGGTCACGCTTGCGGCTGAGGACGAGGCCTCCGTGAAGCAGCTCGTCGAAGGCAAGTCCGATCTTGCCTACAAGGTTACGATGGAAATTCTCCCCAAGATCGAATTTCCGGACTTCAAGAAGATCAAGGTGACGCGTCCGGTCACGGAGACGACCGACGCCGACGTCGATCAGGCGCTCGGCAAGATCGCGGAAGCCAACCAGCAGTTCGAAGAGAAGCAGGGCAAGGCCGAGCAGGGCGACCAGGTCATCATCGACTTCAAGGGGTCGGTCGACGGCACGCCGTTCGACGGCGGCTCGGCTGAAGACGCGCCGCTGGTTCTCGGCTCTAACACCTTCATTCCCGGCTTCGAGGAGCAGCTGATCGGAGTCGCCGCCGGCGACCAGAAGGACGTCAAGGTGACGTTCCCGACCGACTATGGCGCCGACCATCTCGCCGGCAAGGACGCCGTCTTCGCGATCAACGTGAAGAAGGTCGAGAAGCCGAAGAAGACGGCGATCGACGACGATTTTGCCAAGACCGTCGGTGCAGAGAATCTCGCGAAGCTCAAGGAGCAGGTGCGCGACCGCATCGCGCGCGACTTCAAGCAGGTGTCACGCGCAAAGGCCAAGCGCTCGCTCCTGGATGCGCTCGACGAGGCGCTCCAATTCGCCGCTCCGCCGTCTCTGGTGGAGCAGGAATTCGAGACGGTCTGGAAGGCCGTGAACAACGATCTCGAGAACCGCAAGGTAACCTGGGCGGACGAGGATACCACGGAAGAAGAGGCTAAGGCCGAATACCGGCGTATCGCCGACCGCCGCGTCCGGCTCGGCCTCGCCATTGCGGAACTCGGCGAGAAGAACAATATCACCGTTTCCGACGACGAGATGACACGCGCCATGGTCGAACAGGCGCGGCAGTTTCCCGGCCAGGAACAGCAGGTGTGGGAGTATTTCCGCAAGAACCCGCAGGCCATGGCCGGCATCCGGGCGCCGCTGTTCGAGGACAAGGTGATCGACTTCATCCTCGAACTCGCGGACGTGAACGAAAAACAGGTCAGCCGCGACGAGCTGCTCGCCGACGACGAGGAAACCACTTCCCGCCCCAAGATCGGGAAGAAGAAGGCGAAAAAATAGGGCTGCGGATTAACCCACTCGATCCGGGCCTGCGCTACCTTCCGCCGGACCGATTCGAGTGGAATATCCTTCTGGGAGATGACAATGCGCGATCCTGTGGAAACCTACATGAACCTCGTCCCGATGGTGGTCGAGCAGACCAACCGCGGCGAGCGCGCCTACGACATCTTCTCGCGGCTGCTGAAGGAGCGGATCATCTTCATCACCGGCCCGATCGAGGACGGCATGTCCACGCTTGTCGTGGCGCAGCTGCTCTTCCTCGAAGCCGAGAATCCGAAAAAGGAAATCTCGATGTACATCAACTCGCCGGGCGGCGTGGTGACATCGGGCATGGCGATCTACGACACCATGCAGTTCATCCGTCCGCCGGTGTCCACGCTTTGCACGGGGCAGGCGGCGTCGATGGGCTCGCTGCTGCTCGCGGCCGGCGAAAAAGGCCAGCGCTTCGCACTCCCGAATGCGCGCATCATGGTCCACCAGCCGTCGGGCGGCTTCCAGGGCCAGGCCACCGACATCATGCTGCATGCGCAGGAGATCCTGAACCTGAAGAAGCGGCTCAACGAGATTTATGTGAAGCACACCGGCCAGCCGCTCAAGGTGATCGAGGATGCGCTCGAGCGTGACAAGTTCATGACGGCGGAAGCGGCCGCCGAGTTCGGCATCGTCGACAAGGTGATCGACAAGCGCCCGACCGACGAAGTCTCGCTCGCGAAAGCATCTTAAGCCTCTGTTTTGCGCACACATTTACGAGATGAAACGCCGCCATCACTTGGCGGCTTTTTCGTATGTGGGTTAGCATCCGCGCGAAGATATTTCTTGGGGCGCGGCGGGCGTGTGGACTGAACTTCTCAACTACAAAGATCCGAAATTCATTCTGCTCCTGCAGATTCTCGTCGTGGTCGGCATTCCGCTGGTGCTGTGGCGCTATCTCGGCCTGCGCCGCGCCTTTCCGCTCGCGATCATCCAGATCTTCGTCGGGATTCTGCTGGGGGAGTCCCTCTTCGGCGCCTTCGCGCCGGAAGCCTTCGGCTATCTGTTCGGGCCTCCCGCGGTAAAGCTCGGCGTCGGCACGCTGGCGCAAGTCGCGGTGGTACTGTTCGTCTTTCTCGCGGGCTGCGAGGCGGATCGTTCGATCCTGAACAATGCCGCGGGCATGATCCTGAAGATCGGCGTCACCGGCGTGTTCACGCCGTGGATATTGGGCGGCATCGCGGCCTTCGCGATCGCAGGTTACTACAGCTCTGTCACAGGAAGCGCTGTCGTCGGCGTGCGCGGCAACGTGCTCTATGCCGTCGCCTTCGGGCTCTGCATGGCCGTTACCGCGCTCCCCGTGCTCGTGATCGTGTTGCGGGAGCTCGGCTTTAACGCCAAGCCGATCGGCACGGTTGCGCTTGCCGTCGGCGGCGTCGATGATGGGCTCTTGTGGCTTTCGCTCGCGCTGCTTTTGCCGCTTGCGCCGCTCGGCGTCGCAACCCAGTCATTCATGAGCCTGACTACGCTGATCGCGTTCCTGTTCGCGATCGGCGGCGGGATCGCGGTCGCGCTGCTGATCCACTACGCCATCAACCCCTTGCTCGAGCGGCTGATCGCGCAGCAGTCGCCGGAGCGGACGCTGATGTCGGCGGTCATCATCGCCGTGTTTCTATGTTCCGCCATCACGGAGCTGACCGGCCTGCATGCCGTCTTCGGCGCATTCCTGATCGGTCTCTTGATGCCCGAGAAACTTCGCCACATGGCGCAGGACCGCTTCGACGTGCCGGTGAGCCTTCTGCTGCTGCCGTTCTTCTTTCTCGCGACCGGGCTCAAGACCAAGTTCGAATTCGGCAACAGCGAGATGTGGTTCGTGTTCGCCGTTGCGATGGGGGTCTGCATCTCCGGCAAGTTCCTGGGCGTGACGGTGCCCGCGTACTTGTCCGGACAATCGATGGCGTTTTCGGTCACGCTCGGCGCGCTCATGCAGTGCAAGGGCCTGATGGAGATCGTCGTCGTCACGCTGCTCTACGAGCGCGGCGTATTCGGCCAGAGCACGTTTACGGCACTGATCCTGGTCGCGCTGGTTTCGACCGCGATCACCGCGCCGCTCTCGAAGCTCGCACAGTGGTATTTCGGCGATGCGGCGACCCAGACGCGCGAGAAGGAAAAGGTCGAAGTCAGCGTGCCGACGGTGCCGGACCTGCCGCAGGAAGCGCAGGCAGGCGAGGTGGTGCCGACGCGCGCGGTGGTGCAGGGCGCGACCCTCGACTTCGAACACGCGATGGGCAAGGTCGCGGTCACAAGCCCGGACGTCGTGATCGGCCGGCACAAGGACGACGGCATCCGCGTGAACGACGTGCGCGTTTCGCGCGGACATGCACGGCTCAAGCAGCTCGGCGACGGCACTTATGAGATCACGAACCTCACGGCAACCCGGAACGAGCCCAACCCGATTTCGGTGAACGGCGTCGAACAGGCGCGTGCCATCCTGCACGACGGCGACGTGGTTTCGCTGAACGGCGTGAACTTCAGGTTCCGGAATGCGGCGTGACGGTCAGGGCTGCTCAAGCCTGAGCGTGGTCTCGCCGAGCTTGATCAGATCGCCGAATTTGATCGCCTGATCGGCGGTCACGCGGGTGCCGTTGACCCAGAGCCCGCCCGGTTTGCCGCCGTCGTAAATGCGGACTTCGGGGTTGTTCGTGTCGAACGTGATCACCGCGTGCTGCTGGCGGGAGATGGTGTCGTCGCCGAAATTGATCTGTACGCGCATGTCGCCGCCGCGGCCGATCTGGTTGGTGCCGGTGAAGATGCTGACCGCCTTGCCGGCACCGGGCCCCTCGATCACAACGAGCTTGGCCACGATCTGATTGGATTTGTCCCGCAGAATCTGGGTCGAGATGTCGTCCAGCGCCTCGCCGCTGCCGCGATCCCCGGGTCGCACGATACGGGTTTCATTGCCGGACATGGTGGCCTGCGATCCCTCCCTCCTTGATTGTTCCGGAAACTATCGCATATGGGCGCGGCAGGCCACGTGGCAGGGCCTTTTTGGAACTCTCGTCTCGCCAAAGTCGAATGAAGCGGGTGCAATCGGGCGGCCGATCGTCGCAATTTTGGCGCCGGGACAGCTTTCGGGCACGGGGATTGCAGGTTCGCAAAGGCCCGGAGTCCGGGGTTCCGGTAGCACTTGGATAGGATTTGGGTCGTACAATCGTCACGTCACGAATCGCGAACGTCCTGCCTGCTAAGGTTAAGCAAACCTTGATCGTCCCGGCAGTAGCGTGCTTCGCTGTTGCGATGCAGGGTGGGGCGAGATTCTCGAACTACCCCGGGCCACAAGCGGTACCGGGACAACGTCGCGGGGGCAGGACGCGTCCGAGGCGAAGGAACGGAGAAGTGGAATGAGCAAGGCCGGCGGCGAGTCCAAGAGCACCCTTTACTGCTCTTTCTGCGGCAAAAGCCAGCACGAGGTCCGCAAGCTGATTGCCGGCCCGACTGTTTTCATCTGCGACGAATGCGTCGAGCTGTGCATGGACATCATCCGCGAGGAGAACAAGTCCTCGCTGGTGAAGTCGCGCGACGGCATTCCGACGCCGAAGGAGATCCGCAAGGTCCTCGATGACTACGTCATCGGCCAGGATCAGGCGAAGAAGGTGCTCTCGGTCGCGGTTCACAACCATTACAAGCGGCTGAACCATGCGACCAAGCACAACGACGTCGAACTCGCCAAATCCAACATCCTGCTGATCGGCCCCACCGGCTCGGGCAAGACGCTGCTCGCACAGACGCTGGCGCGTATCCTCGACGTGCCGTTTACGATGGCCGACGCCACGACGCTGACCGAAGCCGGTTACGTCGGCGAGGACGTCGAAAACATCATCCTGAAGCTCCTGCAGGCCGCCGACTACAACGTCGAGCGCGCCCAGCGCGGCATCGTCTATATCGACGAAATCGACAAGATTTCGCGCAAGTCCGACAACCCCTCGATTACCCGCGACGTGTCGGGCGAGGGCGTGCAGCAGGCGTTGCTCAAGATCATGGAAGGCACCGTGGCCTCCGTGCCGCCGCAGGGCGGCCGCAAGCATCCGCAGCAGGAGTTCCTGCAGGTCGACACCACCAACATCCTTTTCATCTGTGGCGGTGCCTTCGGCGGCCTCGAGCGGATCATTTCCGCGCGCGGCGTCGGCACCTCGATCGGCTTTGGCGCGACCGTGCGCTCCCCGGAAGACAGGAAGCCGGGCGAAGTGTTCCGCAACGTGGAACCGGAAGACCTCCTCAAGTACGGCCTGATTCCCGAATTCATCGGCCGTCTGCCGGTGCTGGCGACGCTCGGCGATCTCGATGAAGAGGCGCTGAAGAAGATCCTCATGGAGCCGAAGAACGCGCTCGTGAAGCAGTATCAGCGGCTGTTCGAGATGGAAAACGTCCATCTCACGATCCATGAGGAAGCGCTCGGCGCGATCGCCCGCAAGGCGATCGAACGCAAGACCGGCGCGCGCGGGCTGCGCTCGATCATGGAAGGCATTTTGCTCGAGACCATGTTCGACCTGCCGAGCCTCGAGGGCGTGGAAGAGGTCGTGATCTCGCGTGAAGTGGTCGAGGGCGGCGCGCGGCCGCTCTACACCTATTCGGATCGCGGCGGCGAACAGGCGGCTCCCGCGAGCGCCTGAGGGTTCCATCACGCTGCCTGTGACGATTTGAAGGGGGCCGGAAGGCCCCCTTCGCTGTTAGGCTAATGCATTAGCCAAAGGGGCCGAAAATCGGGGGAAAATGGCCTGAAACCTGCATTTTCAGGCACTTGAACCCCTATGTTTCATTGCTACCTATGGTGCCGAACAAGAATCCGACCGGAATCGCCCGTAATCCATTGTTGACTACCCGAGGGCAGAATCCTTTCCCGGATCCGAAGAAAGGGCCGAAATGACCGCCCAGAAGCCGCGTCCCCCGCTAGTTCCGGGTCAGAACCAGAACTATCCCGTCCTTCCGCTGCGCGACATCGTGGTGTTTCCCCACATGATCGTGCCGCTCTTCGTCGGCCGCGAGAAATCCATCCGCGCGCTCGAAGAGGTGATGAAGAACGATACCTACATTCTGCTCGCGACCCAGATGAACGCAAGCGACGACGAGCCGAAGGCCGACGCGATCTTCAAGGTCGGCACGCTGGCGTCGGTGTTGCAGCTGCTGAAACTTCCCGACGGCACCGTGAAGGTGCTGGTCGAAGGCGTGGAGCGCGCGAACATCGCGAACTACACCGAGCGGGCCGACTATTTCGAGGCGCAGGCGACCACGCAGTCCGCCGACGAAGGCGAGCATGTCGAGGTGGAGGCGCTCGCGCGCTCGGTCGTGAACGAGTTCGAAAACTATGTGAAATTGAACAAGAAGGTTTCGCCGGAAGTCGTCGGCGTAGTCTCGCAGATCGACGACCATTCGAAACTTGCCGACACGGTGGCCTCGCATCTCGCGGTCAAGATCGCCGACAAGCAGGCGGTGCTCGAACTGCCGAGCGTAGCTGCGCGCCTCGAAAAGGTGCTCGCGCTGATGGAGAGCGAAATCTCGGTCCTGCAGGTCGAGAAGCGCATCCGCACGCGCGTCAAGCGCCAGATGGAGAAGACCCAGCGCGAGTATTACCTGAACGAGCAGATGAAGGCGATCCAGAAGGAACTCGGCGACGAGGACGGCAAGGACGAACTTCAGGAACTCGAAGACAAGATCAAGCGCACCAAGCTGACCAAGGAAGCGCGCGACAAGGCAAACCACGAACTCAAAAAGCTCCGCCAGATGTCGCCGATGTCCGCGGAAGCGACCGTCGTGCGCAACTACCTCGACTGGCTGCTCTCGATCCCCTGGAACAACAAGAGCAAGATCAAGAAGGATCTGAAGTTCGCGCAGGACATTCTCGATGCCGATCACTACGGTCTCGACAAGGTCAAGGAGCGCATCGTCGAGTATCTCGCGGTCCAGCAGCGTGCGAACAGGCTTTCCGGTCCGATCCTGTGCCTCGTCGGCGCGCCCGGCGTCGGCAAGACCTCGCTCGGCAAATCGATCGCGAAGGCCACAGGCCGCGAATTCGTGCGCGTGTCGCTCGGCGGCGTGCGTGACGAAGCCGAAATCCGCGGTCACCGCCGGACCTATATCGGCTCGATGCCCGGCAAGATCATCCAGTCGATGCGCAAGGCGAAGAAGTCGAACCCGCTCTTTCTGCTCGACGAGATCGACAAGATGGGCGCGGACTTCCGCGGCGATCCGTCATCGGCTTTGCTTGAGGTCCTCGATCCCGAACAGAATTCGACGTTCAACGACCACTATCTGGAGGTCGATTATGACCTTTCGAATGTGATGTTCGTGACGACGGCGAATACGCTCAACATTCCGCCGGCGCTGCTCGATCGCATGGAGGTGATCCGGATCGCCGGTTACACCGAAAACGAGAAGGTCGAGATCGCGCGCAAGCACCTGATCCCGGCCGTCACCGCCAAGCACGGCCTGAAGCCCGAGGAATGGTCGGTCAGCGAGGAGGCGCTGCTCACCGTGATCCGGCGCTACACCCGCGAAGCGGGCGTGCGCAATCTCGAGCGCGAACTTGCGACCATGATCCGCAAGGGCGTGAAGGAGCTGATCACCGAGAACAAGGAAAAGGTCGCGGTCGGCGTCGAGAATCTCGAGACCTATCTCGGCGTGCCCAAGTACCGCTACGGCGAGACCGAGCGCGAGGATATGACCGGCGTTGTTACCGGTCTTGCCTGGACGGAAGTGGGCGGCGAGTTGCTCACGATCGAAGGGTTGATGATGCCCGGCAAGGGCAAGATGACGGTCACCGGCAATCTGCGCGATGTCATGAAGGAGTCGATTTCGGCCGCGGCTTCTTATGTGCGCAGCAGAGCCATCGACTTCGGTATCAAGCCGCCGCTGTTCGAGAAGCGGGACATTCACGTCCACGTTCCCGAGGGGGCTACTCCGAAGGACGGTCCGTCGGCGGGCGTCGCGATGGTCACGGCGATCGTTTCGGTGATGACCGGAATCCCGGTTCGCCGCGATGTCGCAATGACCGGCGAGATCACGCTCCGCGGCCGTGTTCTTCCCATCGGCGGTCTCAAGGAGAAGCTCCTTGCAGCCCAGCGCGGCGGCATCAAGAAGGTGCTGATCCCGGAGGAGAACGCAAAGGACCTCACCGAGATCTCCGAACAGATCAAGAGCGGTCTGGAGATCGTGCCGGTGTCGCGGATGGACGAGGTGCTCGCGCATGCGCTCGTGCGCAAGCCCGAGCCGATCGAATGGGACGAGGCGGCGGAAGCGGCCGCTGCCAAGCCCGTCGCAGGCGCCGAAGACGACGCTTCGTCCGTTATCGCGCACTAAAGTTCTTGAGATTTGTCTTGCCCGCGGCGGGGAAACCTGCCGTGGGTTCGGCGTTTTCCATGTTCCGGTGCAAATCTCTCACCCGAATGGGGTACGGCGCTTGCTTTTCGCAGCAGAAGTATGAACCTCGGTCCGACTTCCGGATTGGGGAGTCCGGCTACCAAGAGGCAGGGAAGGACATTCGATATGACCAAAAACGATCTGATCGTTCAGGTTTCGGAAGTCTCGAATTTGACCCGTATCCAGGCGACCGCCGCCGTGGAGGCGACCTTCGATCTCATCACCCGCGCGCTCAAGGCAGGCGACGAGGTGAAGATCATCGGCTTCGGTACCTTCAGCGTGGCGAACCGGGCGGCCCGCGAAGGGCGCAACCCGCGCACCGGCGAGGCCGTTCAGATTCCGGCTTCCAAGGCGCCGAAATTCTCGCCCGGCAAAGGGCTCAAGGACGCCGTAAACCGCTAGGAAATGCCCTCGGTTGATCGAGGCGGGTCCGCGTCGTAAACGGACGCCCGGAATAGCGCGGTTAGCTCAGCTGGTAGAGCATCTCGTTTACACCGAGAGGGTCGGCGGTTCGAGCCCGTCACCGCGCACCAATATCTTCTACCGAGCTTTCACGACTCCAGCAGACGATAAAACGGCGACGCGCTTTCGCGCATCGCCGTTCTAATATTTGGTCCGTTCGCGTGGACGAAGAAGCTTAGATCGCTTCCTTCAGTTCCTTGGCGGCGCGGAAGGCGACCTTCTTGGAAGCCTTGATCTGGATCTGCTCGCCGGTCGCTGGGTTGCGGCCCATGCGGGCAGCGCGCTTGCGGACCTGAAGGATGCCGAGCCCGCTCATGCGGACGCGGTCGCCCTTCTTCAGGAGCTTGGTGATCAGAACGACAAGGTCATTCAGGATCGCCTCGCCCTGCTTCTTGGAGAGCTGGTGGTCTTCGGCAAGCTGCGCCGCCAGATGCTTCAACGTGTGCGTCGGTGCAGTCGCCGGCTTCTTGTCAGCCATAGTGGGCTCCTTTTGTCATCAAGCGGCGTAGAAAGGTTGCAGTTGCTGGCGTTTAGATGATTCTCGGGGCCGCGACCACGAGTTTCCCCTTATTTTCAGGGGTTTTTTGCATTCTTATGGCCGGAAACCGCCTTGACTAAGGGGGGTGCGGTCTTTATCCCGGCCTCTCTCCCTCGGGGGCGTAGCTCAGTTGGTTAGAGCGCCGGCCTGTCACGCCGGAGGCCGCGGGTTCGAGTCCCGTCGCTCCCGCCATTAGTTTTCAAGCACTTACAGACAATATGTTCCTGTGTTCCGGCCCCTTGGGGCTCCGCGGAGGTACTTCCGTAGGGACCCGGGTCGTGCAAATCTTCCCTTGCGATGTGGCTGTAAGGGGGAAGCAGGCACATGGTTCAGAAATCGATCTTCGGCCCGGCAATGGCCGCGGCATCACTGCTCGCGGTATTGACGCCTGCACAGGCGCAACTCGCTCCACAGTGGAATTATTGCAAAGGCGAGCCTGGCATCGACTGGCGCACGCAAATCGAGAATTGCACGCAGTTGATCGAGTCGGGCCGGGAGACGCGGAGAAACCGGTCGGTCGCCTTCATCAACCGCGGGCTCGCCTACTACTATCTGGGCCAGAACGAACGCGCGATCAGCGACTACAGCGAAGCGCTGTACGACGATCCGAACAGTTCGATCGCGTACCACAACCGCGCGCTCGTCTACCGGCGGCTCGACCGGCAGCAGGACGCCATCGCCGACGCAACCCAGGCGCTTCGCCTCAACCCGCGCTACGCGAGTGCGCATGTTATTCGCGGCAATGCCTATCAGGCATTGCGGGACTACGACCGGGCGCTTACGGAATACAACGCATCCATTCGCATCGCGCCCGACTATCTCGGCTACTACAATCGCGGGCTCACGCATCACGACAAGGGCAACTACGCGCAGGCTATCGCCGACTTCGATGCCACGCTGCGTCTTAAGCCGGGCTATGTGGACGCGATCGCGGGCCGCGGCCTCGCGCACTACGAAAGCAAGAATTACGACAAGGCACTCGCCGATTATAACGAGGCGCTGAAGCGCGATCCCGGGCTGTCGTATACGCTCAGCAATCGCGGGCTGATCTTCGTGCTGCGAAAGGATTACGACCGCGCCATCGCGGACTATAACGAGGCGATCCGCCTGAAGCCGGATTTTGCCACCGCGTTCTACAACCGCGGGATCGCTTATAATCGCAAGAAGGACTACGACCGCGCCATCGCGGACCTCAGCGAGGCAATCCGGCTGGAACCCAGGACGGTAGGCGCTTATCGCGAACGGGCAGTCGTCTATCACAACAAGGGCGACCACGATCGCGCGCTGGCGGATTACGACGAGGCGATCCGGATCGATCCGCGCGATGCGCGCACCTTCGACAACCGCGCCATATTGTACGAAGCGCGCAAGGAATATGCGAAGGCGATCGCCGACTATAGCGAGGCGATCCGGCTGGAGCCCACGGACGGCACGCTCTGGAACTCGCGCTGCTGGGCGCGGGCGATCTCGAACACCGATCTGCCGGCGGCGCTCACGGACTGCGACCGCTCGCTCCAGCTCGACGCCAAGAACGCGAGCACGCTGGACAGCCGTGGCTTCGTTTATTTCCGGCTCAATCGCTTCGATGAAGCGATCAAAGACTTCGACGCGGCGATAAGCATACGGCCCAAACTCGCGGCGTCGCTCTATGTGCGCGGACTCGCGAAGCTCAGGAAGGGCGACAAGAGCGGAGGCGAGGCCGACATCGCCGCCGCGAAGGAAATCCGCAAGGACATCGAACAGGAATATGCCGGCTACGGCGTGAAGTCGTAGTCCGGCGGCAGCCCCGTAAAACTGCGCTAAAATTAACGTGAAACGCTGCGGTCTTTACCGGCCGGGCGAAGCGTGTTCCGTTTCGCATAGCTGTACCGGATTCTGTGGGAACCGAGGTGCGTGAAATGCGGATCGACTGGCGATATGGATTTCTGGCCGTTCTCGTGCTTGCGCTTGCAGTGGCGCCTGCTTCATCCCAGCGCGGGCCGCTGGTCATCCAGGCGCAGGACGAACTCCCTGACGAAGAGACGCCTGGCGTCGTGCCGCAGCAGCAGGAGGCTGCACCCCAGTTCCAGAAGCAGGTCGTGTTCTTTCGCACCAACGAGGAGCCGGGCACGATCATCGTTCATACCAGCGAGCGCTTTCTCTATCTGGTGCTCGGGAACAACCGGGCGCTACGCTACGGCGTCGGGGTCGGCCGCGACGGTTTCACCTGGATGGGCATGCACAAGATCACCCGCAAGGCCGAGTGGCCCGACTGGCGCCCTCCGCCGGAAATGATCGAGCGGCAACCCTATCTTCCGCGCTTCATGGGAGGCGGCCCGGGCAATCCGCTCGGCGCGCGGGCGCTCTACATCGGCACCACGATCTACCGCATTCACGGCACCAACCAGCCCCACACGATCGGCCATGCGGTTTCGTCGGGCTGCTTCCGTATGGTCAACAACGACGTGATTGACCTGTTCGACCGGGTGCCGGTCGGCACGCGCGTGATCGTGAAACACGCGCCGACGATGTAATCCGCGAGGAGAGAGCCATGCAGAGACTCAAAACGGCGGTCTGCGTTGCGGGGGTGCTCATGGCGGCCGGCGCGCTCGCGGCAGAGGCCCAAACCCTCAAAGCGGTCAAAGATCGCGGTTCGCTGGTCTGCGGCGTGAGCCAGGGCCTGCCCGGCTTTTCGGAGCACGACGGCAAAGGCAACTGGAGCGGGTTCGACGTCGATTTCTGCCGCGCTCTTGCCGCCGCGATCTTCGACGATCCGAAGAAGGTGAGTTTCGTGCCGCTGAATGCGGCCGAGCGCTTCGATGCGCTCAAGGCGAACAAGATCGACATCCTTTCGCGAAACTCGACCTGGACGATCGGGCGCGAACTCGACGGCATCTCGTTCGCGGGGGTCACGTATTACGACGGACAGGGCTTCATGGTCCGCAAGTCGCGGAACGTGATGACGTCGATGGACCTCGCAAACGTGAAAGTGTGCGTACAGGAGGGCACGACCAACGAATTGAACCTGGTCGACTACTTCAACCAGAACGGCATGCGCTTTGAAATCGTGAAATCCGCAGGCGTCGGCGACGTGGTGAAGGCCTATGACGGCGGCAAGTGCGACGTTCTGAGCGCCGATGTCTCGCAACTCTATGCGTTGCGGCTCGAGACGTCCAAGCCCGCAGAGCACACGATCCTTGCGGATGTGATCTCAAAGGAGCCGCTCGGTCCGGTCGTGCGGCAGGGCGACGAGCAGTGGTTCAACGTGGTCAAGTGGGTCCATTTCGCGATGCTGAACGCGGACGAACTCGGTGTGCATAACGTCAAGCTCGCCGACGCGCTGAAATCCGAAAAACCCGATCTGAAGCGGCTCCTGGGCCGCGAAGGCGATTACGGCGAGAAACTCGGGCTTACACGGGACTGGGTGGTGCGCATCGTGCGCCATGTCGGCAGCTACAGCGACGTCTACGAGCGCAATATCGGGATGAAGTCGAAGGTGATGATCCCGCGCGGGCTCAATCACCTGTGGAGCTCGGGCGGCATCCAGTACGCGCCGCCGATCCGCTAGCGGTTCGGGCGGCGGGAGAAATCCAGTTAGTTGTTGGGCTCCGGGGGTGGCGCCATGAAGACCGGCGCCGGCTCGCTCTTCGTATTCGAAACGGCGTCCTTTACCTTCTTGACGATCGCTTTCTTTGGCCGCTGGACTTTCTTCTTGGCGCTCGGGGCAGGCGTTTCGCAGCGGACGTAGATCGCGGTGCCGTAGCGCGAAGCAACCTCCGTATCGACCCAGCGCAGCACCATGACTTTTCCGTCGAACGATACGATTTCCCGATCCTGCTGGCCGCCGGCGTCTCCCTCGGGGCCGATGAAAGTCTTGCCGCCGGCAAGACCCTTCAACTGCAATTCCTGCGGCTCGGACTGATCGGCGAGATGCATGATCAGGCCGCCGGACGGACCCTTGGCGATTTCATAGGGCTGGCGGCACTGCTGGCGCGCTTCCGTCTCGGTGCGCGTGCGGTCTTCGTCGCGCTGGTAAGCGGCGAGGCCATAACGGCCCGCGATCTGGTCGGCGTTATAGGCGGGAGGCGCCGCAGCCGGCCCGGTCAGGCTCGGCATGTTCATGTTGAAGCCCGATCCGGAGCAGCTTGCGATCAACAATGCAGCTGCCGGAATCCAGTACATCCGGGCTGAGGGTTTCGCGCTTGTGAGGGTCCGCATCACATTTCCTTCGCAAAGCAGCAGCCGTGCAGACTAGCCGTCTTCGCGCAGGGCGGGAAGTCATTGGAATAGCCTGTGTTTGGACGTTATGCGCCCTTGCTTCGGCTGGGGGGGTGCGTTACTCCCTAGCGTCTTTCGAACCATTCGCAACTGCGAGATCGGGAGGCGCGCCTCCCGGCAATGCGCCCCGGCCTCGTGAGGGCTTCCGATGGCCGTCCTGATCAACGACTACCTTCCGGTCGTCATCTTTATTGGCGTCGCGACCGTCATCGGTCTCGCGCTGCTGATCTCGCCGTTCCTGCTCGCCTATCAGAGCCCCGATCCGGAAAAGCTCTCGGCCTACGAATGCGGCTTCAATGCCTTCGACGACGCGCGCATGAAATTCGACGTGCGCTTCTACCTGGTCGCGATCCTGTTCATCATTTTCGACCTCGAAGTCGCGTTCCTGTTCCCCTGGGCGATCGTGTTCGGGGAACTCGGTTCCTTCGGCTTCTGGTCGATGATGGTGTTCCTTGGCGTTCTGACCATCGGCTTCATATATGAGTGGCGCAAGGGGGCGCTCGAATGGGACTAACGAGCGCATGACACTCGTCGCACCCGCGCCGAAGGGAATTCTCGATCCGAAGACCGGCAAGCCGGCCGGGTCGGACGACCCCTTTTATCAGGGACTGTCCAACGAACTCGCCGACAAGGGTTTTCTCGTCACCGCGACCGACGACCTGATCAACTGGGCGCGCACCGGCTCGCTGATGTGGATGACGTTCGGGCTTGCCTGCTGCGCGGTCGAGATGATGCAGGTTTCGATGCCTCGCTATGATGTGGAGCGCTTCGGCTTTGCGCCGCGCGCGAGCCCGCGGCAGTCGGACGTGATGATCGTCGCGGGCACGCTCACCAACAAAATGGCGCCGGCATTGCGCAAGGTCTACGACCAGATGCCCGAGCCGCGCTATGTGATCTCGATGGGGTCGTGCGCCAACGGCGGCGGCTACTACCACTATTCCTATTCCGTCGTGCGCGGCTGCGACCGCATCGTGCCGGTGGACATCTATGTGCCGGGGTGCCCGCCGACCGCGGAGGCGCTGCTCTATGGCATTCTCCTGCTGCAGCGGAAAATCCGCCGCACCGGCACGATCGAGCGCTGAGCAATCCAGATGGCGAACGAAGCGCTGCACGAACTCGGACAACACATAATCGCTCGCGCGAAGGGCGTGACCGGATTCGCCGTGGCTTATGGCGAGCTGAACGTCGAGGCTGAGGCCACGCAGATCGTGGCGGTGATGAAGTTCCTGCGCGACGACAAGAAGTGCCAGTTCATCAACATCATCGACGTCTGCGGCGTGGACTATCCTGCGCGCGAAAAGCGCTTCGACGTCGTCTACCATCTGCTATCGCCGAAGAAGAACCTGCGCGTGCGGGTGAAGGTGCAGACCGACGAGCAGACGCCGGTGCCGTCGATCACCGGCATCTTTCCCGGCGCCAACTGGTTCGAGCGCGAAGCCTACGATCTCTACGGTATTCTGTTTACCGGGCATCCGGAGCTTCGCCGGTTGCTGACCGATTACGGCTTCGAGGGCTATCCGCTGCGCAAGGATTTCCCGCTCACCGGCTTCGTCGAGGTGCGCTGGGACGACGAGGTGAAGCGCGTGGTTTACGAGCCGGTGCGGCTCGCACAGGAATTCCGCAATTTCGATTTCCTTTCGCCGTGGGAAGGCACCGACTACGTGCTGCCGGGCGACGAGAAGGCCAAGGAAGCAAACAAGGCGGAGGCGAAGAAGTGAAAGCCTCGCTCAAGCCCGGATTGAAACATCGTCTGACTTTCAAGGTGACGGACAAGAAGACCGTGCCCGCGCTCTATCCGGAGTCTGATGGCTTTCTCAACATGCCTGCGGTGTTTGCTACCGGCTTCATGGTCGGGCTGTTCGAGTGGTGCTGCACGGAGCTGCTTGCCAAGCATCTCGACGAGGGCGAGGGCAGCCTCGGCGTCGTCGTAAATTTCACGCATGACGCAGCGACGCCGCCTGGCTTGACGGTCACGGTCGATTGCGAGATTACCGAAGTCGACGGCAAGCGCGTGAAGTTCACGGTCAGCGGCCACGACGGCGTCGATAAAATCGGCGGCGGCACCCACGAGCGCTTCGTCATCAACCGCGCGAAGTTCGACGAGCGCGTCGCTGCGAAAGCGGCAAAGGCGGCGGCATGAACGAACAGCAGCCGACCCGCAATTTCACCATCAACTTCGGGCCGCAGCATCCGGCGGCGCACGGCGTGCTGCGCCTTGTGCTCGAACTCGATGGCGAAGTCGTGGAGCGCGTGGACCCGCATATCGGGTTGCTTCATCGCGGCACCGAGAAGCTGATCGAGGCGAAGACCTATCTGCAGGCAATACCCTATTTCGACCGTCTCGATTACGTGGCGCCGATGAACCAGGAGCACGCCTTCTGCCTCGCGGCGGAACGGCTCCTTGGGATCGAAGTGCCGATCCGCGGACAATTGATCCGCGTGCTCTATTCCGAGATCGGCCGGCTCTTGTCGCATCTTCTGAATGTGACCACGCAGGCGATGGACGTGGGCGCGCTGACGCCGCCGCTCTGGGGCTTCGAGGAGCGCGAGAAGCTCATGGTGTTCTATGAGCGCGCATCGGGCTCGCGCATGCACGCGGCCTACTTCCGTGTCGGTGGCGTGCATCAGGACATCCCGCAAGCGCTCGTTAACGACATCCGCGCGTTCTGCGATCCGTTCCTGAAGGTCGTGGACGATCTCGACCGTCTGCTTTCGGAGAACCGCATCTTCAAGCAGCGCAACGTCGATATCGGCGTAGTCACGCTGGAAGAAGCGTGGGCCTGGGGTTTCTCGGGCGTGATGGTACGCGGTTCTGGCGCGGCGTGGGATCTGCGCAAAGCCCAACCCTACGAGTGCTATGCCGACATGGATTTCGACATTCCGATCGGCAAGAACGGCGACTGCTACGACCGCTATCACATCCGCATGGAAGAGATGCGGCAGTCGGTCCGCATTATGAAGCAGTGCCTCGACCGGCTCGACAAGGAGAAGGGTCCGGTCAGCACGAAAGACAACAAGATCGTGCCGCCCAAGCGCGGCGAGATGAAGCGCTCGATGGAAGCGCTGATCCACCACTTCAAGCTCTACACCGAAGGCTTTCATGTGCCGGCCGGCGAAGTCTATGCTGCGGTCGAGGCGCCGAAAGGCGAGTTCGGCGTCTATCTGGTCGCCGACGGCACCAACAAGCCCTATCGCTGCAAAATCCGCGCGCCCGGCTTCGCGCATCTGCAGGCGATGGACTATCTCTCGCGCGGCTACATGCTTGCGGACGTCTCGGCCATACTCGGCTCGCTCGACATCGTGTTCGGGGAGGTGGACCGGTGATGGCGCAGCATTACCGCGAGCCTTCGGCCTTCGCGCGCATGCTTGCGGGCGGGCTCCGCGCCTATGGCACGCGCGACGACGTGAACTGGAAGCGTTTCACGCGGCTCGCCAAGTTCGCGCGCGCAGTGCATCTGAAAAACGGTCTCGCGAGCGTACAACTCGGCGCCGACACGCGCTTCATCTTCCCGCTCGGCGACCACTATTGGCACAAGGTGTTTCTCGGCCGCGTATACGAACCGGCGGTCGAGCTCCTTTTCCGGCGCATCAAGGACGTACCCTATGCGCTGATCGATTGCGGCGCGAACATGGGCTACTGGTCATTGCGCGTGTCGGGCAAGGATTTCGGCGCGCACAAGGTCGTCGCGGTCGAGGCGGCGAAGAGCAATTTCGATTTGCTCCAGAACAATGCGCGGGCGAACGGCGGGCGCTTTCTTGCGCTCCATCGCGCAATCTCCGACGTATCGGGAAAAACCTTGAAGCTGTTCGGCACCATGCATTTCGGGCGTTCGCTGAATCCGTCCTGGCACGAGGGCGCGGAGGCCTATGCTGAGGAAGTGCATACGATCACCATCGACGAGGTCGCCGACCGCTTTCTGCCGGGCGGCGGGCAGCCCATCGTGATCAAGCTCGATGTCGAAGGGGTCGAGGTTGCTGCGATCAATGGCGGCCGCAAGACCATCGAAGCCGGCGCCCTCCTGATCTACGAGGATCATCGCAAGGAAACGCAGCATCCTGCGTCGGCACATTTGCTCGCGATGGGCGACATGGAAATCCGGCATCTTACGCGCGACGGCAAGCTTTCGGTGATCCGGAATCTCGACGACGTCGCGCGCGCCAAGGCCATAGCGCACGATTTCTTCGCCTTCAGGCGCGGCTCGCGCTGGAGCAGCATGTTCGGCGAGGGGGTAAACTGATGGCCGTCCGTCGTCTCGCAGCAGAACAGCCGAAGACATTCTCGTTCAACAAGAAGAACGAGGAGTGGGCAAAAAAACAGATCGCAAAATACCCGGAGGGCCGGCAGGCCTCGGCGGTGATCCCGCTCTTGTGGCAGGCGCAGAAGCAGGCGGGAGGATGGCTGCCGGAAGCCGCGATCCGTCACGTCGCGGACATGCTCGGCATGGCGCATATCCGCGTACTCGAAGTCGCAACCTTCTACACGATGTTCAATCTCGAGCCGGTTGGCGAACATTTCATCCAGGTTTGCGGCACGACGCCCTGCGCGCTGCGCGGCGCGGAAGACCTGATCAAGGTCTGCAAGAAACGGATCGGCGAACAGCGCGAGGTTTCCAAAGACGGCAAGTTCTCGTGGCTCGAAGTCGAGTGTCTCGGCGCCTGCGTCAACGCGCCGATGGTGCAGATCAACGACGATTACTACGAGGATCTTACGCCTGCGCTGCTCGAAAAGCTGATGGACGACCTTGCGGCCGGGAAGAAGGTGAAGGCCGGTCCGCAGATCGACCGGCAGTATTCCGCACCGGCCGGCGGGCTGACGACGCTGACGGGAGAGAACGGTTCGCCGCGCGGGCCGTCCGCCGATCCGGCGCTGAAGGATTCGAACGCGAAGCGGCCAGGGAAAGCCGCCAGTTTCCGCGACGCGGCGGTGCCGAAAGCGCCTGTGCGCGACGAGTCGGGCAAGAGGACCAAGTGATGCTCGCCGACAAAGATCGCATCTTCCAGAATCTCTACGGCGTCCACGACTGGGGTCTCAAGGGCGCGATCGAGCGCGGTGCGTGGGACAACACGAAGGCCATCATCACCAAGGGCCGCGACTGGATCATCAACGAGATGAAGGCGTCGGGCTTGCGCGGACGCGGCGGCGCGGGATTCCCGACCGGCCTCAAGTGGTCGTTCATGCCGAAGGAGTCGACGGACGGCCGGCCGAGCTATCTCGTGGTCAACGCCGACGAGTCCGAGCCCGGTACCTGCAAGGACCGCGAGATCATGCGGCACGATCCGCATTTGCTGATCGAGGGCTGCCTGATCGCCGGCTTCGCGATGGGCGCGCATACCGGCTACATCTATATCCGCGGGGAATACATCCACGAGCGCGAGCGGCTGGAAGCCGCGATCGGGCAGGCCTACGAAGCCGGCCTGCTCGGCAAGAAAAACAAGTGCGGCTGGGATTTCGATCTCTATGTCCATCACGGCGCGGGGGCCTATATCTGCGGCGAGGAGACGGCGCTGCTCGAAAGCCTCGAAGGCAAAAAGGGCATGCCGCGGCTGAAGCCGCCGTTCCCCGCGAATGTCGGCCTCTACGGCTGTCCGACCACGGTGAACAACGTGGAGTCGATTGCGGTTGCGCCGGATATTCTGCGCCGGGGTGCCGCGTGGTTCTCCAGCTTCGGCCGTCCGAACAACGCGGGCACCAAACTCTTCTGCGTCTCCGGTCACGTCAACCAGCCGTGCAATGTCGAAGAAGCGATGAGCATTCCGTTCCGCGAACTGATCGACAGGCATTGCGGCGGCATCCGCGGCGGCTGGGATAATCTCCTGGCCGTCATCCCCGGCGGCTCGTCGGTGCCGGTGGTGCCGGCAGCCCAAATCGTCGACTGCCCGATGGATTTCGACGCGCTGAAGGATCTGAAATCCGGCCTCGGCACCGCGGCCGTGATCGTGATGGACAAGTCGACCGACATTGTGCGCGCGATCGCGCGCATTTCTTACTTCTACAAGCACGAGAGCTGCGGTCAGTGTACGCCGTGCCGTGAAGGCACCGGCTGGATGTGGCGGGTGTTGACCCGGATGGCAGAGGGGCGCGCGCAGAAGAAGGAAATCGACCTCCTGCTCGACGTCGCGGGGCAGGTTGAAGGCCACACCATCTGCGCGCTCGGCGACGCCGCGGCGTGGCCGGTGCAGGGGCTCATCCGCCACTTCAGGCATGAAATCGAAAAGCGCATCGACGACTACGCGGCGAATCCGCATAGCGACTCTGTGCTCGTGGCGGCGGAGTAAGCGAGATGCCGAAGCTCATCGTCGACGGAAAAGAAATCGAAGTCCCGGCCGAGTTCACGCTGCTGCAAGCCTGCGAGCAGGCGGGCGCTGAAATTCCGCGTTTCTGTTTCCACGAACGTCTTTCGATCGCCGGCAACTGCCGCATGTGCCTGGTCGAACTCAAAGGTTCGCCGAAGCCGGTGGCAAGCTGCGCGTGGGCCGTACGCGATTGCCGTCCGGGGCCGAACGGCGAGCCGCCGGTCGTCAACACCAAGACGCCGATGGTGAAGAAGGCGCGCGAAGGCGTGATGGAATTCCTGCTGATCAACCATCCGCTGGATTGCCCGATCTGCGATCAGGGCGGCGAATGCGATCTGCAGGATCAGGCGATGGCCTATGGCGTCGACAAGTCGCGCTACGTCGAGAACAAGCGCGCGGTCGAAGATAAATACATTGGGCCGCTCGTTAAGACGATCATGACGCGCTGCATCCACTGCACACGCTGCATCCGCTTCGCGACCGAGGTGGCTGGCGTGCCCGAACTCGGCGCGATCGGCCGCGGCGAGGACATGGAGATCACGACCTATCTCGAAAAGGCGATGACCTCCGAATTGCAGGGTAACGTCATCGATCTTTGCCCGGTCGGTGCGCTGACCTCGAAGCCGTATGCGTTCCAGGCGCGGCCGTGGGAACTGACCAAGACCGAGAGCGTCGACGCAATGGACGCGGCGGGCTCGAACATCCGCGTCGACGTACGCGGACGCGAAGTGCAGCGGATCATGCCTCGTCTGCATGAAGGCGTGAACGAGGAGTGGATTTCCGACAAAACGCGTTTCATCTGGGACGGCTTGCGGACGCAGCGCCTCGACAAGCCTTATGTGCGCGTGAAGGGCAAGCTGGTGCGTGCAAGCTGGTCGGATGCGTTCGCCGCGATCGCGGAGAAGATGCGCGGGTTAAGCGCAAAGAAAGTCGGCGCGATCGTTGGCGATCTGGCGACGGCGGAGGAGTCCTTCGCGCTGAAAAGGCTGATGGATAAGATCGGCTCGCCGAACATCGATTGCCGTCAGGACGGCTCGGTACTGCATCCGAAGTGGGGCCGCGCGAGCTATCTCTTCAACGCGACGATTGCCGGTATCGAGGAAGCGGACGGCATGATGATCATTGGCGCCAATCCGCGGAAGGAAGCGCCGGTCATCAATGCGCGCATCCGCAAGCGCTGGCTGACCGGCGCGATGAAAGTAGGTGTGATCGGCGAACGCGCCGATCTCACGTATGACTATGCCTATCTCGGTGCGGGTCCGGATACGCTTGCCGATTTCACGAAGCACAAGAAGGCGCAGCTCAAGAAGCAGATCTGGCTGATCGGCCAGGGTGCGCTCGCGCGGCCTGACGGCGAAGCGATCTTGTCCATGTTCGCGAAATCCGTGCATTCGGCCGGCGGTATCGCCGACGGCTGGAACGGGTTTTCAGTGCTGCACACGGCGGCCTCGCGCGTTGGCGCGCTCGATGTCGGCGCGGTGCCGGGCGAGGGCGGGCTGACCGCGCAGCAGATGGCGAAGTCGAAATCGCTCGACGTGTTATTCCTGCTCGGCGCGGACGAGATCGAGGTCGAGAACGACGCTTTCGTCGTCTATATCGGCACGCATGGCGACCGTGGCGCACATCGCGCGGACGTGATTCTTCCGGCCGCGGCTTACACCGAAAAGTCCGGCATCTTCGTCAACACCGAAGGGCGTCCGCAGATGGCAAAGCGCGCGGCGTTTGCGCCGGGCGATGCGCGCGACGACTGGGCGATTCTGCGTGCACTCTCCGACGCGATCGGCCACCGGCTGCCATGGGACTCGCTTTCTCAATTGCGCCAGCAGATGTTCAAGGCGCACCCGCATCTCGCGAAACTCGATCAGATCGTGCCGGCGGACGCCAAGGAACTGGCGAAGCTTTCGAAGCTCGGCGGCGAGGCGAAACGGACCGCGTTCAAGTCGCCGGTCACCGATTTCTATCTGACCAACCCCATCGCGCGCGCATCGGCCGTCATGGCGGAGTGCTCGCGCCTTGCCGCGGGCAAGCTCCCGCAGGCGGCGGAGTAACGCGCGATGACGTGGATGGATTTCTTCTGGCAGACGCTTTGGCCGATCATCATCATTCTCGGCCAGAGCATATTGCTGCTGGTCGCGCTCCTGATCTTCATCGCCTACATCCTGCTTGCCGACCGCAAGATCTGGGCGGCTGTCCAGATGCGCCGCGGCCCGAACGTGGTCGGGCCGTTCGGCCTGCTGCAATCTTTCGCCGATCTGCTCAAGTTCGTGCTGAAAGAGCCGATCATTCCGGCGGGCGCGAACAAGGGCGTGTTCCTGCTGGCGCCGCTCGTCACCTGCGTGCTGGCGTTAGCTGCCTGGGCCGTGATCCCGGTGCATCCGGGCTGGTCGATTGCCGACATCAATGTCGGAATTCTGTACATTTTCGCGATCTCGTCGCTCATGGTCTACGGCGTGATCATGGCGGGCTGGGCGTCGAACTCGAAATACCCGTTCCTCGCGGCACTGCGCTCCGCCGCGCAGATGGTTTCCTACGAAGTCTCCATCGGCTTCGTGATCATCACCGTTTTGATGTGCGTGGGTTCGTTGAATCTCACGAAAATCGTCGAGGCACAGAACGGGCCTTACGGCATGTTCCAATGGTACTGGCTGCCGCTCCTGCCGATGTTCGTCGTGTTCTTCATCTCGGCACTCGCGGAAACCAACCGTCCGCCGTTCGATCTCGTAGAAGCGGAGTCCGAACTCGTGGCGGGCTTCATGGTCGAATATTCCTCGACGCCGTATCTCTTGTTCATGCTCGGCGAGTATGTGGCGATCGTGACCATGTGCGCGCTTGCCACGATCCTGTTTCTCGGCGGCTGGCTGCCGCCGTTCGATGTCGCGCCGTTCAACTGGCTGCCGGGCATCGTCTGGTTTGTGATCAAAGTCTGCTTCATGTTCTTCCTGTTCGCGATGGCCAAAGCCATCGTGCCGCGCTATCGCTACGACCAGCTGATGCGGCTCGGCTGGAAGGTGTTCCTGCCGCTGTCGCTGTTCATGGTGGTTGCGGTCGCCGCCGTTCTCCACTTCACGGGGTTGGCACCGAAATGAAACTCGATCGCGCCGCCCGCTCGATTTTTCTCTGGGAGTTCGTCTCGGCGTTCTTTCTCGCGATGCGCTATTTCTTCGCGAAGAAGTCGACGCTGAACTATCCGTTCGAGAAGGGCTATCTCTCGCCGCGTTTCCGCGGCGAGCACGCGCTGCGCCGCTATCCGAACGGGGAAGAGCGCTGCATCGCCTGCAAGCTCTGCGAAGCGATCTGTCCGGCACAGGCCATCACCATCGAAGCCGGCCCGCGACGTAACGACGGTACGCGCCGAACCACGCGTTACGACATCGACATGGTGAAGTGCATCTATTGCGGGCTTTGCCAGGAAGCGTGTCCGGTCGATGCCATCGTCGAAGGACCGAATTTCGAGTTCGCGACCGAGACTCGCGAAGAACTCTACTATGACAAAGAGCGGCTGCTTGCGAACGGCGACCGCTGGGAACGCGAGATCGCGAAGAACATCGCGCTCGACGCGCCGCACCGGTGATCCGATGACCGTTCCAGCCTTCTTCTTTTATCTCTTCTCGTCCGTTGCGGTAGCTTCCGCCTTCATGGTGATCGCGGGCCGCAACCCGGTCCATTCGGTGCTGTGGCTGATCCTGACCTTCGTGAATGCGGCGGGGCTGTTTCTGCTGATTGGCGCAGAGTTTCTCGCGCTGATCCTTGTCGTCGTCTATGTCGGCGCGGTTGCGGTGCTGTTCCTGTTCGTCGTCATGATGCTCGATGTCGATTTCGCGGAATTGCGCGAAGGCTTTCTGCAATATCTTCCGGTCGGCGCGCTGGTCGGTCTCGTGTTTCTGGTCGAGCTCGTCCTGGTGGTTGGTACCTGGGCCGTGGGTCCTGGCGTTTCGGCAGCCATCAAGGCGCCGATCCCGAATCCTGAGCAGGTCACGAATACCGAAGCGATCGGCCGCGTGCTCTATACGACCTATGTGCATTATTTCCAGCTTGCGGGAATCGTGCTCCTGGTCGCGATGATCGGCGCGATCGTACTGACATTGCATCACCGGCCGAACGTGAAGCGCCAGAACGTTTCCGCGCAGAACGCGCGCACGCGCGATACCGCGATCGAAGTCGTCAAGGTCAAGCCGGGCGAAGGGATCTGACGATGGTGGTGGGGCTCTCGCATTATCTCGTCGTCGCGGCGATCCTGTTCACGCTCGGCACGCTCGGCATCTTCCTGAACCGGAAGAACGTGATCGTCATCCTGATGTCGATCGAACTGATCCTGCTTTCCGTGAACATCAATCTGGTCGCCTTCTCCGCTTTCCTCGGCGACATTGTCGGGCAGATCTTCGCGATGCTCGTGCTGACCGTTGCGGCCGCGGAAGCTGCGATCGGGCTTGCCATTCTCGTCGTGTTCTTCAGAAACCGCGGCTCGATCGCGGTCGAAGACATCAATGCAATGAAGGGCTGATGCGGCAGATGACGATGTATCACTTCATTGTTCTCCTGCCGCTTGCGGGTGCCCTGATCGCGGGACTGTTCGGCCGGGTCATCGGCGCGCGCGCGTCCGAGGTCATTACGACCGCGTTTCTCCTGATCGCCGCCGGACTTTCGTGGATCGCGTTCTTCGACGTCGGTTACTTCGGCAAGGAAACGCGCGTTCCGTTTTTCACCTGGATTTCTGCGGGCGACCTCAGGGTCGAATGGGCGCTCAGGATCGATACGCTGACCGCGGTCATGCTGGTGGTCGTGAACAGCGTGTCCGCCCTCGTGCACCTCTATTCCATCGGCTACATGCACGAAGACCCGCACCGCCCGCGCTTCTTCGCCTATCTCTCCTTGTTCACCTTCGCGATGCTGGCGCTGGTGACCGCCGACAACCTCGTGCAGCTCTTCTTCGGCTGGGAAGGCGTGGGTCTTGCGAGCTACCTGCTGATCGGCTTCTGGTACCAGAAACCGGAAGCGAACGCGGCGGCGATCAAGGCCTTCGTCGTGAACCGTGTCGGCGACTTCGGCTTTGCGCTCGGCATCTTTGCGGTATTCGCGATGATCGGCGCGGTCGGTTTCGAGACGATCTTCGCGGAAGCGAAATCCCTTACCGGCAAGACTATCCACATCTTCGGCGGCAATTTCGATGCGCTGACCGTGATATGCCTGCTCCTATTCGTCGGCGCGATGGGCAAGTCCGCGCAGTTCCTGCTGCACACCTGGCTGCCGGACGCCATGGAAGGGCCGACGCCGGTTTCCGCACTCATTCACGCGGCGACGATGGTGACAGCCGGCGTGTTCATGGTCGCGCGCCTGTCGCCGCTGTTCGAACTCGCGCCGACTGCACTTGCGGTTGTTACGCTGTTCGGTGCGACCACCGCGTTCTTCGCAGCGACAGTTGGCCTCGTGCAGAACGACATCAAGCGCGTGGTCGCCTATTCGACCTGTTCGCAACTCGGCTACATGTTTGTTGCGATGGGCGTCGGCGCCTACTCGGTGGGGATGTTCCACCTCTTCACCCACGCGGCCTTCAAGGCGCTCTTGTTCCTCGGCGCGGGCTCGGTGATCCACGCAATGCATCACGAGCAGGACATGCGGAACATGGGCGGGCTCTGGAAGAAGATCCCGTTCACCTATGCAATGATGGTGGTCGGCACCATCGCGCTCACCGGCTTCCCGTTCACCGCGGGCTATTACTCGAAGGACGCCATCATCGAAGCGGCCTATGCCGGACACAATGCCTTCGCCGCCTACGCCTTCTATCTTACCGTTGTCGCAGCGGCGCTGACCTCGTTCTATTCCTGGCGTCTCATCTTCATGACCTTCCACGGCAAGACGCGCGCGGATCACCACACCTACGATCACGCGCACGAGCCGGGTCTGGCCATGACAATTCCGCTTGCAATCCTTGCGGTCGGAGCGCTCGTTCTCGGCTTCGGTTTCAAGGGCGGTTTCCTCTACGAAGAGGGCGTCAAAGCGTTCTTCCGCAATTCGCTGTTTTCGCACGACAACTGGCACATTCTTCACGCGATGCACGAAGTGCCGGGCTGGGTACCGTGGCTTCCGACCGTGATGATGCTCGGCGGTTTCATCGTCTCGTACTGGTTCTATATCGCGCGACCCGACCTTCCGGCCGCGCTCGCGAGGAGCCAGGACGTTCTGTATCGGTTCCTTCTGAACAAGTGGTACTTCGACGAGATCTACGACTTACTGTTCGTGCGCCCGGCGAAAGCGCTCGGCCGTTTCCTGTGGAAGAAGGGGGACGGCTGGCTGATCGACGGCTTCGGACCTGACGGCGTTTCGGCGCGCGTGCTCGATGTCACGCGCAACGTCGTGCGGCTGCAAACCGGCTATCTCTATCACTATGCCTTCGTGATGCTGATCGGGGTCGCCGCGCTCATCTCCTGGTTCTTGTTCAGGGGAGCCGTCTAGATGGCGACCTGGCCCATTCTTTCCGTCACCACCTTCCTGCCGGTTGCGGGCGCGCTGTTCATTCTGCTTTTGCGCGGCGACGACGAAGCGGCGAAGCGCAACGCACGCTGGGTGGCGCTCTGGACGACGGTGATCACCTTCATCGTCTCGATCTTCCTGATCGCAGGGTTCGATCGCGGAAACCCGGGCTTCCAGTTCGTGGAAGACCACCCGTGGCTAGGCGGAAGTATCCGCTACAAGATGGGCGTCGACGGAATCTCGCTGCCCTTCGTGATTCTCACCACCTTCCTGATGCCGATCACGATTGTCGCGAGCTGGCATATCGAGAAGCGCGTGAAGGAATACATGGTCCTGTTCCTTCTGCTCGAAACGCTGATGGTCGGCACGTTCTCCGCGCTCGATATCGTTCTGTTCTACGTCTTCTTCGAAGGCGGGCTGATCCCGATGTTCCTGATCATCGGGGTATGGGGCGGTGCGCGGCGTGTCTACGCGAGCTTCAAGTTCTTCCTCTATACGCTCGCCGGCTCGGTGCTGATGCTGCTTGCGATCATGGCGATGTATTATCAGTCCGGCACCACTGACATCGTGAAGCTGCTAACGCATGGCTTTCCGCGCGAAATGCAGACCTGGTTGTGGCTCGCGTTCTTTGCGTCGTTTGCGGTGAAGCTGCCGATGTGGCCGGTGCATACCTGGCTGCCGGACGCGCATGTCGAGGCGCCGACTGCGGGCTCGGTAATCCTGGCCGCAGTGCTGCTAAAAATGGGCGGCTACGGCTTCCTGCGTTTTTCGCTGCCGATGTTCCCGCACGCTTCCGAGTTGTTCGCGCCGATGATGTTCTTCCTCTCCGTCGTCGCGATCATCTACACGTCGCTGGTCGCGCTGATGCAGGAGGACATCAAGAAACTGATCGCCTATTCGTCGGTCGCGCATATGGGCTTCGTCACGCTCGGCATCTTCACGTTCTCGAACGAAGGCGTACAGGCCGGCGTGTTCCAAATGGTGTCGCACGGCATCGTCTCCGGGGCGCTCTTCCTCTGTGTCGGCGTTGTGTACGACCGCATGCATACGCGCGAAATCGCGGCCTATGGCGGGCTCGTGAACCGGATGCCTGTCTATGCCGCCGTCTTCATGGTCTTCACCATGGCGAATGTCGGGCTGCCGGGGACCAGCGGGTTCATCGGCGAGCTGCTGGCGCTGATGGCGGTATTCAAGGTCAACACCTGGGCGGCGGTATTCGCGACGACCGGCGTGATCCTTTCCGCAGGCTATGCGCTGTGGCTCTATCGCCGCGTCGTGTTCGGGGTGATCGAGAAAGACAGCCTAAAAAGTATTACCGATCTCGACCGGCGTGAGGTCGCGATCCTCGTTCCGCTCGTTATCCTCACGATCCTGTTCGGTTTCTGGCCGGCGCCGGTGCTCGACACGAGTGCTGCGGCGGTCGGCAATCTCGTCGCGCAGACCAAGGCGGCGCTTGCGCCGGCCAAAGCGGCGCTCCTGGGAGTGCAATAGCCGCCATGACACTCGCATCCCTCATGCCGGTTGTGCCTGAGCTTGTCGTCATCGCCGGCGCCATGACGCTCCTGATGCTCGGCGTATTCAGGGGCGACAACAGCACGCCGCTGATCGAGGGTGGCGCGCTGCTTGTTCTCGGCGCCACGCTGGTCCTGATCCTGATGCAGCCCGCGGCGCCCGTGGAACTGTTCGGCGGCAGTATCGTGGTCGACGCATTTTCGCGCTTCTTCAAGGTACTGATCATCATCGGCGCCGCGGCGGCTTTGATTATGGCTGCGCCGTTCTGGCGCAATCACAAGCTAAGCCGATTTGAGTTCTCGGTGCTTCTGCTGTTGTCCGTTGCCGGCATGATGGTGATGGTGTCGGCGCGCGACCTGATTTCGCTCTATCTCGGCATCGAACTGATGTCGCTCTCGCTCTATGTCATCGCTGCGATCGACCGCGAGAACGTCCGCTCGACCGAAGCGGGGCTGAAATACTTCGTGCTCGGCGCGCTTTCGTCCGGCATGCTCCTATACGGCTCGTCGCTGATCTACGGCTTCACCGGCACGGTTTCGTTTGCGGGTATCGCTGCGGCGGCCAAGGAGCCCTCGCTCGGCCTGATCTTCGGGATCGTGTTTTTATTCGCGGGGCTTGCCTTCAAGGTCTCAGCCGTGCCGTTTCATATGTGGACGCCGGATGTTTACGAAGGCGCACCCACGCCGGTTACTGCTTTCTTCGCGGCGGCGCCGAAAGTGGCGGCCATCGCGCTGTTCTGCCGGGTCGCGGTCACCTCGTTCCCGGCCATCGCCTCGCAGTGGCAGCAGATCGTGGTTTTTGTCGCAATCGCGTCGATGGTGTTAGGCGCCTTCGCAGCCATCGGCCAGAAGAACATCAAGCGGCTGATGGCCTATTCATCCATCGGCCATGTCGGCTACGCGCTGGTGGGTCTCGCACCCGGGACGGCGACAGGCATCTCCAGCGTAATGATCTACATGTCGATTTATCTCGCCATGACGCTGGGTACGTTCGCCTGCATCATCGCGATGCGCCGTGACGGCGGGCAGGTGGAGGAGATCGACCAGCTCTCCGGACTCGCGCGCACGCAGCCGGTCATGGCGTTCGTGCTGGCGGCGCTCATGTTCTCGCTGGCGGGCATTCCGCCGCTCGCAGGCTTTTTCGCGAAGTTCTACGTCTTCCTGGCGGCGATCGAAGGCAAGTTCTATACGCTTGCCGTGATCGGTGTGCTGGCGAGCGTGGTCGGCGCTTACTATTACCTGCGCATCGTGAAGATCATGTATATCGACGAGCCGGCGCAGCAGTTCCTGCCGATGCCGAAGCCGGTGGCTGCGGTGCTGCTTCTGTCGAGCGCCTTTGTAATCCTGTTCTTCGTCTATCCCGGGCCGCTGGTAGCCGCGGCCAATGCGGCGGCGAAGTCGCTGTTCTGACGATGACGGGGTTTCCGGCCGTCGCAGGCGGGCTTCCGGTTGCACATTTCTCCGAAATCGGATCGACCAACGCCGAGGCGCTCTCGCGCGCCGCTGCCGGCAAACCCGAGCAATGGATTGTGGCAGACCGGCAGTTCTCCGGGCGCGGGCGCCGCGGACGCCACTGGGTATCGGAGCCGGGCAATCTCTATGCTTCGCTTCTGCTCTACGATCCGGCGCAGGCCTCGTACAGTCCGCAAATCTGTTTTGTGGCGGCGCTCGCGTTGCACGATGCGATCTGCGATCTTTTGCCTTCGCTCGGTACCGGCAGGCTGCGTGTGAAGTGGCCGAACGATCTGTTGTTCGACGGCAGGAAGCTTGCGGGCATCCTGGTCGAAGGCGCGAGCGCGGGAACGAAACAGGCGGTCGTCACGGGCATCGGCGTGAACTGTACGCATCATCCAGCGGATACGTCTTATCCGGTCACGGATTTTGCGAGTGAATCCTATACGGTCGCGCCGGTCAGCCTGTTTGAGCGGCTGGCCGCACGGATGCTGGATCGGCTCGCGCAGTGGCATCGCGGCAGCGCCTTCAGCGCGACAAGAAAAGCGTGGCTGGACCGCGCATACAATCTCGGCCATGAGATCGAAGTGAAACTTCCCGAACGCGTATTGAACGGCCGTTTTGAGGAGATCGACGGCGACGGAGCGCTTGTACTGGCACTCGCAAACGGCCATCGTGAACTGATAAGAGCCGGGGACGTGTTTCCGGCGGGCTCCCGGTAAGTTTCGCATTGGCAAAACCTCAGCAAGAAATCCTGTTTGCGCCGCTCGGCGGCGTCGGCGAGATCGGCATGAATCTCGCACTCTACGGTCTTGCTGCCGGCAACAGGCGCGAGTGGCTTTGCGTGGATATGGGCGTGTCATTCGGCGACAATGACACTCCCGGCATCGACCTCATCATGGCGGATATCGGGTTTGCGGAGGAGGAACGGCGCGACCTGAAAGGCATCGTCATCACCCACGGGCATGAGGACCATGTCGGCGCATTGTTCGATCTGTGGCCTAAGCTGCGCGTGCCGGTCTACACGACGCCGTTTACGGCGACGCTGATCGCCTCGAAAAGAATGATGGAACCGAACGCGCCTGAGGTGCCGGTTACCGTGGTTCCGGTCGGCGGACGCGTGACCGTCGGCTCGTTCGATGTGGAATTCGTTCCGGTCGCGCATTCCATTCCGGAAAGCCATTCGCTGGCGATACGGACACCGGCGGGTCTCGTCGTCCATAGCGGAGACTGGAAGCTCGATGCCACGCCTGGCGTGGGTTCGATTACGGACGAGCGGAAATTTCGCGCGCTGGGCGGAGAGGGCGTGCGCGCGCTGGTTTGCGATTCCACGAACGCGGTACGCGACGGCATATCTCCCTCGGAGGGCGATGTTGCGGAGAGCCTGAAAAGGATCATTACCCGTGCAAAGGGTCGCGTGGCCCTGACGACGTTCGCCTCGAACGTGGCGCGGCTGCGCTCGGCTGCTCTCGCCGCGCAGGCCTGCGGGCGTCAGGTGGTCGTAGTCGGGCGCGCGATGGAGCGCGTGATCGGGGTCGCCCGCGAGCTCGGCTATCTCGAAGGTGTGCCGCCGTTTCGGGGCGCAGATGCCTATCAAACGTTGCCGCCGGATCAGGTTCTTGTGCTGCTCACGGGCAGCCAGGGCGAGCCGCGCGCTGCGCTCGCGCGTATTGCGAATGACGATCATCCGGCGATCGAACTGGCCTCCGGAGATATGCTGATCATGTCGTCGCGAGCGATTCCCGGCAATGAAAAACCGATCAATCGCATCATCAACGCGATCGTAAGCAAGGGCGTCGAGATTGTCACTGACCGCACCGAACTTGTGCATGTGTCAGGCCATCCGCGTCGCGGCGAACTCAAGCAGATGTACGAGTGGCTGAAGCCCGAACTGGTGGTGCCGGTCCACGGCGAGGCGTTGCATCTTCACGAGAACGCTGAACTGGCGCGCGAGGCCGGCATTCGCGAGGTAATTACCTGCCGTAACGGCGACATCGTGCGGCTTGCACCGGGTCCTGCGGGTGTCGTCGATCAATTCCAGCCGGGAAGGCTTTACAAGGACGGGACGCTGCTGATCTCGGCGAACGACGACGTCGTGAAGGACCGTCGGCGGCTGGCCTTTGCCGGTGTGATTTCGATTGCGGTCGCGCTGGAAAGCCGCGGCACGCTTGCGGACGAGCCGGTCGTGGAGTTTGCCGGCGTTCCCGAGCAGGCGGGCAAGGACGGCTCCATGTTCGATATCATCGTGGACGCGGTCCATAGCGGAATCGAGAGTCTGCCCAAGGCGCGGCGGCGAGACCCTGCGGAAGTCGAGGAGGCGATCCGCCGGAGCGTGCGCGGCGCGGTGAACGCGGCATGGGGCAAGAAGCCCACCTGCCATGTGCTCGTACTAGAGGTATAAGCGTTTCCAGAGGTGCATCATGATCGGCAGACTCAATCACGTTGCGATTGCGGTGAAGGACATCAGGGCGGCATCCGAGGTCTATAAAAGGAAGCTGGGCGCGCAAGTTTCCGAGATCGTGCCGCAGCCCGAGCACGGCGTTTCGACCGTTTTCATCACGCTTCCGAACACGAAAATCGAGCTGCTTGAGCCGCTCGGCGAGAATTCGCCGATCGCGAAGTTTCTCGATCGCAATCCTGACGGCGGCATCCACCACATCTGCTACGAGGTGGACGACATCCTCGCCGCACGCGATCAGTTAAAGGCAACTGGTGCCCGCATTCTCGGCGACGGCAACCCGAAAATCGGCGCCCACGGCAAGCCGGTGCTGTTCCTGCACCCGAAGGATTTTCTCGGGACGCTCACGGAGATCGAGCAGGCGTAAGCCATGAGTATCACCCTCGGCATCGCGATCTATTTCATTCTTTGGTGGACGGTACTCTTTGCCGTGCTGCCGTGGGGCGTGCGCTCACACAAGGAAGCAGGATTGACGCCGGACGAAGGCACCGATCCGGGTGCGCCGGTGATGCCCCAGCTCGCGAAGAAGGCGCTGATCACGACAGTGGTTTCGGCTGTGGTCTATGCCGCTGGCTATGCAATCTGGGAAGCAGGTTGGGTTTCGCTCGACCGGCTGCCGATGCCGTTCAAAGATGTCGTGCTGTAGGGCTGCCCACAAAAGACAACGGGCGAGCTAGAAAAGCTCGCCCGCTTCCGGTGACCGCCTTTCGCCCGTCGCGACCTGCGCGCCCTGGCGGAGCGGTTTCTCTTCCTCCCGAGACCTGGGCCCGGCTTACGCCGTTTCCCAATCGGTTTTTGGAAGGTAGAACACCTTGATCTGCCTTGTCATTCTTGCGCCGCAACATATTGAAATGGTTTTAATGCCAACGATGAGAGCCCGATAGCGGGGCTTGTCATCCAGGCTCGTTATGCGTTCATGCCCAGTCTTTTGCCGCTTTTCTGAGTCGAAAGTCCTGCCGCCATGCGCCTTTCCCGCTATTTCCTGCCTATTCTGCGCGACACCCCGAAAGATGCGGAGATCGTTTCGCATCGGCTGATGCTGCGCGCGGGCATGATCCGGCAGGAGGCGGCCGGCATCTACGCCTGGTTGCCGCTCGGGCACCGGGTTCTGGACAAGGTCTGCAAGATCATCCGCGAAGAGCAGAATCGTTCCGGGGCAATCGAAATGCTGATGCCCACGATCCAGTCCGCCGACCTCTGGAGAGAGAGCGGCCGCTACGACGATTACGGCAAGGAGATGCTCCGGATCCGGGACCGGCACGAACGCGAAATGCTGTATGGGCCCACCAACGAGGAAATGATAACGGAAATCTTCCGCGCCTATGTGAAGTCATACAAAAACCTTCCGCTTAATCTCTATCATCTCCAGTGGAAATTCCGCGACGAGGTGCGCCCGCGCTTCGGCGTCTATCGCTCGCGCGAGTTTCTGATGAAAGACGCCTACAGCTTCGATGTCGATGCGGCGGGAGCAAAACATTCCTACAACAAGATGTTCGTGGCCTACCTGCGAACCTTCGCACGCATGGGACTGAAAGCGATCCCGATGGTGGCGGACACCGGGCCTATCGGCGGCAACCTTTCGCATGAGTTCATAATTCTCGCCTCCACCGGCGAAAGCGAAGTATTCTGCCACAAGGATTACCTCGGCTTCGATGTGCCTTCCGAGAAGGTGAACTTCGACAGCGTGAGCGAACTCGAAGGCCTGGTCGGCAAGTGGACGTCGCTCTATGCGGCGACTTCGGAAAAGCATGACGCGGCAGCGTTCGGAAAAATTCCGGGCGAGAAGCAGATGTCCGCGCGCGGGATCGAGGTCGGCCATATTTTCTATTTTGGCACGAAGTATTCCGAGCCGATGAAGGCAAGCGTACAGACGCCGGACGGTGCGATGCTGCCTGTGCATATGGGCTCTTATGGCATCGGTCCGACACGGCTCGTTGCCGCGATCATCGAGGCGAGCCATGACGATGCGGGTATCATCTGGCCCGAAGCCATCGCGCCGTTCAAGGCCGGTATTCTGAATCTCAAGCAGGGTGACGGTACGACGGATGTCGCCTGCGAGAAACTTTATGCGGAACTGACTGCGCGCGGCGTCGACGTGCTTTACGACGACACCGACGATCGCGCCGGCGCGAAGTTTGCGACGGCCGATCTGATCGGTCTGCCGTATCAGATTCTCGTCGGCCCGAAAGGTCTGGCGGAAGGCAAGGTCGAGCTGAAACAGCGCGCGGGCGGAGCGCGCGAAATGATTGCACCTGAAGATGCGGTGGAACGTCTCGCAGCCTGAGTTGCGGGCGGTCAGGAGGGATCATGGCAGCGAAGGGCGGAACCATGCCGTTCTCGCGTTTTGAATGGATGCTTGCGGGACGCTATCTGCGCGCTCGTCGCAAGGAAGGGTTCATTTCGGTAATCGCCGGCTTTTCCTTCGTAGGGATCATGCTCGGCGTTGCGACGCTCATCATCGTTATGGCGGTGATGAACGGATTCCGGTTCGAACTGCTGAACAAGATTCTCGGCCTCAACGGTCACATGCTGGTCCAGCCCGTAGGCACGCCGCTGACCGACTTCGACGCCGTTTCGCAACGCCTGCTGAAGGTCAAAGGAATCACCCGTGCGGTACCGCTGGTCGAGGGACAGGCGCTCGCGTCGTCTCCGTTTCATGCCGGCGGTGTGCTGGTGCGCGGGATGCGCGAGCAGGATCTGAAATCGCTCCCGGCGATCGGCCCGAACATCAAGTTCGGCTCGCTCGAGAATTTCGATGCCGGGCAGGGCGTAGTGATAGGAAAAAGGCTCGCGGACCAGCTTTCGGTGCGCGCTGGAGATAACGTGACGCTGGTCTCGCCGCGCGGCGCGGTGACGCCGATGGGCACGACGCCCCGTATCAAGACCTACAAGGTCGCGGCGATCTTCGAGATCGGCATGTCGGAGTACGATTCCGTATTTGTCTTCATGCCGCTTACGGAAGCGCAGGCCTATTTCAACCGCGCCGGCGACGTGAACGCGATCGAGGTTTACACCGACAACGCCGACCATATCATCCGCTACCGGCAGGCGGTGAACGACAACGCCGGACGACAGGTTTACATCATCGACTGGCGGCAGCGGAATTCGTCTTTCTTCAGCGCGCTGCAGGTCGAGCGAACCGTGATGTTCATGATTCTGACGCTGATCGTATTGGTCGCAGCGCTCAACATCATTTCCGGCCTCATCATTCTCGTCAAAGACAAAGGGCACGACATCGCGATCCTGCGGACGATGGGGGCCACGAAATACGCGGTCATGCGCGTGTTTCTGATTACAGGCTCAAGCATCGGCATCGTCGGCACACTGGTCGGCTTCGCGATCGGACTGCTCGTGTGTCTCAACATCGAGGAAATTCGCCGTTTCGTGTCGTGGCTAACCTCGACACAGCTGTTTCCTCCGGAGCTCTATTACCTGAGCAGGCTGCCCGCGCGGATCGACAGCGGCGAGACGACCGCCGTGATCCTGATGGCGCTCATCCTTTCGTTCCTCGCGACGCTTTATCCGGCATGGCGCGCGGCAAGACTCGATCCTGTGGAAGCGCTCAGGTACGAATAAATGGAAAAGCCGCCCGCGCTCCACCTCGAAGAAGTCCGCCGAAGCTATGTGCAGGGCGATCATGAACTCGCGATCCTGCGCGACGCGACGCTCTCGGTTTGGCCTGGAGAGTCAGTCGCGCTGATTGCGCCTTCGGGCGCCGGCAAGTCGACGCTGCTGCACATGGCGGGGTTGCTCGAGCACCCGGGCGGAGGCGAGGTTTATATCAGCGGCAAGCCTACGGCGAAGCTGCCCGACGGCGCGCGTACCGCAATACGCCGGCATGAAATCGGCTTCGTCTACCAGTTTCATCACCTGCTGCCGGAGTTCACCGCGAGCGAGAACGTTGCCCTGCCGCAAATGATCGCGGGGCTCGACCGGCGCGAAGCGACGAAACGCGCGAACGAGTTGCTGCGCTTCCTCGGCCTTGCAGAGCGTCTGGAGCATCGTCCGTCCGAACTTTCGGGCGGTGAACAGCAGCGCGTGGCAATTGCGCGCGCGGTCGCGAATGCGCCGCGTTTACTGCTTGCGGACGAACCGACCGGCAATCTCGATCCGAAGACGGCGGATCATGTATTCGAGACGCTGTCCAAGCTCGTGTCGGCGACAAAGCTTGCCGCGGTGATCGCGACCCATAATCTCGACCTCGCCAAGCGGATGACACGGCGTGTGACGCTGCGCGACGGCAAAGTGGTGGAACTCGAATAGTCCACAAGCGGCGTTTGCCTATCTCCCGTCAATACGGACAATAGCGTCCCAGAGTCGTCGAGGCCGCCGTGGCGCAAGCACCCTTCGTCCACCTCCATGTTCACTCGTCCTATTCGCTGCTCGAGGGCGCGCTTCCGATTGCGAAGCTAGCGGCGCTGGCGCACGCGGACCGTCAACCCGCTATTGCCCTGACCGATAGCGGCAATCTGTTCGGTGCGCTGGAGTTCTCCGAGAAGATGGCCGAGAAGGGCATACAGCCGATTGTCGGTTGTGCGCTGGCCGTCGACTTTGCCGACGAGCCGCCGCTGCGTCCGGGTGCGGCGCCCCAGGCCTTGCCGCGGATCGTACTGCTCGCTGCCAGCGAAACCGGCTACCGCAACCTGATGCAGCTTACGTCGCGGAGCTTCATGGAAAGCGCCGACTCCGAAGAGCCGCGTGTTCAATTTGACTGGCTGCCGGAAAGCGCTGAAGGCTTGATCGCGCTGACCGGCGGACCTTCGGGGCCGATCGACAGGCTTATCGTAGAAAAGCCCGAGATCGCACAGGCGCGTCTCGAAAAGCTGAAAGCGGGTTACGACAACCGGCTTTATGTCGAGTTGCAGCGGCATGGCCTCGCGAGCGAGCGCCGTGCGGAAGCGCACCTGCTTTCTCTTGCCGAAAGGCTGTCGCTCCCGCTAGTCGCAACCAACGAGCCGTTCTTCGCCACGCGCGACGACTACGAGGCGCAGGATGCGCTGCTCGCGATTGCGGAGGGACGTCGCATCGCCGAAACCGACCGCCGCCAGCTCACTCCCGAGCACTATCTCAAGACGCAGGAAGAGATGGCAGAGCTGTTCGCGGATTTGCCGGCTGCGATCGCCGCCACGGCCGAGATTGCGCAACGCTGCTTCTACCGCCCGACCGCGCGCAAGCCGATCCTGCCGACCTTCGGCAGCGAACGGCTCGACGAAACGACACAGCTTCGGTCGCTGGCAGAAGAAGGTCTGCGCCGCCGTATGCAGTCGTTCGGAATCGCCGCAGGATACACTGAAGCGCAGTATCGCGAGCGGCTCGAATTCGAGCTGAACGTGATCAGCAACATGAAGTATGCTGGCTACTTTCTTATCGTCGCCGATTTTATCGTCTGGGCGAAGCAGAAGAACATTCCGGTGGGACCGGGGCGCGGCTCAGGCGCGGGTTCGCTTGTCGCCTATGCGCTGACGATCACCGATCTCGATCCAATCCGCTTCGGCTTGCTGTTCGAGCGCTTCCTCAATCCGGAACGCGTTTCGATGCCGGACTTCGACATCGACTTCTGCCAGGACCGTCGCGACGAAGTGATCCGCTATGTGCAGGAGCGCTACGGCCGCGACCGCGTCGCGCAGATCATAACCTTCGGTTCCTTGCAGGCGCGGGGCGTGCTGCGCGACGTCGGCCGTGTGCTCGAGATGCCCTATGGGCAGGTGGACAAGCTCTGCAAACTCGTGCCCGTCAATCCGACGAACCCTGTCACGCTGCAAAAGGCGATCGAGGCAGACCCGCGGCTGCAACAGGCGGCGGAGGAGCCAGTGGTGCAGCGCGCCTTCGATATCGCGCTGAAACTCGAGGGCCTGCATCGCCATGCATCCACCCATGCCGCCGGTATCGTAATCGGCGACCGGCCGCTCGGCGAGCTGATCCCGCTCTACCGCGACCCGCGCTCGAACATGCCGGTCACCCAGTTCAATATGAAATGGGTCGAAGTCGCGGGACTCGTGAAGTTCGATTTTCTCGGTCTAAAGACCCTCACCGTCGTTCGGACTACGACCGACCTGCTCGCCAAGCGTGGCGTGATTGTCGATATCGACAAGATACCGCTCGACGACAAGAAAACCTTCGAGATGCTGGCGCGCGGGGAAACGGTCGGGGTGTTCCAGGTCGAAGGGCAGGGCATGCGGCGCGCCCTCGTGGACATGAAGCCTGACCGCTTCGAGGACATCATCGCGCTCGTCGCTCTCTATCGGCCCGGCCCGATGGCGAACATCCCGACGTACTGCAACCGCAAAGTCGGCAAGGAGCGACCCGACTATATTCATCCCAAGCTCGAACCGGTGCTGAAGGAAACCTTCGGCGTAATCGTCTATCAGGAACAGGTGATGGAGGCGGCGCGCGTGCTTGCCGGCTACTCGCTCGGCGAAGCCGATCTGTTACGGCGTGCGATGGGCAAGAAGATCAAGAAAGAAATGAATGCCCAGCAGCAGCGCTTCGTGAGCGGCGCCGTTGAGCAGGGCATCGACAAACATCAGGCGCAGTCGATCTTCGAGTTGCTGGCAAAGTTCGCCGACTATGGCTTCAACAAGAGCCATGCCGCAGCCTACGCGCTCGTCGCCTATCAGACAGCCTATCTGAAGGCGAATTATCCGGTGGAGTTTCTCGCGGCGTCCATGACACTCGATATGGGAAACACCGACAAGCTCGCGGAATTCCGGCGTGAGGCGCAACGGCTGAAGATCAACGTCGAACCGCCCTCGGTGAACAAATCGGGGCGCGCCTTCGATGTCGACGGTGGCACGATTTTCTATTCGCTTGCAGCGCTTAAGGGTGTGGGTGCACAGGCGGTCGACGCGATCGTCACCGCGCGTGAGGGCAAGCCGTTCAAGGATCTGGCCGATTTTGCGTCGCGGACCGATCCGAAGGCGATCAACAAACGCATGCTCGAGAGTCTCGCGGCCGCGGGAGCGTTCGATGCGCTGGAGAAGAACCGCGCGCGCGTTTTTGCCGGCTGCGAGGCGATCTTGCGCCACGCGCAGCGCAGCGGCGAGGACCGTGCGTCGGGCCAGAGCGAACTCTTCGGCGGTGCTTCGAATGCCACTGTGTTGCGTCTGCCGGACGTGGAGTCCTGGTTGCCGGCGGAACGGCTTGCCAAGGAGTTCGACGCCGCGGGCTTTTATCTCTCCGGCCACCCGCTCGATGACTATACCGTCGCGCTGAAGCGTATGCGGATTCAATCCTGGGCCGAGTTTCAGCAAAGCGCGCGTGCTGGTGCGAGTGCGGGACGTCTCGCGGCTACGGTGGTTTCGCGGCAGGAGCGCCGCACCAAGACCGGTTCGCGTATGGCCAATATCCGCATGTCGGATCCGACCGGCTACTTCGAAGCGGTGATCTTTCAGGAAGGGTTGGTCCAATACCAGAAGCTGCTAGAGCCTGGGAACGCGGTGCTGGTGCAAGTTGGCGCGGACGCGCAGGGCGATGAGGTGCGACTGCGCATCTACGGCGTGGAACTCCTCGACGATGTCGCCGCCAGAAATCAACGCGGGCTCGTCGTGACAGTCCGGCCGGATGTTTCCGTGGAGCAGATCGCAAAACGGCTCACGAACGGCGGCAACGGCAAAGCCGCAGAAGCGAAAGCAGACGGCAAAGGCGAGGTGAATATCGTCGTCTCGCTGGAAGAGGGCTTGTCCGAGGTCGAAGTGAAACTTCCCGGCAGATACCCGCTTTCGCCCCAGATCGCGGGCAGCGTGCGCGCGATTGAGGGGGTGCTGGAAGTGCAAGAACTCTAATTAAATCAATATCTTATAGCGCTTTTTTGGTTCCCGCAGACCGATGGTTGCGCGGCTTAGCCAAGCCGCCTATACACCCGCCCATCTCGCACGCGGGCGCTTCGATCCTGAGAGGGATCATCCGGTGCAGGGCCAGGTGGCCTTGCTCTGCCCGCGGAGGCAAACCGGAGTTTGGAAATGGCGCTGCCCGACTACAGCATGCGCCAGCTTTTGGAAGCTGGCGTTCACTTCGGCCATCAGGCCCATCGCTGGAATCCGAAGATGCAATCGTACATCTTCGGCACCCGCAACAACATCCATATCATCGACCTCGCGCAGACCGTGCCCGCGCTGTCACGCGCATTGCAGGCGGTGTCCGACGTGGTCGCCAAGGGCGGCCGCATTCTGTTCGTCGGCACCAAGCGCCAGGCGTCGGATTCGATCGCCGATGCCGCCAAGCGCTCGGCGCAGTATTTCGTCAATTCGCGCTGGCTCGGCGGCACGCTTACGAACTGGAAGACGATTTCGAACTCGATCGCGCGGCTCAAGAAGATCGAGGAGATGCTCAATTCCGGCGAGGCCGGCGGCTACACGAAGAAGGAGCGCCTCACGCTTTCGCGCGAGAAAGAAAAGCTCGAACTTGCGCTCGGCGGCATCCGTGACATGGGCGGCATTCCGGACCTTCTGTTCGTGATCGACACCAACAAGGAAGACATTGCGATCAAGGAAGCGCGCCGTCTCGGCATTCCGATCGCGGCGATTGTCGATACCAATTGCGACCCGGACGGTATAACCTACCCGATCCCGGGCAACGACGACGCGGCGCGTGCGATCAACCTTTATTGTGATCTGGTCGCGAAGGCTGCGATCGACGGCATTTCCCGCGCGCAGGGCGAGGCCGGCATCGACCTCGGCGCCGCCGAAGAACCGGTGGAAGAGACCTTGCCCGCCGCGACCGAGTGGGAAAAGCTCGAGCCGCTGCCGGGTCCGCGCGGTGCGCCGGACGATCTCAAGAAACTCGGCCACGTCAGCCCGGATGTCGAGAAGCAGCTCAACGATCTCGGCATTTTCCATTATTGGCAGATCGCGGAATTATCCACTGCCGACGCGCATCGCGTTGGCGAAGAGGTGCGCCTCCCGGCTCGTGTCGCCGGCTGGATTGAACAGGCGAAGAAGTTCCAGGCCGACGCCGAATAAGTCCGGCGGAACGGAGAAAAGAAATGGCAGAAATCACCGCGAGCGCGGTCAAGGAACTGCGCGAACTCTCTGGCGCAGGCATGATGGACTGCAAGGCCGCGCTTACCGAAACCAAGGGCGACATTCAGGCCGCCGTCGACTGGCTCCGCAAGAAGGGCCTCTCGAAAGCCGCGAAAAAATCCGGCCGCGTCGCCGCCGAAGGTCTCGTCGGTATCGCGGTCGACGGCAAGAAGGGCGTCGTCGTCGAGGTCAACTCGGAGACCGACTTCGTCGCGCGTAACGACCACTTTCAGGGTCTTGTGAAGCTGATCGCGCAGGCGGCGCTGCATAACGGTGCGGACGTCGAGAAGCTGAAGAAGGTGAAGGCCGGTTCGTCCACGATCGAAGAGGCAATCTCTTCGGCGATCGCAACGATCGGCGAGAACATGACCTTCCGCCGCGCGGCCGAAATCTCGGTCGGCGAGGGCGTGATCGCGCAGTATATGCACGGTGCGATCTCGGGGGGCCTCGGCAAGATCGGGGTGTTGGTCGCGCTCGAATCGAAGGGTGACAAGGACGAACTGAGCCGGATCGGCCGCATGGTTGCGATGCACATCGCGGCCGCAAACCCGCTGGCCGTGGAATCCAAGGGTATCGACGCCGCGACTATCGAGCGGGAGCGGGGCATTCTGGCCGAGAAGGCACGCGCCTCTGGAAAACCCGACAACGTGATCGAGAAAATCGTCGATAGCGGCCTCAAGAGCTTCTACAAGGAAGTAAGCCTTATCGATCAGCCGTTCGTGCACGATCCGTCCAAGACCGTTGCGCAGGCGCTGAAGGAAACCGAAGGCAAGGCGGGCGGGCCGATTGCGATCAAGGGGTTCGTCCGTTTCGCGCTCGGCGAGGGCGTCGAGAAACAGGAACAGGACTTCGCCGCGGAAGTCGCAGCCGCCGGCGGCAAAGCCTAAGAGCTTCGAACATGCCGAAACAACGCTTCGCCCGGGTACTCATCAAAGTCTCGGGCGAAGCTTTGATGGGCCAGCAGAGCTTCGGCCTCGACGCCGGCACGCTCACCCGCATCGGCAAGGACCTCGCAAAGGCACGCAAGGCCGGCGCGGAAATCGCGGTCGTGGTCGGCGGCGGAAATATTCTGCGCGGTGCAGAGCTTGCCACCACCGGCATGAACCGCGCGACTGCCGACCAGATGGGCATGCTGGCGACCGTGATCAACGCGCTTGCGCTCGAGCGTGCGATCGAGGCGGCAGGTGCGCCCGCGCGCGCCTTCTCGGCGCTCGATATGCCGACGGTGTGCCAGCCCTACGCACGTCAGCCGGCGATCAAGGATCTGTCGGAAGGGCGCATCGTTGTGCTCGCCGGCGGCACGGGCAATCCATACTTCACGACCGATACGGCGGCGGCGTTGCGTGCAGCCGAGCTGAATTGCCAGGCGATCTTCAAGGCGACCGATGTGGATGGAATCTACGATGCCGATCCGCACAGGAATCCCAAAGCCAAACGCTTCAAGACACTCACCCATAGCGAAGCTTTGACGAGGAATCTCAAGGTGATGGACGCCGCCGCGTTCGCTCTTGCTAGAGACGCCAAGCTGCCGATAATCGTATTTTCGATCAAAGCCGCCGGGGCGATTTCGGCGGCGATTGCCGACCCGTCGCGCGGCACGATCGTTACGGCCTAAGCTTATAAAAAGACCGGCCCTCGCGGCCCTAGTCAATCAGGACGAAGACCATGGCAGCGCAAGCGTTCGACCTCGCAGATATCAAACGCCGGATGCAGGGCGCGCAGGCCGTTCTGAAAGCCGAACTCGCGGGCCTCCGCACCGGCCGCGCCACACCTTCGCTAGTCGAGCCAATCACGGTCGATGCCTACGGTTCGAACATGCCGCTCTCGCAGGTCGCGACCGTTGCAATCCCTGAGCCGCGATTGATCTCGATCCAGGTCTGGGACAAGTCGGTAGTGAGCGCGGTCGAAAAGGCGATCCGCGATTCCAATCTCGGCCTCAACCCGAACACCGAAGGGCAGGTAATCCGGCTGCGTATTCCGGATCTCAACGAGGACCGCCGCAAGGAACTCGTCAAAGTTGCGCATAAGTATGCGGAAGCGGCGAAAGTTGCGATCCGTCATGTAAGGCGCGACGGTATCGACCTTCTAAAAAAAGCGCAGAAGGAAGGACACGTCTCGGAGGACGAAACCAAGCGTCACGAGACCGAAGTGCAGAAAGCAACCGACGCGGCTATCTCGGAAGTCGATCAGATGCTCGCGCATAAGGAAAAGGAAATCCTGTCGGTCTGACGGGGAGCCCGCAATGGCGATTCGAGACGCCGCGCCAAAGGAAGACGCCGGCGTAGCCGCGCCTCCGGTACACGTCGCGATCATCATGGACGGCAACGGACGCTGGGCCGCGGCCCGCGGGTTGCCGCGTCGCGAAGGCCACCGGCGTGGCGTGGAAGCCCTTCGCAATATCGTCAAGGCGGCCGGAGAACTCGGCATCCGGTATCTCACGATTTACAGTTTCAGTTCCGAGAACTGGTCGCGACCGGCAGACGAGATCGAAGACCTGATGGGTTTGCTCAAGCGTTTCGTCAGGAACGATCTCGCGGAGTTGCATAAGAACGACGTGCGTGTCCGTGTGATCGGCGAGCGCCGGAATCTCAAGCCCGACATTCTCGGACTGCTCAACGAAGCCGAAGAACTGACCAAACACAATTCCGGACCGACGCTCGTGGTCGCATTCAATTACGGTGCGCAGCAGGAGATCGCGGAAGCGGCGCGGAAGTTGGCCGAGCAGGTCGCGCGCGGAGAACTCTCGCCCGAACGGATCGACGCAGAGAAGCTCGCATCGCAGCTTCAAACCAAGGGTATTCCCGACCCCGACCTGATTATCCGCACGAGCGGCGAGCAACGGCTCTCGAACTTCCTGCTCTGGCAGGCGGCCTATGCCGAGTTCGTTTTCGTGGAAACGCATTGGCCTGATTTCGACAAGGCCGCGCTCGAAGCGGCGATCCACGAGTACCATAAGCGCGAGCGGCGCTTCGGCGGGCTGTCGGCAAAGGCGAGGGCGTAAATTGACCGAGGCACCGGCAACTTCCTCCATGGCCAGCGATCTGAAGCGCCGCGTGCCTTCGGCGATTGCAATGATCGTTGCGGTGCTTGCTGCTACATGGTTCGGCGGTTTTCCGTTCCTGCTGTTCTGGACCTGTGCGGCCCTCATCGTATGGTACGAATGGGCGTCGATCGTACGCGTCGCGCATAAGACCACGGTACTTGCGCTGGGGTTCTTCACCATTGCGCTTGCCGCGGTGCTGGTCAGCATCCATGCGCCGCTGGCGGCGCTGGGAGCAATCGCCGCCGGTACGATATTGGCCGCAGCGTTGACCAGCGGGGGCGGAATCGCGCGGCTTTGGAGCGGATCTGGCCTGCTCTATGCGGGGCTGGTTTTCCTGCCGGTCGTTTTGTTGCGGAATGATGCCGAACTCGGCCTTCACGCCGCAATCTGGCTCTATGCCGTAGTCTGGCTCACCGATATCGCGGCCTATTTCAGCGGGCGATTCATCGGCGGGCCGAAACTTGCGCCTGCGATCAGCCCGAAGAAAACCTGGTCGGGCGCACTCGGGGGTACCTTGTTCGGAGTTATCGGAGGTGTCGGCGTTGCGGCTTACGCGACAGGGCGGGTTGCTTTGATGCATGCCGTGATCGCGATTGCCGTTTCAGCTTTTTCGCAGGCCGGCGACATCTTCGAATCCTTCGTGAAGCGCAAATTCGGCAAGAAGGACTCCTCCGGCATTCTTCCGGGTCACGGCGGCGTCATGGACCGGATCGACGCCTTTATTGCCGCGGCGGCGCTTGCGCTTCTGATCGGAATGTCTCGCGGCGGAGCCGACGCGCCGGCCACGGGTCTGCTGCAATGGTGACGAGCGTCAGCATTCTCGGTGCCACCGGCTCGATCGGCGCGAGCGCGCTCGATCTTCTGCGCGGGGACAATTTTCGCGTCGTCGCGCTGACCGCAAACAGCGATGCCGTAAAGCTGGCGAAGCTTGCGAAGGAGTTCGGCGCGGAGATCGCCGCGGTTTCGGACGAGGGCTCGTATGCGGAACTGAAATCGTTGCTTGCGGGAACGCGCGTGAAGGCGCTTGCCGGCGCGAGCGGCATGACGGAGGCGGCGGAGGCAAATTCGGATGTGCTGCTTTCCGCGATTGTCGGCGCGGCGGGTCTTGCGCCGACCATCGCGGGCTTCGCCAAGGGCCGGCGAATTGCGCTCGCGAACAAGGAATGCCTCGTTACCGCGGGCAAGCTGTTCATGCGTGAAGCGCATGCAAAAGGCGCCATCGTTCTTCCGGTCGATTCCGAGCACAACGCCGTGTTTCAGGCGCTTGCCTGCGGCAAACGCGACGCGGTTTCCAAGGTGACGCTCACGGCTTCCGGCGGTCCGTTCCGGACCATGAGCCGGGAGCGGCTCGCGATCGTCACGCCGGAAGAAGCGGTACGCCATCCGAACTGGTCGATGGGCGCGAAAATTTCCATCGACTCCGCGACGCTGATGAACAAGGGCCTGGAGCTGATCGAGGCGCACTATCTGTTCGATCTTGCGCCTGCGCAGCTTGATGTTCTGATTCACCCGCAGTCGGTCGTGCATGCGCTGGTCGAATTCAACGACGGTTCGGTCATGGCACAGATGGCGCATCCGGACATGCGGATTCCGATCGGGTTCTGTCTTGCATGGCCCGAACGGCTGGACTGGCAAGCGCCCAAGCTCGATCTTGCGAGGCTCGGCAGCCTGCATTTCGAAGCGCCGGACATCGGGCGCTTTCCGGCGCTGAAACTCGCGCGCAATGCGCTGGAACGTGGGGGTGCGGCGCCCAACGTGCTCAATGCCGCGAACGAGATCGCCATCGACGCATTCCGCAAGCGCCGGCTGTCCTTTCAAGGGATTCCGGGGCTGGTCGAGGCGGTACTGGAGAAGGCGGGCAAGGAAGGCATACTGGGTGAGGTCGCTACGGTTAACGACGCGCTTGGCGTTGACCATGTCGCGAGAAGTTTGGCCGTGACCCTCTTGCCTCAATTCGCCGCAAAGGCATCCTAACGCGGTAAGAAATCAGAAAGGGCGGCAGATGGAACTCTTTGGAGCTTTGGGCGGCGGAATTCTCGGCTATGTGATTCCGTTCCTATTCGTCCTGACCATCGTCGTTTTCTTCCATGAACTCGGCCACTTCTGGGTCGCACGCCGCTGCGGCGTGAAGATCGACGCCTTCTCGGTCGGCTTCGGACCGGAGCTTTTCGGCTTCAACGATCGTCACGGCACGCGCTGGCGCTTCGCCGCGATCCCGCTCGGCGGCTATGTGCGCTTTCACGGCGACGATTCCGCCGCGAGTACGCCGGACCATCAGAAACTCCAGAAAATGAGCGCCGTTGAGAAGCGGATTTCCTTCTTCCATCAGCCGCTCAGGAATCGTGCGGCCATCGTCGCGGCCGGCCCGATCGCGAATTTCATTCTCGCGGTGATCATCTTCGCCGGCGTGCTCTACGGCATCGGCCGCAACATGACGACGCCGGTGCTCGAAGTCGTTCGCGTAGGCAGTCCCGCGCAGGCCGCCGGCCTGCTGGCCGGCGACCGTGTCGTCAGCATCAATGGCAAGGCCATCGACGGCTACGAGGATATTATTCGCGCTACCAGCCTCGCGGCCGGCGAGAAACTCGTCTTTGTGGTCGAACGCAAGGGCAGGGACGTCGCCGTGACGGTCACGCCGTCACTTCGCGAGATCCGGGACAACTTCGGCTCGACGCATCGTATCGGCGACATTGGCATTTCGCGGTGGCCTGCACGCGCGAACGCTATCCGTCCGAACAGCGCCGCGATGGAAGCCGGCATGAAACCGGGCGATCTCATTCTTTCGATCGACGGCAAGCCGGTCGAAGCCTTTGAAGACCTGCCGCGCATCGTTTCCGTGGCACTCGGCAAGCCGCTGACGCTCGTCGTGCAGCGCGGCGGGCAGCAGCTCACGCTGGTTGCGACACCGAAACCGCATCCGAATAATCCGAAGGCGGGTGTGCTCGGGATCGAGAACCCGTCGAAACCCGAGGATGTTTTCCGCAAGCGCTATGGCGTGCTCGCTTCGATCGGGATGGGCTTCTCGGAAACCTGGTTCGTGATCGAGCGGACCATGGCCTACATCGGCGGCATCATCGTCGGGAAGGAGTCGATCGACCAGCTTGGCGGGCCGATCCGGATCGGTCAGGTCGCCGGCGAGGTTGCGGCGCAGAGCTTCTACGACCTGTTGCGGCTAACGGCCGTGCTTTCGGTCAGCATCGGGCTCCTGAATCTGTTCCCCGTGCCGCTTCTGGACGGGGGGCACCTGCTGTTCTACGCGATCGAGGCAATCCGCGGTCGGCCCCTGAGCGAGCGAGCGCAGGAATACGGTTTCCGGATCGGTCTGGCGTTCGTGATGCTTCTGATGATCGTCGCCACCTGGAACGATATTTTCCAGCTTTTCCTGCGCGCCCAGGCGTCCTGATACCCCAAAGGTTGTATTGGTAATCGGGCGGTAACGCCCGGTTGGCCATATTAGGGCTCCAGTGGTGGGGTCCGCTGGGTCGTTCGGGACTGATCTTTTAGTGGTAACGGGGTATGGCGTCCGGCGGGTCATCGGGTCGCGTTGCTGATCGGCAACGCACGCCCGAAAAGCCCGGCAAAAACTGCCCGCTTCGTTTGCAAGCCACTGGAAAGTCTGTAAAACCGGACGCGTATGAAGTTCGATTCCGCTTGGGTTCCCGAGCGGATGGGGGAGCGGTCTTGTCCTGACCGCTTTTTGGAATTGCGGTCGATGGAATTCGGTGGGGTACGGGTCATTCGTAGGTTGGGCGTAGCCTTCGCGCTCGCGGTGACCCTCTTTTGTGGCGTTGCAGTAGTCTCGGTTGCCGCATCGAGTGCCGCTTCGGCCCAGACCGTCACGGCGGTCGATGTCGTGGGCAACCAGCGCGTCGATGCCGATACCATCCGCAGCTATGTGAAAATCCGGCCGGGCGAGCGCGTTGACGCGCGGCGCATCGACGAAGCCCTGCGCACGCTCTATGCAATCGGCCTGTTCGAGGACGTCCAGATCCGGATGTCGGGATCGCGCCTTGTCGTCACCGTGCGCGAGGCGCAGGTCATCAATCGGGTCGTGTTCGAAGGCAACAGGCGGGTCAAGGACGACGTTCTGAACGCCGAAGTGCAGTCGAAACCGCGCGCCGCGCTTTCGCGCGCGACCGTGCAGGCGGACGTCCAGCGCATCATCGAAGTCTATCGCCGCAGCGGACGCTACGACGTCACCGTCGAGCCGCAGATCATCGACCGCCCGAACAATCGCGTCGATCTGGTCTATCTGATCAAGGAAGGCGACAAGACCACGATTCGCTCGATCCGGTTTACCGGCAACAACGTATTCTCCGACGGGCGGCTCCGCGACGTGATCAACACGTCGCAGACGAACTGGCTGAGCTGGCTGCGCAACTCCGACGTCTACGATCCGGATCGCGTCAATGCCGACCAGGAACTCTTGCGGCGGTTCTATCTCAAGAACGGCTATGCCGACTTCCGCATCCTTTCGGCCACGGTCGATCTCGACCGGCAGAACAACGGCTTCGTGCTGAGCTTCGTGCTCGACGAGGGTCCGCAATACAAGTTCGGCAATGTCGACGTGCTCTCGAACGTGCGCGATCTCGACGTAACGACCGTGCGCGCGCTGATCCGCGGGCGTTCCGGCGAGGTCTATAACGCCGAACTGGTCGAGAAGACGGTCGAGCTCATCACCATCGAGCTTGCCAATCGCGGCTACGCTTTCGCGCAGGTGCGCCCGCGCGGCGACCGCGATTTCCAGGGCCGTCTGATCAACGTGATCTACGTGATCGACGAGGGCGCGCGCGTCTACGTCGAGCGCATCAACATCCGCTCGAACACGCGGACGCGCGAATACGTCGTGCGCCGCGAGTTCGATATCGTCGAGGGCGATCCCTACAACCGCGTCATGGTCGATCGCGCCGAGCGCCGCCTGAAGAATCTCGGCTACTTCAAGAACGTGAAAATCACGAACGAGCCCGGTTCGGCGCCCGACCGCATCATCCTGAACGTGAACGTCGAGGAGCAGCTCACCGGCGAATTCTCGGTCGCCGCGGGCTATTCGACCGCGGACGGCATTCTCGGCGAACTGACCATCGGCGAGCGCAACTTCCTCGGCCGCGGGCAGTATGTGCGCACCTCGCTGCAATACGGCGAGCGCGCGAAGGGAATCGAATTCTCGTTCACCGAGCCCTACTTCATGGATTACCGGCTCGCGGTCGGTTTCGACGTTTTCTACCGTGAGACGGAACCGTCGACGTACATCACTTATGGCGTCGATACGATCGGTACCACGTTGCGGGCCGCGGCACGGCTGAACGAGGAACTGACGCTTCAGGTACGCTACAGCATCTTCCAGCGCGAGATCACATCGACCAATACGACCTTCCTGGTTTCCAACGCGATTCTGGAGTCGCTGTTCTCGCCGATCCTGACCTCGCAGATCGGCTATACGCTGACCTACAACTCGCTCGACAACAACAAGGACCCGACGAGCGGTGTCTACGCGACGTTCTCGCAGGATCTCGCGGGCATCGGTGGCGATTCCAAATTCCTGAAAACCGCGGCCGAAGCGCGGTACTACAGGCCGCTGACGGGCGATTTTGTGGTCATGGTGAAGGGCTCGGCCGGGCATGTGTTCGCCTATGGCGGCGACACGCTGCGCTTCCTGGACCACTTCAACAACTCGCATACGCTGGTGCGCGGTTTCGCGACGCAGGGCTTTGGCGCGCAGGACATCAATACGAACATCACAAACGGCATGAATACGCTGGGCGGCACGACCTACTGGGCTGCGACCGCCGAGCTTCAGTTTCCGCTGTGGTTCATGCCGAAGGAAGTCGGCATCAAGAGTGCGCTCTTCGTCGACGTAGGTTCGTTGTGGAATTACGAGGGCAATTTGAACCCACCGCTGCTGACTGCAACGAGTTGCGGCTCAAACGTCTGCTTGTTCGACGACCGCTCGATCCGTGCTTCGGCCGGCGTCAGCCTGATCTGGTCCTCGCCCTTCGGCCCGCTGCGGTTCGATCTCGGCTTCCCGCTTGCCAAGGGTCCGTTCGACAGAACGCAGGTCTTCCGCTTTGGTGGCGGCGCCAAGTTCTGATTTCCCGGCGCCGGCGCAGGCCGGCGCAGGTCCGACGGTTTTCGCATGACCGATCCGATATTCTTTCGCTCTCGCGGCCCGCTGGCGCTCGCCGCCATTGCCGAGCTGACCGGCGCGACCGTGCCACAGGAGAATGTCGCGGCGGCCGTAACCGGCGCTAAGCCGCTCGATATCGCCGGGCCCGGCGACGTCACGTTCTACGAGGATGCGGATTACGCCGAGCAGCTTGCGGTTTGCGATGCTGCGGCCTGCTTCGTTTCGGAAAAACTTGCCGACGCGGTTCCCGCGCATATCGTCCGGTTGATCGTGCCCAGGCCCTACGCGGCCTTCGTCAGGACGGCGCGCGCGCTGTTTGCCGACGACCTGCGCCCCCTTTCGATCGTGGGCACGCGCGGCGTCGATCCGGAAGCCTCTGTTCATGAGGATGCGCGGCTTGAAGACGGCGTCATCGTCGACCCGGGTGCGGTGATCGGTCCAGATGCCGAGATCGGCGCGGGTACCGTGATCTGTGCGAACGTCGTGATCGGCCCGAATGTCCGCATCGGGCGCGATTGCAGCATCGGGCCGGGCGCCAGCATCACCCATGCGCTGCTCGGCGACCGGGTGATCGTGCACGCCGGCGCGCGGATCGGGCAGGACGGTTTCGGCTACATTCCCGGCAAGGGGCACATCAAGGTGCCGCAGCTCGGCCGCGTCATCATTCAGGACGACGTCGAGATCGGCGCGGGCACGACCGTCGACCGCGGCGGCGGGCGCGATACCATGATCGGCGAGGGCACCAAGATCGACAATCTCGTGCAGGTCGCGCACAACGTTTCGATCGGCCGCCACTGCATTATCGCGGGCCACGTCGGGGTTTCCGGCAGCGTCACGCTGGGCGACGGCGTCATGCTCGGCGGCAAGGTCGGGATCGCGGATCATCGAAAGATCGGCGACCGCGCGCAACTGATTGCGCTCTCGGGCGTCATGCACGATGTGCCGGCCGGGGAGCGCTGGGGCGGCGCGCCGGCGAAGCCCTTGCGGGATTTTTTCCGCGAGCAGGTCGCCTTGCAGCGGCTCGCCGGAAAAGGTGGTAAGGACAAAGACAATAAAACACGCAAATAATTCCCGGACGAACAATGAGCGCCGAAGCGAAATCGAATGTCATCGAACCGGCCGAGCTTCTGAAGCTTCTGCCGCACCGCTACCCTTTTCTGCTGGTGGACCGGATCATCGAGGTGAATGCCGACGAGTCCTGCATCGGCATAAAGAACGTGACCTTCAACGAACCGTTCTTTCCGGGGCACTTTCCCGGCCGGCCGGTCATGCCCGGCGTGTTGCTTATCGAAGCGATGGCGCAGACGGCCGGTGCGATTTGCTCACGGCACGCAGGTCACGAAGGCAGGCCGCCGAACGTATTTTTCCTGACGGTCGACAAGGCCAAATTCCGCAAGCCCGTATTGCCCGGCGACACGATCGAATACCACATGAAGAAGATTCAACAGCGCAGGACCATGTGGTGGTTCAAGGGCGACGCCAAAGTGCGCGGGGTCACTGTCTGCGAAGCCGAAGTCGGCGCGATGATCGTTGAAGATTGAGCCGGGGGCTGTGGCAAGGATCGATCCGACCGCGAGAGTTGCCGACGGCGCCAGACTTGGCGCCGAGGTTTTCGTCGGGCCCTATTGCGTGATCGGCGCCAACGTCAAGATCGGCGACGGCAGTCATCTCGTGTCTCATGTGTCGATTCAGGGACACACCGAGATCGGCGCCGGCGCGAAGATCCAGCCCTTCGCGTCCCTCGGCAGTCCGCCGCAATCGGTCCATTACAAAGGCGAAGCGTCCCGTCTGATCGTCGGCAGGAATTGCGACATCCGAGAGGGCGTCACGATGAACACCGGCACCGCAGGCGGGCGCATGGAGACGCGGGTAGGCGACAACTGCATGTTCATGACGGCCGCGCATGTCGGCCACGACTGCATCGTGGGCAACAACGTGATTTTTGCGAATAACGCGACGCTCGGCGGTCATGCCGAGATCGGAGACTTTACCTTCATCGGCGGCCTCGCGGCCGTGCATCAGAATGCGCGTGTCGGCGAATATGCAATTCTCGGCGGTTGCGCGGGGATTCGACACGATGTCATCCCGTTCGGCGCAACCGACGCGGCGGGCGATCTCGGGGGTCTCAATCTGATCGGGCTCAAGCGGCGTGGGTTCAGCCGCGAGACCATTCACAAGCTGCGCGCGGCGTACCGCGAGATTTTCTTCGGCGAAGGTGCGCTGGCAGTGCGCGTCGAGGCAGTTGCCTCGCAGTATGCCGGCGACCCGGCCGTCGAGAAGGTGGTCGCGTTTATCCGCAGCGCGGGAAAGCGCCGGCTCAATACCCCCGCTTCCCGGCACGAGGACGCATAACATTGCCGTCGCCCGGCGCATATGCGGACGCGCCGCAGGCTGCCGCGGACCGGTCTCCCGTTGCGATCATTTGCGGCGGCGGCGCATTTCCGGAAGCCGTCGCAGAAGCAGTCCGCAGGCAGGGACGCGAGGTTCATCTCTTTCTGCTCGAGCGTTTTGCGGATCCCGCGCTTGCGCGCTATCCGCACGAATGGGTGAAACTCGGCTCGCTCGCCAGGTATCTGGCCGCCCGCAAGCGGCACAGCCTGAGAGATATCGTCTTTATCGGCAGCGTGGTGCGGCCACGCATTCGCGATGTCGGGCTGGACTGGCGGGCAATGCTTCTTCTGCCGCGCATCACGCGCATGTTTCTCGGCGGCGACGACAATCTTCTGAGCAGCGTGGCCAAGGTTTTCGAGGAGCATGGCTTCAAGCTCCGCGGAGCGCACGAGGTGGCGCCGGAACTGCTTATGCCGGAAGGGCTGGCGACCAACCTGAAGCCGGACGCGCGCGAAGCCGAAGATATTCGCGTAGGCCTCGAGCTTCTGCGCGCGATCGACCGGTTCGATGTGGGGCAGGCGGTCGTCGTCGCTGGCAAACGCGTTGTCGCGATCGAGGGTGCCGAGGGCACCGAGGGCCTGCTGGCCCGGGTAGCCGAGATGCGGCGCAACGGACGGCTCAAACTCGGGGAGCGGGACGGCGTGCTGGTGAAGATACCCAAGCCGTCGCAGGACCGCCGCCTCGACATGCCCGCGATCGGCACCGATACGGTCGCGCAAGCGAAGGCGGCCGGGCTTGCGGGTATTGCTATCGAGGCAGGCGGTACGCTTGTGCTCGACGCGCAAGCGTTTGTGGAAGCGGCGGACCGGGCTGGCGTCTTTATAGCGGCGCTACCGCCGTCGGCTCCG
>JBGFSD010000112.1:0-2866 GCA_041694745.1 Pseudomonadota bacterium
CAAACGCGCGCTGAAGGGCACAACGCTGATCCTGCTCGCGGCAGCAGCTTTCGTCGCAATTTTCTTCTTTAAGGTTCCCTTTCCGGTGGTCGTGCTCGGTGCGGGGCTGATCGGCTACATCGGCGGCAAACTGCACTGGAGCGGATTCGACGTAAACGTGCTGCATGGACCGTCGAAATCCGCGGCGGTTGTCGATGCCCTGATCGACAGGCAGCAGCCCGAACATACGAAACCAAGCCTAGCGCGTTTTGCGCTTGTAAGCATTGTCTGGCTCGCGCTGTGGCTGATCCCGGTCGCGTTGCTGCTGCTGATACTCGGGGAAGCCAACGTGTTTTCGCGCATCGCCGTGTTCTTCTCGAAGATGGCGGCCGTGACCTTCGGCGGCGCCTACGCGGTGCTCGCCTATGTCGCGCAGCAAGCGGTCGAGAACTATCGCTGGCTTTCTGCGGGCGAGATGCTCGACGGCCTCGGGCTTGCCGAAACCACACCGGGCCCGCTGATCATGGTCTTGCAGTTCGTGGGGTTTCTTGCGGGCTTTCGCGACGCCGGCGGCCTGCCGCCTTTGCTTGCGGGCACGCTCGGCGGATTGCTCGCGACCTGGGTCACGTTCGCGCCCTGCTTTCTATGGATTTTCGCGGGCGCGCCCTACGTCGAAATGCTGCGCAACAACAGGGCGCTCGCCGCAGCACTCGCGGCCATCACCGCGGCCGTCGTGGGTGTGATCCTCAATCTCGCGGTCTGGTTCGCCATTCATGTCATCTTCTCGCAGACTCGCGGAGTCGCGTTCGGACTGCTGCGCTTCGACACTCCGGTTCTCTCGAGCATAAACTTCTGGGCGGCGGCGCTTTCGCTTGCGGCCGTGATAGCAATGTTCGTCTTTAAGGCGAGAATGGTTCCTGTGCTCGCTGCCTGCGCTGCGGCCGGGATTGCGCTCTATCTTGGCGGCGTGATCTGAGCGCAACCCTGAATTTGCCTGTGCGGGATTAACGCGGCGTCAGCCATTTGCCGTTAGCGGTTCCGGCATGAGCATCGAGCCGGAACCCAAGTTCGCCATTCGACCCTGGAGGCCAAACTGGAAGCGCGCCCACGGCGCCAGCCGGCCGCGCTACTTCCGCAGACGCGCGCGGCCCGGCGTCTCCGTGCTCCTGCTTGCCGCAGCCGTCGGCGCTGCGGGCTATTATGGTTTCTCGAGCGGACTTGCAGTGCCGTACCCGCAGACGCGGATGGAGCAGGTCCGGTTCGTGCAATGCGGCTACTTCGCTCGAAGCAATTGCGTCGTCGATGGCGACACGTTCGTCTTTGCAGGCGAGAAAATCCGCATCGCAGACATCGATGCGCCCGAGACCGGCGGCGCACAATGTGCGGGCGAGGTCGAGCTCGGCGAGCGCGCGAAGCGCCGCCTTCGCGAACTCCTGAACGAAGGTCCGTTTGAACTGCGCAGCTACCAAAGCCGCGACACCGACCGCTACGGCCGCAAGCTGCGCCTGGTGGTGCGCGACGGCCGCTCGCTCGGCGACAGGCTGATCGCCGAAGGGCTCGCGCGGCGCTGGAGCGGCCGGCGCATGCCCTGGTGCGCCTGATCTGATCAGGCGCGATCGCGCGGTTCGTAATCCGGAATGCGCTCCGATAGCAGCGGCGCGACCAGGATAAAGCCGAGCTGGCTGGCAAACAGTATCCGCGGCACCACTTCGGCTTCGAACATCCTTCGCTCCTTTCCGATTGTAAGCCCCGCGACTTTGGTCTAACCGGACCCGCCGCCACGGGGTTCCTGCCCCGCGAAAAATCCTGCTCACAGAGTGTTTCCGATGAGCCTCGCCTCTGTCCGCGCCTGGTTTGCCCAACATGCCCCCGACATCGAAGTGCTGGTCACGGAGACGAGTTCCGCGACCGTTTCCGAAGCGGCAAGCACGCACGGCGTCGAGCCGGGCCAGATCGGAAAAACGATCTGCGTCCGCGCAGGCGAAAAGGTTCTGCTGATCGTGACCAGCGGCGCCGCCCGCCTCGACAACAGGAAATTCAAGACCGCGTTCGGCACACGCCCGCGCATGCTGGGCGCCGAGGAAGTGCTTGCGCTCACCGGGCACCCGGTCGGCGGCGTCTGCCCGTTCGGTCTCGCCACGGACCTGCCGGTCTATTGCGATGTTTCGCTGAAACCGTTCGATGTCGTCGTCCCGGCCGCCGGCGCAGGAAACGCGGCGGTCAAGATTCCGACTGCGCGGATGGTGGAGCTCACCCGGGCCCAATGGGTAGAAGTCTGTTAAGACCGCATCGTTCGCCCGTTCAGAAAGGATTGCCAAAACATGTTCGACCTTGCCGCCATTTTTTCCGATCCGGCGAACTGGGCCGCACTGGCCACCCTGATCGCGATGGAGGTCGTGCTTGGAATCGACAACCTGATCTTCATTTCGATTCTCACGAACAAGCTGCCTGCGCACCAGCGCGAGCGCGCGCGCTTCATCGGCATCAGCGCGGCTCTCATTCTGCGGCTTGCCTTGCTCAGCACCGTTTTCATCATCGTGCAGTTGACCGAGCCGGTATTGTCGATCTTCGGGCAGAGTTTCTCCTGGCGCGACATGATCCTGATCGGGGGCGGACTGTTCCTGGTCTGGAAGGCAACCAAGGAAATCCACCACAACGTCGAGCCCGATCCGGGCGAGGACGTCTTCAGCGGGCGCGCGCAGATGACCTATGCCGCGACCATCGGACAGATTCTGATTCTCGATCTCGTCTTCTCGGTCGACAGCATCATTACGGCGGTCGGCATGACCGATCATATCGCGATCATGGTAATCGCCGTCGTGGTGACCGTGCTCGTCATGCTGCTCGCCGCGAACCCGCTCGCGAACTTCATTCACGCCAATCCGAG
>JBGFSD010000101.1:0-2840 GCA_041694745.1 Pseudomonadota bacterium
ATGAGGAGATCGTTCTCGCGATAGAGGAAGGCGGACTGAAGGACATTTTGGTCCACCCGAATCAAAAGCGGTATCCGGGGCAAGTGGTGCTGGTGGTCAGTTATCGGGCGTATGTCTATCTGGTGCCGTCGGTGGAAGAGGACGCGTACTACTTCCTGAAGACCATCATCCCTAGCCGGAAGGCAACGCGCGATTACCTGGACATGGATGAACCCGATGAAGAGACTTGATCGTTACGAGCGCGACATTCTGGCGGCCTACGAGAAAGGCACGTTGGTCTCTGCACACCCTACCAAGGCGCAACTTGGCGCATTCCGCGAAGCTGCACGCGCCACTTTCATAAAGAGTCGCCGCGTGAATATCCGTCTCTCCGCCGCCGACCTCATGGATATCCAGGCCAGGGCATATGAGGAAGGCGTTCCCTATCAAACGCTCATTGCGAGCGTGTTGCACAAGTACGTGTCAGGGCGTCTGCACGAGAAGGGGTCACGTCTAACCCCTGGCTCAACGGCGGCCGCCCGCAAGCGGGCGGCGCGTTAGCCGCGACGCTAGGCGCGAGATGGGTCACGCATAGCTGCGATGCCGACCGTTCTCCGTGATGGACCCTACCGTTTCTTCTTTTATTCGAGTGACCGTAATGAGCCACCCCACGTGCATGTCGAACGCGACGATAATGTCGCGAAGTTCTGGCTGGACCCCGTCCGGCTACAGAGCAGCGGTGGCTTTTCTCGTGTTGAAATTGGTCGCATAGAGAAGCTGGTGATCGAACACCAACAAGAACTGTTGGAGGCTTGGAATGCGTATTTCCGCGGTTGAGATGGGAATTCCTCTCGCCCAATCGGTCAAGGTCACGAGCGACACTCTGCAGGTCGATCTTTCGGACGGTCGCACTATTGCGGTTCCACTCGCCTGGTATCCACGACTGGCTCACGCGACTGCCGAAGAACGGAGGCAGTGGCGTTTGATCGCAAATGGTCGCGGTGTTCACTGGGATACCATTGATGAGGACATAAGTGTCGCAGGCCTTCTCGCCGGAAGAGCTTCGGGCGAGAGTCTGCCCTCATTCAAACAGTGGCTGAAAGCGCGCTCCTCGCGCCTAACCCCTATGAGGCCCCCGCGCGTCAAGAGGTAAAGGAATCCCGACGCGAGCGAAGCTCGCGCTGAATTTTCTCGACGTCGTTGCTACTGTAGCTCCGCCTGACTTGGTTTCAGGTGGCGGGTTTCTCAGGCAGTGCCTGGTCCAAACACCTATCGTGGGTCAGGCGCCGGCGCGGGATTGCCGCCGGCGTCGTCGCGCGCTGCGTGCACGACGCCCGGGAAACGACTACAGGCCCTTTCCGGCGTATTCAATGCGTCGGGTTGGGAATCGCGCGGATCCCCTCCAGTTAGTGCCGCGCTCGGGGAAGGGGCAGGCAAGCAAACAGCGTCTCAGCGATCGAGAAACGGCTCGGTGCCGGCGCTGCGCGTCCAATCAACGCATGAGGGCTGCCGGGCGAATGCTTTGCGGCCACGGTCGCAGCGTGCTCGCAGGCACACGGATATCGGTCGACCGGATCAAAGGCTGGCCGCGCGCCCTGGTGGCTCCAGTTAGAACGTTGCGGCTGCGCACCGCCGGCACCGAATTCGGCTCTAGGGGGCGAAGAAGCGCTCGAGGTCGAAGGGCTCCCCTCGCTTGAGCATGAAGTACACCGCGCGCGCGCGCTTGGCGGCAATGATCGCCAGGCTCTTTCCCTTGCCGTGTTTGGCCGCGAGGCGCGCGCGCAGCGCCTGCGCCCGCCTGTTGCCCCGCAGGAAACACACCGCAGCTTCCGAGAACGCCCACTTCAGGTGCGCGTTGCCGATCTTTCGGCCCGCGTGCCCCAGGATCTTGCCGCCCGATTCCTTGGTGGGCTTGACCAGCCGGCCGTAGGACAGGAACTGCTGTACCCGGGCGAAGCGCCCGATGTCCTGGATCTCGTAGAGAATCGACAGGCCCCACACCTTGCCCATGCCGTAGACCGTGCGCACGAGCGCCAGCGCCACCGGGTCGTGTGCCTGGGCGTTCGATTCCAGATAGCGCTCCAGGGCCGGCAGCTCCCGGTCGTAATGCTCGATCAAGGACAGATCCGCGGCGATCGAGCGCCGCACCTGCGGCTCGGCGAAGTGCTCCAAGAGCCCCGAGCGCTCGGCGGGCCGCGCCGGCCGAACGCCCAGCGCCGGCAGGTTGTACTGGTGGTTGGTGTTCGTGATGGGCGCGAGCAGCTCCGCGCGCCGGCGCATGAGGTAGTTCCGACGCCGCATCAGATCGCGGGTTGCGCGCATCGCCTGCGGATAGACGTAGGCCTGCGGCAGCATCCCGCCGCGCAGCAGCGCCGCGATCTTGTGCGCGTCGATCCGATCGTTCTTTGCCTTGCCGCCGTGGATCGCGCGCATATACAGCGCGTGCCCCAGCACGAACGCAATGCCCTCGCGCGCGCACAGGTCCGCGAGCCAGTACCAGGTGAACATGCATTCGGCCGCCACCACGAGATCCTCGCGGTAGGGCGCAATCAGCTCCAGGAACGGCTCCGGCGCCGACCGGATGTTCTGCGACACCAACACGTTGCCCTCTTGATCGAGCACGCACACGTACATCGAGCGCGCGTGCAGATCCACGCCGCAGTAGTGCCGATGTTGTCGGGTATAGAATCGCATTCGAGGCCTCCTTTCCGAAGTGTCCGTGTCAGCCAACACGTCTTTGGATGGTAGCGTCGAGCTACCAAGCCCGCCGGAATCGGGGGCCTCAATCAGTATCAAAGCGGCGCACTCGGACGCGCGCGAAAGCGGCGCGCGCCGGCGGCCGCTGACGTTAGGCATTTCGT
>JBGFSD010000084.1:0-2783 GCA_041694745.1 Pseudomonadota bacterium
CGCTCTTCCGATCTCCCACGAATATTTTTTTACAAGGTCCGTCAACGGCACGATGTGGCCCGCCATCGCGTATTGCAAGATGTGCGCAATGTATCCCGCCGTGGCGATATCGTAAGGAGCACCAGCATTGATGGCCGCCATCGACTTCGCATAGCCACTACTAATCGGTGTCGAGTCAACGACGATTTTTACGCCGAACTTGCTCTCGTATTCATTGCAGGCATCGCGCAATGCCGATTGGCTCGCGGCGGTCGTTTCAGCGTTCAGAATGCGAAGCGTTACTCCGGACTGTGCATTGACATAGGGCGAGGAAAGTGAGCCCGCGATGCCAGCTGCTGCGCCAGCCGTCGTTTTGAGAAAGCGCCGCCGATCGATGGCGCTCACGTTAGCCTTGGAGCTCGGTACGCCTAAGCTGACCTTGTCCATGAAGTTCTCTCCCGTTGCCATTTTCGTGTTTCGTTGACGTCCGCTTCAGTGTCTTGCCGCTCTCGCGCGAGAACAGGTGCAACTTCTCTTGAGGCAAATTCACAAAAATCCGGTCGTCCGCCCTCAGCGCATCGTCCCGGGCAAAGACCGCGCGCATTTTGTTGCCATCGATCTTACCCAGCACATAAGTTTGCGCGCCGATTTGCTCGACCAAGCCGACTATCAGCTCAAACGCCGTGGACCTTTCCACGCGCTCGATATGCTCGGGCCTGATGCCAAGCGTGACATCCCTTTCCGCTTCTGAGAATGACTGCGCAGGCAAGTCAATGCTCAAGCCGCCGGAGCGCATTACGAGCGCACCCCCGTCGCGCATCAACTCGCCATCAATCAGGTTCATCTCCGGAGACCCTATGAAAGTCGCCACAAATGCGTTCGCGGGCCGATCATAGAGGTCTAGCGGGCTGCCGGCCTGCTGGATGAATCCGTCACGCATGATCACGATACGATCACCGAGCGTCATGGCCTCGACCTGATCGTGGGTAACAAATATCATCGTCGCGCCCAATCGAGCGTGCAGCGTCGCGATCTCTTCGCGCGTCCGGACCCGCAGCTTCGCATCGAGATTCGAGAGTGGTTCGTCGAGAAGAAATACGTCGGGATCTCTGACTAGCGCGCGACCAAGCGCTACGCGCTGCATCTGACCGCCCGACAATTGGCGCGGCTTGCGCTCTAGCAGGGCCTCCAGTCCGAGACTTGATGCCGCGCTGCGCACCCGACGATTGATCTCCTCCTGTGGCGCCCTGCGGACCCGAAGGCCGAAGGCCATGTTTTCGAAGACCGTCTTCTGTGGATAGAGAGCGTAGTTCTGAAACACCATCGCAATGTTGCGATCTTTCGGCGGAAGCGGGGTGACGTCCTTTCCGTCGATCAGAATCTTGCCGGATGTAACGTCATCCAGACCGGCGAGCATTCGCAACGTCGTGGACTTGCCGCAGCCGGACGGGCCGACAAACACGACTAACTCGCCGTCGGCGATATCCAAAGAAAAGTCCTGAACGGCCCACGGCCCTCGATCTCCTCCAAAGGATTTCGCGACATTCTGGAGAGTTACTCGAGCCATTCGGCAGGACCCCGCTTCACGTTCTTCCCGGTGACGTTGCCCCCAAGTTTTATCCAGCGGCGAGTGGAGTCGGGCGGTTGCTGATGCCTTGCTGGGCGGTGATGGCGGCGTAGGCTTGTGGCGTGAGCCAGCCGAGCCGCGAGTGCGGACGGCTGGTGTTGTAGTCGGCGCGCCAGGTTTCGAGCACGATGCGAGCGTGGGAGAGCGAGCGGAACAGCGTCTCGTTCAGCAGTTCGTCGCGCAGGCGGCCGTTGAAGCTCTCGACGAAGGCGTTCTGCACCGGCTTGCCGGGCGCGATGTAGTGCCAGGCGATCCTGCTATCGTCGGCAAAGCGCAGGATCGCGGTCGAGGTCAGCTCGGTGCCGTTGTCGGACACGATCATCTGCGGCTTGCCGCGCTCTTCGATGAGCCGGTCCAGCTCGCGCGCGACGCGCAGGCCCGAGAGCGAGGTGTCGGCCACCAGCATGAGGCACTCCCGCGTGCAATCATCGACCACCGCAAGGATGCGGAAGCGGCGGCCGTCGATGAGTTGATCCGACAGGAAATCCAGCGACCAGCGCTGGTTGGGCAGCAGCGGCACAACGATCGGCGCCCGCGTGCCCAAGGCCCGCTTGCGGCCGCCGCGGCGCCGCACCAGGAGCCGCTCCTCGCGATAGAGCCGGTAGATGCGTTTGTGGTTCACCACGTATCCCTCCCGCCGCAAGAGTACATGCAGCCGCCGGTAGCCGAAGCGCCGGCGCTCATGCGCCAGGCTTCGCAATCGCTCGCGCAGCTTCAGATCGTCCGGCCGCCGCGATCGGTAGCGGACCGTCGCCCGATGCACCTCGATGGCAGAACACGCCCGCCGCTCGCTCACCTCGAACGCAGCACACAGGCGGGCGACAGCCTCGCGCCTGGCGGCGGGCGTTACCATTTTTTTGAAGCGATCTCCTTGAGCATCGCCTTGTCCAGCTCCGCCTCCGCCAACAGCTTCTTCAGCCGGCGGTTCTCGTCCTCCAGCGCACGCAGGCGCTTCGCCTCCGATACGCTCAGACCCCCGTATTTGGCCTTCCAGTTGTAGAAGGTGGCGCTGCTGATCCCGTGTTTGCGGCAGACATCGGCCGTCTTCGCCCCCGCCTCCTGCTCCTGCAGGATCGCAATGATCTGCTCTTCCGTGTGCCTCGATCGTTTCATCGTCCGGTCCCCCAAAAGGCCCGGACTCCAGTTCAACCCGGATCAAACGGCAGGGGCAACGTCA
>JBGFSD010000005.1:0-2766 GCA_041694745.1 Pseudomonadota bacterium
CTTCAACTGGCTCTATGCCCGCCACACCGGCGGCAGGATGCTGCTCCGGATCGAGGACACCGACCGCCAGCGTTCCACGCAGGAGGCGATCGACGCGATTATCGCGGGCATGAAGTGGCTCGGCCTCGATTGGGACGGCGAGATCGTCTACCAGTTCGCCAGGGCGACCCGTCACCGCGAGGCCGCGGAAGCGCTGCTCACCCTCGGCCGCGCGTATAAATGCTACGCCACGCCGCAGGAACTCGAGGAAATGCGCGAAAAGGCGCGCCGCGAGGGCAAGCCGCCGCGCTATGACGGCCGCTGGCGCGACCGCGACCCCTCCGAGGCACCCGCCGGCGCCAATCCCGTGATCCGCCTCAAGGCCCCGCAGGAGGGCGAGACCACGGTCGACGACATGGTGCAGGGCAAGGTCACCTGGCCGAACAAGGATCTCGACGATCTCGTACTGCTGCGCTCCGACGGCACGCCAACCTACATGCTTTCGGTCGTGGTCGACGACCACGACATGAACGTCACCCATATTATCCGCGGCGACGACCACCTCACCAACGCCGCCCGCCAGACCCAGATCTACGAGGCGCTCGGCTGGAAGGTGCCCCGCATGGGTCACATCCCGCTGATCCACGGCCCGGACGGTTCAAAACTTTCGAAGCGCCATGGCGCGCTCGGCGTCGAGGCCTATCGCGCGATGGGCTATGTGCCGGACGCGCTCCGCAATTACCTCGTCCGCCTTGGCTGGAGTCACGGCGACCAGGAGCTTTTCTCCACGAAGGAGATGATCGAGCTCTTCGACATCTCGAAGGTAGGCCGCGCCGCTGCGCGCTTCGACTTCGCGAAGCTCGAAAACATCAACGGACAGTATCTGCGCGCCATGCCGGACGAAGAAATCGTGCGTCAGATCGAGGCTCTCCTGCCCGACCTTCCGGGCGGCGGGAGAACCGCAGCCCTCCTGAAATCGCGCCGCGCGCAGCTCGTGGCTGCCATGCCCGGCCTGAAGGAGCGCGCGAAGACCCTGATCGAGCTGATCGAGGGCGCTAGCTTCCTGTTTGCCGAGCGACCGCTGCCGCTCGACGACAAGGCGGCAGCCCTGCTCAATGCGGAAGGCCGCGAGACGCTCAAGAAAGCGGTCCCGGTGCTCGAACGCGCCGAGCCCTGGTCGGCTGAGACGACCGAGGCCGCGATCCGCGATCTCGCGGAAACGCTCGGCATGAAACTGGGAGCGGTTGCACAACCGCTCCGCGCAGCGCTCACGGGCAAATCGACGTCACCGGGCATCTTCGACGTATTGAATGTACTCGGGAAAGAAGAGAGCCTCGGCCGGCTGCGCGATCAGGTACAGAAAGCCGCCTGAGCGTGGCGGAACCCTGTTGAACCCCGGCTTTGGTGTGCTTGTCGCGGCGCAGCGGAGGGTCTAGTTTCCTGCCATCTGCCGGGCCTGTGGCCCCGGCGCCCACTTTCCCGGCATGGCTTGTAGCCCAAGGGGCTCAAAAGCCGGTCCGCAATAAAAACAGGAGATCCGGATGGACGCCAAGAACACGGCCAAATCCGCTGCGCTCACCGTCGGCGACAAGAAACTCGACCTGCCCATAAAGCCCGGCTCCATCGGCCCGTCCGTGGTCGATATCGGCAAACTCTACGGGCAGACCGGGATGTTCACCTACGATCCCGGATTCACCTCGACTGCGAGTTGCGAAAGCAAGATCACCTATATCGACGGTGACGAGGGTGTGCTGCTCTATCGCGGCTACCCTATCGAGCAGATCGCCGAGCATGGCGACTTTCTCGAAACCTGCTACCTCCTGCTCTACGGCGAATTGCCGACCGCCGCGCAGAAGGCCGATTTCGATTACCGCGTTAACCGGCACACGATGGTGCATGAGCAGATGCACCGCTTCTTCCAGGGTTTCCGCCGCGACGCGCACCCGATGGCCGTCATGGTCGGCTCGGTCGGCGCGCTTTCGGCCTTCTATCACGACAGTACCGACATCTCGGACCCGACCCAGCGCATGATTGCGTCGATCCGCATGATTGCGAAGATGCCGACGATTGCCGCGATGGCCTACAAATATTCTGTTGGCCAGCCCTTCGTGTATCCGCGCAACGATCTCGATCTGTCGTCGAACTTTCTGCGCATGTGCTTCGCGGTTCCGGCGGAGGAATACAAAGTCAACCCGGTCCTTTCGCGCGCGATGGACCGGATTTTCATTTTGCACGCCGATCACGAGCAGAACGCCTCGACTTCGACCGTGCGTCTGGCCGGCTCTTCGGGGGCCAATCCGTTCGCCTGCATCGCCGCCGGCATCGCCTGCCTCTGGGGTCCTGCGCATGGCGGCGCGAACGAAGCCGCGCTCAAGATGCTCACCGAGATCGGCAGCGTCGACAGAATTCCGGAGTACGTAAAACGCGCGAAGGACAAGAACGACCCGTTCCGCCTCATGGGCTTCGGTCACCGCGTCTACAAGAACTACGATCCGCGCGCGAAGATCATGCAGAAGACCTGCCACGAGGTGCTGAACGAACTCGGCATCAAGGACGACCCGCTGCTCGACGTTGCGATGGAACTCGAGAAGGTCGCGCTTCGTGACGAGTACTTCGTCGAGAAGAAGCTCTATCCGAATATCGATTTCTATTCGGGCATCACGCTGAAGGCGATGGGCTTCCCGACCACGATGTTCACGGTCCTGTTCGCGCTCGCGCGCACGGTCGGCTGGATCGCGCAGTGGAAGGAAATGATCGAGGACCCGGGTCAGAAAGATCGGAAGAGCG
>JBGFSD010000031.1:0-2761 GCA_041694745.1 Pseudomonadota bacterium
GGCATGGAAACTCTGCGGTGAGGGAACCGCAATGAAGCTCACGGTCGCGCCCAACCGACGGAACTCCGCGATATGTCGGTCCAGTGGGAGGTCGGACAGTCCGTCTGCGTAGTTGGCCAGGAACTCGGCCTCTCCTTCCAGATGATCGCGTACCCTCAATAGTCTCTGACCGATGTTGGAGTGCAGACCGGTATCGACGAAAGTGATGCGCCAGTCGTCGAGATCGCGAGACAGCAGCTCGATGGACTTGCCGCCATCGGTAAGGACGAAGTCGTTAGAGAGGCATTCGTTGAAATTGAGGAAGTACTCGCGGATCAAGTCGCCGCGATAACCGAGCGCGAGGATGAAGTCTTTGTGGCCATAGTGAGCGTAGTAGCGCATCAGGTGCCACAAGATCGGTCGAACCCCGATGTTGACGAGCGGTTTCGGAATCGTGTCCGAATGTTCGCGCAGCCGGGTCCCGAGTCCGCCGCAGAACAGCACAACCTTCATCGTCTCAACTCGCTTGGCCTTGGTCTTCTTCCAACAGCGGGATGGTTCGCACAAGCCCTGCGGCTTCGAGCCGTTCGGCCGCCTCGACCAGCACCGGCCACTCAATCCGCGATCGCTGTGCGATCGATAGCAGATCATGCCTGCGATCCGAAAGGCTGAGTATCCACAACAGCGCGTGCTCGAGTTCCCCCGGCGCGCTGCCGCCGACGCTGCCATACAGCCCGCGCTTGCCCAGCCGCGGCTCGCCTTTCGGGCTGAGGTTGAGCAGCTTGCGGTTCTGATCGATGACCGCGATCAGTTCGGCGAGCGTCTGCAGGGAGTCGGCGAGGCAATCGGGCCGAACGAACGAAAGATCGTCCGCCGACGTGTGGTATTCGTCGTACCGGCCGTTGGCCGAGCGCGTCAGGCGCCCGACCGGCAAATCGAATCCCGGCGAGCAGAACTGGCGCTCGTCGTAGCCGTACGGCTCGAAGTCGGCGATCCGCGCGTCCGTGCCGCGGAGCACGAGCTGCGCTGCGCGGTCGGTCGCCGTGTCGCCGCGCCGGCTGCGCTTGTACGTGATCGGCCCCGGGTCGCCGAGCAGCCCGATGACCAGGCCGCCGCGCACTCTTGGCAGCAGCGCCCCGTTGCGCGACAGCCAGACGAGCGAACCGATCGTTCCGGGACCGAAGACGAAGCGCCACGTGAGCCTTGGCCACTCCGCGCGCAGCGCCTGCGCGAGCGCCAGGGCAGCGGCGATACCGGTCAGGTTGTCGTTTGCGAGCGAGGGGTGGCAGGTGTGCGTGTAGACGATCGCCTGCTCGTCGCTGCGGCCTTCGATCACGCACTCGGCGTAGGTCAGATGCCCGGGCGAGAGTTCGGCATCGATGACAACCTCGTACGCGCCGGGCGCGAGGCGCTCGCGATCGCGATGACGCAGGCAGAACCCCCAGTCCTCCTTGTAGTAGCTCGTCCGATACGGAATCCAGTCGGGGCGATCGGGGCGCGAGTGCAGATGCGGCTGCAGCTCGTCCAGCGTCATGCGGCGTCGCACGGGGATCGAGTAGCCGACGACATGTAGCGAGTGGGCGCGGAAGTCGACGACGCGGCGGCCGGTCTCGTCGGCGACATAGGCGTCGCGGATGTTCCATTCGCGCGGCACTTCCCAGTCAAACGCGGGTGTGCCGGTCGGCACCTCATGTCGCTGCAGCGGAATCACGGTCTCGACGAGATCAAGCGTGCGCCGCACACCGTTGCCCGTGATGCTGCGGCAGATCGGATACATCGCTTCCAGCAGCGGCCACAGCCGCCGTACTGCCGCAGCAGCTCCGGTGGGTGAGCGCAGTTCCGCGAGCATCGACTCAGGTCGACGCGGCTTCCGTGAGCGTGCGGCAACGCCGAACGTGCGCGTCGCGATCGAAGTCCAGGTACGACCGATCACGCTCGACAATCACGGTCACCGGCCGCGGCCAGCGGATGCCGAACGCGGGATCGTCGAAGCGCATGCCGTCGGCCAGTTCGGCGCGGTAGAAGTCCGTCATCATGTACAGGACTTCCGTGCCGTCGGTGAGCGTCTGGAAGCCGTGAGCGAAGCCGGGCGGGATGTACAGCGCGCGACAGTTGTCTTCGTTCAACTCCACCGCGACGTGTTGCGTGAACGTCGCTGAATCCGGCCGCAAGTCGATGATCACGTCATGAACGGAACCACGCTCGCAGCGAACGAGCTTGCCCTCGCGCGAAGGCGGCCACGCGAAGTGCATGCCGCGCAGCGTGCCGGCGCGCCGGTTGTGCGAAATGCTCGCCTGCACGACCTCGACGTCGAGTCCGTGTCGTGCGAACTCGTGCCGGCACCAGGTGCGCGCGAAGAACCCGCGCTCGTCGGCCTTGCGCTCGGGCTCGACGACGAGCGCGCCAGCAAGCGGTGTCGGTACGAAGATCACCGGCTCCTCCAGAACAGATCCCCGTCGATCTGCCCCGTGCGCTGCAGGTACTTCAGTTGCTTCAGCCGCGTGAACGCGCGGAACTCGTATGTCTCGGGCGCAAACTCGATGCGCTCGAACAGGCGGCGCAGTTCTTCCGCGCCCCGACGCGCGGTCCAGCGCGCCTTGAAGCCGGGCAGCCGTGTGGCGATCTTGTCGAACGACACGCGGTAGCTGCGGTTATCGGCGCTCGGCGGACCGGCGGTTACCTCGCAGCCGGGGAAAGCCTCGGCGACGATCGCCGCGATCTCGCGCACGCGGTAGTTCTCCTTCGTGGCGCCGACGTTGAAGATCTCGCCGTTGACCGCCTG
>JBGFSD010000041.1:0-56136 GCA_041694745.1 Pseudomonadota bacterium
AGACGCCGATGCGGCCGTCGCGCCGCCCGGCGGTGATGTTGAAGGCGGCCAGCGTCCGGATCAGCCACTCCTCGAGGTCGTGCACGAATCTGCGCACGTCGCCGCCGCGCGCCTTCAGGTCGAGCATGACATAGCCGACCCGCTGGCCGGGGCCGTGATAGGTGTAACGGCCGCCGCGCCCAGTCTTGAACACGGGAAAGCGGCCGGAGCTGAGCAGTTCGCCCTCGCCGGCGCTGGTGCCGGCCGTGATCAGGGGCGGGTGTTCGAGCAGCCAGACCAGCTCCGGCGCCTCGCCGCGGGCAATCTGCTCCACGCGGGCTTCCATCCCGGCAAGGGCGGCTTCATAGGCCACCTGGGCTGCGGAAATTCGCCATTCGGCCGCCGTTCGCCTCTGTCCGGGCGCCCGGGGCCGGGCCGGCTGCGTCGCCGTTAACCTCTCGCTAACCATAGATGTGCTGATTTTACCCGGGTTTTTAGGGGGATTGCAGCCTTGGCCAAGATCGAAGACGTCGAGTGCGACATATCGGTGATGCTGGGCGAATCCATGGTTCCGATCCATCAGCTGCTGCGCATGGGCCGCGGCGCCATCATCGAGCTCTCCGCCACCGAAGACGACGAGGTCACGGTTCTCGCCAATAACCTGCCGGTAGCCAAGGGGACGGTCGTGGTCGAGGGCAGCGCGATCGCGGTCTCGATCACACGCCTTTTGCCGCGCCCAGCCAACATGCGCTAATCCGCCTGCCGGACTTGAGGGCGCGGGGGCGATTTGTTAAGCCCTCGCGGCTTGGTTCGCCCGCGGTTGTGGCGGAATTGGTAGACGCACTACCTTGAGGTGGTAGCGGGTAACACCGTGGAGGTTCGAGTCCTCTCAACCGCACCAGGTCTTCGAACGATCAGACGGCCCGCCTGCGCGGAAGAACGCGCAAAGCGGGCCGTTTGCGTTCGCGCGCCGTGCTACTAGAACCGGACCGGTCCCTCTCTCGCCAGGCAAGGAGATTCGCAGACATGCCCGAGGCCGCAAGCCCCGCCGGCAGCCGCGATGCCGATCTCCTGCTGCCCCTGCGCAACGAGGCGGGGCAGATTTCCGCGGCGTTTCTCGAAGCCATCTCGCGCGCGGTGGAAGTCGCCGATGCGCCGCAGGTCCGTGCGCTCGCGGGCGACATGCACGAGGCCGACCTCGGCGATCTGATCGAGGCGCTTCCCGCCGAACAGCGCGCGCGGCTCGTGGAACTGCTCGGCACCGATTTCGATTTCACGGCGCTGACCGAGGTCGACGACACCGTCCGCGAAGAAATCCTCGAGGAACTGCCGAACGAGATCGTGGCCGAAGGCGTGCGCGATCTCGAATCCGACGACGCCGTGCGGATTCTCGAGGACCTTCCGGAAGAAGACAAAGCCGAGATTCTCGAGCAGCTGCCGGAGGACGAGCGGCAGGAACTCGCACGCGGCCTCGAATATCCCGAAGAGTCCGCCGGCCGCCGCATGCAGACGGATTTCGTCGCGGTGCCGCCGGAGTGGACGGTGGGCCAGACCATCGACTACGCCCGCGAGGACACCGACCTGCCGGACGACTTCTACGCCATCTTCGTGGTCGACGAGGACAAGCGTTTCGTCGGCGCGGTGCCGCTCGACAAGCTCTTGCGCTCGCAACGCCCGGTGAAGATCTCGGACATCATGGTGCACGACTGGCGCGTGGTGCAGGCGACCGCCGACCAGGAAGAGGCGGCGCGCACCTTCGAGCGCTACAATCTCGTTTCCGCACCAGTGGTCGACGACGACGGCAAGCTCGTCGGCGTGCTTACCGTAGACGACGTGGTGGACGTCATCGAGGAGGAGGCGGCGGAAGACATCAAGGCGCTCGGCGGCGTCGCGCGCGACGAGGAAATCTCCGACTCCGTATACTATACGGCCCGCTCGCGCCTGCCGTGGCTCGTGCTGAACCTGATCATGGCCTTCTCGTCGGCCGCGATCATCGGAATCTTCTCGAGTTCGATCGAACAGATGGTGGCGCTCGCCGTGCTGATGCCGATCGTGGCCTCGCTCGGCGGCAACGCGGCGACGCAGGCGATGACCGTAACCGTGCGCGCGATCGCGACACGGGAACTCACCGAGCATAACGCGCCGCGCATCACGTTCCGCGAAATCGGCGTCGGATTCTTCAACGGCATCGCGGTGGCGATCCTGCTCGCAACGGCCGCCGGTTACTGGTTCGCAAGCCCGCATCTCGGTGCCGTGATTGCGGCGGCCTTGATCCTGAGCATGTGCGGGGCGGGGCTCGTGGGGATCTTGATTCCGCTTGCGCTGCAGCGAGCGGGGTACGACCCCGCGGTGGCGTCGGCGGTCTTCGTCACCACCGCAACCGACGTTTTGAGTTTCTTCACCTTCCTCGGCTTTGCAACCTGGTGGTTCCGGCTCGGGTAGGGGCCGGCTAACCCATTCTTAACCAGTGAAGCGGTTTCGCCGAGTCCGATGACCGCACATTAAGCGCAAGGCCCTAGTTTCGCTCCCAAAAATACGCATGGGAGTCATGGGGAAGTTTCTGGACAAACGCTGGGTCGGCGACCAGCTCGTCGCCGTTGTCGGACTGCTCGTGGCTGCGGCCATGGCGGCGCTGCTCGGCGTCGTCATGATCGTTGCCGAGCGCGTCGACGAACATTCCAGCGCCCGCGAGCGCGAACTCATGCAGGCTGCGGTGATCGCGCTCAAGGCGAAGATTCAGAGCGACCTCGGCAGCTTCTCGCTGCCGGACGCGGGATTCGACCGTCAAGATGGCGAACGTTCGCGCTGGCTGCACCGGCATTTCGGATCGCGGCTCTACAAAGCCGGCCGTTACAGCGAAGCGCACATTCTCGATTCGCTGGACCGGCCGATCTATTCTTCGCTCAACGGCCTGCTCGTCCAGAATCTTTCCAGCTTCGATATCGATCTGCGCCTGCTCGCGCTGGTGTCCGGCGTGCGTTCGAATTTCCAGAGCGCCAACGTCATCCAGAAACTGCTCGCCGAGGATGCCGGCGAGGTCGCGCCGCCGCCGACCTCGGTATTCCGAGCGGAGTTCATCCGCGTGAACGGCCGCCCCGCCATCGCAGCGGTGATCGCCAATGCACCGGTTTTCGCACGCAGCGAAAACCGCGCTTACGCGCCTCCGGTCGTGGCGGTGGTGAGCTATTTCGATCGCCATGCGATCCGCGCGCTGGAAGCCGAAGTCTCCGTGACCGGACTTCGCTTCTCGGACAGCATCGTGTTTGGGCGGGCGGAGACGGGTATCGAAGTCGCGATGGACGACGGCAGCATGCCGCTGTGGGTTTACTGGCAGGCGAGCCGGCCGGGCACCGCGATCCTGGAGCGCATCGCACCGGCGCTGGGCGTGATCACGCTGTTCTTCGGATTCGTGACGCTGATCGTGCTGCGCACGATGCGGGCCTCGACGCAGGAACTTGCGATCAGTGAACGCCGTGCAATCGAGATGGCCTATCGCGACCCGCTGACCGGTCTAGCGAACCGCCTGAAGCTCGTGGAAACGCTCAAGGAGCAGATTCCGGGGCTTGCACCCGGGCAGAAGCTCGCGCTGTTCTTCCTGGACCTCGACGGCTTCAAGGACATCAACGATACGCTCGGCCATCCGGTCGGCGACGAACTGCTTGCGATGGTCGGCGAACGGCTCGAGGGCATCCTGGGCTCGAAAGGCATGACGGTGCGCTTTGGCGGCGACGAGTTCGCGGTGCTAGCGCAAATCTCGCAAACCGATGAGATCGGCCGCATTTCCGAACGCATCATCGAAACCGTGCGCCAGCCGGTCACGGCGGCGGAGCATGTGCTGCATGTCGGGGTTACGCTCGGCGTTTCGCTCGCGCCGGATCACGGCCACGAGCCGGAGGAACTGCTGCGGCGCGCGGATATCGCGCTCTACAAGGCGAAATCCGAAGGACGCGGCACTTTCCGCGTGTTCGACCCGGCGGACGAAAGCGTGTTGCAGAGCCGCCGTGCGATCGAGCGCGATGTCGAGCGTGCGATGTGGCATGACGAGTTCTTCACGGTCTATCAGCCGCTCTATTCGGCGGACGGCAAGCGCGTCGAAGGCGTGGAAACGCTGGTGCGCTGGCAGCATCCGGAGCGCGGTATGGTGCCGCCCGCGGACTTCATCCACGTCGCGGAGAAATCCGGACTGATCGTGAAGCTCGACGAGTGGGTGCTGCGCAAGGCCTGCGAACACGCGATGCAGTGGCCGGACATCTCGGTCGCCGTGAACATGTCGCCGTCGAACTTCCGTCATTCCAATCTCGCCGAGCGCGTGAAGCGGATCGTCGAGGAGGCCGGTTTCGACCCTCGCCGTCTCGAGATTGAAATCACCGAGGGTATGCTGCTCAACGCGAATGAGGACGTGCTGTTCGATTTGCAGGAATTGCGCGAGTACGGCATCCGGTTCGCAATCGACGACTTCGGCACCGGCTATTCGTCGCTCGGCTATCTGGGCAGCTTTCCGATCGACAAGATCAAGATCGACCAGAGCTTCGTGCAGAATCTCGGCGTCAAGGAGGACGCGGCGGCGATCGTCGAGTGCGTCGCGCGCCTCGGCCGCGCGCTCGGCCTTTCGGTCACCGCGGAAGGGGTTGAGACCAGCGCGCAGCACCGCTTCGTGCGCGCGGCCGGCTGCCAGCAGATTCAGGGCTACCTGTTTTCGAAGCCGCTGCGGCCGGCGGAAATCGCCGAGCTTCTCGGCAAGCCCGTGCCGGAGCGTCAGCGCGCCTGATTACTCGACGATCAGGGCGGAAGCGGCGGCGCGCAGGCCGGCATCGCGGCGGCCCGCGATCAGGCTCTGGCCGAACACGAAGGCGTAGAACAGAAACGCCTTTGCCTCGGCTTCGGAACTCCCGCTGCCGAGCTTCGCGAACAGTGCCGACACGCGCGCGAGGCGCTCGCCGTCCACCATTGCGACCGCGTCGGCCGCACGGCTGTCGGAACGCGCGAGCCCCCGGATCGACAGCTCGATGGCGAGACCGTGTGCGTTCGGCCCGCGGGCATAGAGATCGATCAGCCGGTAGAGCAGGGCGCGCGGATCGGCGTCGTCCGCGGTTTCGTTCCGGATCGCGCGCACGCGCCCCTCGGCCCAGCGAACGAACATCGCGGCAATGAGCGCGTCCCGGTCGGCAAAGTGCCAGTAGAAACTGCCTTTGGTCACGCCAAGCATGGCCGCGATCGGTTCCACCCGCACGCCGTCCCAGCCATGCGCGGCAAGCTCCGCGAAGGCGGCGGCAATCCATGCCCGCCGGTCGAGGCGCGGGATTTTCTTGGTTCTGGCGGCCTGGCGCATGGCTTGATCTAGCCGATTGACGGCCAAAAAACCATACGCTACCGTATGGAAACAAATCGATAAGAAACGTAGCGTCGTTAAGGGAGGAAAGCCGATGGCGGGCACAGGCCCGCGCGATGGCGTTGCGCGCTTTCAGCCGCGCAATCCGGCGTGGGAACAGAAATCGCGAGAGATTTTCGAGCGCCAGAGCTTCATGCGGATGATCGGCGCGCGCATCGCCGCATTGTCGCCCGGCGCCTGCGACCTCGAGTTGCCTTATCGTGACGACCTCTGCCAGCAGAACGTCTATCTGCACGGCGGCGTCATCACGTCGATTGCCGACACCTCTTGCGGCATCGCTTCCTCGACGCTGCTTGCGCCTGAGGCGGGCATCCTTTCGGTCGAGTTCAAGTACAACATGATGGCGCCGGCGGCGGGCGAGCGCTTCATCGCGCGCGGTCGCGTCATCCGGTCCGGGCGAACGCTGACGATCGCAGAAAGCGCAGTGTTCGCGGTGAAGGACGGCGCCGAGACCGAGATCGGCCGCATGTTGGCCACCATGATGTTCCTCGAAAGCAAGGGCGCGATGCAGGGAAGGGCGGCATGAGCGCGCAGACCACCTATTTCGGTGCGGTCTATCCCGGCGAAACCGATCACATGGGGCACCTGAACGTCGCCTATTACGTGCAGAAGTTCGACGCCGCGACTTGGAATTTCTTCTTTAATATCGGCGTTACGCCCTCGCTTTTGCGCGAGACGTCGGTAGGCCTTGCCGCGGTCGAGCAGGTGCTGAACTACAAAAAAGAGCTGATGCCGGGCGACGTAGTCGAGGTTCGCACCAGGATTCTCGATCTTTCCGAAAAGAAAGTGCGTTTCCGCCACGAAATGATTCACCGCGAGAGCGGGATGGTGGCTGCGACCTGCGAACTGCTCGGCGTCTGCTTCGACCGCGCCGCACACAAGTCGCGTGCATTCCCGGCTGAAGTTTTCAGCAAGGCGCGGGCTGCGCTTGAAGACGCGCAAGGAGCCTGAGAGATGATCCCCAATCGCGCACCCGGTCTCGACTTCGCGCTCGGCGAAACCGCCGACATGCTCAGGCAGACCACGCTTTCGTTCGCGCAGAAGGAAATCGCGCCGCGCGCGGCCGAAATCGACGCCACCAACAAGTTCCCGCGCGACCTGTGGCCCAAGCTCGGCGATCTCGGACTGCTCGGCATTACCGTCGAGGAGGAATTCGGCGGCTCCGGTCTCGGCTATCTCGAACATTGCGTCGCGATGGAAGAGATCAGCCGCGCCTCGGCGTCGGTCGGCCTGTCCTACGGCGCGCATTCCAATCTGTGCGTGAACCAGATTCGCAGGAATGCGAACGACAACCAGAAGAAGAAATATCTTCCCAAACTGATTTCCGGCGAGCACGTCGGCGCGCTTGCGATGTCGGAGCCTGGCGCCGGTTCGGACGTCGTCGGTATGAAGACGCGCGCCGACAGGAAAGGCGACCGTTTCGTTCTCAACGGCAGCAAGATGTGGATCACGAACGGTCCGGAAGCCGATACGCTCGTGGTCTACGCGAAGACCGATCCGAATGCCGGCCCGCGCGGCATCACGGCCTTCTTCATCGAGAAGGGCATGAAAGGATTTTCGACCGCGCAGAAGCTCGACAAGCTCGGCATGCGCGGCTCGGACACCTGCGAACTGGTGTTCCAGGACTGCGAGGTCCCGGAGGAAAACGTCATGGGCGGCCTCAACGAAGGCGTGCGCGTGCTGATGTCCGGGCTCGACTACGAGCGCGCGGTGCTCGCCGCGGGATCCACCGGCATCATGCAGGCCTGTATCGATGCTGTGATTCCGTATCTTCACGAGCGCAAGCAGTTCGGCCAGCCGATCGGCACCTTCCAGATCATGCAGGCGAAGCTCGCCGACATGTATGTCACGATGAATGCGGCCAAGGCCTACGTCTATTCGGTGGCGCGCGCCTGCGACCGCGGCGAGACCACGCGCGAGGACGCGGCGGGTGCGATTCTGTTTGCAGCCGAGAACGCGACCAAGATCGCCCTCGACGCGATCCAGTGCCTCGGCGGCAACGGCTACATCAACGACTACCCGACCGGCCGGCTCCTGCGCGACGCCAAGCTCTACGAGATCGGCGCCGGCACCTCCGAAATCCGCCGCATGCTGATCGGACGGGAATTGTTCGAGAAGACGAAGTAGCCGCCTGTTCCGTAGGCTTGGCTGGAGCGCAGGACATGATAATCCTGCGCCCCGCATGACAGACCACAATACTTCCGAAGGCGCACTTGTCCTGTTCTCCGGCGGGCAGGACTCCACCGTTTCGCTCGCCTGGGCGCTGACGCGCTTTCCGCGCGTGGAAACCGTCGGCTTCGAATACGGCCAGCGCCACGGCATTGAAATGACGGTGCGGCCTCCTATTCTGGAGCGGCTTCGCGCACTCGATCCGAAATGGAAGGCCCGGCTCGGGCAGGATCATGTTGTCAACCTGGAGTCGCTCGGGCAGATTTCCGAGACTGCACTGACGCGCGCAACCCAGATCGAAATGACTTCTGGCGGGCTGCCCTCGACCTTCGTGCCGGGGCGGAACCTGATCTTCTTCGCTTTCGCGGGAGCGGTCGCCTACCGGCGGGGGCTGAAACATCTCGTCGCCGGCATGTGCGAGACGGACTACTCGGGCTATCCGGATTGCCGCGACGACACCATCAAGGCGATGCAGCTTGCGCTCGGCCTCGGCATGGACCGGCGCTTTGCGATCCATACGCCGCTGATGTGGATCGACAAGGCGGCGACGTTTCAACTCGCCGAGCGCATCGGCGGCAAGAGGCTCGTCGAGATCGTGATCGAGGAAACGCACAGCTGCTATATGGGCGACCGCGCGAACCGTCGCGAATGGGGTTATGGTTGCGGCAAATGTCCGGCCTGCGAGCTTCGGGCCGCCGGCTACGAGAAATACATCGCGGGAGCGAAGAGATGAGAACGTCCTTGTTGGTGCTCGCGCTGCTGGTCGCGCCGGCAAGCTTTGCGCAAGCGCAGTCCCTGAAGCTCAGCGCCGAGGATTCCCGCGCGATCCAGAGCTGCATCAAGGAGAAAGAATCGAGGAACGAGGGTGCCGAGCGCTGCATCGGCCTGATTGCGGACCGCTGTCTCGACACGCCTGCGGGGCAGTCCACACACGGGCAGGCGGAGTGCTATCGCCGCGAGCATCTGGTGTGGGACGATATCCTGAACGAAACCTACCGGCGTCTGCAGGGCCAGTTCGAGGGCAGGCTGAAGACGCAGCTGCGCGACGTGCAGCGCAGCTGGCTGGAAGCGCGCAAGCAGCAGTGCGAATTCTATGCCGACGTGATCAAGGGATCGCTGGCGATCCCGACGGCGGCAAACTGCATGAACACGGAAACCGCGCGCCGCGCGCTCTATCTTCTGAACCTGCTCAATCTCTGATGGATTCAAGACCATGCCGCTCCCGGCCGACCTGAAAAAGACGCTCGAAAAAATCTCGACCGCCACGCTGACCACCGTGCTCCTGAAGAAGGGCGTGCGTTCGAGCTTCATGCGCGGGCCGAAGCCGCTCGTCGAAGGCACGCCGCGGATCGTCGGCGAAGCGTTCACGCTGCGCTTCGTGCCGGCGCGCGAGGATCTGGCGACGCCCGAAAGCTGGGCCAGCCCGCGCTCCACGCGCGGCGCGATCGAGGACATGCCGGAAGGAGTGATCGCGGTCGCCGACGCCATGGGCATCACCACGGCGGGCATCTTCGGCGACATTCTGGTCGCGCGCATGAAGGTGAGGAAGGTCGCGGGTCTCGTCACCGACGGTGCGGTGCGGGACGGCGACGGCGTGAAGGCGGTCGGGTTTCCGTTCTGGTGCGCGGCGGTCGCAGCACCGCCTTCGGTCGCGGGGCTCACCTTCGTGAACTGGCAGGAGCCGATCGGCTGCGGCGGGGTCGCGGTGTTTCCGGGTGACGTGATTGTGGCCGACAACGACGGCGCGGTTTGCGTGCCGCAGAAGCTGGTCGAAGCGGTCGCGAAGGATGCGGTGGAGCAGGAGGCGTTCGAGGCCTGGGCGGCGGATGAAGTGCTCAAGGGCGCGAAGCTGCCGGGTCTCTATCCGCCGAACGAGGAGACGAAAGCGCGGTACGAGGCGTCGCGCAAAAAATAGGAGGCTGCCATGCCCTTCACCGAGACCGCACCTGCCAACGGCGCGAACATTCCGCTGCTAGGTCTCGGCACGTGGGACATCCGCGGCGAGGTGTGCAAACGGATCGTGCGGCAGGCGATCGCGCTCGGCTATCGTCACATCGACACCGCGCAGGCTTATGAAAACGAGGCCGAAGTCGGCGAGGGCATCCGCAATTCGGGCGTGCCGCGCGAGCAGATATTCCTCACGACAAAGGTCTGGTGGACGCATCTCGCGCCTGCCGATTTGCTGCGCTCGGCGCGCGAGAGTTTGCATCGCCTGAAGCTCGGCTATGTCGATCTTCTGCTGATCCACTGGCCGAACCCTTCGGTGCCGCTCGACCAGACCGTCGCCGCGCTCTGCAAGGCGAAGCGCGACGGCCTGACGAAACATATCGGCGTTTCCAATTTTACCACGGCGCTGATCGACAAGGCCGTGCAATACGCGACCGAGCCGCTCGCCACCAACCAGATCGAACTGCATCCGTTTCTCGATCAGTCGAAGGTGATCGCCGCCTGCAAGGCGAACGGCATTTCCGTCACCGCCTATTCGCCGATCGTGCGCGGAAGAGCGGGGGACGATCCCGTGCTTGCGAAGATCGGCCGTGCGCACCGGAAATCGGTTGCCCAGGTCTGTCTGCGCTATCTCGTGCAGCAGGGGGTCATCGCGATTCCGCGCACCAGCAAGCTGGAGCGGCTGAGCGAGAACGCGGAAATCTTCGATTTCGAGCTATCCGGCGCCGAACTGGAGGAAATCCGCAGCCTCGCAAAGCCCGATGGCCGTCTCGTCAGCCCGTCCTGGGCGCCTGTATGGGATCGCTAGGAATTATCCGAAAGTATTAGAACTTTAGTTGTGTCCCCGGCGTTGTGGGAGTAGCCTTGCAACAGCGGGGCTTGCGTCCCGTTTTCGCGGTCCCGCTAAAGGCTTGTTTCTCAAGGAGGAACGCCATGGACCACAAAACCGATCCAAGACCTGACGATCTGTTCGCCGGTCAGAACACATGGACAGTCGCTTTATGGGCCGGCGGCGCACTCGCCGTCGTAGCCGGCATCGCTGTCTATGCGGGCATTCAGGGCTGATCACACCGGCGATCCCCCGGACACCCTGAATAACTGGAACGGGCGGCCCTTTCGCCGCCCGTTTTTTTGTGTGCGGTGGCCGGCTTGAATAAAACGAACGGTCGTGCTATTTCTTGGCCATGATCGTGAGGGCGCTCAAGCGGGGCCACAGCCTCCAGACCGAAGACGGCCGCGAAGTTCGCGGGCCGGACGCCACCAAGGGCGACCGCACCCGCATGCGGATTCTGGACGAAGCGGCGGCGCTTGCGAGCGAGAACGGCATCGGCGCGGTGACGCTCGGTCCGCTCGCCGACCGGCTCGGGATGTCGAAGAGCGGTCTGTTCGCGCATTTCAAATCGAAGGAAGCCTTGCAGGTTGAGGTTCTGATCCGCGCCGCCGAGCGTTTCACCGAAGTCGTGATCTCGCCGATCCGCGAGGAGAAGGACAAAACGAAGCGACTCGCGCTCTTCTTCAAAAACTGGCTCGACTGGATCGAGCATCCGAGTCTCGGCTCCGGCAAGGGCGGCTGCCCGATTCTGGCGGCGCACTTCGAATACGACGACGTGCCGGGCCCGGTGCGCGAGCAGGCCGCGAAACACAACGGCGAGTTCTACGATTTTATCGGGCGCCTCGTTGCCGTTACGGCTCCGCAGGCCGACCGTGACGCAACGGTTGCCGCGATCGACGGGCTGGGGCTGTCGCATCTTCTGCGCGTGCGCCTCATGAAAGATGCGAATGCCCGCACCCATACGATGCGGGCGTTCGAGGCGCTTCTGAAAAATCCTCCACTGAAGGGAGTAGCGTGATGGCGCGCTCTAGCATTCCGAATTTGAACAACGCCTTGCGCATGTTCCTGCTGCGCACCTACGGCCGGATCGCGCCGGAGCGCTTCCAGAAACGCTTCGTGCAGAATTTTCTTAAACCCAAGCGTCCGCTCCTGGTCGCGCGCGAGCGGCCGGATCTGCCGCCGCCTGACGAGTCGATGCGCATTGCGGTCGGCGGCGGAATCGGCCTCGTTTCGGATACCTGGGTGCAGGCCTGGCGCTGGGGCGAAGGCCCGGCGGTGCTCGTGGTGCACGGCTGGGAGGACGACCATCATTGCTTCGACGCGATCATCGCGGCACTCGTCAAGCGCGGGCAGGCGGTGGTTGCGTTCGATCTGCCGGCGCACGGCAAGTCCGGCGGCACGCAGTCGACGATCCCGCTCGCGGCGCAGGCGGTGGCCGGCGTCGCCCAAGCGCTCGGCCCGGTGCGCGCGGTCGCGGGACACTCGCTCGGCGGCGCGGCGATGACCTTCGCAATCGCCGAAGGCTGGCTCGAGGTCGAACGTGTCGCCGTGATCGCAGCGCCGACCGGCCCGACCTACATGCTGACTGCGCTCGCCAAACGCCTCGGCATGAACGAGGCGCGCAAGGAAAAGCTGTTCGAGGAACTGAAGCGCGTGGTCGGCTATCGGCCGGAGGAAATCGAATTGATGCCGCGGGTGGCGAAGCTCGATATTCCGGCGCTGATCGTGCACTCGAAGGACGACGCCATGGTGCGCTTCGTCACCGGCGAGAAGTGGGCCGCGAACTGGCCGGGTGCGCAATTGCTCGCGCTGGAAAATCTCGGTCACCGGCGGCTGCTGTTCGATCCCGCGACCGCAGGCAAGATCGCGGAGTTTCTGGTGCAGCGTTCGGGCGCGGTGCCTGAAACGAAGGTGGCGTGACAAATGTCGTCATGCCCGGCTACTCAAGTCGGCTTTAACCGACTTGAGTGTTAGATTTGCCGATGTCGGCTAAACCCGACATCGGATGCCGGGCATCCACGCCTTAGCAACCCGTCGAAGTTGAAAAGACGTGGATGGCAACAGAACTCGCGCTTGCGCGAGTTCTGAATCAATAACGCCCAAGTCGGACAAGCCCGACTTGGGTGACAAGCCCGGCCATGACGAATTTAATTCTCGCCGAACAGCCACCGCGCGGTCGTGCCGAACTGGCGCGTGAGGATGACGAACAGCACGGCGGCGGTGGCGAAGACCAGAACGTAGCCGTTCACGAACCAGCCGAGATAGGCGAGCGCGAAAAAGATCGCGCGCTGGCCGCGGTTGAAATGCCGTCCGGCGACCGTGATCATCCGCGCGATGCGGTCGACATGATCGCGCGCCGCCTTATTTTTTGACTGCTTCGCGGGCGGGGTCGCGCCGATCTGGATGCCGACGTAATTGAACATGCGATACGACCACGCGAACTTGAAGAACGCGTAGACGAAGATCACCAGAAGCCCGACCACCTTGATCTCGAACACCGTGCGTGACGTCTGCATCGCAAAGGGCAGGGCGCGGAAAATATCCATGACCTCGTCGGTAGAACGCAGCAGCGCCAGCGTGCCGCCGATGGCGAACAGGGAAGTGGACGCGAAAAACGCCGTGCCCTGATGCAGCGAGGCCATGATCTGCGTATCCACGATCCGGACGTCGCGCTCGAGCATCGCGCGCATCCAGTCCTGCCGCGCGACGTCCATGCGGTAGTTGAGGCTTTGCTTGCGCCATTCCGAGCGCTCGACGACGAGTGCATGGATCGCCCAGGCCAGCAGAAACCAGCCGAGCGCAAGCAGATCGAGATTGGAGAGGCCGAACATGCGTGGCGATTCCGGTTTGCCAGAGGGTGGCATTAGTTTGGTAGCGCAACAACGGCTGTTGTCTCGACCGAGCGGCACAGAACATCGTCATGCCCGGCCTTGTGCCGGGCATCCACGCCTTTACAGCAGTTCGTCGTAAAGGTCGCGCTATTCCCTGTTCTTTTCATTGATTAATCGGGCCTTCCAAGCGCGGGGCTACCGCTTCATGTTCCTTTCGCGCTGAATCGCGAGCACGACCGTTTCGTGCTCTTCGAAATAAACGAGGCGCTTCAAATCGTAGCGCTTGGAAAACCCGGGAACTGCTCCTGAACGATGTTCGTGAACGCGACGAATTAGATCGTTGCTTACGCCGACATAGAGCGTACCGTTCGGTCGGTTGGTCAAAATGTACGTCCACGCCATTTGAATAATCTGCAAGGCGTGGATGGCCGGGACAAGCCCGGCCATGACGAAAAATGGGATCTCGCTCCGCGACTCGCCGGGAATGACGGTTGGCTATTCGATTTGCGCCCGCTAACTTGGCGCCGAGGAGCAATTCGAATGCCGCAGAACATTACCACCGGTTTCCGCAAGCTCGTGGAAGATGCCGAAAAAGAGATCGAGACAATTTCGATCAAGGATGCGCTCGCGCTAAGCGGCCGCGACGATACCGTGTTCGTCGATCTTCGGGACATCCGGGAGCTGCGCCGCGACGGCCGCATTCCCGGCGCGTTTCATTGCCCGCGCGGCATGCTGGAATTCTGGATCGATCCGGAGAGCCCGTATCACAAGCCGGTTTTTGCCGAAGAAAAGAAGTTTGTGTTTTTCTGCAATGCCGCCTGGCGCTCGGCGCTGGCAACGCAAACCGCGAAGCGGATGGGCCTGAAGCCGGTCGCGCACCTGGAAGGCGGGTTCACCGCATGGAAACAGGCCGGCGGCGCGGTCGAGATGGACGAGCGCAGCGACAAGAAATGACTTCTTGCGGTGCGATACTTTGCTGCTCCGCAGCGCAGAAACCCGGTTACTTCCAGCTGCCTGTATTGACCTACGACTAAAGTTTAGGCCGACTGGAGACGTCCTAACCTGGGTGGAGATTCCTCAATATGGAAAACTTTCTTGCGCCGTGGCGTCCGCAGCTCCTGAGCATCCTGCGGATCATGGCCGGACTTCTGCTGACTGCGCACGGAACCGCAAAGCTGCTCGCGTTTCCGACTCATCCGCCGATGAACAACGTGGTTTCGGGATCGCCGAGCTGGTACGCGGCATTCTTCGAGCTGATCCTAGGGCCGCTGCTTGCAGTCGGTCTCCTGACGCGGCCGGTCGCTTTTATCCTTTCCGGACTTGCTGCGGTCGCCTACTTCTACGCGCATGCGCCGCGCAGCTTCTATCCGCTGGTGAACGGCGGCGAGCTCGCGGTGCTCTATTCGTTCGTGCTGATCTACATCGCGGCAGCAGGGCCTGGCGCCTGGAGTCTGGACGGCATTCTTCGTAAGAAATCGTAGGCAATTCTACGAGGATCGAACAATCATGCGCGGCCATCTGGCCGCGCATGATTTTTTCTTATTCGTGCCTCATCGCGAAACAAAAGTTCCACTACGCATATCGGCAAGTTTTCGCTTGCACGCGTTCGTATTGACGTACGGGAAGTTGGATATGACTTACGTCCATCCCAATTGTGATGGAGATTCCTCATGGAAAACTTTATGACGCCGTGGCGCTCGCAGGTGCTGAGCCTGTTTCGCATTGTCACCGGTCTTTGCATCCTGCAATTCGGTACGGCGAAGATTCTGAAATTCCCCGCGGCGCCGATGTTCAAGGACGTGACCCTGACAACGTGGCCGTCGGGCTATGCCGGCATTCTAGAACTCATTCTGGGAGCGCTGGTCGTGATCGGTCTGTTCACGCGGCCTGCCGCCTTCATTCTTTCCGGCCTGATGGCCTTCGCCTATTTCCTCGGTCACGCTGGCCGGGACTTTTTCCCGCTGCTCAACGGCGGAACGCTTGCGATCATGTTCTGCTTCGCTTTCCTCTATCTTTCCGCGGCAGGTGCCGGTCCGTGGAGCGTGGATGCGATGGTTCGCAACAAGAAGTAATCGCTGTTTCTGCAACAGGACGCGCGGGGTGTGACAAACGCCCCGCGCGTTTTATTATGACCGGATGAGTCTGAAGCTTATCCTCGGCAACAAGAATTACTCCTCCTGGTCGATGCGGCCCTGGCTCGCGCTCGCCGAGCACGGGATTCCGTTCGAGGAAGAGGTCATCAACATCTACGATCCGGCCTCGAAGCCGAAAATTCTGTCCTATTCTCCGGCCGGCAAGATGCCGATCCTGCTCGACGGCGAGAGCACGATCTGGGATTCGCTCGCAATTCTCGAAACCTTTGCCGAGAAGTTTCCGCACCTCGATCTGTGGCCGAAGGATCCGGCGGCCCGCGCGCTCGCGCGTTCTGTTTCGGCGGAAATGCATTCAGGCTTCGCGCCGCTGCGCAGGGCCCTGCCGATGAACCTGAAGCGCGCACCCGCGCCGCCGAAGGCGGGGATCGCCGACGACGTGAAGGCCGACATCAGGCGCGTCTGCGATATTTTCCGCGAAGCGCGTACGCGCTTCGGGGCGAGGGGAGACTTCCTGTTCGGCGCGTTCTCGGCGGCGGACTGCATGTTCGCGCCGGTGGCAACGAGGCTCCGGACCTACGCCGTCAAACTCGACGAGCCCTGCACGGAATATGTGGACGCGATCCACAATCTCTCGTCGTTCAAACGCTGGAAAGAGGCGGGGCTGAAGGAGCCCTGGGCACACCCGGATTACGACGCGATATAACCTCATGGTGAGGAGCGGCCCGCAGGGCCGCGTCTCGAACCATGAGGTCATAGTCCTAAGGGTCATCCTTCGAGACGCGCGCCTGCGGCGCGCTCCTCAGGATGAGGTTTGGCGGATGTCGTCCAGGCGGTTGCCTTCCGCACGGGCTCACGGCACCTTCCGGGCAAGGAAACGCCCGTGACCAAAATCCAGTCAAAGCTCGACATCCATTCCGCCGACTTCAAAGCCAACAGCGCGGCAATGGCGGCGCTTTGCGACACGCTGCGTGCGCGCCGCGCGGAAGCGGCACTCGGCGGCAACGAGAAGTCCCGTGCCCGCCACACCGCGCGCGGCAAGCTCTTGCCCCGCGAGCGGGTGCTGCGGCTGCTCGATCTCGGCGCGCCGTTTCTCGAGCTCTCGCCGCTCGCCGCCAACGGCATGTACGGCGAGCCGATCCATGGCGCCGGCATGATCACCGGCATCGGCCGCGTTTCGGGCCGAGAGGTCGTGATCGTCGCGAACGACAGTACGATCAAGGGCGGCACCTATTATCCGATGACGGTGAAGAAGCATCTGCGCGCACAGGAGGTCGCGCGCGAGAACCGCCTGCCGTGCATCTATCTTGTCGATAGCGGCGGGGCGAACCTGCCGCAATGGCCGGACGTGTTTCCGGACCGCGAGCACTTCGGAAGAATCTTCTACAATCAGGCGACGCTGTCCTCGCTCGGCATTCCGCAGATCGCATCCGTCATGGGTTCGTGCACCGCGGGCGGCGCCTACGTGCCCGCGATGTCGGACGAGACTGTGATCGTGCAGAACCAGGGCACCATTTTTCTCGGTGGCCCGCCGCTCGTCAAAGCCGCGACCGGCGAGGTCGTTTCGGCGGAGGATCTTGGCGGCGGCGACGTGCATGCGCGGAAATCCGGAGTCGCCGATCATCTCGCCGCCGACGACGAGCATGCGCTGAAGATCGTGCGCAAGATCGTCGCGACGCTTCCGCGCGAAGCGGGGGCGGGTATCGAAGTGCTCGATGCAGAGGAGCCGGCGTTCGCGACCGGCGAACTCGACGGCATCATTCCGGCCGACAAGCGCAAGCCCTTCGACGTGCGCGAGATCATCGCGCGACTCGTCGACGGCTCGCACTTCGAGGAGTTCAAGGCGCTTTACGGCACCACGCTCGTCACCGGCTTCGCGCGTCTTTCGGGAATGCCGATTGGCATCGTCGCGAACAACGGCATCCTCTATTCCGAGAGTTCGCTCAAGGGCGCGCACTTCGTGGAGCTGTGCTGCCAGCGGAAAATTCCGCTGCTGTTTCTGCAGAACATCACCGGCTTCATGGTTGGCCGCGAATACGAGGGCCGCGGCATCGCCAAGGACGGCGCAAAGCTCGTCACCGCCGTATCCTGCGCGCAGGTGCCGAAGCTGACGCTGATCATCGGCGGCTCCTACGGTGCCGGAAACTACGGCATGTGCGGCCGCGCGTTCTCGCCGCGCTTCCTTTTCACCTGGCCGAATGCGCGCGTTTCGATCATGGGCGCGGAGCAGGCGGCCTCGGTGCTCGCCACGGTGCGGCGCGACAATATTGAAGCCGAAGGCAAGCAATGGAGCGCGGAAGAAGAAGCCGCCTTCAAGGCGCCGATCATCCGGCAGTACGAGGAGCAGGGCGATCCCTATTTCGCGACCGCGCGGCTCTGGGACGACGGCATCATCCAGCCGTCCGAGACTCGGCGCGTGCTGTCGTTGGCGCTCGCGGCGTCACTGAATGCGCCGATCCCGGACACGAAGTTCGGCGTTTTCAGGATGTGACGATGCTCGACAAATCACACGCGCCCGTGCGCTCGATTTATTTCTCCGAAGAGCACGAACAGTTGCGCGCGCAGGTGCGCCGCTTTGTCGAAAACGAAGTGAAGCCGCACGGGCTCAAGTGGGAAGAGCAGGGCTATGTCCCGCGCGAAGTCCTGCAGAAAATGGGTGCGCTCGGCTTTCTCGGTATCCGCTATCCCGCCGAATATGGCGGCTCGGAGATGGATGCGCTGGGCACGGTCGTGCTCGCGGAAGAACTCGGCCGCTCCACCTTCGGCGGTTTCGCGATCACCGTGCTCGTGCATACCGACATGGCCTCGGTGCACATCTTCAACGCCGGCTCCAAAGCGCAGAAGGACAAATTCATGCCGGACATCGTCGCCGGCAGGAAGATCGTCGCGGTCTGCGTCACCGAGCCCGGCGCAGGCTCGGATGTGAAGGGCATCCGCACTACCGCACGCCGCGAGGGCAACGGCTACGTCATCAACGGCGCGAAGACCTTCATCACCAACGGCGTGCACGCCGATCTCTATTGCGTCGCGGTCAAGTCCGACCCGAAGGCGCAGCCCACGCAAAGCGTGTCGATGCTGCTCGTGGAGAAGGGCACGCCGGGGCTGAAAGTTGCGCGCCCGCTCGACAAGCACGGCTGGCGCTCGTCCGATACCGCCGAACTTTCCTTCGAGAACTGCCGCGTGCCCGCGGAAAACCTGCTCGGGCAGGAGGGCCGCGGCTTCTACGCGATCATGAAAAACTTCCAGAACGAGCGCACCACCATCGGCGCCATGTGCATCGGCGAGTGTTCGGCGGCGCTAGAGATCACGCTCGACTGGGTGAAAAGCCGCGAAGCGTTCGGCGCACCGCTATGGTCGAAACAGGCGATCCGCCAGCGTCTCGCCGAGCTTGCGGGCCGCGTCGAAGCGGGCAGGCAGCTCGTCTATCACGCCGCCTGGCTCGATGCGCAGGGCTTCGACGCCACCAAGGAAGTCTCGATGGCGAAGGCTTACTGCGGCGAACTCGTCAACGAAGTCCTGTACGACTGCGTGCAGTTCCACGGGGGCTTAGGCTTCATGCGCGAGAGCGCGATAGAGCGCATGAGCCGCGACGCGCGGGTGCAGGCGATCGGCGGTGGCGCCACCGAGGTGATGCTCGAGGAAGTCGCGAAGCGGATGTGAGCTGCTTCGTCATTGCCGGGCTCGACCCGGCAATCCATGATGAAGTGCAGCGCATGTTGAGCTGTCGAGTGGATCACCGGGTCTCGCACCGGCTAGCCGCGCTGACGCGCTGGCCGGTGCGGCCCGGTGATGACGAGTGTAGGCGATGAAAGTCCTCGGCTTCGATCACATCGTCTTGTTCGTGAAAGACGTCGCGCGTGCGCCACGGAAGTAATGCTGGAAGAAGTCGCGAAGCGGATGTGACGCGGCCTTGTAGCAACAACATAGGAACCAGAAGCGATGCCGTTGATCGCCCCGCTGCCCGAAGACCATAACCCCGACCTTATTGACCTTATCCAGTTCTTTCGCGGGCCGCTCGGGACCGTCCCGAACAGCGTGCTCACGATGCAGCGAAGGCCCAGGATCGCGCGTGCTTTCACGGAACTGAACAAGGCGGTGATGGAGAACGGCGGGCGCGTCACCGCCGAGCAGAAGCGGTTGATCGGCTACATCGCTTCGCATGCCGCGGGCTGCAGGTACTGCCAGGCGCATACCATTCTGGCCGCCGAGCGCTTCGGCTCGACCCCGGAACGCATGGCGGCGATCTGGGATTATCAGAAGAGCAGCCTCTTCACGGAAGCGGAGAAGGCGGCGTTCGATTTCGCGCTGGCGGCCGCGTGCGTACCGAACGCGGTGACACCCGAAATCGGCGAAAATCTGAAGAAGCATTGGACCGATGACGAGATCGTCGAAATTCTCGGCGTGGTCGCGCTGTTCGGCTATCTCAACCGCTGGAACGACTCGATGGCGACCGAGCTGGAACCGATCGGCATTGCCGCCGGCGAAAAGAACCTGAAAGCACGCGGCTGGACGCCGGGAAAGCATGGGGCTTAGGCTTTCGGTGCGAGAGCGCAATCGGGCGCTTGTGCCGCGCCGCGCGGGTGCAGGGAGCCGGCGGGGACGCCGTCGAAACGATGATCGAGGAAGCCGCGAAGCGGATGTGACCTCAGTTCGATCTTCGGGCCCGGCACACACGTCTGGCGAATGGTATTGAAAGGAATTGAGCATGGCGCCGAAGATCATTTTCTACGATTGGGCGCCGTCGCCGTTCTGTATCAAGGTCCGGGCCATCCTCGACTACAAGAAGATTACCTATACGCGCGTCAATCCGCTCGGCCGCGCAACGCTCGAGATCAGGCGCCGCGGCAAGGTAGGCAAGGTCCCGGCGCTGGATATCGACGGAAGAATCGTCGTCGATTCCACCGACATCGCCTACGAACTCGAAAAACTGTTTCCGTCCCCGGCGATCATCCCGTCCGTGGCGAAGGAACGCGCGCTCTGTCACGCGCTGGAGGACTGGTGCGACGAGTCGCTCTACTTCATCAATCTCTATTACCAGTGGCATGAGCCCGAGGGACGGAAGAACCTGAGCAAGGCATTCGGCACGAGCATCGTCGGACGCCTGTTTCAGGCGCATTATAGCCGGCTCATTCACCGGCAGATGAAGGGGCAGGGTACGCTAAGAAAAACGCCCGCGCATGTGCTGTCGGATTTGAAACGCCATGTCTCGGCGATAGAAGACCTTCTGACGCCCGGTCCGTTCCTGCTCGGCAGTGCGCCGTATCTTTGCGATTTCGCGCTGCTGGGCCAGCTGATTTATCTCGGCAGGACGCCGGTTGGCGCACGTGTGCTCGCAGGCAATAGCGCGTTCGACGGCTTCCGGAATGCGATGAAGGCGGTGCAGGGGCGCTAAGCGCGCGCTTGGCGCTACTTCGCATTTACAGAGAATTTATAAACCCGCCCGCATTCGTTACTCGTGTAAACGAAGCCTCTTCTCATAGCCTGCCAGCCACCATGCAACCGGCCGCAGCGGCCGGCCTTGGCGCATGGATGAGCGAGGGCAGGTTCATGATCTCGGCGATAAGCGGTTTCGGATTGATGGCCGGCGCGGTTGCGCTCCTGCAATATTACCGGCCGCGCGAAGGTCAGAATAACAAAGAGACGGCCGCGCCGAAGTACGAGACGCTGATCGCGATCCTGATCACCAGCGGACTGGCGCTCGGGCTGGCGATGATCCTGGCCGGCCTGCTGAACTAGGACGTTCTCCGCGGAGCCCAGCGCCCTCCCGTCCGGTCCGCAGCCTTCTTCTGCGATACCTCCGCTGCCTGGTTCGGGGCTATTTCCTGCCGATCTTCGGAATAGCGGGAGAACAGGCAAGCGTCTCGCCGGATCACGCACCCTCCCGCGTGATCCGGCGATCAGGATTGCGGAGAGGCCGCTATCTTCCCGAACGCCTGCCATCTCGCTTCCACCTGCCGCCTGATTTCCTCCGCGCTCGCGGGAATGACTTCGTGATGCAGCGCGAGTTGCATCGTGGTTTCGTCTTTCGGGACGAACCACGCGCCCCAGCCCGGCCCGCGCTTGATGAAGCTCTTCTCGTGGACCACGCGGTCGTAGAAGAATTTCGAGACGAGGATCACCGTGACGCCGGGGTAGAACTCTGAACGCCTGCCAAAATCCCAGTGAATGTCGATGGTATCGACACCCTCGACCTCGTTCCACGGCACGATGAAGTCTTCGCTGGTGACCCGGAAGATGATACCCTGCGGCAGCAGTTCGATCAGCGCCGAGCCCGGCTCCATCATCCTGTAGATGTCGTAGAAACAGAAGCCGAAGAAAACGGCGCCAGCGATGCCGAAGCCCCATCGCTCGAGCGGGCTGTCGGCGAGCAGCACCACGACAAGCGCGGCAGCGGTACCCAGTGCGAATACGATCAGCCGCTTGCGATGCAGCTTCACGCGGCTCCAGACCAGCCGCTCGTTCACGTCGACATGGACGTGGCTCACGGCGTTTTCGCCTTGAAATTGCTCTTGTCGCGAAACGCCTTCCAGCGCGTCTCCACCGCGGCATGGATTTCTTCGTTCGTGGCGGGGAGAACGCCGTCATGCAGCGCCATCTGCATCACGTTGTTCTTCTCGTCCGGAATGAAAAGGTTGCCCCAGCCCGGCCCGCGCAGGAATGCATTGCCGGCATCGAGGTGCCGCTCGTAATAGTCCCCGGTTATGACCAGCGCCGTCACGCCGCGAAATACCCTTTGAAACGGCCACCTGCCGGTGACGTCGGTAACATCGATCTTCCGGATCGCCTTCACCTCGTGCCACGGGATGTAGAGTTCCTTCACGAGATCGATCCGGAAGCGCACGCCGTCCGGCACGAGCGAGAGCAGGGGCTTGCCGGGATGAAAGTGCCGGTGCATTTCGTACAGGCACAGCGCAAAGCCGATCGCCAGCACGAAATATCCGGCCGCCTTCTGCCCGGTGTCGTAGTCCCGGGCGAGATAGAGGATCAGCGCGCCCATCGCGAGCGCGAACAGGCCGAACAGAAAGAACTTCCGCCCGAGCTTCGCGCGGCTGAAATGCAGCGGGTGATGCGGATCGGTGTATTTCGGATTCATGAGCGGCCTGAAACTATATGCGAGGACGAATGCTAGCCCATTCCGTGCGGGTGCATATCATTTCACCTGCCGGCACGAGTTCGCGCGGAAACGGGGAAATCGCTTTTTCGCCTGGGCCGCTTTTGCGTTTTGTCTCAACACCTTCCGCGAATCCGCGAAAAAACTTATCCCCGCTCCCCCGCACCCGCTTACGATCGTCCCGTTCCGGTCCTCGCTTGAGGGCGTCGAGCGCTCGCGTAGCTCGGTGCGGACCGGAAGCGGTGGCCGCATTACGCCTGTACGCGCAGGCAAGGTGCGGCGGCTGAAGTCGCATGGTTCCGGCGAGCTTGCCGCTCGTCACAGGGCCTTTCTTGGCGGCTTCGCTGGGAACGCGTGCCAACGCAAGTACGGCGAAGCTGAGAAGGTCCGCCAGCGGAGGATAGCTCGGTAAGTCCTCCGGGGGCCGCGCGAAGAAGGCCGTAACCCATCCGCGCGCGGGACGCCGGGACGATCCGGCCTTTCGCGGTGAAGACCTCGTCTGCACTTTCGTGTTGTGCAGGCGGCCGTGGAGGGACGCGGTCATGTCCCCGGCGTCCCCGCCGCCTCATGCCTCGGCTTCCAATGAAGCGCGAGTGGGAGAAAGCTTGCCCGGAAGGAAGGTATATCCATGCGTGCGTGCCGCAGCGCCGGAATGCAAAACGGCCCCGCCTTTCGGAAGGGGCCGCCCCTGCGCAATATGAAAACAGTATCAGGATTTCTTGATGTCGGCCGGAATCTTTCCGCCGGCGTCCGCGATCCTGGTCATCACCTGCTGGTGCAGCCAGACGTTCATCGGCGCGGTGTCGTTGACGTTGCCGGTGTAGCCGAGTTCTTTCGCGAGCTTCTGGCGCGCGGCGAGGCTCGGATCGAGCTTCAGCAGCGTCATCAGATCGACGATGGAAACCCGCCAGTTCGACGGGCGCCCGCTTTCCTTCGCGAGCTTTTCCATCATGGCTTCGACATCGACCATCGGCAGGGGCTTCGAGCTCGCCGGCGTGCCGTCGGCCTTCACTTCGCTCTTGCCGAAGATCGCGGCCATGATGCTTCCGAACATGCTCATACCGGTCTCCCTGTTCACGGCCCTTGCTGCGGGCCTTGGGCGGCAAGTCTGCTGCGAAGTCCGTTCCGGCCGCAAGCAGAAGCGGAACCGTCCGGCGGATCCGCATCATTATACCCGCGAATCTACCATGAACCCGAAATCCCGATCTCCGGCACGATCGCGAACTCCTCGCCGCCCAAAGCGTTCTTCATTCGGGAGGGCGCCGCTTGCACAAGGAGAAGGAAAATGGCGGTCAAGGACAAAATCGCCGAACACATGGAAGTGCTCGGCTCCGACGGCAAGCACGTCGGCACGGTCGATCACCTCGAAGGCGTCAATCAGATCAAGCTCACCAAGAACGACCCGGCCGCGAAGGGCACGCACCACTTCATTCCGGTCGACTGGGTCGATCATGTCGACGACAAGGTGCATCTGACCAAGACAAGCGCGGAAGCGATGCAGCAGTGGGTCTGATTTCTGCGTTCTGCATAACCGCAAAAAAAAGAAGCCCGGCCGGGCGAAGCCGGGCTTCTGCATTTTCCAGAATGCGCGAGGGGGACGCCATTCCGGGCGGGAAAGGAATGCTAGCGCATCGGCCGCACCGATGCCGTTCAACTGGTCGTGAGGCGGCGCCATTCGCCGCGCACGCGATCGGAGAATTGCTGCCAGTTCCGGGAGACGATGTCCCAGTTGACCATCTTCTGCGTGGTCGTCGCGGTCTCGACGCCGACTACGGCGGCGCGGTTGTCGACCACGTAGGCGGTCAGAATGGTCAGCGCAGCGCCGACCACGATGCCGAGGAGAAATCGCATAAGGGGAAACTCCCGTTTCTTCGCGCTGGTAACGCCTTGCCCGGCCAGAGGTTCCCGATGCTGCCGTTACGTCAGGTTGCCGCAGCGGAAACATCATGCAATGGGGGAACCTATCCATGTTAAATTTGCATGGGCCCGCCCCGGCGGGTTGGTGTTAGAAGCCCGCCCCGTTTCGGCTGTTGCAGCGCGAGAAGCGAAGACCCCCATGGCCACGAACAATCCTGACGCGAATCCGGCGTCAGTTCCGGCCGACGGAAACGCCGCCCCGGTCAAGCCCAGTCACCTTGCGTTGGTCGTCGGCGCAGTCGGCGTGGTCTACGGCGACATCGGCACGAGCCCGCTCTATGCCTTCCGCGAGGCCATCGTTGCCGCGACGGGGTCGCACGGTGGCACAGCCGCCGTCGTAAGTTCGGCGACGGTGCTCGGTCTTTTGTCGCTCATCATCTGGGCACTCCTGTTCGTCGTCACGGTCAAATACGTCATCTTCCTGCTGCGCGCGGACAACGGCGGGGAAGGCGGCACGCTCGCGCTGATGGCGCTGGCACAGCGCGCGCTCGGGAGATCCAGCCCTACCGTCATGATTTTCGGGTTGATCGGCGCCGCGCTTTTTTACGGCGACGCCATGATCACGCCTGCGTTGTCTGTGTTGTCTGCGGTCGAAGGCCTCAAGATTGCGACGCCCCGGCTCGAGCCCTTCGTCGTTCCGATTGCGCTCGTCATTCTGATTGCGCTGTTCGCCGTGCAATCGCGCGGCACTGCAAGCGTCTCGAAACTGTTCGGACCGGTGACGACGGTGTGGTTCATCGCGCTCGCAATCGGCGGCATCGTTCATATCGCCGACAGCCCGATCGTGCTGGCCTCGTTCAGCCCGCATTACGCGATCGTCTTCATGCTCAATAACGGCTGGATCGCGCTTTTTACGCTGGGTGCGGTCGTGCTGGTCGTTACCGGCGCGGAGGCGCTCTATGCCGATCTCGGCCATTTCGGGCGCAAGCCGATTCAGGATGCGTGGCTGTGGCTGGTGTTGCCCGCGCTCGTTCTCAACTATCTCGGGCAGGGCGCGCTCGTCCTGCACGATCCGAAAACGATCAGCAATCCATTCTATCTGCTCTATCCGGGCTGGGCGCTGCTGCCGATGGTATTTCTTGCGACCTGCGCAACCGTGATCGCAAGCCAGGCGGTGATCACCGGCGCCTATTCGCTCGCACAGCAGGCGATTCAGCTCGGTCTGCTGCCCCGCTTCGAAGTGCGGCACACGTCGGCTTCGCATTACGGCCAGGTCTACATGGCGCGCGTGAACTGGTTCCTGCTGACCGGCGTCGTGCTTCTGGTCGGCATCTTCCACTCCTCCAGCGCACTTGCGACCGCCTACGGTATCGCCGTAACCGGCACGATGCTGATGACGACGCTGATGGTCTTCGTCGTCGTCCGCCGCATGTGGAAATGGAGCCTGCCCGCTTCTCTGGCGCTGATCCTTCCGCTTTTGATCATCGATATCGCGTTCTTCGGCTCGAACCTGCTGAAATTCCATGACGGCGGCTGGGCGCCGATCTCGATCGCCGCTTTCGTGATGCTGATCACGCTGACCTGGCGGCGCGGTTCGCGGCAGCTTTTCGAAAAAACCCGGAGGCAGGAAGTGCCGCTCGAGGCGCTGGTCAAGAACCTCGACAAGAAAGACATTCACCGTGTCGCCGGTACCGCCGTGTTTCTAACGAGCGACCCGGAGAATGCCCCCACCGCGCTCCTCCACAGCCTGAAGCACTACAAGGTCCTGCACGAGCACAACGTGATTCTGACCGTGGTGACCGCCGATACGCCGCGCGTCGCGCCGGAGGAGCGGGTGGAACTCGAGGCGGTAAGCAAGACCTTCTCTCGGGTGAAGATTCGCTACGGCTTCATGGAGAGCCCGAACATTCCGAAGGCGCTCGCCATCGCCCGCAAGCTCGGCTGGACCTTCGACATCATGTCGACGTCGTTTTTCCTGTCCCGCCGCACGCTGCGGCCTGCCAAGAACTCGTTGATGCCACATTGGCAGGACAAGCTCTTCATCTCGCTCGCCCGTTCGTCGGACGACGCGACCAACTACTTCCAGATTCCTTCCGAACGGGTCGTGGAAGTGGGAACCCAGGTCGCGATCTGAGCCGCACAGGCGGGGAGTTCCGTGCCGTTCCGGCACGGAGTGCGGCGTTACGAAGCTGCGTTAACGAAAAAGTGCTTGGCGGGGGAGAATTTGCCTTTATTTTCCGGGTGCTGGCTGCCTTCGGGCGGTCCGGCAGATGCGGTAAGATCAAATCATGGACCTCAATAACCTCCTTTCAGGGGTGACGCTGACGTTGCCCGGCTGGGTCATCGCGGCCGCCGGCTTCTGCGTCGTGCTGCTTCTGCTGCTCGTGCTGCGGCCCCGCAACGACACCGGCGGGCTCGCGACGCTTGCGCAGCTTGCGCTGGTCGGAATCGTTGCAGGCGCCGCCTATTTCGGGCTCAAGCAGAACGAAGACAGCGTGCTGTTCGCCGAGCGCAAGGCGATCGAGGACCGCGCCGCAATGCTGTCGCAGACCAACCAGCCCGACCTGGTGCTGGGGTGCCTTGGCGTGTCGGCGGCCCCGGCGTTGGATGAGGCCTGCGAGCGGACGATTTTTGCCGAACCGCAGCGGATCACGTCCGCCATCGCGGTCACTTCGGAACGTATTGCGCTGCTCAGCGATGCGGTCGCTTTCGGTGCGCGCGAGCCGTCCTTTCCGGATCGCTTCGAGACGCTGAGAAAATCGCTCGAAGCCGACCCCTATGGCATCGTCGCGCATGTCCTGGCGACCGAGTTCAAGTGCATCCCGGATTCCTGCGCGCGCCTGCGAATTTTCAAGGACGGCCAGAAGATCAGGAACAATCTCGCCAACCGCACCTTCGACGGCCTGCTTGTGAAGCACAAGGAGAGCTGGGCGAGGAACCCGGCGCACGAGCAGTTCGGCGAAGTCGCGGGCATTCTCACCCTCGGCATTCGCCCCGAGAACAGCGAAGCGCTGAACTGGGGGCAACAGGAAACTACGCAGACCCCGTCCGAGCCTTTCACGCCGCAGGGTGCGAGCGCCGAGCCTTCGGCCCCGGTCGCGGCCCGGCCGGACGACAACGCTGCGCCTCCGGCGAACGCGAAGAAGAAAGCTGCTCCGGCAAAGCAGAAGCAGCAGCCCGCCGCGGCCACCGAGCAAAAGCGCCAGCCGTCCCCGCAGGCGCGCAAGAAGGGCGGGCCGCCCGAACCCGTCGGCGGCCTGCCGCGGGTGACCGCGCGCGGAAGCGATCCGATTGCCAACGACGAGGAGGACGACACGCCGCCTGCGCCGCCGCCACCGCAGCAGAACCGCTCTCCCTTCAGCATATTCGGCCGCTGACGCCGCCGGATTGTCAGGCACGGGCTGGCGGCCGTGCCGGCCTGCGCTAGGATGCGTTCAATGAACGCCAAGGCCGCTTTCCCGCTCAGATCCGTACTCATTGCCAACCGCGGCGAGATTGCCTGCCGCGTGATCCGCACCGCCAAGGCGATGGGGATGCGGACAATCGCCGTCTATTCCGACGCCGATCGCAACGCGCTGCATGTGAAGATGGCGGACGAGGCCCATGCCATTGGCGCGGCGCCTGCGCGCGAGAGCTATCTCGTGATCGAGAAGATCATCGAAGTCGCGAAACGCGCGAAGGCCGACTGTATCCATCCGGGCTACGGGTTTCTGTCCGAGCGCGCCGAATTCGCGGAAGCCTGTGCGAGCGCCGGAATCGTCTTCGTCGGTCCGCCGCCCGCCGCGATCCGCGCGATGGGTCTGAAAGGCGAGGCGAAAGCGCTGATGGCCGCCGCGAAAGTACCCGTGCTGCCCGGCTATCACGGCGACAGGCAGGACGCGAAGTTCCTGAAACAAAAAGCCTACGAGACCGGCTATCCGGTGCTGATCAAGGCGGCGGCCGGTGGCGGCGGCAAGGGCATGCGCCGTGTCGACAAGCAGATCGAGTTCGACAACGCACTCGAAGCCGCCAAGCGCGAGGCGGAAGCGGCGTTCGGCAATCCGGACGTGCTGATCGAAAAATATGTCGCAAGCCCGCGCCATATCGAGGTGCAGGTCTTCGCCGACACGCACGGCAACATCGTGCATCTATTCGAGCGCGATTGCTCGGCGCAGCGGCGCCACCAGAAAGTGATCGAGGAAGCGCCGGCGCCCGGAATACCGGAGGACGTTCGCGCACATATTACGAGGGCGGCGATCGAGGCGGCGCGCGCGGTGAACTACGTCGGGGCGGGCACGGTCGAATTTCTCGCCGACGGTTCGAAAGGATTGCGAGCCGATGCGATCTGGTTCCTCGAAATGAATACGCGTTTGCAGGTGGAGCATCCGGTAACCGAGCTCATCACCAACACCGATCTGGTCCACTGGCAGTTTCTGGTTGCGGCCGGCGAGCAGCTTCCGCTGCCGCAGGACAGGATCAGGATTCACGGGCACGCAGTCGAGGCGCGCATATATGCGGAAGACGCCGCACGCGGCTTCCTGCCGTCGACCGGCAGGCTCGCCGCGCTCCGTTTTCCCGGCGGCAACGGCATCCGCGTGGACAGCGGCGTCGAGACGGGCGGCGAGGTAACGCCGTTCTACGATCCCATGATCGCGAAGCTGATCGCGTACGGGGCGACGCGCGAGCAGGCCTTCGACCGTTTGTCGGAAGCGCTCGGCGGCACGGTGGTGTCCGGGCCCCGCGGAAATGTCGGGTTCCTGAAAGCGCTTACCGACAGCGCGGCGATGCGCACGGGGACGGTCGATACCGGCTATATCGAGCGCAATCTGGAAACGCTGACGAAGGAGGCCGAGACCGACTATGCGGCTGCCGCCTTCGCCGTGGAAGAACTGATGCACCGTGAACAGGCGAAGCAGAAGGAGGCGGCAATGCGGCTGTCCGCGTCAGCGCGCCGCTCGCCATGGAATTCGCTGGATGGTTACGATTTCGGCGGCGTCCGCGACATTCCGATTGCCGTGATCGTAAACGGCAAGCGCATCGTTGCCCGCGTTGCGCAGCGCGGCAATTCGCTGCGCGCCACCGTGAACGGCGTATCGTCGGCGTCGAGCGAGTTCGTCGAAGCCGGCGACATGCTGATCGCCATTCGCAACGGCAGGCAGACCAGCGTGAAACTGGCCGAATCTTCCAGTTCGGATCTCGACCGCGCCGCAGGCAACGGTACGATCAGCGCGCCCATGCACGGCAAGGTGCTCAGCGTTTCCGTCGCCAAAGGCGACCGGGTCGCGAAGGGGCAGCGCCTCATGGTGCTCGAAGCGATGAAAATGGAACACGCGCTGGATGCCGCGGCCGAGGGCGTGGTCGCCGAGCTTTCGGTTGCGGCAGGCGATCAGGTCGCCGAAGGCGCGCAGCTTATCCTGATCGTGCCGGAAAAGTCCGAAGCCAAGGCTTCGTAAAACCATGACGCTGCATCTGATCAAGCTCTGCGTGGGCGTGGATTCCATCCGCGAACTCGACGAGTGGATCAAGGAACGCATGGAGGAAAAGAAAAAGAAGAAGCAGCCGCTGGAGCACATCCACACCACGCGCATGATGCCGACGCAGAAGCAAGCGCTGCTTTCCGGCGGATCGCTCTACTGGGTCATCAGGGGCGTAGTTTCCTGCCGGCAGAAGCTGATCGATCTCCGGCCGTTCACGGATAAGGAAGGCGTCAAGCGCTGCCGGATCGTGATGGAACCGAAACTCGTGCCGGTGATCCCGAAACCGCGCAGCGCCTTTCAGGGCTGGCGCTACCTGAAGGGGAACGAAGCCCCGCCCGATCTCGCGAAAGGCGCGAAGGGTGCCACCGCCATGTCGGAAGAAATGCGGCGCGAACTGCACGAGTTGGGCCTGCTCTGAAACCAAACCCGCGCTCAGAGGTTTTCCTTGCGGAAAGCAACGGAGCGAGCGATGGCGGAACGCGCGAACCGGGACTACGAGCAGCCCGACAAGAATGTCGCAGATATGCGCGATCCTGTAACGCTGCCGACGACCAAGGCGCGGCAGGCCGAGAATCGCGGCCATATGTTCTGGGTGCTCACCATCGGCATTGCGCTCGTGGTGATCGCCTTCGCCGCGATCTATCTCGGTTTCTTTGCGGTCTCGCCGCCGAACACCTGATCAGACCGCGACGTTGTCGATCAGGCGGGTCTTGCCGATTTTCGCTGCGACGAGCAGGCGCAGCTTCGCCTTGCGCTGTGGGTCGGGCTTGGCGAGCGTTGCCGCGTCGCGGGCCTCGAGATAGTCGAGCTTGAACCCCGCGGACATGATCTTCGCGCGGCCGCGGCTCAAAACGGCTTCCGGGTCCGCGCCGCCGGCGATTGCCTTCGCGGATTCCTTCAAGACCTCGTGCAGCACGGGCGCAGCCGCACGTTCGGAGGGCGACAGATAGACGTTGCGCGAGGAGAGCGCGAGCCCGTCCTTCTCGCGTACGATCGGCGCACCGATCACCTTTACAGGCAGGTGAAGATCGCGGGCCATGGTTTTCACGACCTGAAGCTGCTGGTAATCCTTTTCGCCGAAGATCGCGATGTCCGGCATCACGCTCGTGAAAAGCTTGGCGACGACGGTGGCGACGCCGTCGAAATGTCCGGGCCTGAACTTGTCGTCGAGTCCCACGGCGGCGGGTCCGGTGGGCTTCAGCATGGTCGCGAATCCGTCGGGATAGATTTCCTTCGCATCCGGCATGAAAACGAGGTCCGCGCCGGCTTCGGCGAGCTTGTCGAGATCGGCTTCGATCGTGCGCGGATAGCGCGAGAAGTCCTCGTTCGGGCCGAACTGCGTCGGGTTCACGAAGATCGAAACGACGACTTTTTTTGCGGATTTCTTCGCGAGCGCAACCAGCGAAATATGACCGGCGTGCAGCGCGCCCATGGTGGGCACGAGCGCGATCTCCGTTTTCCGCTTGCGCCAGCCGGCGATCGTTTCGCGAAGCGTCTTTACGGATTTTGCCACACGGGGCCGCGCTTTTCTTGCGGCTTTGGCCATTGTTGCGCCTCCCGCGCTCACAAGCATCGCCCCAAGAAATAGCAAAACGGCTGAATTCGCGCCAACCGATTGATTTGCCTTAGAGTTTACTTGACCCCGCGGCTGCATCCTTCGCACAATGGCCGGTGGGAAGTAACCGCGTGGCTGGCGGTCATGGGTATTCAGGGACAGGCCTCCAAGTACGGCTCCGCGCCGAAGACGGCAAAAACGGCGCATATCATCGTGCTGGCCAACGAGAAAGGCGGTTCCGGCAAAACCACGACTGCGATGCATGTCATCGTCGCGCTGTTGCAGGCGGGGCAGAAGGTTGCGGCCATCGATATCGACAGCCGGCAGCTCAGCCTCAGCCGGTATGTCGAGAACCGCCGCGCATGGTCCAAGAAGTCGAAGCTGAACCTGCAGCTTCCGGAACTGCACTTCGTGGTACGGGCGAACGGCCGCAGTATCGACGAGAACGAAGCGGAGGAGTTCGCGCGTTTTGCGGCTGCGATTTCTGCGGTCGAGCAGACCCACGATTTCGTCGTGGTCGATACCCCGGCAACCGACAGCTATCTGATGCGGCTCGCGCATGCGATGGCCGACACGCTGATCACGCCGCTCAACGACAGCTTCGTCGATATGGACGTGCTCGCGCGCATCGATGCGGAAAGCTACGAAGTGATTGCAACCAGCCACTACGCCGACGTGGTTCGCGAGGCACGGCGTCAGCGGCGCATGGTCGGGCAGGACGAAACCGACTGGGTCGTGATGCGCAATCGCGTCGGTCAGTTGGACACCAGGAACGGCCGCAACTTCGCGGAAGGACTTAACTCCCTCTCGAAGCGGCTCAATTTTCGTCTCGCGGTCGGTTTTGGCGAACGCGTGATCTATCGCGAACTGTTTCCGCGCGGACTTACCGCACTCGATACGCTCGACGAGAAGACGCTCGGCGCCGCGCCGAACATGTCGCACCTGTCCGCGCGATACGAAGTGCGTGCACTGGTCGATACGCTGCGTTTGCCGATCAACGAGCGCGGCAGGCGGCGCGCAAATGCGCGGGCGGAATGGTTTCGCGCCGCAAAGGAGCCTCTGGACGGGGCCGAATTCTTCGCCGAGTGAGCCCGCGCGGGCCGGTTGCATCGGTCGCCAAAACACCCGATCTATAGGGACATGACCGGCACCAAAGACAAGCGCCCTGTGACCACGGATGCGAAGCCGCTGCGGGAAGCTTCCGCGGGCGGCGAGATCGATGCGTTTCTTGCCAAGGCGAAAGCGCTTGGCCCGCGCGTCGACGGCAGGCGCGGGCGGCTCGCCTTCGCCCTCGACGCCACCATGAGCCGGCAGCCGACCTGGGATCTCGCCTGCAAGCTTCAGGCGGAGATGTTCGAGGAGGCCGGGGCGATCGGCGGGCTCGATGTGCAACTGATCTACTTCCGCGGGCTGCGCGAGTGCCGTGCCTCGAAATGGAACGGCGATCCGGCGCGCCTCGGCGAGATCATGGCGGGTATCGCCTGCCAGGGCGGGCATACGCAGATCGGCCGCGTGCTCGAACACGTTCGCTCGGAAAGCAAGATCGCGAAGATCGATGCACTGGTTTATGTCGGCGACGCGATGGAAGAATCCGTCGACGACCTGTGCGCGAAGGCCGGAGAACTCGGCCTGCTCGGCATTCCGGCTTTCGTATTCCAGGAAGGTAGAGATCCGGTCGCTGAGAACGCGTTTCGCGAGATCGCGCGGCTGACCAAAGGTGCGTGGTGCCCGTTCGATGCGGGCGCCGCGTCGCAGCTTCGCGAGCTGCTTCGTGCGGCGGCGGCCTATGCCGCAGGCGGCCACAAGGCACTCAGCGATCTGTCGAGGCGCGGCGGCAAGGGCGCGGTGAAACTGATCGAGCAGATGCGCTGATGGGAATTCCGACCCTTCTCATCGGCCTCGCGGTCCTGCTCGTACTTATCTTCGTCGGCCGCATGGTTTCGACCAGCGATCCGAAGAAGGTCGCGAAGCTCGTACGTACGATCGGCGGCATCGGCTCGCTGGCGCTCGCGGCGTTTCTGGCCGTGAGGGGGCAGTTCTTCCTGGCCATCCCGCTCGCATTTTTCGGCGCGGGACTGCTCAACTGGATTCAGGCGCCCGCCAGCTGGACCGCGCGCACACAGCGCTCGACCGGACAGATTTCGCGCGTGCGGGCGCAGTTCGTCGAGATGGAACTCGATCACGACAGCGGCGAGATGCGCGGCCGCGTACTCAAGGGACAATTCGAGGGCGTGCCGCTGGATGCGCTCGATCCGCCAGCGCTCCTGAAGCTCCGGGACGAATTCGACCCCGAGAGCCGGGCGCTACTCGAAGCTTATCTCGACCGCCGGACGCCCGGCTGGCGTGAGAACGTCGAGGAAGACACGGGTCCGGGGGGCCGAGAGCCGCCGCGCCATGGCCCGATGACCGAAGAAGAGGCGCATCAGATCCTGGGGCTTGAAGCGGGCGCTACCGATGCGGAAATCAGGCGAGCTCACCGCAGTCTCATGAAGAAACTGCACCCCGACCAGGGGGGGTCGACGTATCTCGCGGCCCGCGTCAACGAGGCCAAGGAAGTTCTTCTCCGCCGCCATCACTAAACTCCACGCAACGCTTACGCTTCGTTCGAGTGACGTCTCCCGCCGGATTTACTCCGGTTCTATGCCGTTTCAGTTCTTCGCGACGATGCAGTCCACGTCTCGCTGCTGCAAAGTCTGGCACACACGCCGCGCGTGCCATTCCGACCGAAATCCCGCAAACCGTGCCCGAAAAAGATTAGTGGAGTCTTTCGAGACCTTCTCGGTATAGGGCGTGACCTTGGCGAGGAGTGCGGTTGCCGATTCCTTAACGTCATGGAGGCGCTCGCGCGCCGTCTTTGCGGAAGGGAAAGCCCCGATCTGAATGGACCAGCCGGTCTTCGCAGCAGGCGGCAGCGGGTCGCCGTCGTCGTTGCCCTGCGAAGCTGCCGCCGCCGGCGTAGCGGAAACGGGAATATTGCCCACAGACGCGATCTGCGGACGGCGCGCGGCATTCTGCGCGACAGGCGGCATGAGGGCGTCTTCCTTGCGCTCCGCGGCGATGGCCTGTGCTTCGATTTCGAGTTCTTCGGTCTCGCTGAGCTGGTCGAGCGGCTTCTGCGCCGGTGCGGCTGCCTGGAGACGCGGCGTTTCCGAAAGCGGATGCGGCTTGCTCTCGCTGTAGGCGAGGGCGCCGGTTACCGGCGGCTGGGATTGAGCCTGCTGCGCCTCCAGCGGCGTTTGCGCGACCACGACCGGCTGCTCGCCGGCATGGGGAGGCAGTATCGGCACGGCCGCGATGTCAGATGCGCCGAGGTTCGAGAATGCAAACGCGTTCGCCTGGGCGACCGCGTTCTCGCGGACCTTGCCGTCCGCATCGAGCGACATGGTTTTGACCGGGATCGGACGGATGGGCTGGTTCGACCCGGCGACCACGACCGGCGGCTGCTTCGGCGCTTGCGTTCGGATGGCGCGCGCCTTCGGCTCGTCCGTCTTCTTCGCCTGCGCGACCTGCTTCGGCCGCGGGGCGGGCGCTTCGACCACGAGCGGCGCGGTGCGGCGTCCGGCGGTTGCGTCGTCGAGATTGTCGGCGATCAGCTCGCGCATCATGTGATCCCGCTGCGCGCCGGTGCGTCCGCCGAGCACGACCGCGACGATATGCCGGTTCTTGTGCCGTACGCTGGTGACGAGGTTGAAGCCGGAGGCATTCGTATATCCGGTCTTGATGCCGTCCACGCCCGGCACGCGGCCGAGCAGGCGGTTATGGTTCGCAATGACGCGGCCGCGCCACACGAAGCGCGACGTAGAGAAGTAGTGATAGAGCGACGGGAACCGGTCCTGAATCGCGCGACCCAGAGTCGCCATGTCGCGCGCGGTGGTGACCTGTTCGCGGTCGGGAAGTCCGGAGGCGTTCTTGAACACGGTATTGCTCATGCCTAGCGCGCGTGCCTTTCGGGTCATCAGCTCGGCGAAGGCGTCTTCATCCTTGGCGATGTTTTCCGCAATCACGGTTGCGACGTCGTTGGCGGAGCGGGTGACCAGCGCCTTGATGGCGTCTTCGACCGCGATCGTCGTTCCCGGCTGCAAGCCGAGTTTCGACGGCGGCCGCTCGGAGGCGTATTCGGAAACGTTGAGCCGCGTTTTCAGCGAGAACTTGCCCTGCTCGATCCGCTCGAACAGCAGATACAGGGTCATGATCTTGGTAAGCGAGGCAGGGTGGCGCAGCGCGTCTGGTTTCTCTTCGTCGAGAATCTTGCCGGACTTGGCATCGACTACGATCGCGGCGAACCCGGCGTGCCAGTTGGCTGCCGCGCGCTGCCGCTTGCGCGAACGCGCATCCGCATCCGTCGTGGACAGGAGAAAGAATGCGCCGATCAACGCTACGGCGACTGCCAGGACGGCCCGCTTCCCCTGCGGGGACCGCCAGTACGCAAAACACATACGCCCGACCCGTGCCTTCGGATGCCGGAGGAGGGCCCATCCGGCATTTTGCCCAACCTGGCGCCTCTCACAGGGGCGCCCGAAGCCTCCCACGGTAGGGGCCGGGCCTTATGAAAGGGTAAAATCCCCGGTTTGCGGTGCGAAATGTCCCTTCCGAATCCGGCCAGATCCAGGAAAAGTCTTGATTTTGCAGCGCAATATTTCTGTTGACTTTATTGTGCAGTGCACTATTTAGGCATGGAGCGGCGCGCAAATGCATCGCCCGGAAGTCTAGGAAACGGATGCGCCCGGATGCGGCGCGAACATGGGGACAATTATGATCGAGAAGTTCGAAGAGTTTCAGAAGCTGAGCAAGGACAACGCCGAACTGGCCGCGCAGAGCTTTGCGTCGTTCCAGAAGGGCGCGCAGGCGATCGCCGTCGAGGTCGCCGATTACTCGAAGAAGTCGTTCGAAGAGGGCTCGGCCGCCTTCGAAAAGCTGCTCGGCGCCAAGTCGCTCGACAAGGCGATCGAAGTGCAGACCACGTATTTCAAGAACGCCTATGAGGCGTTCGTTGCGCAGGCGACCAAGCTCGGCACGCTCTACAGCGACGTCGCAAAGGACGCCTACAAGCCGTTCGAAGGCGTGATTGCGAAGGCGACGACCTTCAAGGTCTAAGTGCGCGTAGCGTAAAAGCGTAATCGAAAAGCCCGGCGTTCGCGCCGGGCTTTTTGTTTGTGCTGATTGTGTTAGCTACTGCGACAGATGGAGGCTCGCGAGCTGGCCGCCGATCGCGTTGAAAACCGCGTCGAGTTCGCCCGCGCTCTGCACGTCGAAGTACATCGAGGGATCGGTGGCGCAGTTGCGCAGCAGATCCGCATTCCCGTTGATCACCCGGATGGTGTAGATGCGGAATCCCGCCGCCTTGGCGTTGGTGCAGGCGAGGCTCGTGCGGGCGTCGATCGCGCTCCGGCTGGTGGTCCAGCGATTCTGCGTATTGTCTCCATCCGTCAGCAAGATAATGTACTTGCTAAGGTCCTCGGCCGGCGCTGCGGCTTCCGTCAGCGGTTGCGATTGCGTCAGTGAATGCCAGGCCCAGGCGAGCCCGATCGTTACATTGGTGTTGCCCGAGGGGATCATGTCGTCGATGCGGTTATGCAATGACGACCAGTTGTTCGTCAGCGGCAGGATTTCGGCAAGCGCATAGCTGCACTGGCGCGCAGGAAATCGCGTCGCGTTCGTCGTCGGCGCCGTGTCGAGCGCGTCATGGTTCTGGTCGCGGTCTTCGACACAACCGTTCCAAGTGTTGCGGTTAGCCGGCGTCCAGGTGGCATTCACCCAGCTACCGCCGTTATTTTCACAAGTAGATTTCGAAGTGTACTGCGGAATCGTGCAGACCTTCTGATTTTCGCACGAGCTTTGCGAATTGTAGCCGGATTTATTGCACGAACCGTTTGCCGCCTCCCAGAGGTCCCAGCGCAACCAGGAAGCATTCAAATTCGCGGTACTGACTTTTGTCTGTATGTGGAAAGGAATGATCGAGACTTTCACGTCGCCCGGATTCTTCGCGGCCTTTTCCAGCGTGTTCAGGAGGTTGTGCGCGGCCTTCTTCAGTTCGGTCATCTTGTTGTTCGAGCTCATCGAACCGGTGTTGTCGAGCGCAAGCGCCACCTCGAGCTTCTTGATGCCCCAGGTGACTTCGGCGTGGGCGCCGATCGGAAAGCTGTGTACGCCGATCACGCCCGTGATGGATGCCTGATACTGGCCCGAGACGTTCAGGGTGAGCTTACCCGTCCCCGGCGTCGAAATTTTTAGGTCGCTTGGCTGCAGGTTGATGCTGACGTTGCCGAGGCTGGCCTGAAAAATCTGCCAGCCCTGCGTGTCGAGCTGCGATTGCGAAAGCGGCATCAGTTTCGCGAGGGCGAGCGCGGTCGAATCTAGCGCCTTTTGCATCGAAGCGCGGTTCGAGTTCGCCATCGAATAATCGACGGCAGCGCCGGTTACGCCGACCATCGGGATGAGTGCCAGCGCGAACAGGATCGCTGCGTTGCCCTTGCGGCCTTCCTGGCCGGACCAGAAGCGACGAAAGAGGCCCATGACGGTCTCCGGGGTTTCACGGCAGACCGTGCACCCGGATTTTTAACCGAGTCTTTCGGGAACCCCAGAAAGAAGGGGGCAGTTCTCCCCGCCAGGGCAGGGCGCGCAACGTTGGTTAGCGAGCGCGAAACGGCATCGCTAAAATTTTAGCGATGCCACGCTTGCGGGTCTTGAGCCCGCAACGGGACTACTGCGAAAGATGCAGGCTCGCGAGCTCGCCGCCGATCGCATTGAACACCGCGTTCAGCTGGCTTGCATTCTGCACGTCGAAGTACATCGTCTCGTTGGTCGCGCAGTTGCGAAGCAGGGTCGCATTGCCGTCGATCATGCGCACCGTATAGAGCCGGATGTTGGCGGCCTTCACTGCATTGCAGGCCATGGTTGTGCGTGCGTCACAGTCCGTGCAAAGCGCCGGATTCGAGCCGTTCCCGGCCCAGCGGCTGAGCGTATTGTCGCCGTCGGTCATCAAAATGATGGCCCGCGTAAGCTGCTGCTCGGTGGTGTCGGTTTCGGTCAATGGCAGTCCCGCAGTTAATGAGTGAAGACCCCAGATCAGCCCGATCTTGATGTTGGTGGCGCCGAGCGAGGCAAGCGCATCGACCTTGTCGTTCAGGGCGGTCCAGTTATTTGTGAGCGGCAACAGGGGAGGCGGGCAATAATAGTTCTGGTAGGGCTGGAAGTTGGTCGCCGTCGATGTCGGAGCCGTATCGCTGACGTCGTTGTTCTGCGTGCGGTCGCGCACACAGCCGTCCCAGGTGTTGCGGGCATTCGGAATCCATGTGTGCTGGTAGTAGGTCTGGGTACACCTGCGATTGCTTCCTGAGCCGCTACAAGAGCAGTTTACCGCGGTGCCGCAGCTTGCATTTGACCCGCTCGAGATCTGGCGCGTGGATTGCACGCTGTTGTAGCAGCCGTTGTAATGCAACCCGATCAGCGTCGAGTCGCGCAGGCCCGTATCGCCGGTCGGATTGCCGGGGCAAATATAGCCGCTCGAGCTGCCGCTCGATGGGATTGTCGATACGGTGCTGCTGCTGTTCGGGCCGGCCATGCAGCGAAAACCGTGCGTGCCGGTGCTGAGCGGGCAGCTGCTCCCTGGTCCCGTCTGCTCCCAGGTTTGCCTGTTCGTCGAGTTTGCGAGCCAGGTGCTCATGTAGGCGGGTTCGGCTTCCCAGAAGCTCCAGTCGAGCCATGTGGCATTCTGATTGACGCTGCGATCGACATTGACCTGCCCGGCGAAGGGTACGATCGCGACCTTGACGTCGTTGGGCTGTTTTGCGGCGTTCTTGAGTGTGTTCAGCAGGCTCTTGGTGGCCTTCTTCAACTCTGTCATGCGGCCCTGCTGGTCCATCGAGCCGGTCACGTCGAGCACAAGCGAGAGTTCAAGTTTCTTGATGCCCCACTGGACTTCGGTCTGCACGCGCACGGGAAAGCTCTGGACACCGAGGAGTCCCGTGATCTGCGGCGCATACTGGCCGGTCGCGGCAAGGTGAATCTTGCCTGTCGTCGGCGTCGTGATCACGAGGCCCGATTGCGGCAGATCGACTTTCATGCGACCAAGGTTTGCACTGAAGATTTCCCAACCCTTGGTATCGAGTTCGGACTGCGAGAGCGGCATCAGCTTCGCGAGCGCGAGCCCGGTGCTGTCGAGCGCCTTTTGCATCGAACTGCGGTTCGAGGTGGCCATGGCAAAGTCCATGGCCGCGCCGACACCGCCGACGACCGGGACAATGGCGATGGCGAAGATGATCGCGACGTTGCCTCTCCGGCCTTCGAGGCCGGACCAGAAGCGCCGAAAGATCCCCATGACGGTCTCCTAGAAATATCCGGGAGACTATCAGGGCGCGGAATTAACCTAATCTTGCGCGGATGAGGAAAAGCCAACGCGCATGCATATCGCGATCAAACTGATCGCGGCGGAAGTTAGCGAATACAAAACGGGATCGCTAAAATTATAGCGATCCCGGTTCTGTTTCCGGTGAGGATGTACGGTGGACGCTACTTCGCGAGATGCAGCTGTGCGAGCGTCGCGCCGATCGAGTTGAACACGCTGGTAAGCTGGCTTGCGTTCTGCACGTCGAAATACATCGAGGGGTCGCTAGCGCAGTTCCGCAGCAGGTTGGCATCGCCTTCGATGACCCGGATCGTGTAGATCTTGATGCCTGCAGCCTTAACGGCTGTGCACGTTGCGGCCGTGCGGGCGTCGATGCTGCTGCTGTTCGAGGTCCAGCGGTTCTGCGTGTTCTCGCCGTCCGTCATCAGAATGATGTACTTGCTGAGATCGTTTGCCGGCGCTGCCGCCTCCGTCAGCGGCTCGCCCATCGTCAGCGAGTGCCAGGCCCAGGCAAGGCCGATCGAGACGTTCGTGTTTCCGTCCGGCTGCATGGCGTCGATCTTGTTGCTCAACGCAGTAAAGTCGTACGTCAACGGCAGGATTGTGGTCAGCGAGTAGCTGCATTGCTTGGCCGGAAACTTGGTCGCGCTCGAAGTGGGAGCGACGTCGCTAGCGTCATTGGTCTGGTCGCGGTCGGCGATACAGCCGTTCCAGGTTTTACGGTCCGCAGGCGAGCATGATTTCTTCTTGCCGCTACCGCTGCACGTCTGGTTCTCGCTATCCCAATCGTCCCATTTGAGCCAGGAACTGCTATAGGGAAAAACGGAAGTATCGACCCGTACCTCACGGTGAAAAGGAATGATCGAGATTTTCACGTCACCGGGCTTCATCGCGGATTTCTGAAGCGTGTCGAGAAGGTTCTTGGCCGCCTTCTTCAGCTCCGTCATCTTGTTGCTCCAGCCCATCGAGCCGGTATTGTCGAGTGCGAGCGCGAGCTCGAGCTTCTTCATGCCCCACTGCACCTCGGTATTGGCCGAGACGGGGAAGGCCTGAATGCCCATGACGCCCGTGATTTGCGGCGTGTAGAGTCCGGTGGCGGCCAGGTTAATCTTGCCGACGGTCGGCGTCGTGATGACAAGGCCGGACTGGGGAATGTTGACCTTCAGCGTCCCGAGGTTTGCGCTGAATATCTGCCAGCCCTTTGCGTCGAGTTCCGCCTGCGAAAGCGGCATCAGTTTCGCGAGCGCAAGCGCGGTCGAATCGAGCGCTTTCTGCATCGATGTGCGGTTGGAGTTCGCCATCGAATAGTCGAGCGCGGCGCCGATCCCGCCGACAATCGGCACGATGGCGAGCGAAAAGATGATGGCGACGTTGCCTGCCCGCCCGCGGCAGCCAGACCAGAAACTGCGGAGTGTCGAAAATAGCGCAGGCATGGAAATCCCCTGAACCCGGCGGGGACGCTGCCCGAAGTTCCCTAAATCGCCTTAAATACGAGGGGGTTGCCCTGTTCAAAAGAATGGCAAATTCCGATGTTTAGTTATCAAATGCCTTCCACCGCCGCGGGTGGCTGTTGGCGGAAGCGGGCGGCCCCCTATATTATAGGCGGGCCAGAATCTGGCCTTCTCAACCACATGCTGCCGGCGCTGAAGGCGGCCGGACGGGTGTTTCGGAAACGCAACGCTGTGACTGGTGCCAAAGACAACCGGTTTGCCCGCCCGCCGCTAAGGCTGGGCAAGGGCGACGACGACCGCCGCTCTGGCCGCGACGAGGGCACCGGCACGGCCGTCATCACCCGCACCAAGACGCAGACCAAACGCCCGAACCTCTATCGGGTGCTTCTGCTGAACGACGACTACACGCCGATGGAATTCGTCGTGCATGTGCTCGAGCGCTTCTTCAACAAGCAGCGCGAGGATGCGACCCGCATCATGCTGCACGTTCACCAGAACGGCGTTGGGGAGTGCGGGGTTTTTACTTACGAAGTCGCGGAAACCAAGGTGACGCAGGTCATGGATTTTGCGCGGAAGCATCAGCATCCGCTCCAGTGCGTCATGGAAAAGAAGTAAACGCGCAGCCCGCGCGGGCGCGGCGAACCGGCGGAAAATCGCCCCGATTTGCGGCTATTGTAACCTGCTTCGCACGACCTAGATAGTGGACATCCCGCCCAAGCACCGGCAGACTTTCGGCCTACGGAACCCGGTGAATCACCCGGAAAGTTAAGGACCCGATGCCGACCTTTTCGCGCAGCCTTGAGAACTCCTTGCATCGCGCGCTGGCGCAGGCCAACGAGCGGCACCACGAATATGCGACGCTGGAACATCTCCTGCTCGCCTTGCTCGACGATCAGGACGCGGCGGCGGTCATGCGCGCCTGCAACGTCGATATCGAGAAGCTCAAGCGCAATCTGGTCGAATATATCGACGGCGAACTCGATAATCTGGTCGTCGAGGCAGGCGAAGACTCCAAACCGACCGCAGGGTTCCAGCGCGTGATCCAGCGCGCAGTGATTCATGTGCAATCGTCGGGCCGCGAGGAAGTGACCGGTGCGAACGTGCTGGTCGCGATCTTCGCCGAGCGCGAAAGCCATGCCGCCTACTTCCTGCAAGAGCAGGAAATGACGCGCTACGACGCCGTGAATTATATCAGCCACGGCATCGCGAAACGTCCCGGCATGTCCGAGAACAAGCCTGTGCGCGGCGCGGACGAGGAAACCGACGCCAAGCCGGGCGAGGAGCCGAAGAAGAAGACCGACGCGCTCGAAGCCTATTGCGTCAATCTGAACAAGAAGGCGAAAGACGGCAAGATCGACCCGCTGATCGGCCGTGCGAGCGAGATCGCGCGCACGATCCAGGTGCTCTGCCGCCGCCAGAAAAACAATCCGCTCTATGTCGGCGATCCCGGTGTCGGCAAGACCGCGATCGCGGAAGGTCTGGCGCTGCGCATCGTCAATGAGGAGGTGCCGGAGGTGCTCAAGGGCGCCACCGTGTTCTCGCTCGACATGGGTTCGTTGCTCGCCGGCACGCGCTACCGCGGCGACTTCGAAGAGCGCCTGAAGCAGGTCATCAAGGAACTCGAGGCGCATCCGAATGCGATCGTGTTCATCGACGAAATCCACACCGTGATCGGCGCCGGCGCGACTTCCGGCGGCGCGATGGACGCGTCGAACCTGCTCAAGCCAGCGCTGGCTTCGGGCACGATCCGCTGCATCGGCTCGACGACCTACAAGGAATATCGCCAGCACTTCGAGAAGGACCGCGCGCTGGTGCGCCGCTTCCAGAAGATCGACGTGAACGAGCCGTCGCCGGAAGATGCGATCGAAATTCTCAAAGGCCTGAAGCCCTATTTCGAGGACTACCACAAGCTCCGCTACACCAATGAAGCCATCAAGGCGGCGGTCGATCTCTCCGTGCGCTACATCCACGACCGCAAGCTGCCGGACAAGGCGATCGACGTGATCGACGAGTCGGGTGCCGCGCAGATGCTGGTCGCAGAGTCGAAGCGCAAGAAGACCATCGGCATCAAGGAAATCGAGGCGACAGTCGCGACCATGGCGCGCGTGCCGCCGAAGACGGTTTCCAAGGACGACGCGATTGTGCTGTCCAATCTGGAAACCGCGCTCAAGAACGTCGTCTTCGGCCAGGACAAGGCGATCACGGCGCTCACCGCCGCGATCAAGCTCGCGCGCGCGGGCCTGCGCGAACCGGAGAAGCCGATCGGCGCCTATCTGTTCTCGGGCCCCACCGGCGTCGGCAAGACCGAAGTCGCGAAGCAGCTGGCGCAGTCGCTCGGCGTGCAGCTTTTGCGCTTCGATATGTCCGAATACATGGAGCGGCATACGGTGTCGCGCCTGATCGGCGCGCCTCCGGGCTATGTCGGCTTCGACCAGGGCGGTCTGCTGACTGACGGCGTCGATCAGAACCCGCATTGCGTGGTGTTGCTTGACGAGATCGAAAAGGCGCACCCCGATCTCTTCAACGTGCTCCTCCAGGTGATGGATCACGGCAAGCTCACCGACCACAACGGCAAGGCGGTGAACTTCCGGAACGTCATTCTGATCATGACGACGAACGCAGGCGCTTCCGACATGGCGAAGTCGGCCTTCGGTTTCACGCGTTCCAAGCGGGAGGGCGACGACGCCGAGGCCATCAACCGGTTGTTCTCTCCGGAGTTCCGCAACCGGCTCGACGCCATCATTCCGTTCTCGCACCTGCCAACCGAGATTATCGGGCAGGTGGTAGAAAAGTTTGTGCTCCAGCTTGAGGCGCAACTCGCCGACCGCGGTGTTTCGATCGCTCTTTCGGACGAAGCCAAGCGCTGGCTGATCGATCAGGGCTACGACGAGCTGATGGGCGCGCGGCCGATGGCGCGTGTGATTCAGGAAAACGTCAAGAAGCCGCTCGCCGACGAAGTACTGTTCGGCAAGCTCAAGGACGGCGGCCATGTCCGCGTCATCGTCCGCGAGGAAGAGGGCAAGCCGGTGCTCGGCTTCGAGTATCAGGAAGGGCCTGTCACCCCGAAGCCCGAGCAAGACGTCGTCAAAAGCGCGAAGCGCGCTCGCAAGGCGAAAAAGGACGACGGCTCCGGCGACGCCGGCCCGAAGCCCCTGGTCAACGTCTAGGCGTTATTCCGCAATCCAGAGATGCACGCGGCGCGCTTGTAACGGGCGCGCCGCTCGTGTTTTGTCGCGGCCGAAACGAGCCAGCGATCTCTCCCCGTGACCGAACCCGAGAATAACGGCGCCTTGCCGCCATCCGCCGCGCCGCCGGAAACGCCGCGCGTCTGGTTCTGGCGCGGCGTGCGCGCGGGGATCGTTTCGGTACAGGGCATCGTGTTGTTTGCGGGATTCATCGGCTTCGGCGGACTGATCCGCGACGTCGGCTTTCCGCTCGGCGCGGCTTTGCTCTCCACGATCCTCGTGTGGGCCTTGCCGGCGCAACTCATTATTGTCGGCGGCTTCGTCGCGGGGAGTCCGCTGCCGGTGGTCGCGCTTGCGGTCGGGCTGTCGTCCGTGCGCTTCTTTCCGATGGTTGCGTCGATCATGCCGACGATCCGGGGCAGCAGCGGGCTTGGCACGCAACTGCTTGCTTCGCATTTCGTCGCAGTCAGCGCCTGGGTGGAGAGCATCCGCCTGATGCCACCGCTTCCCGGCAACGCACGGATGCCGTTCTTTTTCGGCCTGTCGAATGTCTTCGTGTTCGGGAGTGTTGCCGCGACGTTCGCCGGTTATCTGCTCGCGGGCACGCTGCCGCAGGCGCTCGCGAACGGTCTCGTTTTTCTCACGCCGATCTCGTTTCTCTTGCAGCTTATCCGCAATGCCCGCGAACTGATCGACTGGCTCGCGCTGCTGTTCGGTCTGCTGCTGGTGCCGGTTTTCGCACAAGTCGGAGGGGCGCTCGACCTTTTGTGGATCGGGTTGATCGGGGGAGGCGCTGCATATCTCGTCGGGCGCTTCCGGAGGAAGAAGGCATGAGTCTCTCCGATCCGATGCTCTACGCCTATCTTCTCGTGATCCTTGCGGGTTTCCTGCCGACCGACGTGTTCCGCTTTGCCGCGGTGATGTTCTCGCGCCGCATCGACGAGGACAGCGAGGCGCTGGTCTTGGTGCGGGCGGTGGCGACGGCGCTGCTCGCGGGCGTGATCGGGAGGCTGGTGCTTGCGCCGACCGGCGATCTCGCCGGCGTGCCGCTCTGGATCAGGCTTGGCTCCATCGCGCTTGGGGTTGCCGGATACTTCCTGTTCCGGAAATCCGTCCTTGCCGGCGTGATCGTCGCGGAAATCGCTATCGTGGGCGGGGCAGTCTACTTCCGCTAGGCGAGCGCCGCTCTCAGAGCCTTCGCATGCTCGGACAGCACCTCGGGCTTCTCCATCACGCTCGCCGCGGGTTTCATCGGCACGTCCTTGTGGCGCGGGATGATGTGGACGTGAAGGTGAAACACGACCTGGCCGCCGGCGGCCTCGTTGAACTGCTGCATGGTGATGCCGTCGGCGTTGAATGCCTTCTTGCCGGCAATCGCGATTTTCTTCGCGGTCTTCATCACCTGCGCGAGCGATTCAGGGTCGATGTCGAGCAGGTTGCGCGCGGGCCGCTTCGGGATGATCAGCGTATGGCCGGGCGCGCGCGGCATGATGTCGAGAAAGGCGAGCGTGTGCTCGTCCTCGTAGACTTTGTGCGCCGGAAGCTCGCCGCGCAGGATTTTCGCAAAGATATTGTTGTTGTCGTATTCGGTCATTTCCCGCCTCTCGAATTCCGGTTGAGTTTGCAACGCTGATTGCCGCCGTCAAGTCGCGGCTCGCTTATAAGGAGCGGCTTCCGCGAGATGTTCGAGCTCCGACTCGATATACTGCCGCTCGCGCATAAGGTAGTCGTCCACCGCACGCCGGAGGGCGGGATTTGCGATGTAATGCGCGGAATAGGTCGGGACCGGCACATAACCGCGCAGTAGCTTGTGCTCGCCCTGCGCACCGGCCTCGACCGATCTCAGTCCGCGCTCGATCGCGTAATCGATGGCCTGATAGTAGCAGACCTCGAAATGCAGAAACGGGTGGTGTTCGATGGCTCCCCAGTTGCGGCCGTAGATCGTGTGGCGGCCGAGAAAATTCAGCGCGCCCGCAATGTAGCTGCCGTTCCGCTTCGCCATGACGAGGAGAATGCGATCCGCCATCTTCGCGCCGGCGCGCGAGAAGAATTCCCGGGTGAGATAGGGGCGGCCCCATTTTCGCGAACCTGTATCCATGTAGAACCCGAAGAAGGAGTCCCATACGGACTCGGTCAGATCGCTGCCGGTAAGGCGAACGATCTGGATTCCGCTTTCCAGGGCTTCGCGCCTTTCGCGGCGGATGGTCTTTCGCTTGTTGGAGGACAGAGCGTTCAGGAATTCGTCGAAGTTCTTGTAGCCCTGATTGTGCCAGTGAAATTGCCGGTCGGTCCGGGCAAGCATTCCGGCCCGCGCCAGAAAACTCCATTCGCTTCGGGGCGCGAAGGTGACGTGAACGGAGGATGCCTCGCGCAGTTTGCAGAGCTCGACCATGCCGGCGACCAGCGCGTTCCTGGCTGCTTCTGCGTGCAGGCCGCGTTTCACAAGCAGGCGAGGGCCTGTCACGGGCGTGAAGGGCACCGCGACCTGGAGTTTCGGATAATAATTGCCGCCGGCGCGCTCATAGGCATCCGCCCAGCCATGATCGAAGACGTATTCGCCCTGGCTATGTGCCTTCAGATAGCACGGCGCGACGGCTTGGATTTCCCCGGATTCGTCCTCGACCACGAGATGTTGCGGCAGCCAGCCGCTTCCGGCTCCGACCGATTTCGACTCTTCGAGCGACGCCAGAAAGCCGTGCCGGACGAACGGGTTATCGGGGTCGGAGAAAGCGTCTTCAAGTTTTGATTCAAGTGCCTGAGAAAGTGATTCAGGCGCTTCGCAAGTTGAATCCGGAAACGCCGCGAATCCCTCGGCGCAGGAATCCCAAATGCGCGCCTCGATCGCCTTGATCGAGCCTTCGACGCGGACCTGAAATTTGGGGAATTCAGCCATTGGCCCATTGTCGCCGATCCTTGCGGCGGCTCAAGGGCAGAAACTCAAGGCCTGATATGCTCGAAAACGATCTGGTCCGCCCAGCGCAAGACGCGCACGCGTTCGCGCTCGACGCGCACGGTCCAGGTCAGCAGAGGCATTCCGAAAACGTAGCGTCCGATGAGCGGCGCCAGCGCCGGCAGATCGAACTGCGCGTAGGCGATGAAATGCGGCTTGGTCCGCATGAAGTGCAGGAGCAGCCCAAGGTAGCGCTTGCGCCGGAACGAGAGGAAGTTCCACTCCGGGTGCAAATACCAGCGCTCCGCAACGATGCCGCGCGGCAGGCCGGGAGCAAGCTTCTTCAGCGCTTCGACCAGATCGGGATCGAAGGACATTACCGCGACAGGCCCCTTGTAGCCGAGCAGGCGGTCCGCGACTTTCGCGGCGAGCGCGGTATCGCCGTTCCACGGGCTCTTGAGCTCGAGTACGAGCGGAGCCTCGCCGCGAACGGTTTGGAGAAGATCTTCGAGCGACGGGATCGTATCGTTCGTGTCCTTGAGCCGGATCGTTTTGAGCTCGGCCGCCGTACGGGCAGCGACTTCGCCCTGTTCGCCGGTCAGGCGCTCCAGCGTCTTGTCGTGAAAGACTACGACTTCGCCGTCTTTGCTCAGCCGCAGGTCGACTTCGATCGCGTAGTTTGCACCGATGGCCGCGCGCGCGGCTGAGAGGGAATTCTCGACGATGCCGTTGCCGTGCAGGCCGCGGTGTGCGACCGGGCGGGCAGTCAGCCAATCTAGAGCCATTCAGGAAATCTCGAACATGGCTTCGACTTCGACCGGCGCGTCGAGCGGAAGTTGCGCGACACCGACCGCGTAGCGCGCGTGCCTGCCGGCGTCGCCGAGTACGTCGACCATCAGGTCGGACGCGCCGTTGATAATCTGCGGGATAGTCTGATAGTCCGGCACGGCGTTCACGAAGCTGCCGAGGCGAATGCAGCGCCTGATGCGCGATAGATCGCCGAGTGCGGCTTTGGCCTGCGCGAGGATGTTAATCGCGCAAAGACGTGCGGCTTCTTTGGCCTGTTCCTCGCTGACAGATGCACCGACCTTTCCCTTGATGGCGATTCCGGCGGGTCCGATCGGAAGCTGACCGGAGACCACCAGAAGGTTGCCGGCAACCACCGCGCCGACATAGTTTGCGACCGGTGCCGCGGGTTTCGGAAGCTCAATCTTGAGCTTTTGCAATCGCAGTTCGATTTCGCTAGCCATATGCTTTCCCCCGCGCTTCTTGTCGCGTTTCGCCTTAGTCTTGGCGGATCGACTTCGTAGGCGCAAGGCGCAACCGGCCGGAGACCCTCATGTTCCGCAAGACTTTCGTTCTGGCCGTCCTGCTGGCCGGAGCCGTTACAGACGAGAGTCCGGCTGCTTCGCTGGTGGCGCATCGCGCGATTTACGATCTCGTGCTCGATGCCGAGCGTCCCGGCACTCAGGTGGACAAGGCGCGGGGCCGGATCGCGTTCCAGTTCACAGGCACGTCCTGCGAAGGCTACACGATCATGCTCCGGCAGGTGACGTCGCTGGATACCGGCGAGGGGCAGGAGACCATAAGCGATCTCCGGAGCGAAAGCTGGGAGAACGCCAACTCCACGAACTACCGCTTCAAAACCCAGAATTTCGTGAACGAGCAGATCCGGGAGAACGTCACCGGAACGGTGACGCGGCAGAAGAACGGCGCGCTCAGCGTGCGCGTGACCAAGCCGAAGCCCGCAAGTTTTACGCTTCCGGGTAAGGTTTATCTGCCAACCCAGCACACGCGCGCGATGCTGGCCGCCGCGGAGCGCGGCGAGCGCTTGCTCTCGGCAAACCTCTTCGACGGCTCGCCGGACGGCAGAAAGATTTATGAGACGCTTACCGTCATCGGGGCGGCCGAGGCGCATGACGAGAAGACTCCAGTTCCCTATCCGGCGCTGGCCGGGCTCAAGCGCTATCCTGTGACGACGAGCTATTTCGATACCGGACGCGCCGACCGCCTTCCGGCCTATACGTTGTCGTTCGATCTCTACGAGAACGGCGTCTCCAGCGCGCTGCGGCTGAACTACGGCAACTTCGCACTGAAAGGTTTGCTCCGCAGCGTCGAGTTTCTGCCGCAGAAGCCCTGTGCGGTTTCGCCTGGGAAGCGCTAGAGCACGACCGGCGGCGAGAGTACGTCGCGCGCGGCGCGCACGCGGGCAGGGTCCAGGTTCATTTCCCCGGCGAAGGCGAGCAGTTCGCTTTCGTTGCCGAGAAGGTAATCGAGGAGAGCTGGCAGGAATGCGGGATCCCGCGCCGCGGCCCGGACGTTCTCCGGCCCGAGGCCGGTAATCGCGAGGAAACGGCCGATGCGCTCGGGATCGGCGGCGAGCCAGCTTAAGCCTGCAACACCGATCATCTCGGCTTCCTGCTTCGTTAAGGATGATTTTCCGCGTGAAAGCGCCATTTTCACTTCCGTAACGATTGCCTTCTACTTTGGACCCGAGGATGCCGGAAGAAGTATCCTGATGTCGAACCATGCCGAAAGCCTGACCTTTCCGCGTTTTGGCCGGCATCATCGAGTTTGCAGACGGTTCGCGCGAACATCGGACGTCGGCAGGCGATTCGGGGACGCAAGCATGAACGGCGCGCCAGGACGGCTCGCCACTGTGGACGGGGAAGTGATGGGATGGCGAAGACTGTCCTGATCGTGGAAGACAACGAGCTCAACATGAAGCTCTTCCATGATCTGCTCGAGGCGCACGGCTACCAGACCATCGAGACCCGCAACGGGATCGAGGCGCTGGATCTCGCGCGCAAGCACAAGCCCGACCTCATCATCATGGACATCCAGCTCCCCGAGGTTTCGGGTCTCGAAGTCACGAAGTGGCTGAAAGAGGACGAAGAGCTTCGCTCCATTCCGGTCGTCGCGGTCACCGCGTTCGCGATGAAAGGCGACGAGGAGCGCATCCGCGAGGGCGGTTGCGAGGCGTATCTCTCGAAGCCGATTTCCGTTTCCAAGTTCCTGGAAACCGTACGCCATTTCGCGAAGGACTGAGCCGGAATGAGTGCCCGCGTTCTGATCGTCGATGACGTCCGCGCCAACCTTAAGCTGTTGGAGGTGCGGCTCTCGGCGGAATATTTCGAGGTCGTCACCGCGACCTCCGGCCCCGAGGCGATCGACATCGCCGAGCGCGGGCTTTGCGACATCATTCTGCTCGACGTGATGATGCCGGGCATGGACGGCTTCGAGACGGCGCGACGGCTGAAAAGCTCGCCCACGACGCTGCATATTCCGATCGTGATGGTGACGGCGCTCGATCAGCCGTCCGACCGCGTACGCGGGCTGGAAGCTGGCGCGGACGATTTTCTGACCAAGCCCGTCAATGATCTTGCACTGATCACGCGCGTCCGGTCGCTCTCGCGCCTCAAGATGGTGATCGACGAGTTACGGATGCGCGCGGTTACCTCGCACGAGATCGGTGTCACCGCCGACGTCGGAGACACCGTTCGCGAGACGGGCGAGGGCGGCAGGATTCTTATCGTCGACGACCGGCCTTCTTCCGCCGAGCGCATTCACGACGCGCTTTCCGGCCACCATGCGGCGGACGTGGAAAGCAATCCGCAGGAAGCGCTGTTCCGGCTTGCCGAGGGCGGCTACGACCTTCTGCTCCTCAGTCTCGATCTGCAGGAATTCGACGCGCTGCGGCTGTGCGGGCAGGCGCGCTCGCTCGAGCGTACGCGCCATCTGCCGATCTTGCTCACCACCGAGCCGGGCGATCAGGCGCGGCTCTTGCGCGGGCTCGATCTGGGCGCGAACGACTACATCGTCCGCCCGATCGACAAGAACGAACTGGTCGCGCGTGTGCGCAGCCAGATCAGGCGCAAGCGCTATACCGAGCGGCTGCGCGACAGCGTACTGACCTCGATGGAGCTCGCCGTCACCGACGCGCTGACCGGGCTCTACAACCGGCGCTACATGGAAAGCCACGTCGGCACGCTGGTCGACCGTTCCGCCGCGCGCGGGAAATCGCTCTCCGTGCTTCTGCTCGACATCGACTACTTCAAGGCGATCAACGACACCTATGGCCACGATGCCGGCGACGATGTGCTGCGCGACTTCTCGGATCGGCTGCGCGCATGCATCCGCGGCATCGATCTGGCCTGCCGTTACGGCGGCGAGGAGTTCGTGGTCGTGATGCCGGACACCGACATCGGCGTCGCCACCATGGTGGCGGAACGCATCCGCCGCCGGGTCGCGGGGGACCTGTTCCCGATCCAGAACGGGCAGAAATCGATCGACGTCACGATCTCGATCGGGATCGCCGCGCGCTCGACCCCGGAAGACACCGCCGCCATGATCCTGAAGCGGGCGGACGAGGCGCTCTATCGCGCCAAGCGCGACGGCCGGAACCGGGTCGTCGCCGACGCTGCCTGAGCGTTCGCAAGGCCTCGCACCCTTAACGGGGTTCCCGGGTAAGGTTATCCTTTTAGGTAACCGCGCGATTCGCCGCCCAAGCCCTTGAAGATCATTGTTTTTGGCGGGCGCTGCGCTACGTTCTAACCACGTTTTTACGGCGAGCTAACCCTACGGAATGCTCAGGTCCGCCGCATCTCCTGGGTCCGTGGGGTTCGGCCGGCAGGTTTGAGACGAGAGGCCTCCTCTTTCTTTTGCCTGCCGGCCACCTATCTCAGAGGACGACAAACTAAAAAAGGCGCCCCCGGGGCGCCTTTCTTTCGTTCGCACGGGAAGCGATTACCTGATCTTGTTACTTGATCTTGGCTTCCTTGAACTCGACGTGCTTCTTCGCGACCGGGTCGTATTTCTTCTTGACCATCTTCTCGGTCATGGTGCGCGAGTTCTTCTTCGTCACGTAATAAAAGCCGGTGTCGGCGGTCGAGACGAGCTTGATCTTGAGGGTGACGGCCTTGGCCATGTCGCATGTCCTGAAAAGTGGGCCTTAGAAAACAGTCCTAGGCCCGAATTTGGCGGCAACCTAGCGGTCAATCACCAGAAGTCAAGGAACGTGACAAGAAGGGCCTCGTGCCGAAGAATTCGTCCCACTAGGTGCGGCGGAACTCTCGATCGAACCATAGCTGAACATTGTACCGGACGTCCGAGGTGGTCTTAAACTCCAGCTTGCTTCCGTGATTTCGCGCGACCCAGTCGTAGAAGGCGGAGAAGTTGAGGTCGGATTCGGCGGTGTGGGAATAGCCTTCCGCTCTTCGCCATTGATGGCAAAGCGCCCGGATCGCCTTCTCAGCCTCGCCCTTGGTCACGGGTTCAGTCCAGCAGCTTCCGCTGAAAACCGGCCGGGCGGTAGTAATAAAACGGCGCGGGGCGGGCGATTTCGCCGGTTTTCAGGCGGTCCGCGATGTCCCGCAGCACCACCTTGGTGATGTTCGGGAGTTCGACGTCCTGGGCGTCGTCGAAGGTAAGCCAGTCGAGCGAAACGAGTTCCGAATCCGGCGTGACGATGCCGGAAATCTCGGCGCCGATGCTTTCGCGGTCCGCAAGAAAGAAGCGGGTGTCGAAACGCTTCGGCCGCTTCGGCGGCGTGATCGCGCGGGCGACGAAAGTGAGCGCGGACAGAGAAGGGCGGATCTGCTTCGAGACGAACGGCGACCATGCCTCCGATCTGGAGGTCACGCCGCCGGCATCTTCCTTGCCGATCAGCAGGCCGGTTTCCTCCGCGGTCTCGCGGATCGAGGCGAGCGCCAGCGCGCGGCCGCGGCTCGCGCTCCATTTCACGACATGCTGGCCGAGCCGGCGCGCGCATACCGCGCCGAGATCGTCGAGCGGCTTGATCGCGCGGTCGGCGGCATCGAGCCGGCCGCCGGGAAACACATATTTGCCCGGCATGAATTTGTGTGCCTGGTGACGCTTGCCCATCAGCACGCGCGGCACCTTGCCTGAACGGTCGATCAGAATGAGCGTTGCGGCGTCCTTCGGCTTCAGCGAGACGCCGGTGCCCGGACCGAGCTTCACGCGCTCGCGCTCGGCAAGCTGTCTCTCCATCTCGTTCATCGCGCGTCTCTCATGGCCGCGATCTCGTCTTCGTGTTCCGGGTCGAAGCCGTGCATGCGCTGCGCCCATTGCCAGCCAACCACGACACCCTTGATCGGCTGAAGCAGCAGGAGCGCGAGAATCAAGGTGAGGGGCAACCAGATCGAAAACGCGAGCCAGTGCGGCGGCTGATAGAGCTTTTCGGCGAGCAGCGCGAGCGGCACGACGATATGGCCGACGATCAGGATCACGAGATAGGCCGGCGCATCGTCCGCGCGGTGATGGCGCAGTTCTTCGTGACATGAAGGGCACGCGTCCGCGACCTTCAGGAATTTGCGAAACAGCCGGCCTTCGCCGCAGTTCGGGCAGCGGCTCGAGAAACCGCGCTTCACCGCAAGACCGAGATCGCGCTTTTCGTTCATCGCCGCTTGCCTTTTCCTTTGCCGCGCCCGCCGCCGGTATTTGGCACCGGACGGCCGTATTTGCCACGCTTTGGGGCGTTTTGCCGCTCGCCCGGCGCATGTCTCCCGCGCGGGCCATGCTGGCCTTCGCTGCGCGTTTTCCGGCTGGTTTTGAGGTCGTAGCGGCCTTCGGACAGCAATTCGAAGCGCAGCGCGCCCGCGACCGGAACGGCTTCCACGAGCTTCACCTCGACGATGTCGCCGAGGCGGTAGGCTTCGCCGGTCCGGTCGCCGACCAAGGCCTGCAGCGCCTCGTGATAGGCGAAGAACTCGTTGCCGATAGTGCGTGCGGGCACGAAGCCGTCGGCGCCGATCTCGTCGAGTTTCACAAACAGACCGGCGCGGGTAACGCCGGAAACCACGCCGCGGAAATGCGCGCCGACGCGGTCGGCCATGTAGTGCGCGATCAGGCGGTCGACGGTTTCGCGCTCGGCGGCCATGGCGCGGCGCTCGGCGGCGGAAATGCGCGCGGCGATTTCTTCCAGGCTCTCCGGTGTCGTGCCTTGCGGCAGACCGTCGTCACCGAGATTGAGCGCGCGGATCAGGGAGCGATGCACGATCAGATCGGCGTAGCGGCGGATCGGCGAGGTGAAATGCGCATAGCGGCGGAGCGTCAGTCCGAAGTGGCCGTAGTTGTTCGCCGAATATTCGGCCTGCGCCTGCGAGCGCAGCACGACCTCGTTCACGAGCCGCTCGTGTTCGGTATCCTTCACGCGCTTGAGCACGTTGTTGAACAAAGCGGGGCGGAGCTGGTCTGTCTTCGGAAGGGTCATGCCGATGGAGTGCAGGAAGTCGCGAAGCGCCGCCGCTTTTTCCAGCGAAGGGCCGTCGTGCACGCGATAGACGATCGGCGTGCGCTTCGCTTCCGCGGTTTCCGCAGCCGAAACATTCGCTAGGATCATGAATTCCTCGATCAGCTTATGCGCGTCGAGACGCTCCGGGGTCGTCACGCGGTTCAGCGTGCCGTCGGCGTTCAGGATCAGCTTGCGCTCGGGAATATCGAGCGCGAGCGGCTCGCGTGCGTCGCGGGCCTTGGCGAGCGCGCGATAGGCGGCCCAGAGCGGCGCGAGCACCTCTTTCAGGAGCGGCTGTGTCGTCTTGTCGGGCCTGCCATCGATCGCGGCCTGCGCCTGCTGATAGGAGAGTTTCGCCTGCGAGCGCATCAGCACGCGATGAAACGAGTGACGCAGCTTGCGGCCCTGCGCATTGATCGTCATGCGCACCGCCATCGCGGCGCGGTCTTCGTGCGGGCGCAGCGAACACAGATCGTTCGAGATGCGCTCGGGCAGCATCGGCACGACGCGATCGGGGAAATAGACCGAGTTGCCGCGCAGAAGCGCTTCGCGGTCGAGTGCGGAATCCGGCGTCACGTAATGCGCGACGTCGGCAATGGCGACGGTGAGCACGAAGCCGCCGCGGTTTTCCGGGTTGTCGTCGGGCACCGCGTGAACCGCATCGTCGTGATCCTTGGCGTCGGGCGGATCGATGGTGACGAGGGGGAGCTTGCGCCAGTCTTCGCGGCCTTCAGGCGAAGCGGGGCGGGCGGCTTCCGCGGCGGCGATCACCGCTTGCGGAAAATTATTCGGAATGCCGTGGGCGTGAATCGCGATCAGGCTCACAGCCTTCTCGGACTTGATGGAGCCCAGACGCTCGCGCACCTTCGCGGTGGCTAAGCCAAACGCTCGCTGCGGCAGCGGATCGGCGGTGACGAGATCGCCGTCCTCGGCGCCGTTTTCCATGCCGGAGGGAATTGCGATTTCGCGGCCGAGCGATTTCTTGTCGACCGGCACCAGACGTCCGCCGCCGGGCGCGAACTTGCGGTAGATGCCGAGAAGCTGCTGGCGCGCCTTTTCGAGCACCTTGATGACTCGGCCCGTATAGGGGGCGTCTTCGTCGTCTTCCGTGCGCTGGGTGCGCAGGAGCACGCGGTCGCCGATGCCCGGCATCGGAACGCCGGCCGGCTTGCGGCCGAAGATCAGGCGGATGCGCGGGGCCGCGCCGAAATCGGCTTCGTCCCAATCGAGCGGCTCGGCGAGCAGGTCGCCCTCGGCATCGCGCGCGACCACGCTGGCCATGACGGTGGCAGCGACGTGGCCTGCGGCAGTCATCTTGCGGCGGCGGCCTTTGAGTTCGCCTTCGTTCTTCAGGTCGCGGAGCAGGGACTTGAGTTCGGCTTTCGCCGCGCCGTCGAGGCGAAAGGCACGGACGATGTCGCGTTTCGAGACGTCGCCGCCGCGTTCGGAAATAAATGCGAGCAGTTCTTCCCGCGACGGCAGCGCGCCGTGCGGCTTGGGGTCTTTGAATTTCTTTTTGGGTTTGCGGGGCAAGGGTACCGTTTGTCATGGCCGGGCTTGTCCCGACGCTCTCATGTAATCGTCCTGGGAACGGATCGCCAGACGGATCGTTCCGCGCAGGCGAAAACTTCCTCTTTTTTTTGCGCGAATGGGGCAGGCCCCAAGCGCGCCGAAAATTCGAGGGTCGCGAAGCGCCGCGGGACGCCACGTCTTCGTCTGCCGGACTCCCGTTTGACGGGGAGCCCGTATCGTCTCGCAGCGCTTCGCGCGCGCTTTGCGCCTGCGCAATTCGCGCAAA
>JBGFSD010000044.1:0-2728 GCA_041694745.1 Pseudomonadota bacterium
ACACCGCGAAATCCCCCCGCGCACTTCGTGCGCGGCCCCCTTTGCGAAAGGGGGCCGATTCGTCGCCACGCGGAGAACCTCGGCCGAGCGACACTGCGAACCCCCCTTTGAAAAAGGGGGCAAGGGGGGATTTCAGGGCCTCCGCTACCGAAGCGACCTCAAGCCCCTCGCGCGAAACCTTCGCCCCAACATGACCGACGCCGAGAAATCCCCCCGCGCACTTCGTGCGCGGCGCGCTTTGCGAAAGGGGGCTGAGTTGTCGCCGCGCGAGAAACCTCGGCAAAAGGAGAGCGCGAACCCCCCTTTGAAAAAAGGGGGGCCAGGGGGGATTTCAGGGCCTTCGCTACCGGAGCGATCTCAAACCACTTGCTCGACAGCTTCGCTCGAACCTCACCGACGCCGAGCGCGCTCTCTGGCATAGGCTGCGCGGCAAGCAGGTCGAAGGCGTGCAGTTCTATCGCCAGAGGCCGATCGGTCAATACATCGTCGACTTCTACCCGCCCACGGTTCGACTCGTGGTTGAACTCGACGGCGGGCAGCACTTCGAAGCGGACGAGCAAGGGCGTGACGCTCGACGCGACGAAGCGTTGCGAGCGCTCGGGTTGGGTGTGCTGCGATTCGACGATCGACAAGTGCTGACGCAGATGGAATCTGTCCTGGAGCGGATTCACCGAGCCGTTTGCGAAAAGCTGAGAAATCCCCCCTGCCCCCCTTTACGAAAGGGGGGTTGCTTGTGAGCCTGCGGGTGATCGTTGCGGGGGCGACGGGGGTGGGCGGGGTCGGCGCTGGCGCGGGGGATCGCGCGAAGCGATGACATCAAGCTCGTCGCGGCGGTGTCGCGCAGCCATGCGGGGTTGAACCTCGGCGACGTGCTGGGCGAGCCGCGGCTCGATGCGCCGATCGAATCGAGCGCTGCGGCGGCGCTCGCCGCCGGTTGCGACGTCTTCGTCGAGTACACGAGAATGACGTGGTGATCGCGGGTCCCGCATCGACCGAACGCTTCACCGACCGCGCGGCGAGCTACGCGCGCGCACGGCCGGGCTATCCGGACGCGATCGCGCCGATGCTCGCGCGGCTGCGCGAGCTGTTCGACGCCGGCCAGCGCGATGGCAGGATCGTGATGGCGTACGACACGCGGGTGTTCTTCGGCGCGCTGGATCCGCAGGAGCCGTGATGCCCGCGCCGGCCGACTCTTGTTTCGACTGCCCTTCACGACTTTCGTACATCGCGTCCGAGCAGATCGAAGCGCTCGCCGGGTTCGCTCGACGTGGACGGCGCCTGCGTGCTTGTGGAACAGCCTGTCGAGCCGGCCATCGGGAACTGCGACGACGCGGGGTGAGCGTGCGCGACGCATGGCACCCCAGCACGTCGGCGCATGGACCGTGGCGCCTGAGCAAGACCCCGCGGCTCGTGCTAGTGTGCCGTCTCACAAATGACTATACAAGACATCGATTCGCGCGGTGTTCTCTGGCATCGCCCGCCCGGAGTGCGCGTCGATGTCGCGACCGATCACGAAGTTGGATCTGACCGAGCAGCAAAGACTGGAACTGACGCGCATGGCGCGTGCAGCGACCTCGACACAGCGGCAGGTCAGGCGAGCACGCATCGTGCTGCTGGGTGCGCAGGGCAAGAGCCAAGAAGAAACGGCGCGGGAAATGCAGGTCAATCGACCTGTGGTTGCGCTTTGGGAGCAGCGTTTTCGACAGCACGGCTTGGCCGGACTGGCAGATGCCAAGGGCCGAGGACGCAAGCCGTCGTTGGCAACGCAGGCGGCGGCACGCGTGCTGACGCAGGTCGTGCAGCCGCCCGTCGGGCGCAGCCGCTGGAGCGTGCGCACGATGGCGCGTCACGCGCGCGTATCGCAAGCGACGGTGCAGCGGTTGTGGCGTGCCAACGACATCAAGCCGCACCAGGTGCGCACCTTCAAGCTGTCGCGCGACCCGCACCTCGAGACCAAGTTCTGGGACGTCGTGGGCCTTTATCTAAATCCCCCCGACCGCGCGCTGGTGCTGTGCTGCGACGAGAAATCCCGGTGCCAAGCGCTGCAGCGGACCCAGCCGGGGCTGCCTCTGGGAATCGGCCAGGTACGCACCCGTACCCACGACTACGTGCGCCACGGCACCATCACGCTGTTTGCGGCCTTGGGTTATCTGGACGGCAAGATCATCAGTCGCATCGCCGCGCGCCACACGCATGTCGAGTGGCTGGCGTTTCTCAAGACAATCGATCAGCAAACCCCGCCCGAGATCGATCTGCATCTGATTGCCGACAACTACGGCACGCACAAGCACCCCAAGGTCAAACGGTGGCTCGCCAAGCATCCGCGCTTTCACATGCACTTCGTGCCGACCTCCAGCTCCTGGCTGAACCTGGTCGAGCGCTTCTTCCGCGATCTGACCGAAGACGCGATCCGCGGCGGCAGTTTCAGCAGCGTCCGGGAACTGACCACCACCATCGAAACCTACCTCGCAGAGCGCAACCTCGATCCCAAGCCCTATCGCTGGCACGCCAAGGGCGAGGACATCCTCGCCAAGATCCACCGTGCCCAAGCGGCGCTGGCGCAGGTGGCAACTTAATGCATGGTCATTTGTGAGACGGCACACTAGGGGCCTGCAGGACTTGAGTGTCTGAGAAGTGCCGTCCGAGGGCAGATTCTCGGAACCCGAAACAAGAGTGGCTGCCGACGTCGACCGATCCGTTACGAACCTGTCCGCTCGAGCTTCGGGAC
>JBGFSD010000079.1:0-12362 GCA_041694745.1 Pseudomonadota bacterium
CGGTGGTGACCGCGAACAAGGCGCTGATCGCCAAGCACGGCACGCCGCTGATCCGGCTTGCGGAAAAGAATAACGCCGCTTTCAACTTCGAAGCGGCGGTCGGCGGCGGCATTCCCGTCATTAAGACGCTGCGCGAAGGCTTGGGCGGCGCGGAAATCTCGCGCGTCTACGGAATTCTCAACGGCACCTGCAACTACATCCTCACGCAGATGCAGAAGGAAGGCCGCTCCTTCGAGGATTGCCTGAAGGAAGCGCAGAAGCTCGGCTACGCCGAAGCCGATCCGACCTTCGACATCGGCGGCTTCGATACCGCGCACAAGATCGCGATTCTTGCGAGCCTCGCCTTCGGCGCGGAAGTGGATGCCGACGCGGTTTATGTCGAGGGCATTCAGTCGATCACGCTCGACGATCTCCGCGCGGCGGACGATCTCGGCTATCGCGTGAAGCTCCTCGGCGTCGCGGTCAAGACCGATACCGGCATCGAACAGCGCGTGCACCCGACCATGGTGCCGAAAGGCAGCGTGATCGCGGAGATCGATGGCGTCACCAACGCGGTCGCGATCAATTCCGATGCGCTCGATCTCACGCTGGTGGGGCCTGGCGCGGGCGGCACTGCGACGGCATCCGCCGTCGTCGCCGATCTCGTCGATCTTGCGAGCGGCCGGCGCGTGGCGCCGTTCGGACGCGGCTCGTCAAAGCTCAGGAAAGCCGTGCGCGCGCCGATGCAGCAGCACGAGGGCGGCTATTACATCCGCCTTGCCGCGGTCGACAAGCCGGGCACCGCCGCGACCATCGCGGGCCGCATGGCGGAGCAGGGCATTTCGCTTGAATCCATCGTGCAGCATCGCCGCGACAAGAAGCAGTCTTCCGATGCGCCCGCGCCGGTGGTTCTGATAACCTATGCCACCGGCGAGGACGCGATCGGACGCGCGCTCGCAGCCATTAAAAAAGACGGCGTGCTCGCGGAGAACCCGCAGGTCATCCGCATCGAGAAGAACTGAGGGGGAAATGGCGAAACAGGCGAACCCGGCAGTCGAAGTCCAGCCGGAACTTTTCATCGAGCGTATTCTCTCCATGGAAATCGCGCGCGTTACCGAACGCGCAGCGGTTGCCGCGGCGCGGCTGCGCGGCCGCGGCGACGAGAAAGCCGCGGATCAGGCGGCGGTCGACGCCATGCGCCGCGAACTGAACAAGCTTCCGATTTCCGGCACCATCCGGATCGGCGAAGGCGAACGCGACGAAGCGCCGATGCTCTTCATCGGCGAAGAGGTCGGCAACAAGAAGGGGCCGCTGGTCGATATCGCGGTCGACCCGCTGGAAGGCACCACGCTCTGCGCGAAGAACATGCCGGGGTCGATTGCCGTCATGGCGATGGCCGAGGGCGGCACGTTGCTCAACGCGCCCGACGTCTACATGGACAAGATCGCGATCGGACCGGGTTATCCCAAGGGCCTGATCGATCTCGACGCGTCGCCTGCCGACAACATCAACGCGCTTGCCAAAGCCAAAGGCGTCAAGCCGAACGAAATCACCGCGCTGATCATGGACCGCCCGCGCCACGCCGAGCTGATCAAGGCGACGCGCGCGACCGGCGCTTCGGTCGCGCTGATCACCGACGGCGACGTCGCCGGCGTGATCCACACCACCGAGCCGGAAGAAACCGGCATCGACATCTATCTCGGCATTGGCGGCGCGCCGGAAGGCGTGCTCGCAGCCGCGGCGCTGCGCTGCATCGGCGGGCAGATGCAGGGCCGCCTCATCCTCGACACCGACGAGAAGCGTTCGCGCGCCGCCAAGATGGGCGTCAAAGACCCGAACAAGAAATACGATATGAGCGAGATGGTGCGCGGCGACTGCCTGATCGCGGCCACCGGCGTCACCACCGGCTCGATGCTGCGCGGCGTGGAGTTCAAGGGCGACCGTATTTTCACGCACACGGTCGTGATGCGGTCCGTCACCGGCACCACACGCTGGATCGACGCCGAGCACCGGCAGCTCGAAAAATTCCATCTGTGATGGCAAAGCCTGCCGTTCTCATTCGCGAGATCGGCACGGATGAGCGCTCCGCATGGGAGCCGCTCTGGCAGGGCTATTTGCAGTTCTACGAAGCGGCGCAGGCGAAAGATGCGACCGACGAGACCTGGCGGCGCATTCACGATCCGAAGGAGCCGATGTTCGCGCTTGGCGCCTATGTCGGCGACGAGCTGCTCGGCATCGTGCACTACCTCTTTCACCGCTCGTTCTGGACCACCGGCGATTACTGTTACCTGCAGGACCTGTTCGTTGCGAAGGATGCGCGCGGTCTCGGCCTCGGCCGCGCGCTGATCGAGGCGGTTTACGCGAAGGCGAAGGCAGCAGGGGCGAGCCGCGTGCACTGGCTGACACAGGAGCACAACGCCACCGCGCGGCGCTTGTACGACAACATCGCCGACCGCTCGGGGTTTATCCAGTACCGTAAAATCTTCTAATTCGTCATGCCCGGCACAAGGCCGGGCATGACGAAGTTGTTGTTGGTAGTCTGAAGCATGACCGAATCCCGCGCTTTCCTCGGCGTCGAGCGCTCCGTCTCTGGCCGCGTCTGGCGCGACCGGCTGGACCTGCGCGCGTCGCAGACCGCTGCGGCGATCGGTCAGCGTCACGGCTTGCCCGAATTGTTGTCGCGGATTCTGGCGGGGCGCAATGTTGCGGTCGAGGACGTCGAGAATTTTCTCGACCCTACCATCCGCAGGCTGATGCCGGATCCGAACGTGCTCACCGAAATGGACCGCGCCGCGGCGCGCATCGCAGACGCCGTGCAGCACTCGGAGGAAATCGCGATCATCGGCGACTATGACGTCGACGGCGCGACTTCGACCGCGCTCATGGTGCGCGTGCTGCGCGCGGCCGGCGCAAATCCGTTCTTTCATATCCCCGACCGCCTGTACGAAGGCTACGGCCCGAATGTCGAGGCGATCCGCAACATCGAGGCGAAGGGTGCGGGCCTGCTGATTACGCTCGACTGCGGCACTACGAGCGCCGAGGCCCTGGGCGAAGCGAGCAGGCTTGGCCTCGATGTGGTTGTGGTCGACCACCATCAGGCGGGCGAGAAGCTGCCGGTTGCCGCCGCGCTCGTGAATCCGAACCGGGAGGACGATCTTTCCGGTCTCGGGCATCTGTGCGCAGCCGGTCTCACGTTCATGACCTGCGTTGCGCTGGTGCGCGAGCTGCGTTCGCGCGGACACTGGAACGGCACGCGCGTCGAGCCGGACCTTTTGCAGTTGCTCGATCTCGTGGCGCTCGGCACCGTCGCCGACGTCGTGCCGCTCAAGGGGTTGAATCGCGCCTTTGTCACCAAGGGCCTGATCTCGCTCCGCAGCCGCGAGAACCATGGGTTGCGCGCGCTGATGGATGCCGCGCGTCTCGAAGGTCCGCCGGAGGCATGGCATCTCGGATTTCTGCTCGGTCCGCGCATCAACGCGGGCGGGCGCATCGGTGACGCGACCCTCGGCGCCAGACTGTTGACGACCGACGATCCCGCGGAAGCGAACGCCATCGCGCAGAAACTGAACCAGCTCAATATCGAGCGCCAGCACGTCGAGAAGCAGACGCTGGAGCAGGCCGAAGCCGAGGCTTATGCATCGCTAGGGACTGACGAGCAGGGCGCCGTCGTGATTGCAAGCGGCGAAGGCTGGCATCCGGGCGTGGTCGGCCTCGTCGCCGCACGGCTGAAAGAACGCTTCTCGCGCCCCGCATTCGCGATTGCGATGCTGGGCGAGCAGGGCACCGGCTCGGGCCGTTCCATTCCCGGCGTCGATCTCGGGCGCGTGGTACGCGGCGCAGTCGAGCAAGGTTTGCTTCTGAAAGGCGGCGGACACGCGATGGCGGCAGGACTGACCGTCACCCGCGACAAGCTTGGGGATCTGCGCGCCTATCTGGAAGCGCGGCTCCGCGATGCGGTCGCGAAGGCGCGGCATGAAGACCGTCTTGAGATCGACGCCGCAATCACGGCGCGCGGCATGAACGGCGAGCTCTTTTCGATGGTCGAACGCGCCGGGCCCTACGGTTCCGGCAACCCGGAGCCGGTGTTTGCGCTGCCCTCGCATGTCGTCGCGTTTGCGGACCCGGCCGGGCAGAGCCATGTGCGTGTGCGGCTGCGCGCGAACGACGGCGCGACGATTTCGGCGGTCGCGTTCCGCGCGCTGGGTCGTCCGCTCGGACAGGCGCTGCTCGGTGCGCGCGGAGCTGCGATGCATGTCGCGGGCACGCTTTCAGTGAACCGCTGGCAAGGCCGCGAGACGATCGAAATGAAAATTGCGGATGCCGCGCCCGCCGATCCGCTGACTGCGCGCTAGGCAGCGCTGCCGCGATTTTAGCCGCGTCGAATTGGCAATTGCCAAACCGCGCGAATAGCGATTGTCTCGGCCGATCCCGTCAATGCAAGGAAAACAGAGCCATGAGCGCGAATGCTTCGGCCATCAAGTCCGGTTTGTTCGATCTTTCTCCCGCACAGCGCGTCGCTGGCATCCTGATCGGGAACCTGCTTCTCATCCTTTCGGCGAAGATTCAGATTCCGTTCTGGCCGGTGCCGATGACCATGCAGACCTTCGTGGTGCTGATGATCGGCGCGGTGCTCGGCGCGCGGGCAGGGGCGGCGACGGTCGCGCTTTATCTGTTCGAGGGCGGGCTCAACTTCGCGGTTTTCGCCGGAACGCCGGAGCGGGGCATCGGCCTTGCCTATATGCACGGGCCGACCGGCGGCTATCTGGCAGGTTTTCTCGTCGCGGCGCTCGCGATCGGGTTCGCATCCGACAAGGGCTGGATGAAGACGCTTCGCGGGAACATCGTCTGGATGCTGGCCGGTCACGCGATTATCCTCGCGCTCGGCGTAGCCTGGCTCTCGCGCATCATAGGCTTCGAGGCCGCGCTCGCGTCCGGCTTGCACCCGTTCTGGCTTGCGACCGCGCTGAAGACCGCGATGGCGGTTGCGGCCTACGAAGCGCTGCGCCGCCGCTACGCGACCTCAGCCGTCAACGATTTGTAACGGGTTGCGCGATAGCCTCATGACCATGAACGAATCCATCTCGGCCGCGGCTGACGCGCTCGGCATTCGCCTGCCGAGCCGCGGGGAACTCGTGGCGGATGGCGTCATTCATGTCGTCGGCGTTGCGCTCGGCGTGATCGGTTCGGCCGTGCTGATCGCGCTCACCGTGCTGAAGCACGGTTATGTCGAGATCCTCGCGGTCAGCATCTACGCCGCCGGCATGGTCCTGATGTTCTCATGCTCCGCGCTCTACAACATGGCGCGCAAGAGCCGCTATCGCGAGTATTTCCAGCGGCTCGATCATTCCGGCATCTTTCTGATGATCGCAGGTACCTACACCGCCTTCACGATGCTGATGCTCAAGGGCGAGTGGGCGGTCTATCTTACGATAGTAGTCTGGTCGGCCGCGCTGCTCGGCGTCGCGATCAAGCTACTCTGGCCGAAACGCCTCGAAGGCGTGACCACCGGGCTTTACATCGCGCTCGGCTGGGTCGGCGTCATCGCAATCGAACCGATCTTTGCCTCGCTCGGCGTCGCCGCGCTGGTGCTGCTTGGCATCGGTGGCGCGCTCTATACCGTCGGCGTGATTTTCCATCTGTGGGAGCGGCTGCCTTACCAGAACGCGATCTGGCACGGCTTCGTCGTGGCCGGCGCCGGCACGCATTACGGCGCGGTGTTTACCTCGCTGGTCTGAGGCGACGGTCTATTCGTCGGTCTGGCGCTCGCGCCAGGCCTTGAATTTTCTCTTCACAACCTCGTCGAGCGCGGCATCGTCTTTCTTCACGCCGGCTGCCGTGGTCGGCGGCGGATCGCTGGCAGGGAAGGATGCGTCGGCGGCCTCGTCGACCCTGTCCCATTGCTCGGGCGGGTCGCGCATCGACTCCGGTCCCGCCGGCCGGACTGGCCGTTTGGAACTTTGCTCGGGTTTCCTGAAGGCGGCGGCACGCGGCATGGCTGGTTCCCTCGTTTAGGGAAGAAACCGGCAAGCGCGCTTTCGTTTCCCGCACATTTGGTGACGGATCGCAACACCGGGGAAATCGGCAATGAAACTGGCGCCTGCCACCGGCACGGCAAAGCTAGTTCGCCGTAGCCTTCTGCATGATCAGTGCGAGCGCTCTGCGCGTGGCCTCGATCACGACATCGCGCTGCGCCAGATAGACCGGATGGCCCTTGCCGCTGGCCTGGCGCTCCAGCCATTCCGCTGAGAGTTTCGGCACCGCGCGCTTCGCGGCCCGTGCGGCTTCGATCGCCTTTTCTTCGTTTCCGTTCAGCAGATAGGCGGCCGCGAGGTGAATCTGGACGCGCGCGGAAGCAGGGTTGAGCTTGATGGATTTCTCGAACCAGTCGATCGCGGCATCGTAGCGGCCGAGAAAGATGTCGGCCTGGCCCGCCATGAAGTACCAGGCGCTGATCGTGGGGTCGCGCGGCCCGATCCGGATCGCCTTGCGGATATGCCGTTCGGCCTCGCCGGCGCGGCCGAGAAAGATCAGCGAATGGCCGAGCTGCGCATGGGCATTGGCGTGGCTTGGGTTGAGCTTCAGGGTCTGCTCGAACTCGGCGATGCTGTCCTCGATGCGTCCCTGTTGTTTGCGCAAAATGCCCATGAAATAGCGCGCCGAACTGGAGTTCGGATTGGAATTGAGGGCTTCGGTCAGCATTTTCTCGACGCGCGCGAGATCGTCCAGCCGGTTGGCCGAGCGGAATTCCGCGACGCGTCTGGTAAGCACGCGCGCAATTCCGACCCTTGCTGCGTTGGACTCTGGATTCTTTTCGAGCGCCCGCTCGAAGAGGCGCAGTGCGATCACTTCGTTCTCCGGATTGTCGAAGGATCGCAGCGATTCCGAAACGCCGCGCTGGATCAGGTCGCCATAGGTCGGGTCGTCGCGTTCCATGCGCTCCCGGCGCAGCCCTTCGGAGATCAGCACGGCGACCTGAAGCCTTCGCGAGATGCCATGCACGATTTCCTCGAACACGGCCTTCTCCGCAGCGGGGTCGTGCACGAACTGCCCGGCCCAGACCTGCGCCCCGGTTTTGGAATCGATGAGCTGGGCACGGACGGTGATGCTGCCGGCATCGAGCTCGGCGCTGCCGGAAAGCAGGAATGCAGTTTGCAGCTCCCTGCCGATCTCGCGCGCGTCCAGCTGCGAGTCGCGATAGGAGCGCGAAGTGAGATGCGACGTCACCCGGAACCGGGTTGCATGAGAGAGGCTGTCGATCAGGTCCTGCTCCAGCACCCTGACGAAGCGGAGCAGCTTCGCTTCCTCGCTGCGTGCGGAGAGCGGCAGCACTGCGATCGAATAGGCGGTGTCCTCGCCGTCGAGATCGGCCTGCGGCGTGCCGTTCGTCCCGCCGAAGATGCCGAACCAGATTGCGGGCAGCGCGGCGACGGCAAGCAGAACGGCGACGGCAAGCGCCCAACGCCGCGGGCGCGAAGGCGCGATCGCGCGAAGCCGGGAGGCCGGAACAAAGTGATCCGGCGATGTGTCGGGTTCCGATGTCTGCACCGCAGTCTGCACCGGCGCATCTTTCGCAGCGATCGCCGCGACCAGTTCGAGCGTCGCCGGCTCCGGCGTCACGCCGACGCTCTGCTTCAGCACATCTGCGAGCTGTGCCGCGCGATGCAGCGCAGAGCTGCGGCCGTTCACGGAAGCCTCGAGCCCGATCAAGAGCCGGTGCGTCGCCTCGCGGATCGGATCGAACGAGAGCAGGCGTTCGCATACGGAGAGGGCCGCTTCCTTCCGCCCGGCAGCCTCCAGATTGCGGATATGCGCGTCGAAGGCGTCGATTGCGAGCGCGTGCAGGCGGCGGCGCTCCACCGAAAGCCATTCGTCGAAGGCTTCGGCCTTCACGTCGATGTCGTGCGTGAGTTCGCCGCGATAGAGTTCGGCCGCGGCCGCGAGATCTTCGGGCGTGCCGCGCTCGCAAAGCGCGGCGAAGCGGATGGCGTCGGTGTCGATCAGTCCGGCGCGAACGCGGACCGATTCCTTGCTGAAGCTCTCGTCCAGCCCGCCGCCGATATCGTCGCGCAGTTCGGTGAGCACCTGACGGAGGTTGTGCCGCGCGGCATTTTCGGTGCGGTCTTCCCAGAGCAGACCCGCGATGCGCGCGCGCGGCAGCGTCCGGTCCGGATGCAGCGCGAGATAGGCGAGCAGCGCCTTGCCGCGACGCGAGCCGACCTCGACAGGTACCATCGCACCGTTTTCGAATCGACACACCCGGAAGCGGCCCAGAAGCTCCAGGCTGAACCTCGCAACTCCGCTTTCGCCGTGGTGCTCAGGCATCGGCCGTGCCCGTCGCCCTTCCCCTCGCAACCCCCGGATCAATAAAGCCTAGCGAAACTACCGAGTAAACTAACCGTCAGTAAAATTTCGCAGCGCAACGTACGGTTTCTGACGAACCCCTGACGCACCCCTAACGGCCCGGCGCTAACGGGCTGGCAGCATTCGTTTATGCGGCAACAGGGCCGTGGAACTCCGCCGCCGGGAACGGCGCGATTCCCGCTCCAGCCAGGGGAAGGGCTGCCGATGTGCACGGTCTGCGCGACGTTCGGACTCGGGATGGCCGAGGCGCTGCATGGGCCATATGCGGATGGCAGTGGCTCACAAGGAACGGTCAGTGCTGCGGGTGAGGGCAAGCCAAGCTTTACGCCCGAGCAAGTCGCAGACCAGATTCTCATCCGTGTAAACAAGTACATTCCGGATTCTCCAGATTTTCTTGGCTACTGGAGGTGGATCGACGGATACGGCACGCCGATCTCTATGAGTTACGGTTTTCGAGCTTATGAGCCGACCGGCAACGTAACGTCGCAAGACTTTTGGGATTCCTACCTCGTGTCAGGAGGAGTCCAAGTCGCGCCGTACCAGCGCATGAACGCACAGCAAATCGAGATCACCGAACTTGCGCTTCAACTCTGGTCAGAAGCCGCCAATATCACATTCACGCGTGGCGGTTCGGTTACCGGAGGCAACGGCGAGCAGTATGCCGAATTCGGTGAAGTAGATTTCATGTTCTCGAACTACACCGTGAACTACCGCGGTGGTTTCGGAACCTTCGACTTCTATCATGATGGACCAGACGGCGAGATATTCCGTTACTCTCAGGTCTGGATCAATTCCAACGGCAGCTATTGGCAGTCGCCGTCATTCCAGAACTACAGCATGGTACTGATTCTGCACGAGATCGCGCACGGTCTCGGCTTCTTCCATCCGGGCAACTACAACACTGCCAATGTAACCTATGAGAACGCCGCCGAATATCTGGAGGACAGCCGCCAGTACACGGTGATGAGCTACTTCTCGGAGACCAAGACCGGTGCCGATTTCGGCGGTCTGTTTCCGATGACGCCGATGTTGCACGACATTTTCGTCATGCAGCTGCTCTACGGCGCGAACTACGACACGCGCAGCGACGACACGGTGTACGGCTTCAATTCCAACACCGGCTCGCAGATCTACGGAATGACGAAGTCCACCGACAAGCGCGTCTTTTCGATCTGGGATGGCGGCGGCACCGATACGCTCGACTTCTCGCTCTATTCCTCCAAGAACAACATCGATCTCGGGCAGGGCGAGTTCTCCTCGGTCGGCGGATTGAAGAACAACATCTCGATCGCCTTCGGCGCCGAGATCGAAAACGCGATCGGCGGCACCAACAACGACAAGATCACCGGCAACGAGCTCGACAACGAGCTCTGGGGCATGAACGGCAACGACACGCTCGAAGGACTCGCCGGCAACGACAAGCTCTATGGCGGCGCGGGCGTCGACAAGCTCTACGGCGGCGACGGCGACGACGAACTGCACGGTGAAGACGGCAACGACTTTCTTGTAGGCGGCGCCGGCGCCGACAAGTTCTTCGGCGGCGCGGGCATCGATACCGCCGACTATTCCGCGGATACTGATCCGGTTTCGGTATTTCTGAACAACGGCTTCGGCCAAAGCGGCAGCGCCGAGGGCGATACCTACGACAGTATCGAGAACGTAATCGGCGGCAGCGGCGACGATTTTCTGGTCGGCGATGACGGCAACAACAAACTTGAAGGTGGCGACGGCAACGACACCCTCAATGGCGGCCTTGGCAACGACATCCTGATCGGCGGCGCGGGTATCGACACCGCGAGTTATCAGGGCGCTCCCGCAGCGGTTACCGTCAGCCTCGCCATCACGGGCTTTCAGAATACCGGTAGTTCCGGCAAGCACCAGCTGATCGGGATCGAGAATCTCGACGGTGGCCCGGGCGACGACGTGCTGACCGGCGACAAGTTCGACAACGTCATCAACGGCCTCAAGGGCAACGATCTCATCATCGCAAGTCTCGGCAACGACACGCTGATCGGCGGCACCGGCAAGGACACCGTGAGCTATGCGCCGTTCTCGGTGGCGGTGACGATCGACCTCGACGCCGGCACCGCGGACTACATGAACGGCAAGATTGCCGAGCAGGATACGCTGTCATCGATCCCGAATGTGATCGGTACCGCGAAGAACGACACCATCACCGGCAACGCCAACAACAATGTTCTTGAAGGCGGGACGGGCAACGACACGCTCGACGGCGGCGACGGCAACGACACCGCAAGCTATGCGAGTTCCACGGCGGCGGTGACCGTCGATCTGCGGATTCAGGACGGCACCGCGCAGAACACCAAGGGCGCGGGCATCGACACGCTCCTGAACTTCGAGAACCTGTTTGGCGGCAAGGGCGCGGACACGCTGATCGGCGACGACAACGACAACGTGCTCGAAGGCGGCGCGGGCAACGACACGCTGACCGGCAACGGCGGCAATGACGTTCTGATCGGCGGCGACGGCAACGACATTCTCGCAGGCGGGGCGGGCGACGACATCATGACCGGCGGCGCCGGCAACGACCGCTTCGACTATGACGGGCAGGGCGTAGACGTCATTACCGATTTCCACGCCGGCATCGCCAAGACCGACTTCATCCGCATCGCCAATACCTATCAGACCTTCGCGGCGCTGATGGGCAACGCCGCGGACGTGGGAGCCAACACGGTGTTCGACTTCGGAGGCGGCAATACGCTGACGGTCGAGAACGTGCTGATCGCCGATTTCCACGAGAACGATTTCATCTTCAACAAGGCACCCACGATCACGTCCAACGGCGGCGGCGACGACGCCGCGGTCAGCGTGGCCGAGAACTCGTTCGTCGTCACGACGGTGAAGGCCACCGATCCCGACAAGGACAAGCTGACCTATTCCATCGTCGGCGGCGCGGATGCGGCGTTCTTCGAGATCGACACGTTTACGGGCGCGCTCCGGTTCAAGCAGGGACCGGACTTCGAGCAGCCTCAGGATGCCGGCGGCGACAACACCTACGAGGTGATCGTCGGCGCCTCCGACGGCGGCTACGAGGACACGCAGAAGATCGTCGTCACCGTCACCAACCTCACCAAGGAAAACATCACCGGCACCGAGAACAACGATTTCCTCCTCGCTACGACCGATCAGGAGGCCTTTAATGGTCTTGGGGGTATCGATACGGTCAGTTACGAATTCGCGACCGAAGGCGTGACGGTCACGCTCGGCAAGGTGTCGAACGTTCCCGGCTTCGCCAAAGGCGACAGCTTCAAGAGCATCGAGAACCTGAACGGCTCGGCCTTTAATGACGTGCTGACCGGCGACAAGTTCGACAACTGGCTTTATGGCGGCGACGGCGACGACTTCCTGCAGGGCGGCCTCGGAAATGACACACTCAGCGGAAGCACGGGTAACGACACCGCGAGCTTCGCCGATCTGAAGTCCGGCATCACGCTGACGCTATTTTGGAGTGATGGTGTTGCCGAATACATGAACGGCAAGATCGCGGAGCAGGATATTCTGCAATCGATCGAGAATGTCATCGGCACCGCCAAAGACGATTTCATCACCGGTGATGATTTCGACAACATCATCGAGGGCGGGCTTGGCAACGACTATCTTGATGGCGACGGCGGCAACAACACCGTTTCCTTTGCGAGCTCCAAGGCAGCCGTCACGGTCGATCTTCTGATCCAGGACGGCGTCACCGCCCAGAACACCAAGGGCGCCGGCATCGACACGCTCGTCAATTTCTCCAACATCATCGGCGGGTTTGGCGCAGATACGCTGATCGGAGATCACGGCGACAACAAGCTCTTCGGCGGCGCGGGCAACGATCTCCTGATCGGAAATTGGGGCAACGATGAACTCTACGGCGGCGACGGCAACGACATTCTGATCGGCGGCAAGGGCGCCGATCAGCTTTTCGGAGGCGCCGGCATCGATACCGCGGACTATTCGAGCGCGCCCGGAACGGTCTTTGTCGATCTGGTTCTCGGCGGCTCCAAGGGCGATGCGGCCGG
>JBGFSD010000063.1:0-2702 GCA_041694745.1 Pseudomonadota bacterium
GAACGCGTCGATGTGCCCGGTGAACGGCGCGATCTGCCGCACCTCGTCCTGCGCCGTCTTCAGCTCGCGCGCGAGCGCGTTCAGGTTGAACATGACGAGCCGGTCAGAGTCTGCCGCCGATGTTGGAGCCAATGCCGTCCGGATAGGGTAGGTGTCGTTCCCGCGTAGGGGGAACCCAGTGTCTTTCGAGGCAAGTCGCTGGGCCCCTGCGTTCGCGGGGGCGACGAAGCTGCCTGAGGCAACAGCATTGGCGTTAGACCTGTCGCATGCGGGAAGGATACTGCGCAAGCAGGGAAGTAATACTTCGGAGGCACGGATGGCGGGCGTATCGGTGACCAGCAAGGGTCAGGTGACCATCCCGAAGCGCGTGCGCCGTGCGCTCGGCATCACCCCGGGTAGCAAGGTCGAGTTCGATCTGGACAAGGGCGGGGCCCGCCTGCGGCTGGTGAAGAGGAGCGAGCCCTCGCGGATCGAAGACGGACCGGCGATCCTGAACTACGCCGGTCCGCGCATCGCGATCGCGCAGATGCACGGCGGCGTCGCCATGAAGAAGGCGGCTTCGCGTGCGCGCCGTTGATACGAACGTTCTCGCCCGCTACTACCTGCAGGACGGCCCGGCGCAGGCCCGGCTCGCGGGCAAGGTCCTTGCCGCGGGCGACGTGTTCGTGCCGAAGACGGTGATTCTCGAACTCGAATGGGTATTGCGCTCGGTGGCCGAGCAAGCCGCGGGCAAGGTTGCCGACTGCATCGCGCACCTGATCGCGCTGCCGGGCGTGACGATCGAGGGCCACGAACAGGTGGAAACGGCGCTGCGCCACTACCGCGAAGGCGTCGATTTCGCCGGCGCTCCACACCACGCCGCAAGCCACGCGTGCGACGAGATGCTCACCTTCGACGATCGGCGCTACGTGCGCCGGGCAGCGAGGCTCGGCCTCAAACCGCCGGTCACGCTGCTCAAAGCTTGACTGCCCCCGCGCGCCGATAGCAGGGCTCGACGCACTTGCGAATGAGGCGCCTCGCAGCGGCAAGCCGTGCTTCATCGTCCTGCACGACGTAGCTGATCAGGACGTTGGTGGCGAGCGCAGGCATCAGCGCCAGGGATTCATTTTTCACCGTAATGCATCAGGCCCGCCGGATCGAAGTCCGGCGCGCATTCGGCGAAAGGCCGCGCCTCGTGGTGGCGCTCGCGGAATGCTGCGCGCAGAAACCGTCCCCCCTTTCGCAAAGGGGGACTACAGGGGGACTTTCGGTTGTGGCAGCTCGCGAGGCGCACCTTCACAATCCCCCCTGCCCCCTTTTCAAAATGGGGGTGGGGTCGGGCGTCTCGGTTGCACGCGCGAAGTCGAGGATCTCACCGGCATAGGCGATCGCCTGCCCGTTTTGCAGGCGCCCATAGTGTTCGAACGGCAACCTGCAGTATCGTTTGCTGCACGTGGCCAGGCTGAGTAATATCACCGTATTATCGTGCGAGGTGCACATGACGCTGACCGTGAAGCTTGACGAGCGCGCCGAAAAGGCGCTCGACGAACACTGCAGGCAAGCGGGCGAAACCAAGAGCGCGTTGATAAGGCGTCTGATCGAGGGTTATCTTGCCGGACAGCCGCGCCGTTCGCCGGCCGAGGTGTACGACGAGGTGACTGCAGGGCGTGCGCCGGTCAGCGATCGCGGAGCGGTCAGTCGAGACCACAGCCGCTTCATCAAGGCCAAGCTGCGTGCCCGGCACGGCGCTCGTTGATACCGGGCCGCTCGCGGCCTGGTTTCGCCGCAACGACCCGTATCATGGCCTGGTCGACCGCTTTTTCCGCGGTTTCGACGGCGTATTGGTCACGACTTGGCCGGTCATTGTCGAGGTCACGCATCTGCTGCGTCCCGAGGCCCAGTTGCAGTTCCTCGCCTGGGTACGCAAGGGCGGCGTCGAGGCCGCAGCCATCGAGACCGCCTATCTTGAACCCATCGAACGGCTGATCGCCAAGTACCGCGATCCGCCGATGGATTTCGCCGACGCGTCGCTGGTGCTGCTCGCCGAACGGACCGGTCTGAGCGATATCGTCACCTTCGACCGCAAGCAGTTCGAGGTTTATCGATTCCGGGGCAAGGGGCGATTCAACCAGTTGCTGCCCGCGCTCACGCGGCGCAGCGTACCGTGATTCGCGCGAGGGCACGATCGCACGACAGACACCGGCTCGTCGCCAACACGCGAGGCGCGCGTGCCGCTTGCGGTCGAGCCCCGGATTCACCATCGCCGCGATCCGCGCGCAAACGGATCGGCGCGCCGCATGATGATGTGGCTGCCGTGCTGCCTGCGGACGGTGAAGCCGACCCTCTGAAGCGCGCGGACGAGATCCGGACCGGAAAGCTGCGGGAGCTTGTTCATACGGCCAGCAAGAGCGCATCGAAGCGCTCCTCTGGCACGGGCAGGCCGTCATCCTGAAGTGCCAGGACACAACCCTCGATCGCTTCCCGGATGTTTGCGATCGCAGCCTCGCGGCTCTCACCCTGCGTGATACAGCCTGGCAGGCTCGGGCATTCGGCCGCCCAAAAGCCGTCTTCGCCCCGTTAGATGATGACTTGTCGCATGAAACAAGAATACCCCGCGAGCAGAAAAGCGCAACGTCTTCGCCACCAAGCGGCGGAGCCAGTGAAGCCGCTTTCGATCAGCGCCGGCACATCGCTATCGCGCGCGCGCCGTGGAGCCGAAGCTC
>JBGFSD010000050.1:0-12288 GCA_041694745.1 Pseudomonadota bacterium
AAGAGTGGTGATGGTCACGACGCACCTCCATGTAGGCAAGTACCTACATAGGCCAGGCCAGTCTGGATTTCAAGATCAAACCGCTGGGCAGCGACCATGCCCATCCGCCACGGGTCCGCGCACCCTAGCCTTCACAGCCCGAGCCCCCGTTTGCGACCAAACGACCAATCGACGCCGCCATCGGCGCGGGCCACCCCGGAAATATGCCGCCCGATATGTTTCTCGATCGACGGGGTCCATGGCACCAGCTTGAAGCCGAGGCCGTCGTCGATCATGGCGAAGCGGCCAGACGCGAGTGCAAAGCGCCGGCTGTACGTGCCGGCGACAAATTCACCTTCAGCAGATTTCTGGAATGGCATACCGGTCTCGGCCGCGAGCGTGTCGCCGAGCGCGTCCAGCTCGCGTTGCCGGAGCGTACCGATCAGGTTCCGGTTGAATAGGATGCGCTCGCCATCGCGCCGCGCCATGCCATCCTGAATCAGATGTGCGGCGCGGGCCTCCATCGTCTGCTTCACCTCCAGACCGAAGCCGCCGCCAAGATCAACGGGGTCGCGAGCGACTAGCTGGCGGTCGAGCCAGGTCGCGCCGTTCGCCGTCGCCTGCGCCTCGATGGAGAGGTCGGATCGGACCGCCAGTGCGACACGGCGCTCGCCTTTCGCGTCCTCGAAGGATCGCAATTCCACGATCGAGCCCGGCGCGCTGTCGCCGGCCGACTCGATGTCCTGGAGCTTGATGTGGTGGGTGCGGCCGTCGACGCCGTCCACCACGGCATAGGCCGTCCCAACCAATTCGTTGTCGAGGCCGCGTTCGACCAGCCGGCCGATGATCGGGGCGCCATGCGCCTCGCCGGCCAGGACATAGTCGGCCGCGCCACGTGCGATGCCCTGCTCGTCGAGGGCGCGGTGCATCCGCTTGATGATGTCGTTGCGCTGGCCGAGGTCGCGCAACGTCGATTCCGCCTCCTTGGCGATGATCCACTGACCGGAGCCGATGGTCTCGGCAAGGCCGAGGTGTTCGAGGTGGCGCAGGCGTCCGACCTTTTGCGTCAGGTATGCGTCGGGCTGCCGGTCCGGTGACGGCGCCACGTCGATGACGCCCTGCTCGTTGGCGTCGCGGACAAGCTGGCGGTCAAGCTGGGTCCAGCGCTCGGCCTCGACCTGACGGCTCAGCGCGCGGCTGATGTCGAGATCGGTGCGCGGTCCAAGTTCCTGGGTGATGAGATCCTGCGCACGATCGCGCATCCCGCTCTTGATGTAGTCGCGGTCGATCACGAGGTCGCGACCATCATCGGCGCGGCCGCGCACGATGACATGGACGTGGGGGTTGTCGGTGTTCCAGTGATCGACCGCAACCCATTCGAGTTTCGTGCCGAGATCCTTTTCGGCCTGCGCCATCAGTTCGCGGGTGAACCGCTTCAGATCCTCCATATCGCTCGCGTCTTCGGGCGAGACGATGAAGCGGAAGTGGTGCCGGTCGTCCTTGCAGCGCTCGGTGAACTCCTTGACGTTGGCGTCGTCGGTCTCCGGGCCGAACATCTTCGCGCGCTCGCCGTCACGGGTGACGCCATCACGGCGGAGATAGTTGAGATGACGGGCGAGCGGACCGCGCGGACTCTTGTTGCGGACCACGAGCGCCTTGACGGTGCAGAATCGCGTGCGGCTGGTGATGAAGCGATTGGCGCGGATGCTTGCGACGCGGCCGCGCGCGAAATGCGGGCCGCGGCCCGCGGTGATCTTGCCGGAGCGCGAGATGCGGCCGCCGGCCCTCTGCGCGGCGGCGAGCGCCTGAGCGACAAAAGGCAAGGCGCGCTGCGCTCGCGATGAGCGGATGCGCCCTGGGCGAACATGGAAATCGTCATCGCGTGTCATAGCTGAACTCGCGATGTGCGATATTCACTGAAATCATTCGCGAAAATAAAGACGCGCACATCGTGACGACGATCCACGATGTGCAAAAAATCGGAAAAAGCAGAAGCAAAACAACCGACCGTCCAAGCCGCGATGTGCGGCTTTTTATCTTGCCTTCCCACAGTTGTTGCCTGGCCTGACCCGCTGCCCTCCGCCATCTCTACGATTGCGCACGCCGTGAAGCGTGGAAACTCGATGCTCATCGCTGTTCTCCATCTGCGCGCAGTCTTCGCACGAAGAGGCCATCGGACGGTGGCATGAGCGCCGACAGATCGACGATCGAAGGCGCGCTCGATGGTCGACCGGAAGGACGATCGACCGCCCCGAACTCGCCATCATGGTGGACACTAGATCGCACGACGAAGATCGGCCCAAGCGACCAGGATTTGCGCGAGGCGGCGCCGGCCAAGCGCATCACAGGGACCTTGCCGTCGATCATCGCCGCGATCTTCGCGACGTAAGCGACAGTCTCGGCCGGCAGTGCGCGGCCGCTCGCAAGGTGCGCATCATAGCGCCTCGGACCTGCGTTATAAGCGGCGAGCATCGCGGCCATCGAGCCATAGCGATCGTGCATTTCGCGGAGATAGGCCGCGCCGGCCAGAATGTTGGCGCGCGGCTGCCAAGGGTCGTGGCCGAGACCGTAACGCCTGCGCAGCTCGTTCCATGTCTTCGGCATGATCTGCATCAGGCCCATCGCGCCCTTGGGCGATCGTGCGGTCCTATTCCCCGTGCTTTCGACGGCCATGACCGCGCGTATCCAGCGCTCGGGAATGGCGAAGCGTTTGGCCGCCTCGGCGATGTGCGCGGCCCACGGATCGCGCGATGGAGCAGCGGACTTTACGCGCGTCGCAGGAGACGCAAACGGCGGCTCCGCAGTCGCGTCCGCTGTCGAGCACGCGATCACGGAACATGCGGACAGCATGACGATGATCGACGACAGCGTGGCGCGAAAGCCGCCGTCCCGAACCGCCATCAGCTTGCCATCGTGCTCGCTTCGCTCAAGGGCAAGGCTGCGCCGCCGGCTGGCGTTTTCCGGACGGGCATCGTCCGACGACATGCCGCGCACCCGGAAAACTGACCGACGCCCCTGACCTGCGCTGCGCGCGACGGCCGCGCTGTGAGCGATCGGGTCGAGGGGATTGATGGGCGCTCGATCGATCAAGGGGATTGCAGGAGAACGGTCGCGCGAGCGCCGGCACCGCATAGCCGTCACCCCTCGCCTTCCTGTTTCTTCCGCCGCGTCCAGAGCAGGTTCCACACATCTTTCTTGGTGTCGGACTCGAACAGGCGAGCGCGGATGGGTTGGTTCAAGATCGGATCGTCGATGGTTACGGAGAGGTACGCACCGGCACGGTCGCCGGTGCGATCCCAGGCCGCGCCAACTTCCATGCCGTTACAGAAGACGCGATGGTTTGGCGCATTCTCGGTGTCGGATTCATCGATCGGAAGAATGGACACCTCGGCGTCGAAAACGAGTGTGCGTACGCGGCCGAAGAAGCCATCTTCCTTGCGGGTGAACGCTCCAATCTGAGTCATTGCAATGATCCTCATCTGGTTGGAGAAGCGAGCCATTACGGCTCGTCGGAGACCGGCGCACGGAGGAATTCCGCGGCCGGATCGGCGGCACCGGTGGTCCAGACGGGAATGGCGCGACCGATGATGGTGGTGATGGGAAGCGGCCCGAAGTAGCGGCTGTCGAAGCTGTCGGAGCTGTCCCAATTCATGAAAAAGGCTTCGCCGTCATGAAGCGTGCGGCAGCCTTGCCAGTCGGGCAGCGGTCGGCCGCGCGTGTCGCGCGCGAGCGCCTGTCCGTAGATTCCGTCATAGGCGATGATGGCGCTGCCGCGCCGGCAGATCGTCGTGCCGCCGAGCGCCAGGACCCGCTTGATGAGAGGCAGGCCGCGCGGCAGATAGCGACGTTCGTCGAGAAATGCCGCCAGCTCCGCGGGCGGCATGACGACGGCGAGATCGGTGACGTCGACCTGGTCGCCGGGAACGATGCGGTAGAGCCCGATCGGCACGCTCGTGGATGCGTTCCAGATGAACCGGATGTCCGGCCGGCTCCAGGCCGGCACGACGATCAAAGCTGCGCCAGCAAGCATCGACAGCAACGTCATGTGGCGCCAGATCATGGCGAAACCTCGCGCCGCAACAGCCAGGCGCGGTGCTGCTCGGGGCTGTAGATGCGGAACGGTTCGTTGACGCTGATGCGATGGTTGAGATGCCGCCAGTGTTCTGGCGCAACGTCAGCGGGATCGATATCGAGCGCTTCGATCGCGTCGATCGCGGCCAGCACGCGCTGCACCTTCGGCCATCCGCTGATCCGCAACAGGATGTCGCCGCCGGGGCGCACGAACGGCAGCGTCTGATACGGCTCGCCGGTCGTCACGGTGCGCAGGATGTCGATCCGCGAGATGATCGTGCCGTATTCATTGGCCGCCCAACGGACGAAGGCGAAGATACTTCCGGGCACGAAACTGACGATGCGTCGATGGCGGTCGAGACGCTGTTCGTCGACGATGTGCCCGAAGCGGATACGGTGCTCGATGCGCTTTTCGCGCCACGTCAGTTCGACCAGCGTGTGGTCGGTTGGTCCGCTCGCGCGCAGGTCTGCCGTCATGGCCGCAACCCTCGGACGAAGCGCGACACGATGATGTTAAGGCAGTCGCAACCGATCGGACGTGCGATAGTCCCGCGTCCACAATTCCGCGAGGTGGCGTGCCGCGTTAGCAAAAGTCCGAAGGACTTTGAGTTAGGAAAGTTAGAGGGGGACAAATCCGCCTTGTCGCGCCAGACAGTTAAGAGGCGCGCGCGTTCCCAATAGTACGGGACTCGCGTTCCTGATAGTACGGGTGTCGGCGTTCCCAATAGTACGGGTCCATCCACACCTTTTGCACCGGCGCGTGCCATGTTCATCGCACGCCTCCCTGCCGCTGGAGCGGCGCAACGGTGCAGTCGGAACCCGCGGGCCGGAAGATCAGGCGCTGCCGGCCGTCGGGATCGTCGATCAGTGTCAGGTGGTAGCCGGGCAACGGCTGGCGCTGGACGATGGCGCGCAGCTCGAACCGGAAACGGCGCAGCGGCGACAGGCTGCCGGACTTCAGATGCAGGTGCGGGAGATCGAAGCTCCAGCCGTGCGTCTGCCGGCCGCCATGCTTGCGCACGAGGCGATACAGCCAGCGCTCGAGCCCGCCGGTCAGGTGGAAATAGGCACGGTCAATGGTGAGGATCAGCGCGTCGTCGAGAACGCCGGCATAGAACCAGTCCGGCAGGATCAATTCGATCCCGAGCGGTCGGCCGGTCGCGTCGAGACGTTCTTTCCATTCGTTGATCCACGAGAAGCGGTGCCGCCGCCGCTCGGACGGCTGGCGGATCGAGGTGACGACGGTGGTGGATTGCAGCCGGTCGAGCGCCGCCTTCAGGCGGTCGTAGCTCAGGCCGGAATCGCTGCGGCCGACGAAGGTGAGGATCTCATACGGTGTGGCGGCCATCAGGCGCGACGTGCGCAGCCCGCGGTCGCGCGCGTCGACGATCTGGCTGGCGGCCCAGATCAGCACGTCGGCGTCCCAGATCGTGGCCATGCCGTGCTCCGCGGTCGCTTCGACGCGGATCGATACCTCGCCCATGCGGAAGTCGATCGGCGTCACACGACGCACTTTGGCGAGGGAAAAGAACGGCCAGGACATCAAGTCCTGCGCGTCGCGGGCAGCGATGTCACCGGCGCGCGCCCGGAAGAGTTCGAGTTGCTGACTGTCGTATGAGCGGCTCGCCGACATAGCGATGCTCAGCGCGCAGTGCCGGCCGCATGACCAGCCGCGGATTCCGAAGTAGACTGCCGCGCGCAACCGTCAACCCATGCCTCAAGATCGGCGACGGCGTAGACCACGCGGCCGCCGAGCTTGTGATAGACCGGCCCGGTGCCGTCGCAGCGGTGTTTCTCCAACGTGCGAGGAGACAGATCGAGCAAGCGCGCAGCCTCGGGCGTTCGCACGAAACGCGGCCAATTCTTATCGGTCTTCTCCAGCATTGCGGACCTCCGTCGCAGCCGCCATCACGGCGGCGAGTCGGGTGCGACGATGGCGAAAAATTCGCGGCTCGGAGGAGTGACGAAATTCGTAGCCGTTAACAGAAGTGTCCCCCCTTCCCGCCTGGCGCGACATGCGTGGGTGCCGATGGCCGGGCCGCTGCGCATCAGGATCGGGATGACGTGTCAGGTCTTGCGATCAACATTGTGCCGCTGGTGTCTCGCCCGGGGAGCGAGCCAGCGCAGATATCCGCCTTCGATGCGTTCACGGGCGGCGGCAAGAATGCGGGCCAGCCGCCGTCGCTCCGGCGCGTTCTTCCAGTCGAGCGCGCGCAACGTCCTGACCTTCTCGTTGATCAGGATACTCGCAATCAAACGACGCGGCTCGCCGGATTCCACGCCGTCCCATACGCGCAGCATCAGCGCGGCCCGGTGAAGCTGGAAACGGGTCAGGCGTTCCTCGCGCGGCGGAGGTCCGGATCGCTCGCCACTGATGTGCCGGTAGAGTCGAAGCGCATTTTTCCTGCGCCAATGGAAATGCTCGTCGAACGGCAGAAAAACGCCTGCCTGTACGACCGTATCACCGCTCGGAAGCCAGACGCCGAGATCGCCTTGTACGTCTTCGACGACACCATGCAATCCGTCGCTGCTCGGTTCTCCGCGAATGGATAGCGTTGCGGGGTCAGGTAAGGAACGCGCGGCAAAGCCTTCCGGCGCGGCCGTGACAATGAGCGTGGCAGGGTTGAGCTGCGGCAGCCATATCGGCTGCACGACCAAAGCCGATGCAGCGGGGTCCGCCGCGAAAGGCCAGCCCCCAGCGGCGTGAAAGGCGCGCTATCGCCTCACGCTTCTCAAGCCTTCCCGAGACGACGGCTTCCGCCACGGCATGATAGTCTTTGCGATATTGCTTGTTGCGGCGCAGGAACTCGAACGTGATGCCGCCACGGTCGAGCCGGCTCAACTGTTCCTCGAATTGCGGTGAGCGCCAGTCTTGCAGCGGCTCCATGACGCGACCTCCCCCTCAGTCGTTGGCTTCGGGATGATTCCGTCTATGGCGAAGACCGGGAAAACGGCAAGACAGATAATCGGAATGCAGAGGGTTCTTCGACCGGACAACAAATTCACTTTGGCTGTCGTGATGAGAGACGTCGCGGAACTTACTGCATGCGGGGTTCAAGCAGGTGACGGTAGCCGTTCTCGGTCATCCAGCGCGCTCGAGCCAAATGGCTGTCATGAATCCGCTTGGCGCGTTCGGGATCGGATGTCACGTCAAAGCCGAATACGATTTTGACAACCTCGCGCCAATCGGCACCTTCCTCGGCGGCGTCCAACAGACGCAGATAGGTAGCAAGGTGCGCCTCATCATATGCGTTCACCCGATCGGTCAGCGGCGGACTGTCCTTGAAGTTAGGCTTTGTCATCGACGTGCCTCTGACTTATGCGCTTTAGATTCAAACTGGATTATCCGGTTACCCCCGCAATCGAACTTTCGGCGACATTCCTTCTCCAGACGCGGAATAATGTTATGCCGCAGATGCGATAAATAGTCTGACAACTTGACGCTTTCGTGCCAGCGGCGGGCATTGCCGTATCCAGGACGATCTTCTTTTTTTGCAGGCGGGCGGTGATGTCTGCGCGTTATCAGGTATCGGCGCGCAGAAACTCGATCGGGTCGATGTCGAGCGCGAGGGGGAGTTTCTCCAGCATATCGATGGAGGCGGCATATTCTTCGCGTTCCAACATGCCGACGTAATTGCGGTTGACCTGGGCAAGATGGGCAAGCTCCTCCTGCGAGACAGATTTCTCCTGTCTCAGCCGACGCAGGTTCCTTGCGACTCTCTCCCGTAAGTTCATGCGGGAGGAGTCACCGGCTACCTAATATACTTCCACCCAATATACTAGGTATTCGACGAGCCGTCATCGTCCCTTAGCCGGTCGGTGCGTGAATCGCGAGCCGGGCGCAGTCCGGCGAGCGGCGGCCGTGTTCTGCGCACGGCCGCGCCGCCGATCTGCAACGCTGGATCGGCGCGAAATTTTCCGAAGGTGCAAAGCCTGAAAGGCGGAGAGCCGCGCAACCGGCGCGGCCTTCGCTGATTATATCGCCTTCTCCAGCAGGGTCTTTGCCTTCCCCTCCAGTTCCAGGCGCGTGTCCTGATGCGCCTTGGTGCGGGCATGCGCCGTCATGCCCTGCACAAAGTCAAAGATGCTTTCGGGCGGGCGGCCTTCTTCCGAAAGCACGGTCTCTATGATCCTGCCGGTTTCGGCCTTGCTGAACCCGCGCTTGCGCAGGAAGGTTTCGCGGTCCTCATCGGTGCGGGCAACAATATGTTCGCGCGCCGCCTTGATCCCGTCGACGAATGGCGCGGGCGAGGAATGGGCGAAGCTGGTCAATGCCGGTGCCGCCTCTTGGGCGAAGCGTTGCGCGGCAAACTTGCTGTGCCGGATGCTGATTTCCTCGAACCCTTCCACGCCCCACAAATTGCGGTTCATGCAAACGGCGCGGAGATAGAAAGACGCAATACCAAGTGTCTTGCTGCCGACTTCGCTATTCCAGCAATAGAAGCCCCGGAAATACAGATCCGGCTCGCCGTTCGGCAGGCGTCCGGCCTCGATGGGGTGCGTGTCGTCCACAAGGAAAAGGAAAACATCGCGGTCGCTGGCGTAAAGCGTGGTGGTGTCCTTGGTGATATCCACGAACGGATTGTGCGTCATGGTCGCCCAATCCAAAACGCCCGGCACTTTCCACATGGTATCGCCCGTGCCGTTGCCCGCGATCTTCATCACGGCCGCGACAAGTTCATGGTCCCAGATGCGGCCGTAGTCCGGTCCGGTCACGGCGCGCAGTTCAATGCGTCCGTCTTCCGCTTCCAGCGTCTTCACAAGCTCGGCGCGATGCGACAGCAAGCCATGCTGTAAGTTGATGCCTGCGAGCGGCGCGGCAAGCTGGCGCATATAGGTTGCGGGTGCGCCGACAAGGCTGCACAACTGCCCAAAGCTCCAATGCGTCGGGGAAATCGGCTGGTCCTGTCCGGGGACGATCAGCGAAAGCCGCTCGGCGTTGTCCCTGCTCGCCTCAACGCGAACGGCGCGGCTTTCGACGGTGCGGGTCTTCGCACGATCCGCGCGCATCTTCACGGCATCGTAAAGCTCTGTGAGCGACAAATAACGCTGATCGTTCGGGCGAGAGAACCATTCCGACGACACACGGCCGATCCGCTGCCCGCGCGAGATGTCCACGCGGAAACCGCTATTCACTGCCTGCGGGGTCTGGCTGCTGCTGATGAAGTTCATTGTCCTGTCCTTTCCCGTTAATGCCGAAGGCATGTCCCCCGACATGCCTTCCGGGGGCGCGTGAGCGCGCGGGGATGGAGGGGGCACATGCCGGCGCGCGGGGGCCAGGCTGCGAGGCGAGCGGAGCGGATGACGATGTGATGCCGACGTGGTGATCGGCCGTTCTGCGAGGCCGCGGCCCTGCTCCGCAACAGGCGGCATTTGCGGGGAGCAAGGGGTAAGACCCCTTGGTTCCCCACTCGATCGGCAAGGGCTTCAGCCGCAGCCGATCGGAACAATGCGAGCGCAGCTCGCCGTATTCCTTATCTTGCGGTGGCGGATATGAGCATGACGAAGCCCCGCTTGCGCGGGGCCTCGCTGGTGGCCGGTCTCAGTCGGCGGCGCGACGGCGCGACCAGATGAGCGCCAGATCCTCGCTTTCGCTCTCCACCAGGCTCGCATAGATTGGAGCCGGGAACGACGGGTCGTCGAGCTTGACGGAGAGGTAGTCGTTGCCCTTGTCGGACGTCTTCTTCCACGCCGCCCCGAACTCCGTTCCAGCGGCGATGACGCGGTAGTCCGGACCCTTCTCGTTGTCGCCTTCGGCGGCGACGAACTTCACCGACTTGACGTTGAGGGTGAGTGTCTTGACCGAGCCGCTGTAGCCGTTCTCGGTGCGGGAGAAAGTGCCGATCGTAGCCATGTCGTGGTTTCCTTCTGCTGGTCGGGCCGCGCCCATCGCGACCTCGATGATGGTCGACGGACCGGGGACGATCGGCCTGCACCCTTGGGGCCGAAACAACGTGGAGGGCGGCCGGCGACAGCTTTTTTGGCTCGCGATGCAAAGCCGAAGGCGGCGGAAAAAAGCTGGCGGCGGACGTTGCAGGTTCAAGATCGAGGCGACGCTTTCGTCGCCGGTCTTCGGTCAGACCAAACCAATCGAGGACGCCCGTGGGAGCGGCTTGAAAAGGACAGTCAGAGGAAACCGCGATCTGGCGATGGCGATCGGAGGCACACTTTCTCGCTTCGCGCCGCACACGGCTATCTCGGCTCCATCAAGAACGGACCCGAACCTCAACGGCAAGACGATGATGTCCTGAATGTCGCCGTCATCGACGACAATCGAAAGGTCCGGGCCATCCGCCCGTCACTCGCATCGCCATCGTGTTCGGCACGGCAAGAAAACGCCAACAAAGGTAATGGCGCCCTCCCAGCACAAGCCGCTGCGACTCGCTCCCGGCCTCGATCGACACCATGGTCCAGCGCGAAGGTCAGGGTGTAACACTATCTGACGAACGTCTGCCGCTCCGCTGCTGGCTAGGACCGCCAAACGCGATGCTGACGCGAGCCGGGGGCGACCGGCGAATGTCCGCCGCCTCTCTTCGCGTCAAGGATCGTGACCGAAGGCGAAGACCCGCAAGGGGCTTCGGAAGCCGCCGCAGCAGCGCATAGAGCCCGGCCCGCAGGGCGACGCCCACGCTCAGGGGCGGCACGGAATATTTTGTGCGCCGATAACTTCCGCGTTCAACGAACCGGCTCAGGATTGCGGACTAGCGGATGTTGCCAACCGTATCACGGCGGCCACGCCGACACATGCGCCCCCTGCGAGGCAGACGATTTGCCGCCACACCAGCGGTGGAACGGCCTCGCCGGTGACGCCATGCACGAGCGCATATCCCGCCACGGCGGCAGGCGTGGCGAATATGAGCGCCAATGCGACCCGCAGGATCGGGGCGCGCAGCATGGCAAACAGAAGGGTCAGAATGCCGAAGGATGCAACGCCAGCGACAATGCCGACGATACCGGCGCCGATCCATCCAGCTCCGGTGCCGTAGGCGAAGCGCATCGCCGCGAGCGCGAGCATAAAGGGCAGCGCGTAAATCGCCAGCGTGTAGGCGAGGACACACATCATGCCGATCAGCATGACGATGACGGCGATTAGCGCGATCATGTCGGTGCCTCCGTTATGATGGAGACGATGCGGCGCGTCACGACCACGCGCCGGATCGCGATTTCAAGCGACAATCATCCCGGCATGGCACGCGAGCTTGACGTAGGTGCTGAGCCGGTGTTCGGCCTTGAAATAGAGGTCGCGCTCGGCCGGCAGGCCGAGCTTGCCGCGCACGTCCTCGATCTCGCTGAGCATCAGGTAGCCGAGTTCGGGACTGCCCATGCCAAGGTCACACAGGCCGAACAGGCGAACGTCCTCGCCTTCGGGACAGGCTTCCGTGATGAGCCATGTCGCGGCACCATCAGGCGTGAACAGCTTCACGACCGGGAACGGATCGAAGCCGTCACGCTCCTCGCTGGTGCGGCCGTTCTCGATCAGCTTGGCCAGCAGTTCGTCGGGGATCAGGGCTTCGGTGCGGGGAAAGCGCGGCATCATGACACGCCCTCCCCTGCCGGTTCGTTGATCCGGCAGCGAACGCAGTGTGCCGCGATGGCTCCGGCCTGCCGCGCCAGCTTTTGGGACAGCGCATCGATCTCGCCGCGCCGCGCAAAGCGCAGCGCCGCGACGTTAGCCTGAACGTCGCGCTCGTCGGCGCGGCTCCAGGTGGCGGAGGCACGGCCAAACTGGCGAGCCTTGACGCGGCTGCTCGTCGTCATGCGTTCGGCGCGCGCTTCAACCTGCCGCTCGATGACGGCAAGGTGGCGCGCGGTCTCGGCGTGCGCCGTCTCCATGCGGGTCAGTGTCGCCCGCTGTTTTGCATCGGTCTTCATGGTCTCGTGTCCTGCTGTCGTGCGGTCGAGGTCTCCGGCCGCGCCGGTCAGGCGCGGCCGGAACATTCTCGAGCGATGTCAGAAAGCTGGCCGGGGCCGCGCGATGCGACCCCGGCCGCGGCGGCTCACTCGGCGGCTTCGGGGAAGCCTTCGCTTGCCTCGGTCGCGCCGATGTCCTCGACAGACCCACCCGACGCTTCCGCAACCGGCGCGGTGCGCATCAGCGGCGGCAGCCATCCCGTCCCGGCAAGAAGCTGCTCGGCGGCTTCCGCCATCGGCTGCTTCTTCAAGCTGGCGATGCGATCCGCCGCCTCACCGCTGACGGCCTCTCGTACAGCATCGAGGATGAGCGCCTTCGTCACGCGG
>JBGFSD010000062.1:0-2675 GCA_041694745.1 Pseudomonadota bacterium
GATGCATCAGCGCGATCTGCGCGGCAGGTCCGCCGAAGGAGAGTAGTGCGATTTTCAGCCAGACGCGCGCCGCTTCGGCGAAGGTCGGATAGGCCGGCGCTGGCGTCTGCGCGTCCGTCCAGCTTTTCGTTTCCATCAGTTCTTCGCCTTGTGCGACGGCCAGTTGTGGGTTTCTTCGATGGCGTCGCGGCACCAGCGATAGAACGCATCATAGAGCAGCATGCCCGCTTCGAGCTGTTCGAGATCGTCGGCATACATGCGCGAAAGTCCCAGCGAAGCCGCGAGCAGGCCAGCCGACTGCGGGGAGAGATCGAGGCGCGCGGTATCGGCGCCGCGCACCATGTCCGCGAGGCGCATCAGCGGTTCCGTTTGCAGGCCGAACTCCTCGAGCATCACGTCGAAGGTGCAAAGCTCGCCGCGATGACCCCAGAACACGTCTTCGACGTCGAAGGGAGCGGCGCCGAAGCGCTCGGCTACGGCAATCACCTCGACGGGTTTGACGAACATGATGACGGCATCCGGATCGACAAAGCGCCGGATCAGCCACGGGCAGGCGATGCGATCGACTTTGGGCCGCTCGCGCGTAACCCAGAGCGTGCGGCCTTTGCCGTCGCGTTTCGGGAAATGTCCGGTCGAGATCAGCGGCAGGCCGGCATCGCGCCACGCAACGAAGCCGCCTTCGAGTACCTCGGCGCTGACACCTTCGTTGCGCAGGTAGGCGGCGAAGCCCTGGCTGATTTTCGCACCCTTGTGGCAGACAATCGCGAGCGGGCGACCGTCAAACTCGTGCGCGCCGCTCGTGAGTTCCGCGTTCCTGCGGAGACTGCCGGGGATGAGTCTGGGGTCAGCCGCGAAATCTTCCTCGGTGCGAACATCGACAATGAGGGGCGATTTCGGCGTGCCGACCAGACGAGACAGTTTATCGGGTGTGATCGAATGGATTGACGACATGATGCGCCCTCGGTTGCGTTTCGGGACGCGATGCTTCGGCTGTCGCCTCGTGGGGAGATCGCATTCCCCATGAAGGTATAAAAAGGAGAAGGTCATGGGGTGTCAAGCGCGGCCGCCAAGTTCATCGCGCCGGTTCGCCTGCAGCGAGTAGATCGTACTCCCGGTCCGTTCGATCCGGCTGTTGTTCCGAGACGCAGCGGTAACTGTCCATAGGTTGTCTCCATAGGTTGTCAATGTCTGCCGCCATGTCGTGCCGGCGCCGAGCGCAGGGGAGGACGCCGGTCTAAGCCTTGCGATTATTGCAAAAAAGGGCGACTGTAGCGCCCGTTTTTGTCGGGTAGTTCGGCGTGCGTTCCGGTTCGGGTCCGCGCCATGATTTTGAGGGGACGGCGCGTGGCGAAGACAGCGAAAAAGCCGGAACGGGTCGGCGGTAAGCAGAAACCCGCCGTCATCATCGTCGGCGCGGACAAGGGCGGCGTCGGCAAGACCACGGTCGCGCGCACCATGCTCGACTATTTTGCGGGGAAGAACGTACTGACGCGCGCTTTCGACACCGAAAGTCCGCGCGGCACGCTCAAGCGCTTTCATCCGCGCGTCACCGAGGTCGTCGATCTGACGCAGGTCGCGGATCAGATGAAGGTGCTCGATACCCTGCACTCGAGCGAAGTGAAGGTTTCGATCATCGACGTCCGTGCCGGTCTGCTGTCGCGCACGCTGAAAGACATGACCGACGTCGGTTTCTTCGAGGCGGTGGACAACGGCGAGTTCAATTTCGCGCTGTTCCATGTGCTCGGACCCTCGGTAGCCTCTTTAAGCGAGATCGAGGAGATGCTGCCGTTCACGGAGAACGCGGAATATTATGTGGTGAAGAACCACATCAACGAGACCAATTTCTTCGAATGGGACCAGGCGACCTACGACCGCTATTTCAAGAGGGCGCGCCGCACGGCGAAGGAGATCAATGTGCCGAAGCTCAACGAGATGGCTTACGAGCAGGTCGAACTCGCGGGCGTACCTTTCGTCACGTTCGGCGAGAACAAGAACGCGAGAAACCAGAAGGCGGACTATTCGCTGGTGCTGCGCGGCTATGTACGGACCTGGGAAAAGGCTGTGCACGAGCAGTATGACGATGCGGGTCTGATGGAATGGGCGACCGCAGGCGCGCAGGCTTCCTAACGCCGCGATCCGCGCGCAAGGTAGCGCGCGGATGAGCCAGGGACGACAATGCTCGGAAAGAGCCTAGCCATTCTGGTCGTCTCGCCGCGCGAACGTTCCGGCACAACCCTGATCGCGAGGCTGTTTGCGGAGTTCTTCCGGCTTTCCGGCGACGCGCCGCTACTGTTCGATACCGACGCGGCAAAGCCCAAGCTCTCGAAGTATTTTCCAGGGGCCGAGCTTATCAGTCTCGAGCAGACCAAGGGGCAGATGCGGCTGTTCGATACGCTGCCCATTCGCGCGCACGAGCCGAAGATCGTCGATGTCACGAGCCGCGCTTTCTCGACATTTTTCGCGCTGATGCGGGATATCGATTTCGTCGCCGAGGCGCGAGCGAACAACGTCGAGCCGGTGATCGTCTATGTTCCGCATTACGAGGCGGAAGATTTCGAGCGGGGCTTCAGAATTCGCGAACATTTCGGCTGCGAGTTCATGCTCGCTGAGAATGCGTTCCTCGGCGTCGCGCCGCAGTCGCTGCACGGCGTGAATGCCTATTGGGCGCTGAAAGC
>JBGFSD010000082.1:0-2655 GCA_041694745.1 Pseudomonadota bacterium
GGCGCAAACAGGCGAAACTGCCGGGTTCCGAAGAGTCCTCGGAAGGGATCGGCCGGACCTCAGGCGCCGCGGCCGAGCCACTCCGTCAGCACGCTGGCGTTATGCTGCCCCAACTCGGGCGGTTCGCGGTACACCTCGAAGCGGTGCCCGGAAATAGCGACCGGAAATGCGGTCGTTCGCGTCTCGACGCCGTTTGGCAGGCGCAACGCCCGCACCAAGTCCATGGCGGCGACCTGCGGATCGGCGAGAATTTCCGGATAGGTGTTGATCGGCGCGCACGGTACGCCGCGCCGGTCCATTTCCGCCAGCCATTCGGCCGCGGTCTTTTCGAGAAACAACGGCGCAAGGATCGCCAGCAGGTCGTCCTGGTTCGTGGCGCGCAGCAATTGCGAGGTGAAGCGCGGATCGCGCGCGAGATCGGGCCTGCCGACCGCATCGCAAACACTTTCCCACAGCTTGTCATTGCCGGCGGCGATGATGAAATAATCGTCCTTGGCCTTGAACGCCCGGTAGGGAGCGTTGCGGGGGTGCGCCGAACCGAGCGCGCGCGGCGCCTTGCCGGTGCCGAAATACTCGCTGGTTTGCAGGGCGGCGACGCCGATCAGACTGCCGAGCATCGAACAGTCGATATAGCAGCCCTCGCCCGCTTCGCGCACCCGCATCACGCCGACGGCAATGCAGTAGGCCGCGTAGAGGCCGGCGCAAAAATCCCCAATCGGGACGCCGCACTTGACCGGCGACCGGCCCTCTTCGCCGGTCACGCTCATGATGCCGCTCATGCCCTGGACGGTGACGTCGAACGCGCCCTTGTGCGCGTAGGGGCCGGTTTGACCGTAACCGGAGATCGAGCAGTAGACGATTCGGGGATTGACCGCCTTGAGATCGTCATAGCCGAGGCCGAGCCGCTTCAACACCCCGGCGCGGAAATTTTCCACCACCACGTCGGCGACCCCAGCCAGTTCGCGTAACTTGGCAAGATCGCCCGGATCCTTCAGGTCGAACGCAACGCTCCTCTTGTTGCGGTTCAGGGACGCAAAATTTTCCGAAAAGACCGGTCCGTTACCCCGGGCGGACAAGGGCGGCCAATCGCGCATGCCGTCGCCGCCGTCGGGGCGCTCGACTTTGACCACGTCGGCGCCGAGATCGGCCAGCAAGGAGCCCGTGAACGGTCCAGCTGCGATCTGGCCGAACTCGAGAACACGAAGACCCGCGAGCGGGCCGTGGCCGTTGCGGCGTTGGTTCGGCATGGATGCGGCGACCTTCGACGCGAGTCCGGAAACTTATTCCGCCGCGCGCGGGGATTGGGCGCGGGCCGCCTGCTCCTCGCGCACTTTGGCCAAAAACATCTGGCGGATGCGGCGCAGCGCCTTGTCGGGCCGAAGGAACAGTTCGGAATAGCCTTCATCCGGCACCTCGAACATCTCCTGCTGCTTTTCCAGCGCCCAACGATCCTGAGCGACGACATTGGGAAACATGGACGCCACCCGCTTGGCGGTCGACATGTTGGGATCGCCGGCCGAACGATGATCCGCCTTGCAGTTGAGAATCCAGCGCCAGACGAGATTGCGTTCGTCGACCGGCGTGTGGCTGTGCATCAGCACGTAACCGCGCTCCATGTCGGTACCGAGCTTCCCCGGTGGGGCGTTGCGCATCACCACCCGGCAAAACCCGAAGCTCTGCATGCAGTGGGTATGATGGCGATCGACGATCGGGTAAATGAACCAGTCCTGCAAGTACGGCGGTTGCTTGTAGTTTTCCACCTTGCGGATGGTCATCACGTATTTGTTTCCGTCGACTTCCCCTTCCTCCAGCTCGATGGGGATTTTGCTGTTTTCGATGTCACCGATGTTGCCGTCGTGCAGCGGATAAAAATGGGTAATGTCGAGCAGATTCTCGATCAGCAGCATATAGTTGGCGCCGACGCGCATCGGTTCGGAATGGATCGTTTCCCACGCCGGATCGGTCACCTCGGGCGTGCGCGGCGGCTTGCTTTCGCCCGACTTCGCCGGATCCCCTGGCCATACCCAGACGATGCCGTCCTGCTCGATCGCCGGGATTTGCGGCACCCGCGCCTGCGGCGGAATCGGCATGTCCTGCTGCGAGGGGATGAAGACGCACTTGCCTTCGTTATCATAGCAAAGCCCGTGATAGCCGCATTCCAACCGACCGTCCGGCAGCAAGCGACTTTGCGACAGCGGAAAGCGCTTGTGCACGCAACGATCCTCGAGGGCAACGATCTTGCCCGCCTTGTTGCGCCAAACGACGATGAGCCGCCCGGCAATCTTGTGTCCGGTCAGCTTTTCCACGGGAAATTCCGAAGACATTCCCGCGACGTACCAGCAATTGCGAACGTATCCGAGAGCGGCCATGATCTCCTCCGTCACAAATCCAATACCAATAAAGGGGAACGCGAACGCGCGCAGCAAATCATCAGGTATTGCGCGCGATCGTTGTCATCCAGAACGGTGTCCCGATGCTCGGGCTCGCCGTCGAGATAACGGGTCAGGCACGTCCCGCAGTATCCCTCCTCGCAGGAGGTGTCGATGTCGATGCCGTTATCGCGCAGCACCTGGACAATGGTCTTGTCGGCGGGAACGTCGAGCACTTTACCACTGCTCTTGAGCTTAATCTGGAATGGCTCGTTCGCCCGCGCGA
>JBGFSD010000042.1:0-2630 GCA_041694745.1 Pseudomonadota bacterium
CCGGGCTACGGGTTTCTCTCCGAGCGCGCGGCTTTCGCCGAAGCCTTGAAGAAGGCCAAGATCACCTTCATCGGCCCGAACGTGCGCGCGATCGAGGCGATGGGCGACAAGATCGAGTCGAAGAAAGCCGCGGCTGCCGCGAAGGTTTCGACCGTGCCGGGTTTCCTCGGCGTAATCGAGGACGCCAAACACGCGACCAAGATCGCCGACGAAATCGGCTATCCGGTCATGATCAAGGCCTCCGCCGGCGGCGGCGGCAAAGGCATGCGCATTGCGTACTCGAAGGCCGAAGTCGCGGACGGCTTCGAACGCGCCAGATCGGAGGCGAAGTCGTCGTTCGGCGACGACCGCGTCTTCATCGAAAAGTTCATCGAGAACCCGCGCCACATCGAAATCCAGGTGCTCGGCGACAAGCACGGCAACGTGATCTATCTCGGCGAGCGCGAGTGCTCGATCCAGCGCCGCAATCAGAAAGTGGTGGAGGAAGCGCCGTCGCCGCTCTTGGACGAGGCCACGCGCAAGAAAATGGGCGAGCAGGCGGTGGCGCTCGCAAGGGCCGTCGATTACGACACCGCGGGCACCGTCGAGTTCGTCGCGGGGCAGGACCGTTCGTTCTATTTTCTCGAAATGAACACGCGCCTCCAGGTCGAGCATCCGGTGACCGAGATGATCACGGGCATCGACCTGGTCGAGCAGATGATCCGCGTCGCCTACGGCGAGAAGCTCTCGATCAGGCAGAGCGACGTGAAGCTTTCCGGGTGGGCGGTCGAGAGCCGCATCTATGCCGAAGACCCTTATCGCGGGTTCCTGCCTTCGATCGGCCGGCTCACGCGCTATCGTCCGCCCGCGGAAGGCAAGAGCGGCAATGCCACCGTACGCAACGATACCGGCGTTTATGAAGGTGGCGAGATTTCGCTGTTCTACGATCCGATGATCGCAAAGCTCGTGACCCATGCGCCGACGCGGCTGGAAGCCATCGACGCGCAGGCCAAAGCGCTCGACGAATTCGTGGTGGACGGCGTCGGCCACAACATTCCGTTTCTGGCCGCGCTGATGCAACACGAGCGCTGGCGCAAGGGCGCACTCTCGACCGGCTTCATCGCCGAGGAATATCCGGAAGGCTTCAAGGGCGTGGCGCCGGTCGGTGATGTTGCGACCGTGATCGCTTCGGTGGCGGCCGCGGTCGATCTCGTGCTGGGCGAGCGCAAGCGCCGCATTTCCGGCCAGATGATGGGCCGCCTCGTGCAGCGCGACCGCCGCCGCGCCGTATGGCTCAACGCCGCCGAGTATCCGCTCGAGGTCGCACGCAACAACGGCGAGATCGAAGTGAAGTTCCTCGACGGCGGCGAGGTCACGCATTTCGTGAAGCTGAAGTCCGGCTGGAAGCCGGGTGCCGGCGTCTGGACCGGTACGGTCGACAGCGAGCATGTGGCGGTGCAGGTGCGACCCGTGCCAAACGGCTTCCGGCTCTCCTTCCGCGGCGCGCAGGTGACGGCTTACGTTTACACCGAAACCGAAGCCGCGGCGGCTAAGCTGATGCCGGTGAAGCAGACCGGCGACAGCGGCAAGGTGGTGCGCTGCCCAATGCCGGGTCTGGTCGTTTCCATCGCGGTTCAGGAAGGGCAGGAAGTCCAGGCCGGAGACCAGCTCGCCATCGTCGAAGCCATGAAGATGGAAAACGTGATCCGCGCCGAACGCGATGCCAAGGTGAAAAAGATCGCGGTCAAGCCCGGCGACAGTCTCGCCGTCGACGCGGTCATTCTGGAATTTGCGTGACCCGATGAGCTACTTCGATCTTCTCTTTTCACCCAAAGGGACGATCAAGCCGCAGCCTTTCGCGATCGTTGTTGTCTCCATCTATCTCATCAATATCGTTGCCGGCTCCGTGCTCGACGGGCAATTCGTCAAGCGTGCGGGCCCATGGCCCTATCTCGGCATGCAGCTCATGTTGACCTGGATCTGGTTTGCGGCACACGCGAAGCGTCTGCGGGACGCGGGCAGGGGCTGGACGGTCGCCGCCGTATTCGCTTTCCTCTATGCAATCGGCATTGTCCTGATGATCAATCTGGTGGCGGCGTCGGCGGCGGAGGTCACGGAAAGCGAGCCGCGCGTCACGCTGATCGGGGCGATCATCGCGGTCTTGTTCATCAACGCGCTTTTCACCGGCGATATCTATCTGATCGTCGGTATGGTCGTCCTTTTCCTGGCGGTGCCGATGCTGTTCTCGCTGATCGTCGTGATCTATTCGATCGTGACCGGCATGCGGCCGGGCATCGCGCCCGAAGCGCCACCGCCCGCGCCGCAACCGATTCCTTCCGCGTGACGGCTCGCCTCTATTTCGCCTATGGCTCGAACATGGACCGCGCGCACATGGCGCGCCTGTGTCCGCAGGCGGAGCCCTATGGCGTCGCGTCGCTGCGCTCCTACAAATATGTGATCGCCGCCTCGGGCTTTGCCACCGTCATTCCGTGGCCCGGTTCGTTCGTCCATGGCGTGCTCTGGAAAGTCGGACCGAAAGAGATCGCCGCACTCGACCGCTACGAGGATGTCGCAGGCGGGCTCTATCGCGCCGTGCAGTTGCCGATCAAATACCGGGACCGTCTCCTGCGCGCGCTGATCTATCTCGCGGA
>JBGFSD010000080.1:0-2603 GCA_041694745.1 Pseudomonadota bacterium
CGTCGCCCTGGCCGTCGGCCCGCGCGTCGCAATCGAAACCCCGACCCTCAAGGGCTCGTTCGCGCTCCAAGGCGCCCGGCTCGACGATCTGGTGTTGACGCAATTTTTCGAGAAGCCCGGCCGCAAGGGCGCGCCCGTGGCGCTGTTCCTGCCCAAGGGCCACAAGTCCGCCTATTACGCCCAGTTCGGCTGGGTCGGCGCCGAGGGTGTCGCGGTGCCGGGGCCGGATACGCTCTGGAGCGCGAACGGCCCGCGTCTCGCTCCGGACAGCCCGGTCGTGCTCTCCTGGGACAACGGCCAGGGTCTGCGCTTCGAGCTGCACCTCGCCGTGGACAAGAACTATATGTTTACGGTCCGGCAGCGGGTGATTAACGCGGGGTCCAATCCGGCGACGGTCTTTCCCTACGGCCTGCTCGCGCGTTCCGGCACGCCGGCGGTCTCCGACATCTACATTCTGCACGAAGGCCCGCTCGGCGTGCTGCACGACACGCTCAAGGAAACGACCTATTCCGACCTGCGCAAAAAGGGCACCGAACAGGACAAGTCCAAGGGCGGCTGGTCGGGCATCACCGACAAGTATTGGCTCGCGGCCTTGATTCCGGATCAGGGGAGCGAGGCGACGCACCGTTTCCTTCACCGCAAGGAAGGCAACGAGGATCGCTACCAGACCGATTTCCTGCAGGCCGCCCAGGCCGCCGCGCCGGGCGGCGCGGCGGAAACCCGCACGCTTTTGTTCGCCGGCGCCAAGGAGCTCGCCCTGCTCGACAGCTACGGCGAGCAGTACAAAATTCCGCGCTTCGATCTCGCCATCGACTTCGGCTGGTTCTACTTCCTGACCAAGCCGATCTTCTACGCGCTGATCTGGCTCAACAAGCTCGCGGGCAACTTCGGCATCGCCATTCTGCTGCTGACCGTGGTCATCAAGCTTCTCTTCTTTCCGCTCGCCAACAAATCCTACGTGGCGATGAGCAAGATGAAGAAGCTGCAGCCGGAAATGATGAAACTGCGCGAACGCTACCTCAACGACAAGGTGCGGATGAACCAGGAGCTGATGGCGCTCTACAAGCGCGAGAACGCCAACCCGGCCGCCGGCTGTTTGCCGATCCTGGTGCAGATTCCGGTTTTCTTCGCGCTCTACAAGGTGCTTTACGTGACGATCGAGATGCGCCACGCGCCGTTCTACGGCTGGATCGTCGACCTGTCGGATGCCGACCCGACCACCATCTTCAACCTGTTCGGTCTGATCCCGTGGCAACCGCCCGCGATCCTGATGGTCGGCGTGTGGCCGATCATCATGGGCGTCACCATGTGGCTGCAGCAGAAGATGAACCCGCAGCCGACCGATCCGATCCAGGCCAAGATGTTCATGCTGCTACCGTGGATTTTCACCTACATGCTGGCCAGCTTTCCCGCCGGCCTGGTCATCTACTGGGCATGGAACAACGTGCTGTCCATGGCCCAGCAGTGGGTCATCATGCGCCGCATGGGGGTCCAGATCAGCTGATCGCCGGACCGGGTGAGGCGCGCTATAATTCTCCCGCAAACGCGGGAGGACGGCATGAGTCAGCGCAAGGCGGAATTGCAGCGCATCAGCGAGGACCTTGAACAGTTCCTCGACAAACATTGCAAGCTGACGTCCGGCGGCTATAACGACTTCGTCGGCGAAAGCTGCGACATGGCCTTCAAAATGCTGCAGGATACCCTGCGGCGGATGAGCGAAACCGAAAACTCGAACAAAAAAGACACGTGAGCGACGCGGACGACAGTCCCGAGGCGATCGAAGCGGGCCGCCGGCTGTTCACGGGCCCTTGCGCCTTCGTCGCCGGCGCGGCGAAAGTCTCTTCCGTTCCGATGGGCGCCGCGCCCGAAGTCGCGTTCATCGGCCGTTCCAACGTCGGCAAGTCGAGCCTGATCAACGCCCTGGTCGGGCGAAGCGCGCTGGCGCGCGTCTCGTCCCGGCCGGGCCGCACGCGCCAGATCAATTTCTTCGACCTGGGCGGTCGGCTGATGCTCGCGGATCTTCCCGGCTACGGTTTTGCCCGCGCGTCCAAGGGCCAAATGGCCGGGATCGCCCGCCTCGCCGACGGCTACCTGCGCGGGCGGGCGGAACTGAGGCGCGTGTGCCTGCTGATCGATGCGCGCCACGGCGTCAAGGATTCCGACCGCGCCGCGATGAAGACGCTCGACCGGTCGGGCCAATCCTACGCGCTGGTCCTGACCAAGGCCGACGCGGTTGCGGACGCGGCCCTGCGCGCGCACCGCGCCGCCGCCGCGGCCGAGGCCAAGACCCACGTCGCCGCCTTCCCGCGCGTCTTCGTCACCTCCGCGCGCGCGGGCCTGGGCGTACCCGAACTCCGGGCGCACCTCGCGGCGCTGGCGGCCGGATAGGACTTCGGCTAATACCGACGCGCGGGGACGATGAAACCACCCCCACCCCATCCCTCCCCCATCGAGGGGGAGGGAGATTTAATTCAGGGTTCCCTCCCCCCCTTGCGGGGGAGGGTTAGGGTGGAGGGTGTGCTTGGCATCCGTGATTCCGAGTACTAAAGTCCCGCCGCCCAAGCGAGGACGCCATGAGCGCGAAGAAAGGCAAGTCGTCGTCG
>JBGFSD010000100.1:0-53780 GCA_041694745.1 Pseudomonadota bacterium
GGTGCGCTGAGCGAGATCATGACGCTATTGTCCGAAGCGAAGCTGCACGAGATAGGGTTCGATTGCGTTCGCGGTGCGGTTCAGCGCGCCGGAAAGCGGAATCACCGTCGCCTGTGCGGCTTGCGTCATTGCGCGCACAAGACCCGGATCGTCGAGCAGCCTCGAAAGACTGGTCGCGAGCGATTGCGCGTCCGACACGGTGGCCGCCCCCCTGTTCCGGTTCAATTCGGAATAGATGCTTGCGAAGTTGTGCACATGGGGCCCGTGCAGGATTGCGCTGTCGAGCTTCGCCGGCTCGATCGGGTTCTGCCCGCCGTGCCGGATCAGCGAACCGCCCATGAACACGATGGGCGCAAGACGGTAGAACAGGCCGAGTTCGCCGATGGTGTCGGCGACATAGATCTGCGTGCCGCGGTCGGGCAGGTGGTTGCGCGAGCGCATCGCCGGCACCAGACGGTACTCCTGCACGAGTTGCGCGATCTCGCCGCCGCGCTCGGGGTGTCTCGGCACGATGATCGTGAGCAGGTTCGGGACGCGCTGCATGGTGATGATATGCGCCTCGATCACGTCCTCGTCCTCGCCGTGATGCGTGCTCGCCGCAAGAAAAACCGGCCGGCCGTAAATCGTGCGCTTCATCTCCCGCATGTCGTGATCGTTCGCCGGCGGCGGCGAGACGTCGAATTTGAGATTGCCGGTCGCAAGCACGCGCTTCGCGCCGAGCTGCGCGAGCCGGTCGGCGACCTCGTGGTCCTGCGCAAGACAAAGATCGAAGTTCGACAACAGCGCGCCGGCGGTTCTTTTCGCGCGCTTCCATCGCGAGAACGAGCGCGGCGAGAGCCGGCCGTTGACCAGCACCACCGGAATGTTGCGGCTTGCCGTTTCGATCAGCAGGTTCGGCCAGAATTCCGACTCCGCGATCAGCGCGAGCCCCGGTCGCCAGTGATCCAGAAAGGCCTGCACGAAGCGCTGCGAGTCGAGCGGGACATATTGATGGAGCGTTCCCGCGGGCATCCGCTGTGCCGCCATCTGTGCCGCCGTAACAGTGCCCGAGGTCACGAGCACGTTGAAACCCTGGCCGCGAATGTGTTCGACCACCGGGAGGATCGAAAGCACCTCGCCGACGCTCGCGCCGTGAATCCACACCAGCGCGCCGGACGGCCGTTCGAGACCGGCAATTCCGCGCCGCTCCTGCATTCGCTTGGGATCTTCCTTGCCGCGCTTGAGCCGCCAGTTCAGGATCGAGCCGGCGAACGGCACGGCCAACCGCGTCATCACGCGATAGGCGCGAAGCAGAAAAGGAAGACGGCCTCTAGCCTGCATCGCCCGCGGCTTTCGGCGCTCTGCCGACCAGCGCTTCCGCGCGAGCGGTGGCTCGATTGAGACTTTCCTCAACCTCCATGCGTGCGCGTTGCATCGCCGCATCGTCGGCGTCTTCCGGTACGATGACAGGCTTCCCGGCGACGAGCGCCGCACGGCCGAACGGAAGATGCAGGGAAGATTTGTCCCAGCTGCGCTTCAGGATGATGCGGTTGCTGGTCGCGATCGCGACCGGATAGATCGGCCGCCCGGAATATTTCGCGATACTGACGACCCCGAGGCCCGCGCGCCGTGAAATCTTCGGCACGTCCGCCGTCATCGCGACATTGATTCCCTGCTCAAGCGACTCGATCATCTGGCGCGTGGCGGCGACGCCGCCTTTCTCGTGAAAGTTCTTCCGATGCGTACCGGAGCCGCGAATGGTTCCGATACCGAGCGCCTCTGCCGCGATGGCGTTGATGTCGGCGTCATAGGAACGGGAGATCATGACCCTCCCTCTATGATGCGACTTGGGCACGAACGGGGTCAGGAAATGCTGCCCGTGCCAGAACGTGAGTATAATTGGCAATTCGCCGTCGATCCAATCGTAGAGATCGGCCGGCTCGACGGTAACGCGCTGGGTTCTCCAGACGAATTTCAGGTAGGCCGCTACCAAGCGGCCGAGCGCGCGGCGGAAGCCTTCCGAGGTTCGGATTTTACGCCACATGCAGCGCAGTTATGCGGCGGTTACGCCGCGCCCTTGTCGGTTTCCGGGTCCAGCAGCCGGTGCAAATGCACGATGAAGTAGCGCATGACCGCGTTATCGACCGTCTGCTGTGCCTTCGCTTTCCAGGCCTGATGGGCGCTCGCATAGTTCGGATAGATTCCGACGATGTCGAGTTTTTCGAGGTCGCGGAATTCGGTGCCGTCGAGCCTGGTCAGTTCGCCGCCGAAGACGAGGTGAAGCAGTTGTTTCTGTGCAGCCATGGCGGCGAAAGGGTCTCCGGTTTATTTCAGCGATCCGGCCAGCGCGGAAACGAACTTCGGGTGCAACGCGCCCCCGGCAGCGATCAGCGCACCGTGAATGTGAGTGGCGAGATTATAGACCGGCAAATTCCCTCCTGCATCGGTCACCTTGCCGCCCGCTTCGTGCACCAAAAGGTCCGGAGCGGCAAGGTCCCAGTCGTTTGCATGCGCGGAGACCAGCGCGCCGTCGATCTCGCCGGTCGCCACGCGCGACAATCTAACGGCAATCGAATGAATTCTCGGGACTTCGGTTGTGTTTCCAAGCGCTGCCAGCGCCGGATTGAGTTTCGCCGGCCGCGCCACGGCGGCTGCGGCGAGTTCGGTCCTTGCCGAGACGAAAATCCGCTGTCCGTTTCTGGTGGCGCCGCCGCCTCTGACGGCGGCAAACGATTCTCCGGTCGCCGGCAGTTCGACCGCCGCTGCGACGGGTCTGCCGCGCTCGACCAGCGCCGCGCAGATCGCCCAGTCCTCGCGGCCAGCGATGAAGGAGCGGGTGCCGTCGATCGGGTCGACGATCCACAACCGCTCCTTCATGAGCCGCTCCGGTACGTCCACGGTTTCTTCCGAGAGCCAGCCGATCGCAGGATCGATGCCTGTGAGGCGTTCGCGCAGAAAATTGTCCACCACGAGGTCCGCTTCCGAGACCGGAGACGCGTTCGCCTTGTTCCAGGAACGTACGTCATTCCGGAACTTCGAGAGTGCGAGCTTGCCCGCGTCTGCGACCGCCGCTTGCAAAGGGCGGAGTATTTCGGCGTGCAGCGCATCGGCTTGTGAGCTCATGGCGCGCAATATGCGCCAAACTTCGTCCGCGGCAAGGTTCCGTCAAGGATGATGGTCAAAACGGCGCCTTTTCGCGTCCGATCAGAAAAGATTTACCCAAATCCTTAAGCTGGCACTGCGGCTCCGCGTGCCAGGTTCGCGGGAACGACCGGAAAAATCCGGCGGGGAGTGCAAGAATTGAGGCGTCAGACAAGTGCCGCCGGCATTGCGCGGGAAGGATCGAGCCTGCTGTTCAGGCTCGATCCGCTCCGCCTGCCGGTGACGGTCACCGCAGCCGATCCGGCTGCCGACGAAGGTCGCCGCGAGATCGGGATTTCGCGCGAAGGCGTCGAGTTTCGGCGCGCGGTGCGCGGGGTGCGGATGCGCGTGCAGCTTCCTTTCAGCGAGTTCATCGGCATCGCAGTCCGCGTGCTTGCTCCGGGCGCGGGCGAGCCGGTGATTTTTGTCTCGCTCGAACACAGCGACGATGCGCTGAGCGTGCTTTTGCAGGCGGCCGAAGACAGCGACGAATGCGCCGAAGCCGCGCGCAAATGGAGCAGCGTCACCGGCAGGCCGATCCTGATCGCCGACCGCGAAGGCCGTCTGCGCAATCCGGCGATCGCAGGAATGCGAACTTCCGCCGGCCCGCGCCGCAAAAGCCGCAGCGCGTTGCGCAATCGCCGCACCATGGTTCGCTTGCGCGTTGCGCGCGCGAGCCGTTCGATCGAGAGGAATTTCTACTCCGGCGAACGCGAGATTATTGCACGCAGCTAAGATAGCAGCACGGGTGCAAACGGCGCGCCCGCGATCACATCGATTGCAAGTCCCGCGAACAGCAGCAGGCCGGCATCCCGGTTCGCGCGAAACAGTTTCAGGCAATAGGCCGGGTCGTCGGCATTCAGCGTAGTCACCTGCCAGGCCAGATGCGCGGCGAAGGCCGCAAGCCCGAACAGCGAAAAAATCCCGCCGCCCGCATAGGCCACGGCGATGCCGATGAGCGCGACCGTCGCGGTATAAAGAATCGCCAGCGCGGGCTTCGTGCGCTCGCCGAACAGCCGCGCCGAAGACTTCACACCGATGATGGCGTCGTCGCGACGGTCCTGATGTGCGTAGATGGTGTCATAGCCGATCACCCAGCAGATCGTGCCGGCATAAAGAACGACCGGCCGCCAGTCGAGCGACCCGAACACCGCCGCCCAGCCCATCAATGCGCCCCATGAAAACGCTAGCCCGAGCACGAATTGCGGCATCGAGATTACGCGCTTCGCAAGCGGATAGACCGCAACGATCAGGAGCGATGCGGCTCCCGTGGCGACCGCAAAATTGTTCATCTGCAAAAGTACTGCGAGCCCGATCAACGAAAGCAGGATCGCAAAGGCGAACGCCGCCTTCGCGCTCACCTGGCCGGAAGGGATCGGACGGTTTTTCGTGCGTTCCACCTGCGCGTCGATCTTGCGGTCGAGGATGTCGTTCCAGGTGCTGCCTGCGCCGCGCATCGTGATCGCGCCGATCAGAAAGAGCACGATCAGTTTGGGATCGGGCCACGGCGCGCGCTGCGCCAGTGCTGCGGCCGCAGCCGACCACCAGCAGGGCAGGAGCAGAAGCCACCAGCCGATCGGCCGGTCGATGCGGGCGAGACGCAGGTAAGGTTGCAGCCAGGAAGGCGCTCCGGAGTCCACCCAGTTGCCGGTAGAATCGGCGACCGGTGCCGCCGGCCTCCGGCCGCCGTTCGTCATTGCTGCAGGACGTTTCCGGAAAGCGTGTCGAAGATGCCGCCGCCGGACGGCACTTCGGGAACGACGCCGGCGTTCGGATTGATTGCGCCGGAAAGACCCGCGCTCGGCGACTTCGGCGCCGGGCCGGGATTGTTCGCCGCGCCGCAAATTCTCGTACGCAATTCCGCGGTCTTCGTGCGGTTCTGCTTCAGGCCTTCCGCAGCCTCGGCGGGTATGCCGCATTCCTGCGCGCGCTTCGAGAGAAAGTTGAGCATGTTCGTTTCGGCGTTCGAATAGCTCACGATGCGAGAACAAAGCTCTTTCGCGGAAGCCTTGCGCTTGCCGGCTTCCTGAAGCGCCTGGCCCCGGTTCTGAATGGCGTCGCGCAGCTTGTTGAACTCCGCCTGGCACGGATGCTCTTGCTGCTGCTGTTGCTGAAAACCAGGGACGCCCAACATGCTCTGCGCCAGAAGTACGCGCTGCTCGCCCGCGAAAATCAGCAGGCCAAGGGCAACTACGAGCAGGACGCGAGCGTACATTCGTGACCGGGTTCGATTGGCGGGTAAGCCGTAACAAAAGCCAGTGACTTGGGGCAATATCGAGGCGAAAAGGTTACGAAGCGTAAAGCCGGAGCCCGCGATTGGCGAAATACGATTTTCGCAGCCCCCGACTGTTCCTGGACGCGCCGCTTGCTGCGGCGCAGGAGACCGCGCTTACGCCGGAACAGGCCCATTACCTGCGGCAGGTGATGCGGCTTGGCGACGGCGCCGAAGTGCTGGTTTTCAACGGTAGGGACGGGGAATGGCTTGCCCGCGTTTCCGCAAGCGGCAAGCGCGGTGCTGCGCTGAGGCCGGAAAGACTAATTCGTCCGCAACCGGAAACCTTCGGTCCTACTTACGCGTTTGCTCCGCTCAAACAGGCCCGCCTCGATTACATGGTGCAGAAGGCGGTCGAGATGGGGGTGTCTCGATTGTCGCCGGTGCTGACCCAATTCACCCAAGTGAACCGTATGAATATGGACCGGATGCGCGCAAATGCGATCGAGGCCGCCGAGCAGTGCGGCATTCTCGCGTTGCCCGCAATCGACGAGCCGGTCCCGTTTCCGAAATGGCTGGCGGCGCTCCCCGCTAGGCGAGCGGTTGTATTCTGCGACGAGGACAGCGCTTCGGGTTCGCCGCATGAAAAATTGCAGAACGCGATCGCCAAGGAGCTTGCTGTATTGATCGGCCCCGAAGGCGGTTTCTCGGAAGACGAGCGCAAAGCGCTGCTTGCGCGCGAAAACGTAATTCGCCTGTCGCTGGGTCCTCGCATCCTGCGCGCCGACACCGCGGCGGTTGCGGCACTTGCGCTGGTGCAGTCGGTTTGCGGCGACTGGCGCTGAATCGCGCCCGGCCCCATATAAGAGAGTATCGTGAGGCGCTATGGCTGAGAACTACAGCTTCGGCATTGAAGAGGAATATTTCATCGTCGATGCCGACACCAAGGCGGTGCAGCGGCGGATGCCGGCTGCGTTCCTTGCCGCCCTGAAGACCGGCCTCGGCGCGGCGGTCACCCGCGAGATGCTGCAATCGCAGCTCGAGGTCGCGACCAGGCCTTCGATCGATTTTTCCGAAAGCGCGCGCGAGCTGCGCGCGCTCAGGAAGAACATCTCCGCGATCTCCTCGGAGTTCGGATTCTCATTTATCGCCGCGGGCACGCATCCGACCGCAGCCTGGACTTCGGCGCGCCAGACCGAAGCCATGCGCTACGACGGCATGATGCAGGATTTGCAGATGCTGGCCGAGCGCAACATGCTCTGCGGCCTGCATGTCCATGTCGAGCTGCCGGACGCCGACCGGCGCATCGAGATCATGCGGCGCGCGACGCCGTTCATTCCCTATTTCATCGCGCTCGCGACATCCTCGCCGTTCTGGAATTCTCGGCGCACGGGGCTCATGGGCTATCGCCTCGCCGCCTATGACGAGCTGCCGCGCACCGGCCTGCCGCCGCTGTTCTTCAGCAACGAGGATTTCGATCAGTACAAGCAGGCGCTGATCGATGCCCGCGTGCTGCCCGACGGCTCCTATCTCTGGTGGTCGATCCGTCCCTCGCAGGCGCATCCGACGCTGGAGTTGCGCGCGCCGGACTGCTGCACGCGCGTTTCCGACTCGATCGCGATCGCCGCGCTCTACCGCTGCCTGCTGCGTCATCTGTTCAGGAACAGCGAACTCAACGCCACGCTGACGCCGGTCGACTATGCGATCGCCTCCGAAAACAAATGGCGTGCGCAGCGCTACGGCATCCACGGAAGTTTCGTGGACCGCGCGGAAGGCCGCGCCGTGCCCGTGCGCGAAGCGGTCGGCGGACTGGTCGAGCGCGTTTCCGAGGACGCGAAGGCGTTGGGTTGCGAACCCGAACTCGCGCTGGTCAACGAAATTTTCGAAACCGGCACCAGCGCCGATACCCAGATCACGGTCTTCAACGAGGCCGAACAGCGGACCAAAAGCCGCGGCGAGGCGCTCAAGGCCGTGAAAAACTGGCTCGCGGCCACAACCATTCAATAATGTGAGCCCTGCGCCGCTCGCATTGGCGGGTGCGGGATGCCTCCTGTATGGTCCGCGACCTTTGCCGGAAGTTGCCTGCGCATGGCCCGCGACCAGATCGATATGACGCCGATTGAGACGCGCGACGAACTGGTCGCGTGGATCGCCGCAGGCGAGAAGCCGAGGTCGCAATTCCGGGTCGGCACCGAGCACGAGAAATTCCCTTTTCACGTCGCCGACCGTTCGCCGGTGCCCTATGAGGGCCGCCGCGGCATCCGCGCACTCCTCGAGGGCATGCAGATGTTGCTCGGCTGGGAGCCGATCCTCGAGGGCAGCACAATCATCGGGCTCGCGGACGTCACCGGCGGCGGCGCGATCTCGCTCGAGCCCGGCGGCCAGTTCGAGCTTTCCGGCGCGCCGGTCGAAACCATTCACCGCACCTGCAACGAGCTGAACTCCCATCTCGCGCAGCTTCGCGAAATCGCGGAGCCCATGGGGATCGGTTTTCTCGGCATCGGCATGTCGCCGCTGTGGACGCGCGGACAGACACCCGTGATGCCGAAGGGCCGCTACAAGATCATGTCGAATTACATGCCGAAGGTCGGCACGCTCGGCATCGACATGATGTTCCGCACCTGCACGGTGCAGGCCAATCTCGATTTCGCGTCCGAAGCCGACATGGTGAAGAAGCTCCGCGTCTCGCTCGCGCTGCAGCCGGTCGCGACTGCGCTGTTTGCGAACTCGCCCTTCACCGAAGGCAAGCCCAACGGCTATCTCTCGTTCCGCTCGCATATCTGGGAGGATACCGACGCCGCGCGCTCGGGTATGCTGCCCTTCGCCTTCGAGGACGGCATGGGTTACGAGCGCTACGTCGATTACGCGCTCGATGTGCCGATGTATTTCATCAAGCGCGGCAGCGACTACATCGATGTCGCGGGTTCCTCGTTCCGCGATCTGCTCGCGGGCAGGCATCCGGCCGTTCCCGGCGAGCGCGCCTCGATCTCGGACTGGGCCAATCACCTGAGCACGATCTTTCCGGAGGTACGGCTCAAGCGCTATCTCGAAATGCGCGGCGCCGACGCGGGCCCGTGGAAGAACATCTGCGCGCTGCCCGCGCTCTGGGTCGGGTTGCTCTATGACGATGTCTCGCTCGATGCGGCGTGGCAGATCGTGAAGGGCTGGAGCGGGGCGGAGCGCGAGCGGTTGCGCACCGACGTGCCGAAACTCGGGCTGAACGCGAAGATCGCCGGCCGCACGGTGCGCGAAATCGCCGGCGACGTTCTTTCGCTGTCGCGAAGCGGGCTGAAGCGCCGCGAACGCAAGCTCTTTGACGGCCGCGACGAGTCGGATTTCCTCGATCCGCTCGACGAAATCGTCGAGCGCGGCACCACCCCGGCCGAGGAATTGCTGAAGCTCTATCGCGGCATCTGGGACGGCTCGGTCGATCCGGTGTTCGAGCTGTTGGCGTATTGACCCGTCCATGAAGCAGCAGCCGCACGGCGCACTATCCGCCGCCGACTACGCGCTCTATGCGACGGTCGTCGTGCTCTGGGGCGCGAGCTGGCTTCCGCTCCGTCTGCAGCTCGGCGTGGTCTCGCCGGAAGTATCCGCAGTCTGGCGCTTTCTCCTGGGTGGGCTGATCGTGTTCGGCTGGCTGCTTGCCGTGAAGGGCAGGGTGCGCTTTCCGATCGAAGATCACGCACGCTTCGCGGTGCTCGGCGCGACGATGTTCTCCTTCAACTTCGTCTCCGCTTATTACGCCGGCTTTCATCTGAACGGCGGGCTGCTCGCGGTCCTGTTTTCGCTCACCGCGGTCGTCAACCCGATCTATGCGGCGCTGCTGGGCCGCGGCGGGCTGAACCTGAAGATCGTCGGCGGCGCACTGATCGGCGTCGCCGGCGTGGCGCTTTTGTTCGGTCCCAAGCTGCTTGCGGTCGATGCGGATGCCGGAGCGCTGACCGGCGTGCTCCTGATGCTGCTTTCGATCCTGATCTTCTCGACCGGCAACATGTTCTCGGCGGCGTTCCAGGCAAGCGGCCTTCCGGTGCTTTCCGCGAATGCCTGGTCGATGCTTTACGGCACCGCATTCATCGCGCTCTTCGCGCTCGCCAAGGGCTCGCCCTTTATCGTCGAGTGGACGCCGAAATATGTGCTGTCGATTCTCTGGCTCGCGATCGCGGGCACCGCGATCGGCTTCTTCGCCTATGTCACGCTGATCGGGCGCATCGGCACCGGCCGCACCGGCTATGTCACGGTGCTGATGCCCCTGGTCGCGCTTCTGCTCTCGACCTTTTTCGAAGGCTATGTCTGGACGATCTACGCCTTCGCCGGCGTAGCACTCGTCATGATCGGGAATGCGATCGTGCTGTCGTCGCCGGCAACGCCTGCGCGCCGGTAGCCGCTACTTGCCTTTCTCCAGCCGGTCGAAGCCTGCGCTGAAGCCGGAAAGGCTGAGTGGCAGGCCGATGCCTTCCTCGGGCGTCTGATAGACGTCGAAGCGCGCGACCTTGCCCTGCTTGAGCTGGGTGATCAGCTTCTCGTCGAGCTGGACGTTGGCGACGCAGCCGTTCTGGAGGCAGCGCTCGAACTGCGCGGCGCCGATATAGTTCTGATCGATGGTAAGCCCGATCCCTTTTGCGAGCAGCACGCCGAGCGGCGCGAAAACCCGCAGGATCCAGTTCTTCTGGTCGGCGGTTCTGAGAATGATGACCGTCAGGCCGACATTGGGGCGGTCTTCCGCCGTGACGCTCTGCACCAGGGCGCACTGCTCGCCCGGCGCGCCCGGTGCGGTCTCGCAGCGGATCTGCCAGTCGTTATGCACGGACTTTACCGTGCCGTACTGCCCCTGGGCCGCGGCCGGCAACACGCAGGTCACAGCCAGGAATGCCGTCAAGGCAGCGCGAACGCAGTTTCGTGCGTCGGGAACAATCCGCATTTCGATCTCCGGGCCCCGCGAATCGCAAAGGCCGTTCGCCCGTCCGTGGTACGAGCGGGTACATCGCCGACCCGCCATGTCAAGAATGGGGCATGGCCGGGGTCGCCACCCGCGACGGGCGTTGCGGCTCTATCGGGACTGTGGTTCATCTGGCCTCGGAAGACCGGCCTTCCGGTGCGACCGTCGCGAAAACCCCGCGAATGCGCGGCAATGAGCCGCCTTGGGGATCGTTCCGGCCAGCCCTAGTCCGGTGGTAGTTTGGTTCGAGAGATTCCGGGCCCTTTTCGGGGCTCGCCGCCGCTTGGTCCGGCGACAATTCTGGAGACGGGAAACAATGACGAAGGCTTGGGGTGTGGCGGTGCGCAGGCTCGCCGGAGCGGCCTTGGCGGCGGCGGTTCTGTTCGGCTGGGGCACGGATGCTTTTGCCGGAACCGGACAGCCTTCGCCGTGGCAGATCGGCTTCCAGGGCGCGGCGTCACCGATCATGGAGCAGATCGACCAGTTCCACTGGTGGCTCACGGTGATTTCCGCGCTGATCACGCTCTTCGTCCTCGTGCTTCTGCTGATCGTGTTCGTGCGCTTTAACGAGAAGGCCAATCCGAAGCCTTCGACCACGACGCATCACACCGGCCTCGAAGTCGCCTGGACCGTGATCCCGGTCATCATTCTGGTCGCGATCGCGATCCCGTCCTTCCGCCTGCTGTTCAATCAGCTCGACATTCCCAAGGCCGACATCACCATCAAGGCGACCGGCACCGCGGGCTGGACCTGGATCTACGAATATCCCGATCACGGCGGCTTCAACTTTATTTCCTCGATGGTGCAGGACAAGGACCTGAAGCCGGGCCAGCCGCGGCTGCTCACCGTGGACAACGAGGTGGTGCTGCCGGTCAACAAGATCGTGCGCGTGCAGGTCACCGCAGAAGGCATCATCCACGCCTTCGCGCTGCCGTCCTTCGGTCTGAAGATCGACGCGGTTCCCGGACGTCTGAACGAAACCTGGTTCAAGGCGACCAAGACCGGCATGTTCTACGGCCAGTGCTCGGAACTCTGCGGCATCAACCACGCCTATATGCCGATCGCGATCCGCATCGTCGAAGAAGCGGAATTCAACAAATGGCTCGAACAGGCCAAGAAGAAGTTCGCGACGAACCCCGAACCCAATCCGGCGCTCGTTGCCGGTACGAATAACTAAGCGCGCGGCACGCGCGGAAAGTATCGAGGCAAGCCATGGCGAAAGCGGCCAAAGCAAACGCTCACGACGATCACCACGATGACCACGGCGCTCCGAAGAGCTTTGTGGTGCGGTGGCTCTATTCCACCAATCACAAGGACATCGGCACGCTCTATCTGATCACCGCGATTTTCGCGGGCGTGATCGGCGGTCTGCTGTCCGTGGGCATGCGCCTCGAATTGATGGAACCGGGCCTGCAGTACTTCCCGAACGCACACATGTTCAACGTGTTCGTGACCGCGCACGGCCTGATCATGGTGTTCTTCATGATCATGCCCGCGCTGATCGGCGGATTCGGCAACTGGTTCGTGCCGCTGATGATCGGCGCGCCGGACATGGCTTTCCCGCGCATGAACAACATTTCGTTCTGGCTCCTGGTCGCGGCGCTGATCCTGCTGGTCGCGTCGATGTTCGTGCCCGGTCCCTCGGGCGGGCTCGGCTTCGGCGGTGGCTGGACTGCCTATCCGCCGCTCTCCTCAACTGCGGGCCACCCCGGACCGGCGATGGATCTCGCGATCTTCTCGCTGCATTTGGCCGGCGCGTCCTCGATCCTGGGCGCGATCAACTTCATCACCACGATCTTCAACATGCGCGCGCCAGGCATGACGCTGCACAAGATGCCGCTCTTCGTCTGGTCGGTGCTGGTGACGGCGTTCCTGCTGCTCTTGGCGCTGCCGGTGCTGGCCGGCGCGATCACGATGCTTTTGACCGACCGCAACTTCGGCACCACCTTCTTCGATCCGAGGGGCGGCGGCGACCCGATCCTGTTCCAGCATTTGTTCTGGTTCTTCGGTCACCCCGAAGTCTACATTCTCATCCTGCCGGCCTTCGGCATCATTTCGCAGGTCATTTCGACCTTCTCGAAGAAGCCGGTGTTCGGCTATCTCGGAATGGCTTACGCGATGGTCGCGATCGGCGTGGTCGGCTTCGTGGTGTGGGCGCACCACATGTACACGGTCGGCATGTCCTCGACCGCGCAGGCCTATTTCATGGTCGCAACCATGGTGATCGCGGTTCCGACCGGCGTGAAGATCTTCTCCTGGATCGCAACCATGTGGGGCGGTTCGATCCGCTTCACCGCGCCGATGCTGTTCTCGGTCGGCCTGATCTTCCTGTTCACGCTCGGCGGCGTCACCGGCGTGATCCTGTCGAATGCGGGCGTCGATCGCGCTTTCCACGACACCTATTACGTGGTTGCGCACTTCCACTACACGATGTCGCTCGGCGCAACCTTCGGCATCTTCGCGGGCTGGTATTACTGGTTCCCGAAGATGACCGGATACCTGTACTCGGAAGCGCTCGCGAAGCTGCACTTCTGGCTGACCTTTATCGGCGTCAACACGATCTTCTTCCCGCAGCATTTCCTCGGGCTTGCCGGCATGCCGCGCCGCTACGCCGACTATCCGGATGCCTATGCGGGCTGGAACTACGTGTCCTCGATCGGCGCCTATATCTCGCTCGCGGGCCTCGTCGTCTTCTTCATCTGTATCATCCACGCCTTCGCGCGGAAGCAGAAGGCCGCGGACAATCCGTGGGGCGTCGGCGCCACCACGCTGGAATGGACGGTTTCGTCGCCGCCGCCGTTCCACACCTTCGACCGTCTGCCGCAGGTGAAGTGATTCTTCCGGCTGCCGCCGGCTAGGGAAAGTCCGGCGGGCTCGAAAGGCCCGCCGGTGCCGTTAGAAGGAAGCGCTCGCTTCTCTGGAGTTAGTCGAAGTCGAACCGAACGTCATGTCGCTGATTTCCGAAGAACGCACCGTCCGCGCCGAAAGCCTTCAGGGCTTTGCCGGCGTCGAGGACTATTGGGCGCTCCTGAAGCCGCGCGTGATGTCGCTCGTGGTGTTCACGGCGCTGGTCGGCATCGTGCGCGCGCCAGGCGAAATTCATCCGGTACTCGGGTTCGTGGCGCTCTTCTGCATCGCGATCGGCGCGGGGGCTGCCGGCGCCCTGAACATGTGGTGGGACGCCGACATCGATGCGCGCATGGAGCGCACGCGCGGCCGTCCGATTCCGGCCGGCAGGATCGAGGCCGGCGAGGCCATGGTGTTCGGGCTCATCTTGTCCGGCGCATCCGTTTTGATGCTCGGATTGCTCGTCGGCTGGCTCGCCGGCGCGCTGCTGGCGTTTACGATCTTCTTCTACGCCGTGATCTATTCGATGTGGCTGAAGCGCCTGACTCCGCAGAACATCGTGATCGGCGGCGCCGCGGGCGCATTGCCCCCGGTGATCGGCTGGGCTGCGGTGACCGGCAACGTCGCGATCGAGCCGCTGCTTCTGTTCGCGCTGATCTTCATCTGGACGCCGCCGCATTTCTGGGCGCTCGCGCTCCTGAAAAAACGCGACTACGAGCGCGCCGGCATCCCGATGCTGCCGAACGTCGCCGGCGACGGCGAGACGCGCAGGCAAATCCTGCTCTATTCGCTCGTGCTCGCGCCCGCAGGCGTCGCTCCCTTCGCGCTTGGCATGACCGGCCCGCTTTACGGCGCGGCCGCGATCGCCTTGGGCGCGCTGTTCCTCGGCTTCGCCTGGCAGGTCTATCGCAGACGGGAAGGGGAGACGGCAGAGCGCGCCGCGAAACATCTCTTCGCCTTCTCGGTTTTGTATCTGTTCCTGCTCTTCGCGGTTCTCCTCGCCGAAGGAATGGCACGGTGAACGCGATGACAGGCGACAAGGGCGTAATGCTGACCGACGCACAAAAAAAGAGCCGCAGGCGCCGCTCGCTTGCGATCGCGCTCGTGCTCGCGTTCCTCTGCGTGCTGTTTTACGTCGTGACCATCGTGAAGCTCGGCCCGGGCGTGATGAAGAAAACCGCGCTGCCCGAAATTACGGTGATCGTATGAGCCGCGCCCCGAAGATCGATCCGCTGCTCGCGCGCCGCCACCGGAATCTCGCGCTGTCGCTCTCCGTTTTCGTTGCCTTCATGGTGGGCGCTTCTTTCGCGGCGGTGCCGTTCTACGACTGGTTCTGCCGCACCACCGGCTTCGGCGGCGTGCCGCAGATCGCGACCAAGGCGCCCGAGAGAAAGCTGGAGCGGAAAATCCGCATCCGCTTCGATGCGAACGTCGCCGGCGTGCCGTGGGAATTCCAGCCCGAAGTCCGCGAGATCGAGGTGGCGATCGGCGAGACCTTCCTCGTCCACTATTTCGCGACCAACGTCTCGGACGGCGAGACGGTCGGTACCGCGACCTACAATGTCTCGCCGCCGCAGGCAGGCCTCTACTTCGCAAAGATGCAGTGCTTCTGCTTCACCGAGCAACGGCTCGCACCCGGCGAAAAGATGCCGATGCCGGTCGCCTTCTTCGTCCGTCCCGAGATCGAGGAAGACGCCGACGCGCGGCAAATCCGCACGATCACGCTGTCCTATACTTTCTTCCCGGTGGATAAGCCGAAGCCTCTGGCCGCGGCGCCGAAGCCGGAGCGGAGCAATTAGCGCATGACCCCGAAAAGTGGATACCGGTTTTCGGACCAGGTCATGCGCCGCTAAAGATGATCCCTAGCCTTGCGGGCCGCCGCGGGGCGCTGATAGAAACGACCAAATGCCGGCAAAGTAGTCGGTGGAGAGAACCAAAATGGCCGACGCACACGCGAAACCGCATCACGACTACCATCTCGTCAATCCGAGTCCCTGGCCGATCCTCGGCGCCTTTTTCGGGCTCGTGGTGACGATCGGCGCGGTGATCTGGATGCGCGGCGGCACGTCGCTTGTCACCATCGCGGGCGCGCTCGGCATCATCTACATCATGATCGTGTGGTGGCGCGACATCGTCGACGAGGCACAGACCGGCCATCACACCAAGGTGGTGCAGTTGCATCTGCGCTACGGCATGATCCTGTTCATTGCCTCCGAAGTCATGTTCTTCCTCGCCTGGTTCTGGGCCTACTTCGACGTGGCGCTCTATCCGGGCGAGGCGGCGCAGTACATGCGCACCGAGCTTACCGGCGGTCACTGGCCGCCGAAGCCCGCGGACGCCTTCAAGGGCACGTTCGATCCGTGGCACCTGCCGTTGCTCAACACGCTGATCCTGCTCACCTCGGGCACGACGGTGACCTGGGCGCACCACGCGCTGCTCGAGGGCGACCGCAAGGGTGTGAAACAGGGGCTGTGGCTCACGGTCGCGCTCGGCGCGCTGTTCACCTGCGTGCAGGCCTACGAATACATGCACGCCGGTTTCAATTTCTCGGGCCATATCTATGGCGCGGCCTTCTTCATGGCGACCGGCTTCCACGGCGTGCATGTGCTGATCGGGACAATCTTCCTCGCCGTCTGCCTCTATCGCGTCTACCTCGGCCACTTCACCCCGGATCATCACTTCGGCTTCGAGGCCGCCGCCTGGTACTGGCACTTCGTCGACGTGGTGTGGCTGTTCCTGTTCGTCTGGATTTACGTCTGGGGCGCGGGCACGCCGCTCGCGCACTGAGTAAACTCGTAGCTTTCCTTCTCCTCGTTTACGGGGAGAAGGTGGCGAGCATCTTCAGATGCGAGCCGGATGAGGGGCCGAGACACGCCCCTCGCCCCATCGCTCGCTTTGCTCGCGATCACCCTCTCCCCGCAAGCGGGAGGGGAATAAGGAAAGCAAAAAATGACCGATCATTCCGTCTCTCCTTTCGCAGCAGGCATCCGTTGCCGCTGTCCGCGCTGCGGGGAGGGAAAGCTCTTCAACGGCTATCTGACGCTTGCCCCGCGCTGTAGCCGATGCGGTCTCGACTATTCCTTCGCGGATTCCGGCGACGGCCCGGCCGTGTTCGTCATCCTGTTCGGCGGGCTGATCGCGGTGCTCGCCGTGCTCGCGGTCGAGCTGATCTGGCGTCCGTCCTACTGGGTCCATGCCGCGGTCGGCCTGCCGGCGGTCCTGATCGCAACCTTGCTTCCGCTGCGATTCCTTAAATCGCTTCTGATCGCGCTCCAGTTTCATCACAAGGCCGCCGAGGCGCGGCTGGACGACGGCAAGTGACCCGCGCGCAGGCCGCGCGCAGTCTGATTCTGCCCGGCATCCTTTCGCTGCTCGCGCTTGCGGTGCTGATTTCGCTGGGCACCTGGCAGATGCAGCGGCTCGCCTGGAAAGAACGCCTGATCGAGACCGTCTCGAAGCGCGTGAAGGAGACGCCGCAGCTTCTGCCCGCCGCCGCCGAATCGCTCTCGCTCGATCTTCGAGACGAGGAGTACCGGCCTTACGTCGCCACCGGGCGTTTCCTTCATCAGCACGAAGTGCAGGTCTATACCGTGCTCTCCGATGCGAAAGGCACGTATTCCGGCGCGGGCTACTGGGTGCTGACGCCGCTCCTGCGCGGCGACGGCAGCATCGTCATCGTCAACCGCGGTTTTGTGCCGATCGAGAAAAGAGACCCCGCAACGCGCGCCGAAAGCCGGATCGAAGGCGAGCTTCGCGTGACCGGGCTGCTGCGCGCGCCGGAACAGACGAATTATTTCACGCCGGCGAACGACCCGAAGCAGAGCGCTTGGTACAGCCGTAACCCGGCGGAGATTGCGCGCGCATTCGGTCTGAAGAACGTGCTGCCGTTCCTGCTCGATGAAACGCGCGACTATCGTGCGGGCCAGCTCCCGCAGCCGAACGAAACCAAACTTACCTTTACCAACAACCACCTCGGCTATGCGCTGACCTGGTACGGGCTCGCCTGCACGCTGATCGGGGTGTTCGCGGTCTTTGCCTGGCAGCGCATGAAGGCGGCGCACTGATCGCCTCACGGTGAGAAGCGCAGCGCGCCTGCCCGGAATGTGGCATTTCGATTCGGCATCGCCGGTCTTGTCCCGGCGATAATGCCGCAAAATAATTCTTGACCTTCGCCGCTATGCGGATTATATTCCTATCAGCCGTTTCCATACGAGGCGCTTTCGCGAGGCGTCGTGTCTGCGGGAAGCGGCCGGCGTCTCCGGTTGCGGTTCGCAGCCGTGATCCGGGACGGTGCGGGGCTCCGCCCGGCGGCAATAGGACCGTCTGCCGGGAGCTCGGCTGACGGAGAAGACCCGCACGCGGGACTTCACGAAAAGCGCGGCCCACACCGAAAATCGCCGACGCGGAGCGCTGCGAGACGATACGCATTCCGGCCTTGCCGGGATGCGGCTGACGAAGACGTGGCGTCTCGCGGCGCTCCGCCCCTCGTTTTTTCGCGTCCGCGCCGCGCGGCGCCGCTTCCGCGCGGCTTGCGTCCGCCGGGCCGCCTGCATAGGGTGCCCGCCGTTCAAAATAGGACCTCCAAATTGAAATACGTCTCGACCCGCGGCGAGGCTAAAACCGCCTCCTTCAACGAAGCGCTGATCGAAGGTCTCGCGCGCGACGGCGGACTCTATGTGCCCGAATCCTGGCCGCGGCTTTCGCCTGACGAGATTGCAGGCTTCAAAGGCAAGTCCTACGCCGAGGTCGCGTTGCGCGTGATCGCGCCTTTCGTCGGCGGCGACATTCCCGAGCGCGATCTGAAGCGCATGATCGGGGAAGCCTACGCGACGTTCGCCGATCCTGACGTGACGCCGCTGCACCGGCTTTCCTCCGGCGAATACATCCTCGAGCTTTTCCACGGCCCCACGCTCGCCTTCAAGGACGTCGCGATGCAGTTGATCGCGCGGTTGATGGATTATGTGCTGGCTGCCCGCGGCGAACGCTGCACCATCGTGGGCGCGACCTCCGGCGACACCGGCGGGGCCGCCACCGAAGCCTTCCGCGGCCGCGAGCGGATCGACCTGATCTTCATGTTCCCGAAGGGCCGCGTTTCGCCGGTGCAGCAGCGCATGATGACGGCGATCGCCGAGCCGAACGTCAACGTGCTCGCGATCGACGGCAATTTCGACGACTGCCAGGCGATCGTAAAGGCGCTCTTCAACGACCATGCTTTCCGCGACCGCGTGAAGCTCTCTGCGGTGAATTCGATCAACTGGGCGCGCATCGTCGCGCAGATCGTCTATTACTTCACGGCCGCCGTGGCGCTCGGCGCGCCGGAGCGGCGCGTAACCTTCGCGGTCCCGACCGGAAATTTCGGCGACGTGCTCGCGGGCTATGTCGCGGCAAAGATGGGCCTGCCGGTCGAGCGCCTGATCGTCGCGACCAACGTCAACGACATTCTCGCGCGCACGCTGGAGACCGGCACCTACGAAGTGCGCGGCGTGGTCGCGACTTCGTCGCCCGCCATGGACATTCAGGTCTCCTCGAATTTCGAGCGGCTTTTGTTCGATGCCTCCGGGCGCGACGCTTCCGTGGTGCGGGATGCCATGCGCGATCTCGCAGCCAGCGGCCGCTTCGCACTGAACGCGAAGACGCTCGCGAACATGCGGGAAATCTTCGCTGCGTCCCGCGCGGATGAAGGCGAAACCGCCGATACGATCCGCGAAGTCTACAGGACGAACGGCTATGTGCTCGATCCGCATACGGCGGTGGGCGTCGCGGTCGCGCGCAAGCTCGGCGCCGACAAAGCGAATGCTCCGCTGGTCGTGCTCGGCACCGCCCATCCCGCGAAGTTTCCGGAAGCGGTGTTTGCCGCTTGCGGCGTAAACCCGGAGCTTCCGCCGTCGTTCTCCGATCTGATGCGCCGCAGGGAGCGCGTGACCGGTCTGCCGAACGACGCCAGGGCGGTCGCGGACTTTGTCGCGCAAAACGCCCGCGCGGCGAGGGGCGCGATGGCATGACGATCCGCGTCGACAAATTGCCGAACGGAGTAACGGTCGCGACCGACACCATGCCCGGTGTGAAGACCGCTTCGCTCGGCATCTGGGCCGCGGCCGGCGCGCGCTATGAGGAGGACGACGAGCACGGCATTTCGCATCTGCTCGAGCACATGGCGTTCAAGGGCACACGAAAGCGCACGGCCTTGCAGATCAGCGAAGAGATCGAGAACGCCGGCGGCGAGCTGAACGCCATGACCGGTATCGAGGTGACATCGTACTACGCGCGCCTTTTGGGCAAGGACGTGCCGCTCGCCTTCGATATTCTTTCCGACATTCTCACGAACTCCACCTTCGAATTGAGCGAGCTTGCCCGCGAGCAGAGCGTGATCGTGCAGGAAATCGGCGGCGCAGCCGACAGTCCCGACGATGCCGTCTACGATCTGTTTCAGGAAACCGCGTTTCCGGGGCAGTCCATCGGCCGCCCGATTCTCGGCACACCCGAGACGGTGCGTTCCTTTACGCCCGAAAAGCTGCGCGCCTATATGGCGAAGCGCTACCGCGGCGCGCGCATGATCGTTGCGGCTGCCGGCGCCGTGAATCACGACGAACTGCTGGCTGCGTCGAAAGAGAAACTCGCTTCGATCCCGAACGGCGACGTCGCGCAGCCGGCCGAGGCGAGCTACGCGGGCGGCGTGCAGTTTCGCGAACGCAAGCTCGAACAGACCCATCTCGTGCTCGGCCTCGAAGGCGTTTCCTACCACGCGCCGGAGCGTTTCTCGGTGCAGGCCTTCGCCAACATTGCGGGTGGAGGCGGCTCGTCGCGGCTCTTTCAGGAAGTGCGCGAGCGGCGCGGGCTCTGCTACTCGATTCAGGCGTTCCATTCTTCCTATCAGGATGCCGGCCTGTTCGGCGTTGCTGCGGGAGCGGATGCCGCCGATGTCGAAGAACTGACCCGCGTCGTGATCGCCGAGTTGCACGAAGCGGCTGAGAAGGCGACCCAGGCGGAGGTCGACCGCGCCAAGGCGCAGATGAAAGTGAGTTTGCTCTCCGCGCTCGAAAGCGCATCTGCCCGCGCCGATCAGCTCGGCGCGCGGCTCCTGGCCTTCGGCCGGGCGATTCCGTTCGAGGAAATCGAACGGAAGATCGAGGAGATCACGCTCGAAAGCGTGCGCGCCGCCGGGCGCAGGCTGGTCGGCAGCGGCCGTCCGACTTTCGTCGGCGTGGGCGAGGCGAGAGGCCTCGAACGCGCCGGCGTTGCGGCCGAAGCATTGCGCCGCAAGGCCGCCTGAAACAGGGTGCCGGCATGGCCTTCTTCAAATCGCTAGGCATATCGGCAAGCACGCCGGTGATCGACGGCAGCGGCGTTTTCCTGCGCGTGCCGCGCATGGCCGATTTCGAGGAATGGGCCGCCTTGCGCGGTGCAAGCCGGGACTATCTGGCGCCTTGGGAGCCGGTCTGGCCGGACGACGATCTCACCCGCGCCGCCTTTCGCCGCCGTCTCCGCCGCTACGAGCGCGACCTGCACGAGGAAAGCGGCTACGCGTTTCTGGTCTTCCGGAAAAGCGACCGCACGATGCTCGGCGGCGCCACGCTCACCAATCTGCGGCGCGGCGCCGCGCAGGCGGGAAGCCTCGGCTATTGGATGGGCAAGCCTTATGCAGGAAAAGGCTACATGAGCGCCGCAATAGCGGCTCTCCTGCCGTTTGCACATTCGATGCTGCGGCTCTGGCGCATCGAGGCCGCGTGCCTGCTTTCGAATGCGGCGTCGATCCGTCTGCTCGAAAAAATGAACTTCACCCGCGAGGGCACGGCGCGGCAGTATCTGTCGATTGCTGGAAGCTGGCAGGATCACCTGCTCTACGCGCGTCTTGCGAGCGATCCGCTGCCCGCGGCGGGTCCGCCGAAGGACTAGAACGCGCACACGCAGGTTTTCTTCTGCGCTTCCGTAATTCCCGTGATCGAGTTCTCGATCAGATCGGAAAGATTCCTGGCGCGCAGCGCCTGGGCTTCGATCCAGGCGACTGTTTCGACGAGCGAAAGATTGTCGAGCTGTTCGGCGGTGGGTTTCGCGTCTTTCAGGAGGTCGCGCGTCTGCTCCAGAATCCTGAAAACCGAATCGGATGGATTCTCGGCCTTCGCGCCTGCCTGTTCGGCCGCGCGCAGCGCGATCGCGCGCAGGTCGTCGCCCGGTCCGGCTTCGAGCGTTTTGCGCAGCAGCTCCATCGCCCGCGCATAGGCTTTCTGCGGCGGCTCGATGCGCGCGGTGACATAGGCAATGGTCTTGCGGATGCCCGCGATCATCTCGTCGTTCGCGGCACAGATGCCCGGATTGGGTTCCTGCCCGGCAAAGGATTTCAGTTCGTCCGACCAGCGCCGCGCCGTGTAGCGCACGCCTTCGCGGAAGAACTCGTAGTCGGCAAGCAGCCGCGCCTGATAGCCGGCTGCGAGGCGGTCGAGGATCGCGAGATCGCGGTTCTTGCGCATACCGACGCGGAAATACCGTATGCGCGGAAGCGTAGTGTCGGGTTTGCGCATGTTCTCGGCGGTCGGCCAGATTTCCGAGATCGTCGAAATGCGCAGCTTCGTCAGTTCCGCCTGAAACGCGGCGGCGCAGTCGCCGACCGTGAACATCGCCGCGGCGTTCGCGGACGTTTCACCGGTTTTCGCTTCGATGGTCACTTCGGCCTGCCCGCCGGCGGGCGGCATCGGCGCCATGGTAACGCGCACGGTCAGCCGCCGCGAGATTTCTTCGTTCGGTCCGATGCTCTCGATCTTGAGTACGGCGTTGCCGCCGTCGGCTTTCCAGCCGTCCTCTCCGGCGAGAGTCACGCGGTTCAGCTTCGCCGAAAGCAGCACATTGGAGCGCGGCTCTCCGCTTTCGTTCTTGAGCGTTACGCTGATGACGACCGTCGCCTCGACCGGGATCATCTTGCCGCTGGCCGCGGCGCCAAGCGGCACAACACCGAGCGTCAGCTTGGACGCAGTTTGTGCGGGTGCGGCGCCCGAAAACACGCTTGCTGCCAAGAACACGATCAGCGCAGCGCAGAACCGCGCGCCATTACAGGATTGCATGATGAATTCCAGCGGGAGGGGACGTTACTCGCGGGCGGACCGGATTGCAGATTGTCGCCGAACGCGATTCCCCGCAAGTGCATCGCTTCGGAAAAATCAGCGCGGTTCCGTGGGCTGCAAGGTCGGCGTCAGGATCGGCGAGATCGTGCGCGGGTCGGCATTCGCGGGCAGTTCGATATACGGGCTCGCGGGCGTCTCTCCGTAGGAGCGCAGGCCCGTGACGGTCTCGATCACGCTCCGCATCGCCTCGCGTGCGGCGCGGCTGCGCACCGCATCGAGCAGCGGCGCCGCAGCGCCCGAATGGCGGATCAGCGCGTCAGGGTCCGGCAGGAGATAGGGATCGTCCCAACTGCCGGTGATCAGGAACGGCAAGTCGAACGTCACCTGCTGTGTTCCCGGCTGCGCTGCACGGATCAGACTGGCGGTTCCGCGCAGATCGAACTCGCGCCGGGCGATGGAAGTCTCGCCTTGCACATCGATTTTGAGAATCGCACTCTCGATCTCGAGGCTGGAAAGCTTTGCTATCCCGTTCTCGATCTCAAGGTTCGCCGCAAGCCGCTCGAACGGTGTGCGGCCGCCGCGCAGGCCGACGGTGCCGGAAAGCGGCCGGCGTTCGAGGCGGCGCAGCACGGCTTCCGCGTTGATGCCGGCAAGCGCGCCCTGCCGCATCGTCAGTTCCGCCTTTCCGGAAAGCGCGGAAGCGATGTCGCGTACCGATTCGCCGCGCGACGCGATCGCGATCGTCAATGTCCCCTTGCCTTCGAGGCTGCGAAGCCCGGAAATCGCACCGAGCCCTCGTTCCAGGTCGAAATTCGTGACATTGACGTCGAGGCGGAACGAAGGCTTTTCCTCCGCCGCGTTCCAGGACGCGTTGCCGCGCAGCGTGCCGGCGTAGAACTGCGCTTCGCCGATCGCCGCGGTGAACAGGCGGTTCTTTGCGCCGAGCGCGATCGCCACCTTGCCGATCTCCAGCTTCCCGGCCACCAGCTTGCCGCTGGACAAACGCAGGTCGAGATCGAAGTTCTGCAAGAGCGACGTTGCGATCGGTATGGGATTCCATTCCCTGCCGTTTGCGGAAGTCAGACGGAACGGACTCTGATAGACCGACAGATCGGTCGTCTCGCTCGCAAGCGTCCCTTGCAGGATCGGACGGTTCGCATCCCGCTTCCAGACCAGGCCGCCCTCCGCGCGGTTGCCGTCGAGCTCAAGCGAGAGGTTCGAGAATGTCAGCGCGATCGTGGTGAGCGAGACTTTTGTCTTCGCGGAAAAGCGTCCGAACCCGGTCGGCGAAGGCACCGGCGCGCCGAACATCGCAAGCGCCTCGCGCAGCGAACGGCCGTCCGCGCTGAACGAACCCTCGCCCTGCAGCGCGGAGTCTTGCAGACTGACGGTTCCTTCGTAAGCGAGGCGGGCTGGCTCCGTTTCGATGCGAATGCGCAAGACGCTCTTCTGTCCTTTCGCGAGTGCCGCCGTGTCCGCGATCAGCAGCGCGCCGTTTGCGGGTTTGGTTCCGATCGAAAAACTTCCGGTTGCGGTCAGCGACGCGCCGGACCAGTTCAGCGAAGCGTTCACGTTCGAAACGATCTCGTCGCGGTCGCGACCCTGGACGCGGATCAGCACCGAACCGTTCACGAGCCGGAGCTCCGGCACGTCCTCTTCGTTCGCGGCCGTCGGATTGAACGGAAGGCCGCCGATCAATCTGCCGTCGGAAGCAAGCTCGATCGACAGGCGCAGCCGCTCGAGCGTCAGCGTTGCCACCTTGATCTCGCCGAACAGGAGCGGCCAGAATTGCAGGCTGGCCTGCAATGCTTCCGCCGCGGGTCCGTTCTTCGAACCGTCGTTGAGCGAAACTTCCTGAATCTGGATTGCAGGCCGGGGCAGGAGCACAAGCCGTACCGGTCCGTCGATACGCGGCACGATTCCGGTCGCGGACTGGATGGCGCGGCTGGTGACGCCGCGAATCTGCTGCTCGGAGAACAGATAAGGCAGCGCTAGCGCCGCTATCGTAAGGACCGCGGCGGCGGCCAGTCCGGCGGCGGCAATGCGATACAGTCGAGATTGAACGCTCACGACAAATTCCGGCGCTGTATGGTTCGCTGGGCGGGCGGGTCGCCGGCCGGGATGAAGTCTAGTCTATTTCCGCGTCCTATGTGTCGCTTTCGTGACCCTGACAGAAGCATGCGGAGAAGCTATTAAGTCCGGCAAAGCAAGAACTTAACGTCAAGGATACGCCGCTTATGGATGTCAGAGTCGCGCCGCTTTGGAGCCCCTCGCCGGAGGCCGTTCGCAAGAGCGAAATGGCCCGCTTCAAGGACGAGGCGAACCGCCGCTTCGGGTTGTCGCTTGCCGATTACCGGCAACTGCACCGCTGGTCGATCGACAATATCCCGGCGTTCTGGGAGCTGGTCTGGGATTACTGCGGCGTGATCGGCGAAAAAGGTGCTCCGTTGCTCGCGGACGGCGATCGCATGCCCGGCGCGAAATTCTTTCCGGGTGCGAAGCTCTCTTTTGCCGAGAACATGCTGCGCAGGACCGGCGCTTCGCCTGCCATGATTTTTCGCGGAGAAGACCGGAAACGCTACCAGCTCACCTTCGACGAATTGCACGCGCTGGTGTCGAAACTCCAGCAGGCCATGAAAGCCTCGGGAGTAGGCAAAGGCGATCGTATCGCGGCGATGCTGCCCAATCTGCCGGAGAGCGTCGCGATCATGCTTGCGGCTTCTTCGCTGGGCGCGATCTTCTCGTCGTGTTCGCCGGATTTCGGCGAGCGTGGCGTGATCGACCGCTTCGGCCAGATTCAGCCGAAACTCTTTTTTGCCTGCGACGGCTATTGGTACGCCGGCAAGAGAATCGAAATCGCGGACAAGCTCGATGTGGTGATCAAGAATCTTTTGACCGCGGAGCAGGTCGTTATCGTTCCCTATCTCGGAGAAGCGAAGCAAGTTGCGTCGAAGCTGCCGCGCGCAACCGATCTCGAAGCGTTTATCGCGCCCTTCACCGCGAAGACGGTGGAGTTCGAGCGGCTGCCGTTCGATCACCCGCTCTACATCCTGTTTTCGTCCGGCACGACCGGCGTGCCGAAATGCATCGTGCATTGCGCGGGCGGCGTGCTGTTGCAGCATCTGAAGGAGCACAAGCTTCACTGTGGCATCAGGCCGGGCGACCGCATGTTCTGGTTCACGACCATGGGCTGGATGATGTGGAACTGGCTGGTCACGGGCCTGGCCGCCGAAGCGACCTTGATGCTCTACGACGGCTCGCCGTTCCATCCGAACAACGAAGTGATTTTCGACTATGCGGCGGAAGAGAAGATCGGCTTCCTCGGCACCTCAGCGAAGTTCATCGACGCTGCGAAGAAGGCCGGGTTGCGCCCGAAGGACACGCACGATCTCTCCGCGATGCGCGTGCTCGCCTCGACCGGCTCGCCGCTGGTGCCGGAAAGTTTCGACTACGTCTACGACGCGATCAAAACGGACGTTCACCTCGCTTCCGTATCCGGCGGCACCGATCTCGCGGCGTGCTTTGTCGGCGCCGACCCGACCGCGCCGGTCTGGAGGGGTGAAATCCAGGCGCCAGCGCTCGGCATGGCAGTGGAAGTCTGGGACGACAGCGGCAAGCCGGTTACCGGCGAGCGCGGCGAACTCGTCTGCACCAGGCCGTTTCCATCGATGCCGGTCAAATTCTGGAACGACCCTGACGGGAAGAAATATCACGGCGCCTATTTCGACCGCTTCCCGAATGTCTGGTGCCACGGCGACTTCGCGGAGTGGACCGCGCACGGCGGCATGATCATCCACGGCCGCTCGGACGCGACGCTCAATCCGCAGGGCGTTCGCATCGGAACCGCCGAGATTTACGCGCAGGTGGAGCAGATACCGGAAGTCGTGGAATCGATTGCGATCGGCCAGGAGTGGGACGGCGACACGCGGATCGTACTGTTTGTACGGCTGCGCGACGGCATGCAGCTCGACGATGCGCTGATTCAGAAGATCAGGCAGCAGATCCGCACGGGTGCGAGCCCTCGCCACGTGCCCGCGAAAATCCTGCAGATCGCGGATATTCCCCGCACACGCTCCGGCAAGATTACCGAACTCGCGGTGCGCGACGTCGTGCATGGCCGTGCGGTGAAGAACACCGAAGCGCTCGCCAACCCGGAAGCGCTCGACCTCTATCGCGACCTGCCCGCGCTCCGGACCTAGGCGGAGATCGTGCTCGGCGTGACCGGCGGGCGGCTCACGCGCGCAAGCATGACGACTGGGATCAGGCCCGCGAGCACGATCAGGATTGCGGCGACCGCGCCGTCTTCATAGGCGCCGCGGACGGCCTCGGCATAGACATGCGTTGAGAGCGTCTCGACGCCGAAGGGCCGCAGCATCAGCGTTGCCGGCAGTTCCTTCATGCAATCCACGAACACGAGGATCGCGGCGGCCCCCAGAGCCGGGCGCAGCATTGGCAGATGAATTTTCCGGAGCGTACCGAAAGCGCTTTCGCCGAGGCTGCGCGCGGCATGATCGACGTTCTCGGAGATCTTGGCGTAGCCCGCTTCGGTGCCGTTGATGGAAATTGCCAGGAACCGGATCGTATAGGCGAGCACGAGCGCGGCACCGGAGCCCGAGATCAGCAGGCCGGTCGATAAACCGAACCAGTGGCGCATCGCCGCGTCGACCGCGTTGTCGAAGGCCGCAAGCGGCCACAACAGCCCGACCGCGAGTACGGTGCCGGGAATCGCATAGCCGATGCTGGCGACGCGGCTTGCGGGGGCGGCAAGACCGCTTTTGTCGGAGCGCAGCGCAAACGCCACCGCAAGGCCGGCGATGAGGGTCACGGCCGTTGCCGCGCCCGCATAGAGCAGCGTGTTGATCGTTTCCCGCCAGATCATCATCGAAACGCCGCCCGCCGCGAGCTTCCGCACCGCCTGATCCGCAAGATAAGCAAAGGGAAGGACGAATCCGATGGTGAGCGGAAGCGCGCAGGCGAGCGATGCACCCAAGGCATTTGCGCCACGCAGTACGACAGGTGCAGGCGGCTGCGCGCGCTTGCCGGCTGCGGAGAAGCGTTGGTTTCTGCGCGCCCAGCGCTCCAGAAGAAACAGCGCCATCACCAGCGCGAGCATGAACAGCGAGATCTGCGCTGCACCCGGCAACGAAGAGCGGTTCAGCCAGGTCGAATAGATCGCGATGGTCAGCGTACGCACGCCGAGGAACTCGGTGGCGCCGATATCGTTCAGCGCTTCCAGAAGTGCGAGCGTAATCCCGACGACGATCGCGGGGCGGGCCAGTGGCAACGCCACGCGAAACAGCGTCTCAAGGCGTCCCGCTCCCAGCGTGCGGGCGGCCTCCAGCGCGGTCGCGCTCTGCATCAGAAACGACGCCCGCGCAGCGAGATAGACGTAAGGATAGAGCACGAAGCCCAGGAGAAAGATCACACCGCCCATCGAGCGGGTCTCCGGAAACCAGAGCGCGCGCGGATCGCTCAATCCCAGGATCGAGCGCAGCGCCGTCTGGACTGGCCCGATTGGATGCACGATGTCGAGATAGGCGTAAGCGAGAATATAGGTAGGCATCGCGAGCGGCAGCAGCAGCGCCCAGTCGAAGAATTTGCGGCCCGGGAAACTTGCGGTGGCGACGAGCCACGCGGTGCCGACGCCGACCAGGCCCGTGAGCAGCCCCACTCCGGCGAGCAGGGCGAGCGTGTTGATCGCGGCTGGCGGTAACACATAGGCCGCAAGATGCGGCCACAGGTCGCCGGAGCCTTCGCTCGCGATCGCAATCAGGGCCGCGATCGGCGAAACGACGATCGCCGCGATGAGGATTGCTGCGAGAGTCCATCCGGGCGTTCCGCTGGTGCGAAACGCCCGGAGCATCGAAGTGGTCACGGTATCGGCGGCTTAATTGTTGAAGCCGACCTTCTCGACCAGTTCGGCGGCCTGCTTGCGGTTCTTTGCAATGACCGTGAGGTCGATCTGGTCGGTCTTGAGCGGCCCGAGCGCCGCGATGATCGGATCGATCTGTGCGCCCGGGCGCACCGGATACTCGTAATTGACTCTGGCGTAGGCGGCCTGCGCTTCGTTCGAGACGAGGTATTCGAGGAGTTTGATCGCATTGGTCTTGTTCGGTGCATTCTTGGCGACCGAGGCACCCGAAATGTTCACATGGGTGCCGCCGCCGGGGAAGGTCGGCATGATCGTGTTGATCGCGGCGGCCCACTTCTTTTGCTCCTCGTTGCTGCCGCCGCGCATCAAGCCCACATAATAGGAGTTGGCGATGCCGATGTCGCAGATGCCGCCGAGAATATCGCGCGCGACTTCGCGGTCGCCGCCGGCGGCCTTGCGGGCAAGATTGGCTTTCACGCCGCGCAGCCAGGCTTCGGTTTTCTCCGCGCCGTAGTGGTTGATGTAGGCCGCAATCAGCGCGGTGTTGTAGGGATGCAGGCCGGAGCGGATACAGACCTTGCCCTTCCACTTCGGATCGGCGAGATCGGCGTAGGTGAGGGCTTTTTCCTTCACACGCTCGTTCGAGACGTAAAAGAGCCGCGCGCGCAGCGAGAGCGCGAACCAGTGGCCGTCCTTGTCGCGCAGATTGGCGGGGATCGCGGACGCGAGCGCTTCGGACTGCACGCCCTGCGTGACGCCGCGTGCGACACCGTCGAGCACGGTGCCGATATCGACTGCCATCATGATGTCGGCCGGCGAATTGGCGCCCTCGGCGGCGACCCGCTCGGCCATGCCTTTTTCGACGAAGATTGCATTCACCTTGATCCCGGTGTTCTTCGTGAAGAGGTCGAACAGCGGCTGGATGAGCTTCGGCTCGCGGGTGGTGTAGACGTTCACTTCGCCCTGTGCATTGGCGGGCAGGGGAGCGAGCGTGCTTGCCGCGACGGCGGCAGCGAGTGCGAGGCTGGGAATGAGTCGGTTCATGGGGACCTCCTGGCGAATTTCCGGGTCTGGTTTGGCCGTGGCTTTCTTGAAGCGCTTGCCGCAAGAAAACGCGGCACGAGGAAAAAAGCAAATGAAATCAATAGTTTAGAGTAATTCCAAACAGCCGCTATGGCCGATCACGCGCTTGTGCCAAGGAGTGAACCGTTCGTGCGTTGCACAAGGCGGTCTTTACGCTAGCATTCGTGCAATCAGGATGGACCTGAAATGAGCAACGATCCGCACGCGTTACCCGCCGGAACGGTGATCGCCGGCTATCGCATCGTCCGCGTTCTCGGCGCGGGCGGCTTCGGCATTACCTACGAGGGCGAAAGCCCGGTCACGGGGCGCCGCGTCGCGATCAAGGAATTCTTCCCGCGCGGCATCGCGTCTCGCAAAGGCGCGACCGAGATCATTTATGCCGAGCGCGACACCGAACTCGTGAGCTGGGCGCTGAAGCGCTTCGAAAGTTCGACCACCGAGCAGTGCCGGCTGAAGCATCCCAACATCGTCGAGGTGTTCCACTATCTCGCCGAGAACGACACCGGCTACATGTTCATGGACTACGTCGAAGGCAAAACCTTCGAACAGTGGCTGCGCGACCGGCCGAACCTGCCTGCCGCGGACGACATCCGGCCGGTCATGGAGCCGGTGATCGACGCGCTCGACTATCTGCACGGCATGAATTTCATTCACCGGGACATCGCCCCCGACAACATCATGATCGCGCCGGACGGCCGCCCGGTGATCATCGACTTCGGCGCGATCAAGCTGATCGAGAACCGCACGCTCTTGCAGGCAAAGACCGTGCACTCCTTCATGGTCGGCAAGCAGCATTACTCGCCGCCGGAGCAGACGCGCGAAGGCGAGGCGCTGGATGCGCGCGCCGACATCTACGCGCTCGGCGCCGTGTTCTACCGCGCGCTGACCGGCAAGCCGCCGGCCGACACCGAGGAGCGCGCACGCAAGATCGCGTTCGGCGAAGGCGACTCGCTGGTTCCGCTTTCCCAGGCCGCGCCGCATGTGCCGGAAGCCTTCGCCAAAGCGATCGAGAAGGCGCTTTCCTTCCGTGCGGCCGAACGGCAGGGTTCGATCGAGGAGTTCCGCAAATCGATTGGCTGGGAAGGTACGTCGGCTGCGACTGCGCCGACCCGGCCCGTTGTCATCGGCAGCGGTATCACGCCGCCTAACCCGTCCTACATCTCGCCCTCATCGGCGCAGGCGGAGAAGCTCAAGCGCTCCGGCACCATGCGCTGGGCGGCGATAGCGGCGGCCCTTGTGCTGCTGGTCGTCGGCTCCGCATTTGCGATGATGTCGCTCCGCGGAAGCGATCCGCAGGTTGCCGTGGTGACACCGCCGGCGAAGACGGAAGCGCCGCCGGCGGCGCCCGCCCAGACGCCGCAGCAGGTCGTTTCCATCGAACAGCCGAAGATGCAGATCGAGCAGCCGAAGAAGGAAGCGCCGCCCGCGGTGCAGGTGCCGCCGCCGGACCCGCACGCCGAAGCGCGGCGCGATTTCGAAATGGCGCAGAAGGTCGACACGATGGAGGCCTATGACCTCTTCCTGTCGCGCCATCCCGACGGTTTCTACGCGACGCTCGCGCGCGCGCAGAAAACCAAGCTCGCCATGATCGAAGAACAGCGCGTGAAGGACGAGCAGCTGCGGTTGCAGGCGGAACTCACCCGCAATGTAATCACGGAATTGCAGCGTGTGGGTTGCGGACCCGAGAACACCGACGGCGAATGGAACGACGCCGCGCGCCGCTCGCTCGCGCTTTACAACCGCCACGCCAAGACGACGTTTGATGGCGATCCGAATGAAGCTTTGCTGACCTCGCTGAAGGGCCGCGACGGCCGCGTTTGTCCTCTAACCTGCAAGCCCGGCTTCGTCGTGCGGAACAATGCCTGCGTTGCGGTCCCGCAGCAGGTGCAGCGTCCGCAGCCGCCGCCGCAACAGCAACAGCAGCAGCAACCGGCGTTTCAGCCGCGCGGCACAATCTGCGTTCGCGGGATTTGCGTCGGCAACTGATCCAGCATTCGCCGGAACAAGAAAGGGCTGAAGCGGCGCTTCAGCCCTTTTCGTTTTCTTGCGTGTTGCGGTTCGGGTCAGTCGCCCAACTCGCCGATGTGCTTCTGCGAGTAGAGTTCGAGGCCGACCGTCTTGATGAGGTCGAGCTGCGTCTCGAGGAAATCGATGTGGCCTTCCTCGTCCTTCATCAGCGCTTCGAAGAGTTCGCGCGAGGGATAGTCCTTGACCGAATGGCAGTAGGTCGCAGCTTCCTGATAGAGCGTGCGCGCCTCGTGTTCGGCGGCGAGATCGCACTCCATCACTTCCTTCACGTTCTGGCCGATCTTCAGGGGATCGAGGGTCTGGAGGTTCGGCAGGCCCTCGAGAAAGAGGATGCGGTCCACGAACCGATCGGCGTGGTGCATTTCCTCGATCGATTCCGCCTTCCACTTCTTGGCGAGATCCTTGAAGCCCCAGTTGTCGAGCATGCGGTAGTGCAGCCAGTACTGGTTGATCGCGGTGAGTTCGGAGCGAAGACCCTTGTTGAGATATTCGATGACTTTGGGGTCGCCCTTCATGGCGCATGCTCCTGCGGAAATTCGGTTGATCGGATAAAATTAGAACAGTTCTAAAGAGAACGCAAACCAGCGTCCAGAGTTCCGAAAGTCCTGGAAAACAACGCTTTATTCGGCAGGAACGAGCGCCGAACCGGCCGGAAGCGGTTCAATCGCGGCATGCAGGGCTTCAGCAATCCTGGAGGATTCGCAGGCGCTGTTTGCGGCCACCGGACATGTGCCGCAGGCCGTGGCGGCGATATCCCGGCCCAGCGTTTCGTCCATGATCTTGCGGATCGTACGGGCGCAGGTGCCGCATTTCGGCGAGCAGCCCAGGCACTTGTAGACCTCGAAGGTCGAGCGCGCCGCACCCTCTGCGCGCGTGCAGGATTCGCGCACCTGGGCATCGGTCAGGCAGTTGCAGGAGCAGACGATCACGCGCGGAGCCCCGAACAGTCCTTCCCAGATTAGAACTCTTCTAACCTGTTGATCTTTCTTGTATTTTTCTTCGCAGAAGGGTGCAGCACGGTCAAGCGCGGGAACGGAGGCAAGACGGAAATTCCGTACTTTCTCCTTAGCCGCCGGCCGTGCCACAGAGGCAAACTGCCGCGCTTCCTTACCTTCTCCTTACCCGCGGGCAGCCGGAGCAGCATGGCCGCGAAGCCGAAAATAGCCGTGGTCGGAGCCGGCGCGATCGGAAGCCTGCTTGCCGCGATCTGGCTGCGCGCCGGCGAGGATGTGACGCTGGTCGTGCGACCGGGACGCGTCGAGGCGCTTCTTGCCTCGGGCCTGCGCGCGAGCGGGATCGCCGGATCGTTTCATGTCACGCCGAAAGTGGCGGCCGAGATTCCGCCGGACACCGTCATCGCCGTCTTTACGATGAAGTCGCAGGACCTGGCTGAAGCCTGCCGCATGCACAAACCGCATCTTCGCAAGGCTGCATTCATCGCCGCGCAGAACGGCGTGCGCGCGCCGGAGATCGTTGCCGCCGAACTCGGCATTTCGCCGGTTTCGGCAATTCTGCTTCTCAATGCGTCCTCGCTCGCGCCGGGCGAGGTCAGTTACAATCGCGCGGGCGTCACCGTGCTCGGCACGGCGGATGCGTCGCTCAAAAGCAGCATTCCCGAACTGAAGCGGCTGTTCGCCCTGGTCGCGCCCGTCTTCGTAACGGACGATATCGAAGGCGCGATGTGGTCCAAGCTCGTCATCAACGCGATGACGAACAGCCTGCAAGCCCTGACCGGCAAATCGCTCAACGAATGCGTGAACGATCCTGTGATTGCGGATTTTGCCGTGGCGCAGCTCAAGGAATCCTTCGGCGTCGTCCGCGCAGCTGGCATTGCGCTCATCAATATGCCGGGCGCGCCGATGAAACTGTTTTCCCGCGCGCTGTCGCTGCCTGCTTTTCTGGGCAAGGCGATCCTGCGCCGGAATCTCGGCGGCGACGAACAATCGGCAATCGTGACCTCGACGCTGCAAAGCATATTGCGCAGCCAGCCGACCGAGATCGAATTTCTGAACGGCGAATTCGTCCGCCTTGGCGGCAAGATCGGGTATCCGACCCCTGTCAACCGCGCGATAGTCGAGGCAATCAAGCGGATCGAGCAGACCGGCCAATTCCTTTCGCGCGAGGAAATTGCAGCGATGGTGCCATGACCTTCCGCCCCGCCGCCAAGGCCGACGCGCCGCTGCTCGCGGAACTCGTGAACTACGCGGGCCACGGCATGCCGCTCTATCTCTGGGGCAAGCTCGCGAAGAGCGGCGAAGACCCCTGGGAAATCGGCCGTGCGCGTGCCGCGCGCAAGGAAGGTGCTTTCTCTTGGCGCAACGCGACCGTGATCGAGCATGACGGCGCATGCGCGGGCTTCCTCATCGGCTATGCTATTCCGGAGAACCCGGGGCCGGTCCCCGCGGACATGCCTGCGATGTTCGTGCCGATGCAAGAGCTCGAAAATCTCGCGCCTGCGACCTGGTACATCAACGTGCTCGCAGTGCTGCCGCGATTCCGCAACCTCGGCCTCGGCGGAAAGCTGATCGCGCTGGCGGAGGAAACAGCCCTCGCGCAAGGCCTGCGCGGATGTAGCCTGATCGTGGCCGGCGACAATCTCGGCGCCTGGCGCCTCTACGAACGCAACGGCTTTCAGGCGCGCGCAACGCGCAAGGTCGTGAAGGAAGACTGGCAGACCGATACCGAAAACTGGGTTCTGCTCGTCAAGCATCTATAGTGCGGGTAGCCATTTTAGCATGTCACGCTGCCGCCATAAAAGTCGATATGTCGAGAGATATGGACATATAAAGCAAGACCTGCTAGCCGGGGTGTCATGACCGTTCAAACCAATGACATTCTCGCCGGGTCGCTGCCGAATATCAGTGCCGCACATTTCCAGAGGTTCTCGCCGGAGCGGCTGTTCGGCGGCGAACGGACGACGCGCGCGCCGCGTGTCCTTCTGCTTTACGGCTCGCTCCGGAAGCGTTCGTTCAGCAGGCTTTTGACGGAGGAGGCGGCGCGGGTCCTTTGGGCGCTCGGCGCCGAAACCCGGAGCTTCAACCCCTCCGGCCTGCCGCTTCCCGACGATGCGCCCGCAACGCATGAAAAGGTTGCGGAGTTGCGCGATCTCGTGAACTGGTCCGAAGGCATGGTCTGGTGCTCGCCGGAGCGTCACGGCGCAATGACCGGCATCATGAAAACCCAGATCGACTGGATTCCGCTCGCGCTCGGCGGCATCCGTCCGACGCAAGGCAAGGTGCTTGCGGTGATGCAGGTGAGCGGCGGCTCGCAATCCTTCAACGCGGTCAATCAGCTTCGCGTACTCGGCCGCTGGATGCGGATGCTGACGATTCCCAATCAATCGTCGGTGCCGAAGGCATTTCTCGAGTTCGACGAGCAAGGCCGCATGAAGCCTTCGTCGTACTACGACCGGGTTGTGGACGTGATGGAGGAACTCGTGAAGTTCGTCTGGCTGACGCGCGACAGGAACGGCTACCTCGTGGACCGCTACAGCGAGCGCAAGGAGACGGCGGCGCAGTTCGCACGGCGCGTCGCACAGGGCTCGCAGTAGCGCGGACCGCGTCACGCAGGTGTCGCAAAACTTCGATAGGTCGGGACAAATGGACAAGAAAGCTGCGATCGAAAGTCTTTCCGCACTGGCACAGGAAACCCGTCTCGCGGCTTTCCGCTTTCTGATTTCCTGCTGCCCGGACGGAAAGAACGCGGGGGAGATCGCACGCCGCTGCAAGGTTCCGCACAACACCATGTCGACGCATCTCGCGATTCTGGAGCGCGCCGGGCTGATCGGCTCCGAAAAGCAGGGCCGCGAAGTGATCTACGCCGCCGATATCTCGGGCTTGCGCGCGCTGGTCGATTTCATCGCCGACGACTGCTGCGGCGGCCGCGCGGAAATCTGCGGGCCGGTGTTCGGCGGGGCGAGCTGCTCACCGAAATCACGCAGAACGCTGGAGCGATAGCCGTGGAGAGACCCTACAACGTATTATTTCTCTGCACCCACAATTCCGCGCGCTCGGTCATGGCTGAAGCGATCATGAACAAGATCGGCGCCGGGAAATTCGTCGCCCACAGCGCGGGCAGCCAACCGCGCGGCGCGATCAATCCGAACACGCTGAAACTCCTCAAGGGCCTCGGCTACGACACTTCGGATTTCCGGTCGAAATCCTGGGACGAGTTCGCAAAACCCGGCGCGCCGGAAATCGATTTCATCTTCACGGTCTGCGACGATGCGGCGGGCGAGGTCTGCCCGGTGTGGCCCGGCAAGCCGCTCACCGCGCACTGGGGAGTAGCGGACCCTTCTGCCGCAAAGGGTAGCGAGATCGAGATTGCGCGGGCGTTTCAGGAAGCCTACCGGCTGCTCTATCGCCGCATCGAACTGTTCGCGGCACTCCCGATCCGCGGTCTCGATACCTTGACCCTTAAGGCAAGGCTGCGCGAGATCGGCCGCGAGGAAGGCGCCACAGAGAAAGCGATGAGCACCTCGTGAGCGCGCGGCCGCTTGCCGCCGAGTTCGCGGGCAGTGCTTTTCTCTCCGCAACGGTGATCGGCTCGGGGATCGCCGCGCTCAATCTCTCCGGCGGCAACGTTGCGCTTGCGCTGCTTGCCAATGCGATCGCGACCGGCTGCATATTGTTCGTGATCATCGCGGTCTTCGCGCCGGTCTCCGGCGCGCATTTCAATCCGGCCGTGAGCCTTGCCTTCGCGCTCAACCGCGAACTGTCGTGGCGGCTTTGCGCGTACTACATCGCCGCACAGGGCGTAGGCATGATCGCGGGTGCGTGGCTCGCGCATCTGATGTTCGAGCTGCCGCTCGCCCAGATCTCGAACACGGTTCGCGGCGGTCCCGGCATGGCGCTCGGCGAGGCGGTCGCCGCTTTCGGGCTCGTCCTCACGATTTTCGGACTTAAAGAAAAGAATGCCGCGCAGATTCCGCTCGCGGTCGGGCTCTACATCACGTCGGCGTACTGGTTTACGTCCTCGACTTCGTTCGCCAATCCGGCGATCACGATCGCGCGTTCGCTGTCGGATACGTTCGCGGGCATCGCGCCTGCGAGCGTACCGGTCTTTATTTTGTGTCAGCTTGCGGGTATGCTGCTCGCACTCGCGTTCTCGCGATGGCTGTGGCCGGGAAGGAGAAGCGTCAGGAAAACCTGATTTCGACTCCGGGGAGCTTCAGCCCGCGCACTTCCGTGCGCCAGCGTTCGCCGGGCACCACGGGCCACGCCTTTGTAACGGTGCCGGTCGAGACGATCTCGCCCGCTACGACGGGCGGATTGTGGGGGTCGTCCTTCAACAGATCGAGCAGATGCTTGATCGCAAACAGCGGGCCGTCCAGCACGTTGCGTGCGTGTCCGGTATCGACGAGTTCGCCGCCGCGATAGAGCGAGATCTCGAAGCCGGCGAGGGCGTCGAGCCACGCCGCGCGATCGCTGCCGGGCGAGACCTTCTCGCCAAGAAAGAATGCGCCATGCAGTGCGTTGTTCGCGACCGTGTCGGGTGCTGCAAATTTCCAGCCGGGGTAGTGCGATTGCACGATCTCGAAGCCGTGCGAGAGCCATTCCACGCAGTCCAGAATCTGCGCGGCAGACATGCCGGCTTCCGGCGCGCGTGCGAATCCGAAGGCGATCTCCGGTTCCAGCCGCGGTTCGACGAATCTCGCGAGATCCACATTCCACGCAGCGGAAGCATCAAAGAGCGTGGTGTCGTACATATAGCCCCAGATCGGCGCAAATACCTTGTATTCGTCCCAGATCGTGCGGTTGGTGAAGCCGATCTTGCGGCCGAGTACCTTCTCGCCGCGTGCGGTCCGCAGCCGCCGCATTTCGGCTACGACCGCGTAAGCCTGCGGCATCTCGATCCCCGAGAAAGCGGCGAGCCGCTTCTGCCGGTCGAGCGCGTCGAGAATTTCGGATGCCTTCAAGGGGGCGTCGATCGTGCTCATTGCAGTAAGATCAGCCTTGCGCCGCCGGTGTTGACAGGGGCCTCACTTTCGTAGCCCCATCCCGGCCAACCAGAAACCACCCAGACAAACCAGGCGAGTGAAACCTATGTATCCCGACGTTTCCCTGCATATCAACGGCGAGTGGGTCAAAGGATCGGAGGGCCGGAGCGAACCGGTCCTGAACCCGGCCACCGGCGAAAAGATCGGCACGCTTGCGCACGCGACCAAGCCAGACCTCGACAAGGCGCTTGCCGCCGCCGATGCAGGCTTCAAGGTCTGGAAAAAGACGTCCGCCGACACGCGCTACAAGACCCTGCGCAAGGCCGCCGACATCATCCGCTCGCGCGCCGACGACATCGCGAAGATCATGACGCTCGAGCAGGGCAAGCCTCTGGCGGAAGCCAAGGGCGAGACGCTGCTCGCGGGCGACATCATGGACTGGTTCGGCGAGGAAGCGCGCCGCACCTACGGCCGTGTGATCCCTGCGCGCGGCGAGAACATTTATCAGCTCGTGGTGAAGGAGCCGGTCGGCCCGGTCGCCGCCTTCACGCCGTGGAACTTCCCGATCAACCAGGCGGTGCGCAAGGTTTCGGCCGCGATCGCCGCGGGCTGCTCGATCATTCTGAAGGGCCCCGAGGAAACGCCGGGCTCCTGCGCGGCGCTGGTGCAGGCTTATCTCGACGCCGGCGTTCCGGCCGGCGTGCTGCAGCTCGTCTACGGCAACCCGGCGGAGATTTCGTCCTATCTCATTCCCCATCCGGTGATCCGCAAGATCACGTTTACCGGCTCGACTGCGGTCGGCAAGCAGCTTGCCTCGCTCGCAGGCCTGCATATGAAGCGCATCACCATGGAGCTCGGCGGCCACGCGCCGGCCATCGTGTTCGACGACGCCAACGTCGATGTCGCGGTCAAGGTGCTTTCGGCGAACAAGTTCAGGAACGCCGGCCAGGTTTGCGTGGCGCCCACGCGCTTTCTCGTCCACGAGAAGGTCTATGGCGATTTCGTGCAGAAGTTCACCGACTCGGCCAAGAAGCTTAAAGTCGGCGACGGTCTCGACAAGGACAGCCGCATGGGTCCGCTCGCGAATACGCGCCGCGTCGATGCGATGGAGTCCTTCGTCGCCGACGCCGTGCAGAAGGGCGCGAAGATCGAGACCGGCGGCAAGCGGATCGGCAACAAGGGCAACTTCTTCGAGCCGACGGTGCTGACCGGGATCAGCAACGACATGAAGATCATGAACGAGGAGCCGTTCGGTCCGCTCGCGCCGATCGTGCCGTTCACCTCGTTCGACAAGGTGGTCGAGGAGGCGAACCGGCTGCCTTACGGTCTTGCGGCTTATGCCTATACGTCGTCGGCGAAGACCGCGGCCGCGATCGGCTCGGCCTTCGAAAGCGGCATGGTCTCGATCAATCACCACGGGCTGGCGCTGCCCGAAGTCCCCTTCGGCGGCGTGAAGGATTCCGGCTACGGCTCGGAAGGCGGTTCGGAAGCGATCGAGGCCTATCTCAACACCAAGTTTATCTCGCAGCTCGGCATCTAGCCGGCGGGATTCCGCGCGGCGTTATCGCCGCGTTCACCTTATCCGGCACACGCCGCGCGAAACCCTCGCGCGGCGTGCTATTTCTTGCGGCATGAGAATCCCGCTTGCCGTCCTGCTCGCGATCCTGCCGCTTGCGGCGCAAGCCGGGCAGTTCTCGATCCGCTGCGACGACGGCGACTACGAGCCGCTTCATTTCACCTTCGACACGACGGCGAAGAAGGCGATCTACGAGTCGCCCACCCAGAAGGCGCCGATGCCCGGCACCATCAGCCGCTCGATGGGCAGATCCTTTCTCTTCAACTTGCAGGGTATCGGCCCGGACTTCACGGATTTCATCTGGAACGACGCCGCCTCGGAGATGCAGATCGGCCTGCGCGGCACGCCGTTCAAGCGCACCTTCCGCTGCGCCGCGATTCCGCTGCGGCCGGTCGTGCCGCTGTTCGAATCGCTCTGGCCGAAGCCGTAAGCGCTCACGAAATCGCGAACGCCCCGCCACTCGACCGCGCCATGGTTGCAGGCTAGGGATTGCCGCGAGCAAAGGGACTTCTCGAGATGGCGGACGATCCTCACGCGCTCCGGCCGGGCGCGTCGATCGCGGGCTATAACATCGTTCGCGTGCTTGGCGCGGGCGGTTTCGGCATCACCTACGAAGCCGAGAGCCCCTATACGCGCAAGCGCGTTGCGATCAAGGAGTTCTTCCCGCGCGGTATCGTCTCGCGCGACGGAGCGCATATCGTCTATTCCGCGCGCGATTCCGAACTCGTCGAATGGGCGCTCAGGCGCTTCGAATCCTCTACGCTCGAACAGTGCGGCCTGCATCATCCCAACATCGTCGATGTCATTCACTATGTGAAGGACAACGGCACCGGCTACATGATCATGGAGTATGTCGAAGGCGAAACGCTGGAACACTGGCTCCGCCGACGCGAATTCCTGCCTGCGCCGGAAGAGCTGGAGCCGCTGCTTTCGCCGGTGCTCTCCGCGCTCGAATATTTGCATGCGCGCGACATGATTCACCGCGACGTCGCGCCGGACAACATCATGATCCGCGAGGACGGCACGCCGATGATCATCGACTTCGGCGCGATCAAGCTGATCGGGCAGGAGACGCAGCTGCGCTCGGAGGCGCGTTCCTTCGCGGTGATGAAACAGCACTATTCGCCGCCGGAGCAGATCGAGGAAGGCGGCAAGCTCGATCGCCGTGCCGACATCTATTCGATCGGCGCGGTGCTCTACCGCGCCTTCAGCGGGTTGCCGCCCGCAAGCGCCGAGGAACGCATGCGGATGCGTGCCTTCGGCAGAACCGATCCCTATGTGCCGCTCGCGGAGAGCGCGCCGCACCTGAGTGCGGAAGCGTCGGACGCGATCGACCGCGCGCTCTCCTTCGAAGCGCACGAGCGGCAGACGGCAATCGCCGAACTGCGCGACGAACTGAACTGGTCCGGCGGCTTCGATCCGCCGACCTTCATCGTCCCGGCCGGCCGCGGGGTGGAGCCAGCGCCGCGCCGCTCCAGGCTGCCGTGGCTCCTGCCGCTCGCCGGCATCGCCGCGATCGGCTTGGCCGGCGCGTACTGGAACGGCATTGTCGCCTTGCCGAATTTCGGCACCGAGGTCGTGAAGGCCCCCGAGCCGCCCAAGCTCGATGACGCGAAGGAAGTACCGCAGATGCCGGTGCACACGCAGGATGCGAACGTGCAGAAGGAAGAAACTGCAGACGGCTACATGGTCGTCGTGGCTTCGCACAGGACCGAGCAGGAGGCGCAGGCCGCGCTCGCGCGGCTGAAGGAGCAGTTGCCCGCGCTGTTCGCCGACCGCGATGCGGAGGTGGTAGGCAGCGATCTCGGCGAATCCGGGACGTTCTATCGCGCGATGGTAGGCCCGCTGACCAAAGAGGATGCCGACACGCTGTGCCAGGAGTTCAAGCGCAACAACGTCGCTTGTCTGGTGCGGATGGATCAGTGAGCGTTGACGAGCATGATCCGCTTTTCGGGATCATGCTCTAGCCCGGCAGGAATGCGATGCGCGCGGGGTCCTCGACTGGCACGACGGCAGCATCGTATAGCGCCTCGAGATTGTCGCGCGTGAGCACATGGCTTGTTTTTCCTTCTGCCACGATCGTACCGGCGCGCAGCAGGCAGGCTCGGTGCGCTGCGCGCAGTGCGTGGTTCGGATCGTGGGTCGTGAACAGCACGCCGAGTCCTGCGCCGGCGAGCCGCTCGATCTCGCGCATGACTTTTCCCTGATTGCCGAAGTCGAGCGACGCAGTTGGCTCGTCGAGCACGACGTAGCGAGGCTCCTGCGCGAGCGCGCGGGCGAGCAGCACGAGTTGCCGCTCGCCGCCGGAAATCTCAGTATAGGCACGATCTGCTAGATGCGAGATGCCGAGCCGTTCCAGAGTCGCGTGCGCGATCGCGACATCGTTCTTGCCCGGCCTCGCGAACAGCGAGCCGTAGGCGGTGCGGCCCATCAACACGACCGTTTCGACTGTAAAAGCGAAGGTGCCGGTATGGACCTGCGGGACGTAACCGATGAGTCGCGCCCGCTCGCGCACGGAGAACGCATCAAGCGGCTTGCCGTTCAGCGTGACTTCGCCGCCGCGCGGCGGCAACAGGCCGAGCATGGTCTTCAAGAGCGTAGTCTTGCCGCCGCCATTCGGTCCGAGAAGGGCGAGGGACTCGCCCTCGCGCAGCAAAACCCATAACCCGCTTCCGACCAGCCGGTCGCGATAACCGATCGAAAGATTTCGCGCGGCGATCGTCATGACCAGTTCTTCTGCATGCTGGCGAGCAACCAGATGAAAAACGGTGTGCCAATGAAAGCTGTAAGAACGCCGAGCGGGATTTCGATCTGCGCCGCCGTGCGCGCAATGGTGTCGATGAACAGTAGAAAGCTTCCGCCGAGCAGGGCGGAGACAGGCAGGAGCTTCGCAAAATCCGGTCCCGTCAATGAGCGCGCGATATGCGGCACCACGAGCCCGACCCAGCCGATAATTCCTGCCGCCGCGACGCTTGCGGAAGTGACTAGCGTGGCCGCCGCTACGATTGCGATCCGCATCGGGCCGGTCGCAATGCCGAGCGCCCGGGCTTCTTCCTCGGGCAGCGACATTACGTTCATGCGGTGGCGCAACAAGAGCAGCACGAACGTGCCCGCTGCGATCAGCGAAATCAGCGATACGAGATCCGCGGCGGAGGTTGCGGCGAGACTGCCGAGTAGCCAGAACGTGATCGCCGGCAACTGGTTATAGGGGTCGGCGAGATACTTGATGAGGCCGACACCGGAGCCGAGCAGCGCGCCGATCACGACGCCCGCGAGCACGAGTACGAGAATGGGATCGCGTATCCGCAGCGACGAGCCGATGCCGTAAACCATGGTAACCGCAACGAGCCCGCCGAGAAATGCAAAGCCCTGGATCGCGACCACGCCTAGCGAAAAATAGATGCCGAGCACCGCGCCGAGTGCCGCACCCGACGATGCGCCGAGAATATCCGGCGACACCAGCGGATTGCGAAAAAGGCCCTGAAACGCGGCGCCAGCTACGCTGAGTGCGGCGCCGACGAAAAAGGCGGCAAGCACGCGCGGACCGCGCACTTGAAGGATAACGGTCTCGGTGGCGCTGGAGACGCCGGACGGCGCACCGGAGACTTTCGACCACAGCACCGCGAACACATCGCCAAGCAAAACCGGAAATCTTCCGACCAGAAATGCGAACGCAAAGCCTGCCGCGAGCAGCGCAAGCGCGACGATCAGTCCGGAGAAAGCGGATCGCTTCATGCTCACCCGCGGCCTGCGAGCACGCGCGCGAGCTGTGCGTCCGAAACGTCGACATGATAGAAGCGCTTATAGAAGTCGCGCGTCAGCGCGGGAACGTCTTCGGGGAAGCGCTCCGGATAGAATATTCTTGCGAGCCACCAGAGCCCGATCAGGCGGTTCACCGACGGCGGAAAATCCACCCAGCCGAACGGCAGCTTCGGAGAAAGGTGAACGCGTCCGTTGCGGACCGCCGAAACGCTCCTCCATGCGTGATTGCTGGCCACACTTGCCGCGAAATCCCGGTCGATGGTAACGATCACATCTGGATTCCAAAGCAGTACTTGCTCGATCGACACATTGGCAAGGCCGCCGCGCTGCGTACCCGCAACGTTGCGCGCGAGCAACTCGATGGTCTCCACGTTGATAGAGCCGCCGAGACCGGTCTCCAGGCCGCGCGGTCCGCGTGCGTAATACACCTTGGGCCGCTCGGCCGTCGGAATGGCGCCGACGCGCTTCAAAATCGTCGAGAAGGTTTCATCGGTATACTCTGCAAGCTCCTCGGCGCGTGCCCCAAGTCCCGGCAACCTGCCAAGCAGGCGGTATGACGCGGCGGTCGCGTCGAAGCGGCCATCGAGCAACATATAAGGAATGCCGGTCTGCTCGCGAACGCGCGCGGCGAGCGAGACGAAGGTTTGGCTCGTGCTGCCGACGTCGAGGATCAGGTCCGGTTTGAGTGCGATGACGGTCTCGAGGTTAGCAGTGTTGCCGCGCCCGGTGATACGGCCGACCTCCGGCCGCGAGCCGATCCCCGGCAGCAGAAATTCCAGTTCTTCAGTGCGGTTTGCCCGCGGCCAGCCGAGCAGCAATTCCGGCGCAAGCGTGTAGAGCATGATCGCGGCGGGCGGGCCGGCCGGGAATATCCGCGTGATCTTGCCCGGTACCGGGATCGCCTGGCCCGTAGCGTCCTTTACGGTGGTTGCGCCGGCGGCGAGACGCGGTGCGACTGCGGCGGCGCCGAGACCCGCAAGCACGGCGCGGCGGTCGGGATTCATGTGTCAGTCGACGCCGACCATGACGTCGCTTGCCTTAATGACAGCGTAGACATTCTTGCCTGCGGCAAGCGCGAGTTCGTTTGCGGATTCGTTCGTGATCGCGGCGGTGATAGTCTGTCCGCCGATGTCGATCCTGATGTGTGCGGTAGTAGTACCGAGCTTGACATCGGTAACTTTGCCTTTGAGCTGATTTCTGGCGCTCAGTTTCATTTCGCTACCTCCAGCGTGCCTCCTGAGCGTATCACCAAGAGAGCGGAAAATACCCTGCCGTAACAGGTGCAGCCGTATTCATGTCCGATCAGGTCAGCCCGCAAGCACCCGTGTCGAGGGAAACGCGATTTCGATCAGCGTGCCCGCGTTCAGCGCGCTCTTGATCTGGAAACTCGCGCGGTTCGCCTCGACGAGCGCCTTCGTCAGCGGCAGGCCGAGTCCGGTGCCTTCCTTCCGCTCGCGGCCGGAGGTCGCAAGCTGGCGGAACGGCTCGAGGGCGGCCGCGACTTCTTCCTCGCTCATGCCTACGCCGGTGTCGCGTACGCGGAGCACCACTTCGCCCTTTTCGGTGAGCGAGGTGGACAGGATCACCTGGCCGCCGGGCTTCGTGAACTTCACGGAGTTGGAAAGCAGATTGAGCACGATCTGACGGATCGAGCGCTCGTCCGCGACGACCGGCGGCAGGTTGTCGGCGAGCGCGCTTCTGATGATGATACGCTCGCGGTTCGCCTGCGGCTGCATGATCGACATCGATTGCTTGGCGACCTCGTTGAGATCCACGCTCGTGAAATTCAGCTCAACCTTGCCCGCCTCGATCTTCGAGAGGTCGAGCAGGTCGTTGATCAGCGAGATCAGGTGCCCGCCGGACTGGTGGATGTCCTTGAGATACTCGCGATAGCGCTCCGAGCCGATCGGACCGAAGCGCTCCTCCATCATCACTTCCGCGAAGCCGATAATTGCGTTGAGGGGCGTGCGCATCTCGTGGCTGATTTTGGCGAGGAAATCGGACTTGTGGGAGCTCGCCTGCTCGGCCTGGCGCCGCGCGCTGGTGAGTTCTTCCTCCGCGCGTTTCCATTGCGTGATGTCGCGCAAGACGGCGCAGAACTTTTCGTTGTTGTCGCCGACCTTGCCGAGATTCATGAACAGCGGAATGAGCCCGCCGTTGCGCTCGCGGCCCACCACTTCGCGGCCGTCGTTGAGGATACTGGCGACGCCGTTCGAGGCGAGCTTGTCGAGATAATCGACCGCTGCGCGGTGGCTTTCCGGCGCGAACAGCATGGTGAAGGACGAGTTCTGGATTTCCGCGAAGTCGAAGCCGAACAGCGCTTCCGCGGATTTGTTCATGCCGGCGATCTTGCCGTCGCGGTCGATGATGAGCACGCCGTCGGTTGCGGTATCCAGAATGGCCTGCTGTTCCCGGGTCGCCGCTTCCGCCGCCCGCAGCGCGCGTTCGACCGTTTCGCGCCGCTCGTCAAAGCCGGCGTTTGCCCGGCGCAACACGTAGACGAGCGCGGTCTTGCCGTACCACGGGCTAGAGAGCAGCCGCGTCTCGACCGGAATCGGCTCTCCGTTTTTGCCCTGGACCGCAAGCGTGCGCGGAATGGTCGGGTCTGCGTCGTCGGAGAGTGCTGCCGCGCCGGAGAAGATGCGCGAGAGACCGCCGTTCTTTTCCAGCGCTTCGAGGCTGTCGAGACCGATCCATTCGAGCAGCGCGCGATTGGCGTACAAAAGCTTCCCGTCGCGATGGACGGCGATGCCGAGCGGCAGCCGGTCCATCAGCGCACGTTCGGAAGCGCCGGAGAGGTCTGGCGCGGGTGCCACGAGCGGCGCCGGTTCGCCCGGGCGGCGCACGAGCGGTGCTGCGACATCCGCTTTCGGTATGTCGTGCGTCTTCGGCCTTGCGTCGTCGCGCGGGATTTCGCCGCGAATGCCGAGCGTGCGGTCGAGCTCGCGCGCGGCCCGTTCGCGTTCGCGCTCGAGCGCCTCGCGGGTCAGGACGCGGCCGATTTCGCGGAAGTTGGTCTGCTCCCTCGGCGAAAGCGCTTGGCGGTTCTCGTCTTCGGGCGCGCGGATACGGACCACGCGATCCTGTACATCGAGCGCAGGCGGTTCGCCGGATGAAGGCTGCGGCTGCCCGGCAGGTTTTTCTTTCGCCGGCTCTTTCACCGGTACCATTGCTTCTTCTGCCGGTTCATGCGGCAGCGGAAACTCGTCGTTGGCAGCGGTCTCTTCCGTCGCTCCGGCTTCGGGCGCTTTTGCTTCGGCGGGTGCCGGCTTTGCTTTGGCGATAAAGGGAATTGCGTCGCGGAACACGCCGAAGCCGCGATAGCCGAGGAAGTTGCGCTCGCGATCGAACACGGGCAGGGCGGCGAGATCGACCGGGCGAGCGGTCTCGGTGCCTGCAATCGGCCACAGCACGGCAACGCCGGACCAGGTGTCGCGCCGCGTTACCGCCGCGAACAGTGCATCGGTATTGGCGATGCCGACGCGCGCAGCAAGTGACAGCCAATCCTCGCCGATTTTCGCACCATGCGCCGCGCCAACGCCTTCGGCGAGATCCGGCGAAACACTCGTGAATCTTCCGTTCGCGTCGGATTGCCACACGAAGCGTGACGGCGCCCGCTTCGATGCAAGCGGAGCGGGTTTGGGCGCTTCGGGTTCTGCAGCGGGCACGCCGCGCGGGGCAGGCGCCTTGCCGTCCGCCGCATCCCAGAATTCCTTCACTTCTTCCGGACTGACGTCGTCGTTTCCGGCGGCGGACGCCACAACTTCCGCCATCGCAGATTCGGGTTGCGTTTCCGCTTCGCCGCCGAGTTCGGCCCAGAACTCACGTACTTCTTCGTCCGTTACTTCTTCCGGATCGGGCGCGGCTTCGCGCGCCGGCTGGCGCGGCACATCGCTGCCGGTGTTGTCGTTCTTCGGCGGTCCGAGCCGGATCACCGGCGGGAGTTCGGCCTTCGGTTTTTCTTCTGCCTTCGGAGGTTCCGGTTTTGCTTCCGGTTCCGGTGCGGGTTGCGGCGCGGGCGGCCGTTCCGGCTGTGCGAACGACGCGAACAGCAGCGGCCGCGCGCCGAGCGAGAATTTTTTCAGGAAGATTTTCAGAACCCCGAACGGAATTTCGCCGAAGCCCTTGAGGTTCGCGTCGGATAGCGCGGATGCGGCAGACGCGTGCAGATGCAGGAGCGTGCCCGCGGGTCCCATGATCGCGGTCGCCATGCGGTTTGCGGCAAGCGGCTTGCCGGTATCGTCGAACAGCGCAAACGGCGCGCGTTCGCCGTCGATCAGCGCCGCGAAGGCCCGGCCGAGGTTTCCGTCCGAGCGCTCGCGTGCGAGCCCGGTAAAGACCACGGCGCTCAAACCGTTCGAGAGACCGATCCGCTCGCAGCGGAAGGTCTCGGTGTTCTTGGCGAGCGCGATCGCCTCGCGGCGGTAGGGGCCGTTGAGCGGCAGCGTTTCGGAAAACTCCTTCGCCGTCTCGGGCATCTCGCCGAACAGCGCGGGCGCCTTCTCGATGAGTTCGGCGAGCGAGGCTGCGCCATAGGCCGCCACCGCCGCGCGGTTCGCAAAGCGCAGATTGCCGTCGCGGTCGAAGACGAGGGCCGGCGCAGGATCCAGGATCAGCGCCGTGAGCTTCGGCTCGGCAAGCAATTCGGCGAGGGCCGGAAACGAGGGCATCCCGATCATCCAACGCTGGGCCGGGCGCTTTTTATGGCCAAGTTGAACGCCCGCATTTACGCTTTCTTCATAATTTGGGCGCCCGCGGAAAGCTATTCCCGGTCCGCCACGCCACGAAACCTTTGCCCTGCAAGGTTAATCCGTCCTTCGCGGCGCAAACAGGTTGAGCGAATGCGCCGCGCCGCGTAGCGTTGGCAGCAACGGGAGCGAGGTCAGGGAGAAGGAACAATGTTCGGAAAAGTTCCGGGGTTCGAAATCCCCCAGGAGATGCGTGCTTTCGCCGAGAAAAGCGTCGAGCAGGCCAAGACCGCATTCGACAACTATATGGACCAGGCGACAAAGGCGATGGGCGCGGTCGAGAGCCAGACCGACGCCGCGACGTCCGGCGCCCGCGATGTCGGGCGGCAGGCGCTTGGATTCGCTGAGGAAAACGTGGCTGCCGCCTTTGCCTTCGCGGAGAAGCTCGTGAAAGCCCGCGATCCCGAGGAAATCATGAGGCTCCAGAGCGAGTTCGCGAAGGAAACCATGCAGAAGCTGTCCGAGCAGACGAAGGCCATGGGTGAGCAGATGCAGACGGCGGCGCGCGAAGCCACCAAACCGCGAAGTTGAGCAATTTTACTACTTTATGATGCATCGCAGTATTTATGTTGCGATGCAACAAAAACTGTGCTAGTGGGTTTCCCAAGACTGGTGGAGCCGCGAACCGAGCGTTCGCGTGTGTTCGTTGAATCCAGGAAGGGAACCATAGCCATGACCGAGATGCCGAAATTCGAAATGCCGAAAGTTGAAGTGCCGGAGCTGGTCCGCGAGTTCGCTGAAAAGGGCGTGAAGCAGGCCAAGGACAGCTATGACAAGATCAAGGCGGCGGCCGAAGAGACCACCGACCTCATCGAAAACACCTATACCGCCGCCTCCAAGGGCGCGACCGAGTTCCACATGAAGGCGCTCGACGCGCTGCGCGCCAACGTGAACGCCTCGTTCGATTTCACGTCGGCGATCCTCGGCACCAAGACGCTTGCCGAAGCCGCGGAGATTTCGACCGCGCATTTCCGCAAGCAGTTCGAGGCGCTGACCGAGCAGACCAAGCAGCTCTCGACACTCGCCCAGAAGATCGCCGCCGAAACCTCGGAGCCGATCAAGGCCGGTGTGTCGAAGACCTTCAAGTTCTCGGCGTAAGCGGGAACTGCCGAAATTCCGAAGCCCGGGCGGAAACGCCCGGGCCTCTTTGTTTTTCAGGGCTTTTCGACAAACCCTTGCATTGCCCGGCGGTTTCTAAGACATTCCGCCCGCGCCGCGGCCCGCCGGGCCCTCTTTTGGCCGCTTGTGCAGCAGTAGCTCAGTTGGTTAGAGCGCCGGTCTGTGGAACCGGAGGTCGGTGGTTCAAGTCCACCCTGCTGTACCACTTTTGACGCCGATCACTTTCTTTCGGGTTGCCCCCCGGTCGCGCGCTGAAACGCAAGCTGCGCCGCAGCCTTCTCGCGCGCGAGCGAAAGTGCCCGCGCCGGAAGCGTGCGCTGGCGCGCATCGGCCGGTTTCTCGCGGGGCATGGAGGAGTATTTCGCGCCGTGGCCGTGCACGAAGCAGACGTATTCGTCGTTACGGGTTTCCGCCATGACAAACCAACCTCCGCCGGGGTCGTCAGTTCCATGAAACGGCGGAGAATTCGTTGCGGTAACGCAAACCGGATCCGGGATATCCGTTCAGCGGCCGGTTTTCCTGATCTCCACGACCGCGAAAAGGGCGAGCAGCAGCACCTTCAAGGATTCCGCGGCAACCGAGAACGCATGCAGCGGCGAGGGCGGCAGCGGCTGTCTCGCGACCACGAGCGCTGCGCGCGCATTCAGTTGCGGATAGAGCCAGAGTGCCGCCGTCGCGAGGATCGCCGCGATAAGTATGAAAAGAACAAGGCGCAGCCGGTCGATCCCCGCGGCGAGGATGAGAAGGGCCAGCGCCGCGGCGAGGCCCCATTCGATCCGTGCGAGCATCGCAAAGGTATGCGCGCCGACCTCGAGCGCCACCGGCCGCGTGAGCGAAGGTGCGGCGAATTTCGCGATCGTGGCGATGAAGGAAACGCCGATCACGATGCCGGCCCACACCGCGCAATAGAGCGCGAGCACGGAACTGCCGATCCGCAGGGTCAACGGCGCGTCTCCCCATTGCTAACCCGACCGGCTCCCGTCCCGTCATTTTCGGAGGTCTGAAGTGGCAAGGCGATGACGACACTACCTTTCTTTCGCCCGGTATCGACATATGCATGTGCTTCGCGCATTTCGTCGAAGCGAAAAACCCGGTCGATCACAGGCTTGAGGATTCCGGCCTTGGCCCATTCCCCGATCTGCTGCACGTCGTCACTCGATTCGGCGGCAGGCCCGGCAATCACGCGTTTACCATAGAGAGCCTTCGACCAGATCATGGCGAGCATATCCGGAAGCCCTCCGGCGATGGCGAGAAAACGTCCGCCTTTTCTAAGCGCATGCCGCGCCTGGCGGAAACTAATTGCTCCGGATGTTTCCGCAATTGCGTCGTAACTTCCGGTTTCTGCAAGAAAGTCTTCGCTGCGATAGTCGACGACCGCGGAGGCTCCGAGAGAGCGAACGAGCGCTGCGTTGCCGGGACTTGTCGCAGCCGTCACCTCTACCCCGAGAAGTCTTGCAATCTGCACGATGGCGCTTCCGACGGCGCCGGAAGCGCCGACGACAAGAATTTTCTCGCCCCTGCGAAGCCCGGCCTTACGCAGATAATGCAATGCCGTGGTGCCTCCGAAAGAGATGCAGGCCGCTTCCTGAAGCGACAGATTTTCCGGCTTCGGGAAAACACGCTCGTTCTCGCCAAGCACGCGAAACTCGGCATGACATCCCATCTTGATGCCGGGGAAGGCGAACACTTCGTCGCCGACGCGAAAGCGCGTGACCTTCTCGCCAACAGCCTCGACGATACCCGCAAGTTCGGTGCCGAGCACAGACTGCCGTGGACCCGACCAGCCGAGCGCGAGCCTCACGAGCAGGCCCATGCCCCTAGGTACGCGTGCGCCGCGCACCCGGGTATCGCCGGAATTGACCGTCGTCGCGAGAATCCGCACGAGAATCTCGTCGGCTTTCGGCGCCGGCGTTGCGATTTCTCGCAGCACCAGAACGTCGGGGCTTCCGTAGACCGGACAGACCCAGGCTTTCATTGCGGGTTTCGCTAAGACTTCTTCCGATACACCGCGAGCGTCTTGAACTGCTCGGTCTTTTCGAAGCCCGCATCCTTCGCCCACTGCTCGACGACCGGCTGCGCGCGATCCCAGGCCATGGAGCCGGTATAAAAGATCATGTGGCCGCCCGGATTGAGCTTCGCGGTGAAGAGATCGACCAGCTGCCGGTCGGTGAGCGCGCCGTATTCGTCCATGGCCGGCGTGCGGAATTCGCAAAGATGCACGAGCGCAACCACGTCGAAGTTCGGCAACAGCTTCGGCTCGAGCAGATAGATGTCGCCGAAGAAAGCCTTGTAGCTGCGCGAGACCTCGGGCCGCTCGATCGCGAGCTTCACATAGGCTTCTTCCTCGCCGGTTGACGCGGTAATGCCGAGCACGCGGTTGCCGAGACCGTTCTCATGCGAGCGGACGCCGACATGATGATGCGTGCCGGTGCCGAAGTGAAAGACGTTCGCGTCTTTCACGCCGCGCGCCTCGAGGTAGTCCGTGACATGCACGTCGCACGGGCAGACGTCGTAAAACATGCCCCACGAATCCGTGTAGTAGCTCATCTTGGCCATCGGCGGCTCTCCTTTGCCCGCTAGGTGGCACGCGCTGCGGCGGGCCGCAAGCTCACGAGGTTCTTGTGCAGCGTTTGTAATGCGTCCGTTCGGGCAAAAGAAATGATCATCGCCTCAGGCAGGTTCCTGCCGAGCGCCTGATACATCTGTCTGGTTGCGTCGCCGTCAAGGTTGGATGTGGAGTCGTCGAGCATCAGGATCGCCGGATCGCGCAGGATCGCGCGGGCGAATGCCACACGCTGCTGCTCGCCGCCCGAAAGCATCGAGCCCCATTCCGCTTCTTCGTCGATGCGGCCGGCGAGATGGCCGAGACCGACCTGATACAGCACGTCGCGCAACCGCGCATCGTCGACTTCGCCGGCCGGAGTCGGATAGGTAATGACGGCCTTGAGCGAGCCGAGCGGGAAGTAGAAGCGCTGCGGCATCGCGAGCACGTCGTCGTGCGGCAGCGCGAGCTTGCCTTTGCCGAGCGTCCAGACGCCGGAAAGCGCGCGCTGGATCGTCGACTTGCCCGAACCCGAGGGCCCTGCGATCAGCGTTGTGTCGCCGGGGCGCAACGAAAGCCTGTCGAGTGCCGCAATCGGAACGCCGGAAGGCAGCGTCACAACGAGATTCTCCACGTCCAGCGCGCCCTCGTGATGATCGTCGATCGCGATTTGCGCAGCGGCTTGTGGTCCGTCGGCCTTTGCGAGCGCCGCCTCGAGCTGCACGATGCGATCCATGCTCGCCTTCCATTCCGCGATCTTCGCGTAGAAGTGCATGAGGAAACCGAACGCGAAATCGACGCGCTGGAACGCGAGCGCGCCCTGCATCAGCGAACCCAGCGGTATCGCGCCCATGAAGAAGGCCGGGCTCATCACGATGGTCGGAAACACCGCCGAGAACTGCGAGACCCCGGCCGTGAAGAACGTCAGGCCGGATTGCCGGCGGATGAGCCGCGTCCAGTTCCGCACCAGATTGCCGAAGCGGTTGTCGAGCTCCTGCCGCTCGATCTTCTCGCCGCGCATCAGCGCGATCGGCTCGGAGTGATCCCATGCCCGCGTGATCGCGAAGCGGTAGTCGGATTCGAAGCGCTGCTGATTGAAATTGTAGCCGATCAGCGGTTTGCCGATCACATGCGCGATCAGGGTCGCGGCGGTGGCATAGACGAACGCGACCCAGAACAGCCAGCCCGGAAAAGAGAGGTTGACGCCGAAGAGTACGAGCGGCGCCACGCTCGAAATGCCCCAAAGAATATAGGAGAACGACACCAGCGCGATGAAGCTGCCGAGCAGGTTGTAGCCGATGTCGTGCGTCTTCTGCATGAAGATCAGGATGTCGTTGGCGATGCGCAGGTGCGTGTTGTCGACGTCGTGGCCTAGCACGCGCATCCGGTAATGGCGGCCGCCGGCCATCCAGCGGCCGACCAGTTGCCGCGTCATCCAGCGCCGCCAGTTCAGGATCAGCGTCTGGCCGAAATAGAACTGCGCCATGGTCGCGACCGCGATCCACAGCACGATGCCGGCGAACAGGAACAGCGAGTAGCGGAAGTCCTCCCAGTCCTTGTCCTGGATTGCGTTGAAGAAGTAGCCGTTCCAGTGATTGAAGGCGACCAGCGCATAGACCACGCCGAACTCGGCGGCGATCACGCCCAAGAGCAACGTGCGCGCGCGCCATTTCTCTTCGGAACGAAAATAGGGTGCGGCGAGCGCCAGAAACGTTCGCAGGACTTTGATGGCTTGTTTCATGTAAGGGGACCGGCCAAGAGGGGCCGCGACTATACCGGGCTGTAAACACGGCGTAACTGGTACGGGGCAGTAGCTTTTTCAGGAAATACTGCGCCGCAGCAGACTTCGTGCCGGCTTGGCTCTTGCGAAACGGATTGCCGGTTGCAGCTGGCGGACAGGGCTTCTGCCGTCGCCCGGCCCGCGGCGCTACAGGCGTCCGAGCCGGAAACGCAAAATCACTTCGACCGCTTCCTCGACGGCGCGAGCGTTTCCGCGAGCGCTTCGACGCGTGCGGAGCGCATGCCCTTGCGCCAGGTGAGCGCGATGCGTTTTCTCGCAACGTCCTTCGGGATGCGGTGGACGTTGAGGTGCCGGTAGCCCGGGAACGTCGGCAGCACGCTTTGCGGCATCATGCCGACCCCCATGCCGGCGGCGACGCAGCCGAGCAAGGCGTGATTGGACGACATTTCGATTACGCGGGACGGCGGACGGATGCGCTCCCGCACATAGCCTTCGATCTGGTGGCGGAGCGGACAGTCGTCGTCGAACGACAGCAGCACGAAGTCGTCCCGGCTACCGCGGGCGAGCGGATCCTTGTTCTTGGGCGCGACCAGCACGACCTCGTCTTCGTAAAGCGGCAGCGTCTCGAAACGTGCGTCGGCATCATTGCGGCAAATGAGTGCCGCCTCCAGTTCGCCCGAAAGCATGCCGGCAGTCATGTTCTGCAAACTCCAGGTGTGCAGTTCGAGCGTGACCTGCGGATAGTTCTTCTGGAACTCGTTCAGCCGCCCCGGCAGCCAGACCGAGGCGGTGCTTTCATAGGCGCCGAGTTTCAGAACGCCGCGCGGCGTGCTTTCGTGCACTGCCTCGCGCGTCTCGCGCGCGAGATCCAAAAGCCGGTTCGCCTTGTCGAGCAAGATCGCGCCAGCGGGGGACAGCCGGATATTGCGGCCCTCGCGCACGAAGAGTTTTACGCCGAGATCGTCTTCGAGCTGCCCGATGCGCGTGGTGATGCTGGAGGGCACGCGACGGAGCTTCTCGGCGGCGCGGGTGATGCCGCCGCTTTCCGCCACGGTCCGGAATATGGTGAGGTCGGATAGTTCCATCGTTCTCTAATAAAGAACGATAACATCATAATTATTCAATTTTCAAGACAAAAGCCTGCGCCTAACCTGGCTCCATGACCCGGAAAGGCGAGGCAGCAATGTTTGCGATCTGGAC
>JBGFSD010000078.1:0-11866 GCA_041694745.1 Pseudomonadota bacterium
GCGAGGGGAATTTACGCGCGGCGGATGAGGGCGGGGAAAAGTTTTTTTGCGGATTCGCGGAAGGTGTTGGGAGGAAAGTAGAAAGTGCTGAGAGGAAGAATCGAATTTCCCCGTTTGGAACCTCATCCTGAGGAGCGCGAGCGCCAGCGAGCGCGTCTCGAAGGATGAGGATGTTGCCCTCATGGTTCGAGACGCATTGCACACAAGTCGGCTTTAGCCGACTTGTGCATTGGATATGCGGATGTCGGGCAAGCCCGACATCTTGCAATGCTCCTCACCATGAGGGGTTTGTGATCCCGGGGCGAATTTCCCTCTCCCCGCAGGCGGGGAGAAGAATTCTTCGTCATTGCCGGTCAGTTATCCGCCTTTTCCCAGCGGCCGATGCAGCGCTCGTCCTTCCAGACCTCGATCGCGCGGAACGCACCACGCGTATGCTTGCCACGCGTCTTCGCGTCGGCATCGTCGAGGCAGGATTCGGTTCTCGATTTCAGGAGATGATCGCGGTGGTCGAGGAAGCGGAACAGATAGTCCGCGTTGTCGTCACGCTCTTTCATGCCGCCACCCTTACGCAACTGATACTGCCCGCACAGTGGCGGTTCCGGGTAAACAGAGCGTTGCGGAACGAAAAAGGATACGGCCCCCGCGGGGGAGCTGCGGGGGCCGTTACTCAACCGGCCAAGAGGGGGAGCGTCGGCCGGCTTACGCTTCGCGCGCTCTGGTTGGGGAAAGCTCGCGCGAAACGGATGGGTGCGAACGGGTCAGAACGGCAAGATGTGATCGAACAGCTGCTGACCCCAGCGCGGCTGCTGGATGTCGGTGATCTGGCCGCGGCCGCCGTAAGAAATGCGCGCCTGCGCGATCTTCTGCGAGTCCATCGTATTGTCGGCCTCGATGTCTTCCGGCCGCACGATGCCGGCCACGATCAGTTCGCGCATTTCGAAGTTCACGCGCACCTCCTGTTTGCCTTCGATCACCAGATTGCCGTTCGGCAGCACCTGCGTGACCACGGCGGCGACGTTGGTCTGCAGGATTTCCTGGCGGTTGACGTTGCCCTTGCCGTCGCTGTTGGTGGTGGAATCGGTGGTGAGCAGGCGGTTCGGGATCGCCTGTTTCGTGAACGGGATTTTCGCCAGCCCGAACAGGTTGGTGATGCCGGAGTCGTCGCTCGTGGTGCGCTCGCGCTTGGTCTGGTTGTCGAGCTGCGCCTTGTCTGCGATTTTCACCTTGATCGTGAGAATGTCGCCGATCTGGTGCGCGCGCTGATCCTTGAAGAAGGCGCGGCTACCGTTGCGCCACAGCGAGTTCGGCGAATAGGCGACCGGCACCGGCTCCGGCATCGGCATCGAGACCGGGCGGTAGTTCGGCTGCGTGGTCGGATTGGTCACCGGCGAGAGCGGCGGCGCCTGGGTGATGTTGGAAATCTTGTCGATGGCGGCGCAGCCGCCGAGCAGCGACGCCGCCAGCGCGATGCTGCCTGCGCGGACCCATACCTTGCACATTCCCATTACTTCCTCTTTCAAACGCTTTCGTGCCCTAGCGGTTCTGGTTGTTGACGGCGGCGGTGGTGACCGGATTCGCCTCGGTGACGGTCACGACACCGGGCGCGGTGATCGTGCCCTGCACGAGACGCTTGGATTGCGGATTGAGCACCGTGACAGTCTCGCCTTCGGCGCCGTTGCCCATTGCCTTGCCGCGCAAGGTGAGCGTGATCGCCTGGGTCCGGAACACGATGGTGACCGCATCGTCGCGGGCTACGATCTGCGGCTTCATCAGATCGGCGGCACGCAGCGTCTGCCCCGCGCGGAGCGCGCGGCGCGCGGCCTGATTGACGACGAATTCCGGTTTCGCGATCGCGTCGGTCTGCACCTCAGCGCGCGGCAGCCGCTCGACCACGATGTCGCTTTCGCGGATCGCCTCGCCGCGCGGGATGGCGCGGGCGAGCGTCACGACTTCCGCGGTCTCGATCAGCGTGCCGGTGTAGCGAACCGGCGCGCGGCGCAGCGCCAGGGAGGAGGGCATGTCGACGATGGCCTCGAAGCGGTTGTTGCGCTGGTCGACCGCGATGCTGACCACGCGCGGCGCGTCGGTCACGTTGGGTTCGACCTGCAAGGCGTTCATTTGCCGGTCGAAGGTGACCGACAGATCAGAGGCGTTGGCGATCTCGTAGCGTTTGGCCGCCGCTTCTGCGATGGCCCGCCCGAGATCGCTCAACGTCACGCTCCGGCTCGCACGCGAGACGAGCACTTCCGTGAGATTCCGGGTATCGAAGACGAGGATGCCGTGGGCGCGCAGCGCCTCCGTCACGCGATGCACCTGGATGGTGCCGTGGGCGCCGAGCGCCGGCGCCTTGAAAACGGGGATGCTCGCCTTCGCGCCGGCGTTTTCGAGCAGGTCGCCGATGCGGACGAGTTCGCCGCTGACCGCGGCTTCGGCTTTCAGCGCGGGGATCGCGCTTTGCGCGCGCGCCGCGAGCGGAAGCGCGGCAACGAGCGCCAGATGGAGGAGCGCGAACAAGGCAATGCGTTTCATCGTCGCCTCCGTCAGCGCAGCATGTTGGCGGTGGACTGCAGCATTTCGTCTGCCGCCGAGACCACCTTCGCGTTCATCGAATAGGCGCGCTGGGCCGCGATCAGATCGGAGATTTCGGTGACCGCATTCACGTTCGCGGTCTCCAGCTGACGCTGCAGAAGATTGCCGGCGCCGTCGAGGCCGGGATTGGAAAGCTGCGGCGTGCCGCTCGACGCGGTCTCCAGATAGAGATTGTCGCCCATCGGCTGGAGGCCGTTCTTGTTCACGAAGCGCGCGAGCTGGATCTGCCCGAGTTCGGTCGGCTGGGTCTGGCCGAAGATCGTTACCGAGACCTGGCCGGCCTGGTTGATCGTGATGCCGGTCGCGTTCTGCGGAATCGTGATCTGCGGATCCAGGAGATAGCCTTCCGGCGTCACGATGCGGCCCTGGTCGTCGCGCTCGAACGAACCCGCGCGGGTATAGGCGGTGCGGCCGTCCGGCAGGGTGACGCGGAAGAATCCTTCGCCGCGGATCGCGATGTCGAGATCCTTCTCGGTCATGGTGATGTTGCCCTGGTTCATGATGCGCGGGGTCGAGACGACCTTCACGCCGGCGCCGATGTCGAGGCCGGCGGGAAGGCGCGTGCCCTGATCGGACGTCGTGGTGCCGACGCGGCGTAGGTTCTGGTACATCAGGTCCTGAAACTCCGCGCGCTGCTTCTTGAAGCCGGTCGTGCGCATGTTCGCGATGTTGTTGGAAATGACTTCGACGTTCAGTTCCTGCGCCATCATGCCGGTGGCGGCGGTGTAAAGAGCGCGCATTGTCTAGTCTCCTCTGGTTCGGTCAGACCTCGGCGAGCTTTTCGATCGCCCTGCGGCGAAGCTCGTCGGTGCGCTGCTGCATGTTGGATATGCTGGTGTAGGCGCGGGTGACTTCGAGCAGGCGATTCATTTCTTTCACCGCCTGCACGTTGGATTTTTCGAGTGCGCCCTGTATGGCGCGCGTGGTGGGCTGTGCGAGCTGCGGCGCCATGGTGGCAGGCGCCGACCACAGGCTGTCGCCCTGCGCGGTAAGCTGCGCGGGATTGGCAAAGGTGACGATGCGCAGCTTGCCGCGTTCGCCGACCTGGCCTTCGGCGTTGGTCGCCGACACGGTGCCGTCGGCGGCGATCGCGATGTTGGTGTCGGTCGGCTCGAAAACGATCGGGCCGGCGTTGCCGAGCACAGGCTGGCCGTTGTTGGTGACGAGCTGCCCTTGCGGATTGAGGTGGAAGTTGCCGGCGCGGGTATAGCGCTCGCCGTTCGGCGTCTGCACCGCGAAGAAGCCGGGGCCGTCGATCGCGACGTCGAGCGGCGCTTCGGTCCGCTGCAGCGGCCCCTGGCTGAAATTCTGCAAGGTCGCGCGATCCAGCACGAAGGCGATCCGGCGGTCGTTGCCGGGGAAGTATTCGTGGCGCGCAGTGGGATCGAGATATTGCTCGAACATCACCGACTCGCCTTTGAAGCCCGTGGTGTTCAGGTTTGCGATGTTGTTGGCGATCACGTCGAGTTCGCGCCTGAGCGCGACCTGCCGCGAAAGTCCAACCAGAAGGGCATTGTCCATGGCCCGTGCTCCCCAAGTCCGGACCGCCCGATCGCTCCCCAGCGGGGGTGGTCCGGCCTGTTCTCAGCAGGAGCCGTGCCAGAGCGGGTTATTCATTGTTTGCAGTGGGTTGCGCGGGCCGAAGCCGGCTTGCGGGCTGCCGCCCGGCAGCTTCCGCCCGGCAAGAATTGCCGCCTTTTAGATTTCGTTAACCATACCGGCCCTAGCGTCGGCCTATGGCCGGGCCTCGGGAGCGGTTCGGCCAAGGGGAGCAGACCATGGCCGAGGCCGCATTGGCGGACGATCTTGCCGAAGACGAAGACGGCAAGCCGAAAACGCCGCCAAAATCGAAAAAGAAACTCTTTCTCTACGGCGGCGCCGGGCTCGCGGTGCTGCTGCTCGCGATCGGCGGCTACTTCATGTTCTTCGCCGGCAAGCCGGGCGCCGAAAAGCAGGAGGCCGTCAAATCGGTCTACTTCGACCTCCCGGAAATGACGGTGAATCTCTCCGCGAGCAGCGAGCGCCCGCAATATCTGCGCGTGAAGGTCACGCTGGAGCTGCCGGACACGCGGGTGCAGGACGCCGTGAAGACCGCGATGCCGCGCGTGGTCGACGCCTTTCAGGTGCATCTGCGCGAATTGCGCGCGGTCGACCTCGAGGGTTCGGCCGGGCTCTACCGGCTGCGCGAGGAACTGACGCGCAGGATCAACATCGCGATCGCGCCCGCCAAGATCCGCGCCGTTCTGTTCAAAGAAGTCGTCGTGCAGTGACGGTTTGAAACTCTTGCCGACACCGGAGCAGCCGTGAGCACCAAGCCCAATGACGACGACGTCGCCGCCGACTGGGAGAAGATGGTCGAGGGCGTCGGCGACGAGATCGAGTCCAAGAGCGCGATAGAGCGCGCCCTCAACCAGGAAGAAATCGACAATCTGCTCGGCTTCCGGCTCGACGAGATCAATCTCGCCGACCAGAACGGCCTGCGCGCGATCATCGACTCGGCGATGGTCTCCTACGAGCGCCTGCCGATGCTGGAGATCGTCTTCGACCGCCTGGTGCGGCTGATGACGACCTCGCTTCGCAACTTCACGTCGGACAACGTCGAAGTGTCGCTCGACCGCATCACCTCGGTGCGCTTCGGCGAGTATCTCAACTCGATTCCGCTGCCGACCATCCTCGGCGTGGTTAAGGCGAAGGAGTGGGACAACTTCGGCTTGTTCTCGGTCGACTCGTCGCTGATCTATGCGATGATCGATGTGCTCCTGGGCGGCCGGCGCGGCACCCACGCCGTGCGCGTGGACGGCCGGCCCTATACCACCATCGAGACGGGCCTGGTGAAGCGCATGATGGAGCTCGTGCTGCACGACGCGGAACAGGCGTTCCGCCCGGTTTCGCCGGTGCGGTTCGAAATCGACCGCATCGAGACCAATCCGAAATTCGCGGCGATCTCGCGCCCGACCAACGCGGCGATCCTGGTGCGTCTGCGGATCGACATGGAAGACCGCGGCGGCAACATGGAAATCCTGCTGCCCTATGCGACCATCGAACCGATCCGTGAACTGCTCTTGCAGAACTTCATGGGCGACAAGTTCGGCCGCGATCCGATCTGGGAAGGGCATCTCGCGACCGAAATCTGGCACGCCAAGATCGGCGTCGATGCAGTGCTTTACGACGACCAGATGCCGCTGCGGATGGTCATGAATCTCGCGGTCGGCGACACGCTGATGCTGGACGTGAAACCCGAAACGCTCGTGAAGGTCCGCTGCGGCGATGCGGTGCTGTCCGAAGGCACCATGGGCCGGATCGGAGACCGGGTCGCGGTGAAGGTCGCCAAGCCGCTGCGGCGCTCGAAAACGACCATGGCGATGTTTGAACAGGCCGGCGCGATGTCGAGCCGGATGGAGGGAGCATGACCGGATCGTTCTACGGACTTGTAATCGAGAGTCTCGTTGCTGTGCTGCTCGGCCTCACTATCGGCTACTGTTTCGTCCTGAACAGGAAGCTTCAGCGGCTGCGCGCGGACGAAACCGCGATGCGCGGCACGATCGCCGAACTCATCACCGCGACCGAATTCGCGGAACGCGCGATCAGGAACCTGAAGGAGATCACGCAGCAGACCAATGCGACGCTAGGCGAGGGGCTGCGCGCCTCCATCGACGTCACCCGCGATCTCGACGACCAGATCGCGCGCGGCGAGGAGGTGCTCGACCGCATCGCGCAGATCGCAGAAGTCGCGGAAGCGGCGCGGAGCGGCCAGCGTCAGACGGCGAATGTCGAGCCGCTGCGCCGGGAAGAGCCGCAACCGCGCTCGGCTAACCGGACCGCGCAGGCAGCCCAGGCGCTTGCATTGCGCCTGCGGGCGGCGGCCGCCGGTCAAGCGGCGTAACAAGGGCGTCGTATGACCCGGCTTCGGCTCATCCCGGTCGTGATCTTCGCGGCTGCGGCGCTCCTTGTGATCAAGGGGCTCGGCATTCTTTCGAATGCGCGGGCGCCGCAGGTCACGACCGTCGCGGCGACGCCTGCGCCGGTTGCGCAGAACGTGCCCGAGACCGATCTCGAATTCACGAGCGCGATGCCGAAGAAGGAAGACGCTCCGAAAAAGGACGAACCGCAGCTGCCGCCGGCGCCGCCGCGCGCACCGGAAACGCCGGCCGGCATCAACGTAAGCATTCCGGGCGACGCCTCGCCGGCACAGCGCGCTTTGCTCGAGCGCCTGCAGCAGCGCCGCCAGGAACTCGACGCCAAGCAGCGCGATCTTGAGTTGCGCGAGAACCTCATCAAGGAAGCCGAGCAGCGCCTCGAACAGCGGATCAACGAACTGCGCGCGCTGGAGAGTCCGTCGGCCGCCGACAGCCAGAAAGAAGACACGAAGATCAAGAATCTCGTCATCATGTACGAGGGCATGAAGCCGAAGGAGGCCGCGCGCATCTTCGAGAAGCTCGACGCGGCGGTTCTGGTCGGCATCGCACGGGCCATGAAGCCGGTGAAGCTCGCCGAAGTGCTGGCGGTGATGAATCCGGACGCCGCGCAGCAGCTCACGGTCGAACTCGCCCGCGGGGCGTCGCCGGAGCGCGCGATGCCGCCCACCGACCTGCCGCGCGTGAACGTTCCGGCCCCGGCAGCGAAACAGCCGCCCGCCAAGCAGACGCAGGCACAGCCCAAGCAGGCGGCGCCGAAGCAATAAGCGGCCGTCGCACCATGCTGAGGTAAGAAAGTATTAACAGAAGGCGGCCCGCTAATTTCGCATTAACGCTGTTTGCCTAGGGTTCGCGCAGGAAGCACTCGTCGCGGGCCCACATATAATGTTTGCGTTCTTGCGGAAAAACGGGCGCGCGCTCCTGGTGACACTGGGTGCGCTGGCGATCAGCGCCGCGCCGCTTGCCGCGTTCTCGCAACCGCGGGCGCAGCCGGCCGAAACCGCGTTATCCGCGACGATGGAGAACGGCTTCGCGCGGCTCGTTTTCACGTTTCCGGAAGAGACCAAGTCCGACATCCAGCTTTCGAACAACGTGCTCGTAATTCGCTTCGCGAAGCCGGTGCGCGTATCGGTCGACGGCGTGCAGAGCAGTTTCAGGGATCTGGTGCAGGCGGCGCGCAGCGACCCCGACGGCAGCGCGGTCCGCATCGCGTTCTCGCAGAAGATCACCGTGAACACGATGGAAGCCGGCGAGAAGCTGTTCGTCGACCTGCTTCCCGAAAGCTGGGTCGGCCTGCCGCCGGGATTGCCGCAGGAAGTCGTCGACGAACTCGCGAGACGCGCGCGCGAAGCCGAACGCAAGGCACGCGCCGAACAGGTGCAGCAGAAAGTCTGGCAGCCGGTGCAGGTCCGCTTCGGCGAAGCGCCCGGATTTTCGCGCTTCGCCTTCACGATCAGCGAACCCGTGCCGATCACGGCCGAGCAGGAAGGCCAGGAACTCAGGATTACGTTCAACGCGCCGGTGAAGATCGATTTCGGCGACATCCGTGCGTCGCTTCCGGCCACCGTGGCTTCCCTCGACGTGGATTACTCGCACGGCATCGCGGTCGTCCGGCTGGTCGTCGCGCCGAACGCGACGGTGCGCCACTTCCGCGAAGCGAGCGCCATTGTCGCCGATGTCGTACCGGGCAAGCCCAAGGCTCCCGAACAGCTGCAGGGCGAGTTGCAGCAGACGAAGCAGAACGCGGAACTCCCGCCGCAGCTTTCTCCTGACGAAAAGAAGGAAACGCCCGCCCCGCCGGCAAAAATGCCGCCGCTGCAGGCGCCCGCGATCGCGGAGGCGGAAAAGGAACAGCCGCAGCAGACGCCGCCGGCCGTGCGCGCTCCGCTGACTTCGGAAGTGCAGGCGAGCGTCGCGCTCGCGCGCAACGGCGTGCAGATTTCATTTCCTTTCCAGGAGGCGGTCGCGTCGGCGATCTTCCGCCGCGGGGATCGCATCTGGATCGTGTTTGACACCCGCCGCGAGATCAACGTCAGCGAACTGCTTGCCGACCGCACGCGCAGCTTCTCCGAGGTGACGGTCGCGGATTCCGAACACGGCAAGATCGTCCGGCTCAAGCTCCGGGGCGGCTGGCTGACCAGCGCGGAGTCCGACGGACAGAACTGGACCGTGCATTTCGGCGATGCCGTCGTCGGCAAGAGCCGCCCGCTCACGGTGCACCGCACGACCGATGAAAACGGCACCATGCTTGCGGTCCCGCTCGACGGTGCGACGGACGGCAAGGTGCACAGGATCGAAGACCCCGAAATCGGCGACGACATCCGCGTCGTGACCGCGCTCGCGCCGGTGCGCGGCGTGCTGCGGGCGCAGAGTTTTCTCGAATTCAAGCTGCTGCCCTCGGCGCACGGCCTGGCGCTGCTGCCGCTTGCCGACGATCTCGAACTGCTGCCGAAGCCGGAGCATGTCCTGATCGGCCGGCCGAAAGGGCTCTCGCTTTCGACCGGCCAGCCCAGGCCCGTTGCGCGGCTGGACCGGCATAACGCGTCTCCGCTGGACGCGACGCTCTGGGAAGCGGAGCGCAATCGCCGCTTTCGCGAGCGGGAATCCGAAATCCTGAATGCGACCGCGGAAGCGCCGGAGAACCAGCGCAACGGCTCACGCATGACGCTCGCGGCCTTCTATCTCGCGCACGGACTGGCGACCGAGGCCAAGGGCGTGCTCGACGCGATCGTCCGCGAAGATGCGAAGACCCCGCTGAGTACCCGTTTCTATCTGCTGCGCGGCTTGAGCGAACTTATGATCGGGCGTCCGGTCAAGGCGCTCGAGGATCTCCAACATCGCGAGCTTGCGGATTCGCAGGACGCCGCGCTGCTGCGCGCCGTCGCCTATGCCGAGATGTCCGCCTGGACCGAGGCGCGCGAGAATTTCCGCGCCGGCAGCGCCGGACTGCGGCTGCTTCCGCTCGACCTGCAGCGCAGGGTGCTGCTCGCGGCGCTGCTGTCGGCCGTGGAAGTCCGCGATTTTTCCGAGGCGGGCCGTCTGATGAACGAACTCGACGGCACGGAGGTGCCGGAGGAAATGAAGCCGGCCTTCGCGATGCTTGTAGGCCGCGTAGCGGAAGGTCTGGGGCGCGCCGATCGCGCCGAGAGCTTCTATGAGAGCGCGGCAAAGTTGGGCGACGGGCCGGCCGCGGCGGAGGCCCGCTACAAGCGGGTCGAATTGAAGCTTGTGCGCGGCGAATACAACCGGCCCAAGGCCATCGACCGGCTCGAGGCGCTCACGTTCGCCTGGCGCGGCGACCGTGTCGAACTCGAATCCAACCGCCTGCTTGCGCGGCTTTACGTCGAGGAGGCGCGCTACCGGGATGCCTTCCGGCTGCTCGACGCGGCCCTGCTCTCGCAGCCCAACGTGCCGGTCACGCGCACGTTCCAGAACGAGATGGCGGTGGTGTTCGAGGACCTGTTTCTGTCCGGCAAGGCGGACGCGCTGCCGCCGATCGAGGCGCTGGCGCTGTATTACGATTTTTCCAAGCTGACGCCGGTCGGCCGCCGCGGCGACGAACTGATCCGCCGCCTCTCGGAGCGGCTGGTCGCGGTCGACCTGCTCGACCAGGCCGCCGAGCTGCTCGAGCATCAGGTGCAGTTCCGGCTCACGGGGGCGGCGAAAGCGCAGGTCGCGACGCGTCTTGCCATCGTGCATCTCATGAACCGCAAGCCGCAAAAAGCGGCCGCCATTCTCGCAGCGACGCGGCTTGCCGACCTGCCGCAGGAATTGCGCGAGCAGCGGCTGCTTTTGGAATCGCGCGCGCTCATGGGCACGAACCGTTTCGACAACGCGCTTGACGTGATCGCCAGCCTGAAAGGCCCCGAAGCCGCCCGGCAGCGCGCGGATGTGCTGTGGGCGGCGAAACGCTGGCGCGGCGCGGGCGAAGCGATCGAGCTCATGCTGGGCGAGCGCTGGAAGGAAGAGGAGGGGCCGCTCGACGAAATCGAGCGGCACGACGTGCTGCGCGCGGGTCTCGCCTATGCGCTCGCCGGCGAAGCGCTCAGCCTCGCACGGCTCAAGGAGCGTTACGGCGGCAAGATGAACGGCGGGTCCGAGAAAGCGGCGTTCGACCAGATTTCCTCCAGTCCGAACCCGCGCGCCATCGGCGAGGCCGCCAAGCTGCTCGCGAACATCGACTCGCTCGCCGTGTTCCTGAAGATGTATCAGGCGAAATTCCCGGCGGCGCAGATGCCGGCGAGGCCGGATCAGCTGAGCGCGCGGTAGAACTCTACAGACCTTAATTTTGTCATGGCCGGGCTTGTCACTCAAGTCGGGCAAGCCCGACTTGAGCATAGAATATTCAGAACTCGCGCAAGCGCGAGTTCTGTTGCCATCCACGTCTTTACGACGCTGACGTGCTGCTAAGGCGTGGATGCCCGCGACAAGCGCGGGCATGACGATTTTTTTGGAGAGCCGTTACGTTCCGAAGCTCTGCACCAGCGAGCCGGCGACCAGACTCCAGCCGTCCACCAGCACGAAGAAGATCAGCTTGAACGGCAGCGACACGATCACCGGCGGCAGCATCATCATGCCCATCGACATCAAGACCGAGGCGATCACGAGGTCGATGACGAGGAACGGCACGAACAGCAGGAATCCGATTTCGAAGGCGCGGCGCAGTTCCGAAATCATGAAGGCCGGCACCAGCACGCGAAGCGGCGTCGCTTCCGCGGACTCGGGCTTCGCTTCGCGGGAAAGGTCGATGAAGAGCGCGAGGTCTTTCTCCCGCACGTTCTTCAGCATGAAGGCGCGGAAGGGTTCGGCGCCCTTCTCGAAAGCCTGTTGCGGCTGCATTTCGCCGGCAATCACGGGCTTCACCGCGGTGTCGTAGGCGGTCTGGAACGCCGGCGCCATCACGAAGGCGGTCAGAAACAGCGCAAGACTGACGATCACCGCGTTCGGCGGCGCGGTTTGCAGGCCTATCGCGGTGCGCAAGAGCGAGAGCACCACCACGATGCGGGTGAAGCTCGTCACCATCACGAGAATCGCGGGCGCGAGCGAGAGAATGGTGATGAGCGCGACGAGCTGGATTACCCGCTCGGTGACGCCGGTGCCAGTGCCGAAGTTTACGCTGATGTCCTGGGCGCTCGCGGTGCCCGCGGTGGCGAGCGTGAGCGCGAAGATCAGGAGTACGACGGCATGGCGCTGCTTCATATTTATCTTTTCTTGTCTTGTCCGAGCAGGCTCGCCATTTCGGCTTCGAGACTGTCGAACGGGTTGGGTGCATCCTGCGCGGCCGGCTTGGGCGCGGCAGGCTGGGAAACGGCGGGAGCCGGCGCGGCGGGCATCGGCCGCGTCTGCGGCATCGGCGGCTGCGG
>JBGFSD010000094.1:0-51041 GCA_041694745.1 Pseudomonadota bacterium
TGGAGGATTTTAAGCGCAACCCGCAGCAGTTTATCGAAATGGCAGCAGAGGCGATCAACCGCTGCAAACGATTAGCCGTGGTCGATGGCATCAAGTACCAGCGCTTGGGCGACGAACACTACTATGCGCAAGAGTTGTTCGATCAGGAGGAGCTAACCGGCTATCTCAAGAACATGATGACCGGCGCCAAGAAGTCGGTCTACGAGCAGGTCGTGTATCAATCCGACGTAGAGGCGACCTTCGCCGATCAGCTCGAAAAGAATGCGGCCGTGAAGGTCTACGCCAAGCTGCCCGGCTGGTTCACCGTGCCTACGCCTCTCGGCACGTACAATCCTGATTGGGCAGTGCTGATTCAGGAGGACGGGCGAGAGCGGCTCTATCTCGTAGTGGAAACCAAGGGCACCCTGTTCGCGGATGGACTACGAAGCACAGAGGCCGCCAAAATCCTCTGCGGCGAGGCACACTTCAGCGCCCTTGCGAACGGAGAGAACCCGGCTAGGTATGTGAAAGCGACTAAAGTCGATGACCTACTTGGGCGCTCCTGATGTGGAGAGTTAAGGCCTATGCCCTAGCGCATTCATGCCCGTTCATTTGGCGTCGTCGTTGCCTTTCTCAATCTATCGATCAGTGTTCAACGCCTAGGAAATGATAGGACAGTTTAACTGATGTCTAAGACGCACGTTGCCGCGAACTAGGGTGTCGCATTCTTTCAATTGAGCCGCTACGATTCCGTTTAGTGCTGCCGAAATACGGCCGGCAATAGTTTCGGAGGCGCGTCGTAGTGGATCGTTGTCGAGATGCGCATAGCGCGCGGTGGTCGCAGGCTGCGCGTGGCCGAGCAACCGTCCGATGACCGGTAAACCAAGCCCGCCACTGGCACCGAAACTTGCATATGTATGGCGAAGGTCGTGCAATCGAACGCCCTCCAAGTGAGCGCGCTTAGTTACTGCTTGCCAAGGCCGCTTTAGATCGTGGCGCGGCCGCTTAGGGTCCTCGCCCGGCACCACGTAGGGACCGACTCGCTCCAGCGCATTCAGCACCGCAAGCGCTGGTGCATTCAGAATGACAGTCTTCCGACCACTCTTGCTATCCGGCAGAAACAGGCAGCCGCGCTCGAAATCAACGTACTCCCACCGCAAATGCAGGATTTCGCGAAGTCGGCAACCGGTGAAGAGGAGCAAACGAACTGCAGCAGCAGCAGAGGGAGCGATTTTGGTAGAGCGATTTTCCTTAGGCACGTGCTTGGCGTTGCGCCCCGATTCGTCCACTGCCCAAGCGATGCCGACGGTCTCGGCCTCGCGGATAGCGCTGCCTAGCCGCTCTAACTCTTGACCGGTCAAAAATCTTTCCCGTCGGCTTTCCTTGAACTTGCCGATGCCACGCGCCGGGTTGGCGCTTTCTGGCACAAGCCCGGCGCTGCTACCAAAGGCGTACATGCTTCCGATCACGGCCAGCACGCGGTTGGCCTGAAAGGGAGTGGCTGCAAGAGAGGAATGAAGCTTGCCCACTTGAAGCCGCGTCAGCTTGTCCGCCTTCGTGGTGTCCATGGCGGGCTTTACGATGCGGTCTAAAATGTCCCGATAGAATTCAGCCGTCGCAGGCTTTCGTTTCGGGCGCACATGGTCCGCCATGAAACAATCCGCCAGTTCCGCCACGGTCGGCGTTCCGCGCTCGGAGGTCTTTTGGCCAGCCGGATCATTTCCATGGGCCACCGACCCGAGGATGATCTTGGCGCGGGCCCTCGCGCGCTCTGGCGTGATTTTTCCCACCGCGGCGATGGTGAAGCGCCGCACGGGCGCCCCGCGCCCCGCGCCGGCCCTGTAGACGACAATAAACGATTTTGCGCCCGACGGCCGCACCCGGACCCCAAAGCAGCGAAGCGCTTCGTCCCATACAGTGAACTCCATACTTCTGGCCCCAATGGCATCGATCGTTCGCTTGCTAAGGCGGGCGGTGGTCATCTTGGCTGATCCTCGGGGCAACACCGGGGAAACACCGGCGCTGCAAATGCGGAAACTTCGGTATCAGCCTAGGAATCAGAATGCGCGTGACAACGCCGAAAATATCGCTCGGGGAATGACAAAGAATGTCAGTGACATAGCGACAAAGTGACTACGAATCTGGGGGTCGGGAGTTCGAATCTCTCCGAGCGCGCCATTCGTCTCCGCATATAATGAGATTGAGTATTCGGCCCGGCGGTACGGCACGGGCGGCTCGTATTTGAATTGGAGAACATCCGATGGCCGCCGACGCGCATTCAGGAACCCAGCTCGTTCAGGTCGTGGCATTGCTTGCGGCGGGCGTCGTAGCCGTCCCGGTCTTCAGGCGCATCGGGCTCGGTTCGGTGCTCGGCTATCTCGCGGCCGGCATTGTCATCGGCCCGTTCGGCCTGCGCCTGTTTTCCGACCCGCAGGCGATCCTGCATATCGCCGAACTCGGCGTCGTCATGTTCCTGTTCGTGATCGGTCTCGAGATGCAGCCGTCGCGGCTCTGGAGCCTGAGGCGGGAAATCTTCGGGCTCGGCGTCGCGCAGGTTGCGTTCTGCACGTTGCTGCTCGCAGGGACGGGCATGCTCTGGGGGCTTTCGCCGCTCGTCGCCTTCTTCGCCGCCGCCGGCTTCGTGCTGACCTCGACGGCGACCGTGATGCAGCTGCTCGACGAGCGGCGCGAGGTTTCCTCGCCGCGCGGGCAGCGCATCGTTTCGATCCTGCTGCTTGAGGATCTTGCGATCGTGCCGCTCCTGATCGCGGTCACCCTGCTCACGCCCGGTGCTGCGAAACTGTCCGCGGGCGAATTCTGGCAGGCGATCGGCATCGCGGGGGCGTCGCTTGCGGTGCTGGTCGCGGCCGGGCGCTGGCTGCTGAACCCGTTCTTCCGCTTCCTCGCGGAGTCGCGCGCGCGCGAGGTGATGACGGCGGCGGCGCTGCTCGTGGTGCTGGGCGCCGCGCTCGGCATGCATCTCGGCGGGCTGTCGATGGCGATGGGTGCGTTTCTAGCCGGCGTGCTGCTCTCCGAGTCGACGTTCCGGCATCAGCTGGAAGCCGACATCGAGCCGTTTCGCGGCATTCTGCTCGGCCTCTTTTTCCTTGCGGTCGGCATGTCGCTCGATCTCGCGCTGATGGCGCGGCAGTGGCCGCTGATCCTCGCGGGCACGCTCTCCTTCATGCTCGTCAAGGCCGCCGGTATCTACGCGATCGCGCGCATCCGCTCCAAGCACGGCGAGGGCCTCTACCGCGCGGCCATGATGGCGCAGGGCGGCGAGTTCGCCTTCGTGCTCTATGCCGCGGCGACGCAGGCCGGCATCTTCACGACGCAGGTGAATGCGCTGATGACGGCAGCGGTGATCGTGTCGATGGCGCTGACGCCGCTCGTCGTCTTCGCGCTGCGCTGGGTCATGCCGAAGGAGAAGGAATCGATGGAGGGAATCGACGCCGCCGAGGATCTCTCGGGCAGCGTGCTGATTATCGGTTTCGGCCGCTTCGGCCAGATTGTGAGCCAGCCCTTGCTCGCGCGCGGCATCGACATCTCGATCATCGACAACCAGACCCAGATCATCAAGGACGCCGGCGATTTCGGTTTCAAGGTCTATTACGGCGACGGCACGCAATTGCATACGCTGCACGCGGCCGGCGCGGGCAGGGCGCAGGCGATTCTCGTCTGCATCAACGACTGGGCCTCGGCAAACAGGATCGTCGAACTGGTGAAGCACGAGTTTCCGCTCGTGAAGGTGCTGGTGCGGGCCTTCGACCGCGAACACGCGATCGAACTCGTGCGCGCGGGCGTGGACTATCAGGTCCGCGAATTGCTGCACTCCGCGGCGGCATTCGGCCGGCAGACGCTGAAGGAGCTCGGCGTACCCGAGGACGAGGTCGAGACAATCATGCAGGAAGTGCTCCGCAACGACCAGGAGCGCTTTCAGCTCCAGATCGTCGGCGGCATCTACGCCGGGCGCCAGTTGATCCGCGGCAATCTTGCGGCGGTCACGGGGAAGCAGGCGCCGGAAGAACCCTCAGGCAATCCCGCGCCCGCGGCAAAGTGAGGACCTCGGGCCGAAGCCCGGAGTCCATATTTATTTGTCTTGTCGCTGCGCTCAGTCCGAGATGATCTCGATGACTTCGCTCGTCTCGGGATCGACCAGCACGACCTGGTTGTTCACATGGACATAGCGGTAGCGGCGCAGTTCGGGCGCCTCGACGTAGACGTCGTCGTCGAAGCTGCGCAGTTCCACGTCGCGCGGCACGCGGGCGCCTACGCGATACTCGATCACCTCGCCACGCGGGGTCACCACGCGTTCGCGCACGACGCGCCGGTAGACCGTGGTGCGCTGGTCGGGCGTGAGCACGAGCGGCCCGCGTTCGGTGCGGGTCGTCGTTGTAATTGTCGTGGTCTGCGCCAGCGCCGCTGCCGGAACTGACAGGACGGCAGCGCCGAGCACGAGCGCCTTCAGGGAATTTCTCATGGTTCTTCTCCCGTCTTTTGCAAGAATTCGTCGACAGAAGAAAACCCGGCACACTGCGCCGTCGTTCCGGAAACCGTCTCACGCTCGGTTGCGGTTCCACACGATCGCGTGAACCGCGCTTCGGCCGCAATCCCGGCAAAAGAAAACGGCCGCTCTAACCGATCCAGATATATCCGGCTTGGTCATTGATGTCGTCGATCTAGGGTAAACCCGAGATCGGAGAGCGGCCATTCCTGCTGATCCTGTTGAGGCGGTATCTTTTAGTTGACGGGACGCAGCCGAAGTTCGGTGACGCCGGCCGCCACGTTCAAGCCTTCCTGTGCCTGCACCGAAACCGGCTGCAGGGCGATGGTACGGTTGTTGCCGCCGACCAGCACGTTCGCGCCGAGGCCGACCGCAACGGTCGCTTCTGCGCCTGCGCCGACATAGTCGCCGGCGAGGGCCGCGACGGGGCGCGAGGTCGGCGCGAACACGTTCCACACCATCTGACCCTTTGCGGTCGCGCCGATGTCGAGGCCGAACTTGTTGATCACACCCACATAGACTTCGCGCGGGCTGTTGCTGTCCGCGGGCAGGAACTGGCAGGTGACATCCTTCTGCGATCCGAGAATAAGGCCGAGACCGCCGGAAACGTCGCAGTTCAAGACGCCCGCCTGTATGCGATCCCGCGGCTGAGCGGCGGCAGGAAGCGTTACGAGAGCGGCGACGGCAAGGGCGGCGATGGTGCCGCTGGCGGCACGAAGGGGAAACTTCATGATTCTGCTCCTTGAGAAAATTGGTTGAGAAAACGATCCCGGCGAGTTCTCCCCGCGGCGCGGTTCACGCCGCGGGGAGCGCTTCCAGGGCGAAGCTCGCGCGGACTACGGCGCCGGGGCGCGTCCGCGCAGCAGGCCCACTACCGCAGAGATCGCAAAGAGAATGAGCGCAATGAAGAAAACGATCTTCGCAAACTCGAGGGCGGTGCCGGCGACGGCGCCGAAACCGAGCAGACCCGCGATGAGTGCGATAATCAGGAAGGTGATGGCCCAGCCGATCATGGTTCTTCTCCCGGATTGTTTGCGGCGCGAATTCGCGCCTTCGGGAGAGAAACCGTTTGTCCGGCGGCTTGGTTCCGAAATCTAGCGGCGGTCGCTCGCCGCAAGCGCGGCGCGCGTGTTGCGGTCCGGACCGAAATCCTCAATCGACTTGACGTCGAGTTCGGTGGCCAGGCGGTTGCGTGCGCGATTGACGCGGCTTTTGATCGTGCCGACCGCGCAGCCGCAGATCGCCGCGGCTTCCTCGTAGGAGAAGCCCGACGCGCCGACGAGAATCAGCGCTTCGCGCTGGTCCGACGGCAGTTTCTCGAGCGCCGCGCGCAATTCCTTGTATTCCAGCTTCGCAGTCTGCTCAGGCTGGGAAACCAGGCTGTCCGTATAGTGGCCGTCCGCGTCTTCCACCTCGCGGCGGCGCTTGCGGTACTCCGAACGGAAGCGGTTGCGCAGGATCGTGAACAGCCACGCCTGCATATTGGTGCCGGGCTCGAAGCTGTCGATGTTTGCGATCGCGCGCATCAGCGTCTCCTGCACGAGATCGTCCGCACGGTCGACATTGCCCGAGAGCGAGATCGCGAATGCGCGAAGCTTCGGCACGATCGACATGATGGTTTGCAGGGTCGCCGGATCGGTCGTCATTAGCGCGACTCCTCCTCGGATTTCGGAGTGCTCTGTGCGCCGTCGAGTTTCTTCAAAAGGTCGACAAAACGATCGGGAACGCCTTGGTCGACCACTTCGTCATACATGGCCCGCAGTTGCTGGCCGATCTTGGCTTGAACCTGGCGGTCGAGGCCCCCGGATCTGGGCTTGGCTCCCGCGACTGCTTCATTGTTGTTCATAGTAGGGTCCGGTCCCTTCGGTTTTTCGGTCATCACGCTAATCCCACCCCGGCGCTGCCCCTGCCTCGACCCTTTATAACCCCCAGTTCCGCCTGAGGTTCCGCGTCATGGAACTTTTCTTCTGGAGCCGGGTTAGGGTGGCGACTACGCTGGGAAATCAAGGGAGGGCCATCCGTGTCCCTATCGCAGACGATTGCGCCGCATTTGCCGTTTTTGCGCCGGTATGCCCGGGCTCTGACCGGAAACCAGCAATCCGGCGACGCCTATGTGGCGGCGGTGCTCGAGGTCCTGATTGAGGACCCTTCGGCCATCGAGACCGAGGACGACCCGCGCGTCGGGCTCTATCGCACCTTCACGAAGCTCTGGAATTCGATGTCGGTGAACGGGAACTCCGAGCCGGGCTCGAAACAGCTGCCGGCCGAGCACCGCATCACCCAGATCACGCCGCGCCCACGTCAGGCGTTCCTGCTGATCGCGCTGGAAGGTTTCTCCGAAACCGACGCTGCGCGCATTCTGGACATCGACGTGCCGACGGTGCGTTCGCTCATGGAAGGCGCGGGCCGCGAGCTTGCAAGCGAGATCGCGACCGACGTGCTGATCATCGAGGACGAGCCGCTGATCGCGATGGATATCGAGGGTCTCGTCGAAAACCTCGGTCATGGCGTGATCGGCATCGCGCGCACGCACGCCGAGGCGATCCAGGTTGCGAAGAAGCAGCGGCCGGGTCTCATCCTCGCGGATATCCAGCTTGCCGACGGCAGCTCGGGTCTCGATGCGGTGAACGAACTGCTGAAATCGTTCGACGTGCCGGTGATTTTCATCACCGCATATCCGGAGCGTTTTCTTACCGGCGAACGGCCCGAGCCCGCGTTCCTGATCCCAAAACCCTACCAGCCCGCGACCGTCTCGGCGGTCATCAGTCAGGCGCTGTTCTTCCAGAACAAGGCGCAGCGCAAGGGCAAGCAGCAGGCTGTCTGCTGACAAAAAAGCCCCGGAGATCGCCTCCGGGGCTTTTTCGCGTCAGTCAAGTCAGTTGAGCTTGCTCAGCCAGGTGTCGATATCCTTCTCGGCCTGCTCTTTCGCAATGCCATAGCGCTCCTGAATACGGCCGGCGAGCTGCTTGCGGTTGCCCTCGATCTTGTCGAGGTCGTCATTCGTGAGGTTGCCCCACTGTTCCTGAATCTTGCCTTTGAATTGCGTCCAGTTGCCTTCAACGCGATCCCAGTTCATTGCCGAACTCCTCTTGCGGTTTGTGTTTTCGGGGTTGGCGAGTTGCCGTGGGGCAAACCCGACAATCCGCGCTCCGTTCCTGGGTCGTCTCCCGCGCATAAGAATTCGGACGCAGCCGGCTTTCGCCAACTGCGTCCGATACGACCGGCCATGTTACGGGGGAGGGCTGGTGGGGTGGACGGCCGCAACAAGAAAACGCGATACGGACGCCATGGTTCCAATGTGTTGCAATGCGGGGCGCGAGGTGTCGGAATTGAAACATTCCGGAACTGCGCCGGTTACAATCCGGAGTTCTTTGGATTGCGCGCAGGTGCGCGGTGGGCAGGGAAACTGTAATGGAAAGCGTCTTGGCCTGGCTGGGGCAGCTTGGCGATGCAATTCCGGCGGATATCGCGTTCTGGAGGGAGGTGCCTTCGGAGAGCACCCTTGCGGTCGCGGCCTGGGTTGCGGCGCTGACGTATTTTCTCATTCCCGCGGGCGTGGTCTGGGCGGCCTGGCGGCGTCCCGATCTTTCCGCCGTGTCGCGTTTTCTTGCCGCGGCGCTGTTTCTGTTCAGCTTCGCGTTCGCGGCCTGGCAGCTTTCCATGCCGCTCGGAAAGACGTTTGCGTTTCCGACGCCGGATGCGGTCGCGGCGACCAGCGTCGTCGCCGGCCTGGGCTGGATGATTTTTTTGTGGCTCCTGTTCAGGCGCCTCTTCACCGTGCCCTCTCCCGCGGCGCTGATCGCGGCCCGCGAACAAGCCGAAGGCGATCTCGAGGTCGAACGCCGCCGGGCCGACGAAGCCGAAGCGCTGCGCTCGCAACTCGAGCACTCGCTGGTCGAGAAGACCGGAGAAATTGCGCTCGTCCAAAGCAGGCTCGATACCTGCCTGCGCGGCGCCAAGGTCTACCTGTTCTCGCAGGATCAAGTGCTTCGTTACACCGGGATATTCGGTCCGCGCGGCGAAGACGCCGCCGCACTGATGCTAGGCCGCACCGACGACGACATCCTTGTCGCTCCGGAACTCGATGCGATCGTAGCGATCAAGCGGAAGGTGCTCGAGAGCGGCGAGCCGGCCGAAATCGAGGCCTGGTACGAAATGCCGGAAGGGCGCATCCTGTTCTCGCTCTACATCGAGGCGACCAGAAATCTCGACGGCGAGATCAACGGCCTGCGCTGTGCGGCCGCCGATATCACCCGCATCCGCTCGCTGGAAGGCGAGCAGCGCAGGCTCGCCGAAGAGCTGAGGAATGCGCTGCACCGCTATGAGATCGCGCTGCGCGGCTCCAACGTCACGGTTTTCACGCAGGATCGCAACCTGCGCTACACCTCGATCAGCAACGCGTTCATGGGCCGCCGCGTCGATCAGATCGTGGGTCTTACCGACGACGACGTGATTCCGGTTTCCGACCGCGCCGCGATCGCGCAGCTGAAGCAGCAGGCGCTATCCACCGGCGAACCGGTGGATGCCGAGCTGCGGCTCAAGGGCCCCGCCGCAAGCCGCTGGTTCGACTTTCATATCGAGCCGCTCCGCGATGCCGAGGGCCGCGTGGTCGGGCTGACCTGTGCGGCCGTCGATATCACCGAGCGCAAGGCGGGAGAGGAGCATCTGCGCCTGCTCATGCGCGAGCTCACGCACCGCTCCAAAAACCTGCTTGCCGTGATCCAGGCACTGGCGCGCCAGACCTCGCGTCACGCCGGCTCGCTGGAGAACTTTCTCGAGGAATTCAGTGCCCGCCTGCAGGCGCTGTCGCGCTCGCACGACCTTCTGGTGCAAGAGGAGTGGCATTCCGCGGGCCTGCGCGATCTCGTGCGCTCGCAGCTCGGCCACTACATCGACCGGGACGACTCGCAGATCAGCATCGAAGGCCCGCCGGTGCACCTGAAGCCCGAAGCCGCACAGAGCCTCGGGCTCGCCCTGCACGAACTTGCGGTCAACGCCGCGAAATACGGAGCGCTCTCCACGCCCAAGGGCCGCGTCGGCGTGACATGGGAAGAAGGCGGTTCTGCCGGCAACGGGATCGTGATCCGCTGGATCGAGCGCGGCGGCCCGAAGGTGGAACGCCCGAAGAAGCACGGCTTCGGCACCATGGCGATCCAGCGCAATCTGTCCCGCTCGCTCGAAGCCGACGTCGACCTCAATTTCTCGGCGGGCGGGGTCTCCTGCACGATCACGGTGCCCGAGCATCACCTCTTCGTACCTGCGGAACAGGCTGCGAACGCCTAGGAACCTTTTGCCCCGGACCGCGTTTTATCGGGCAGAAGCGCCCCCAATTGCGGGGCACCTGTCAGGACAATCGATCCGGAATGCTGGAGAGGTTCCATGTTGCGCAAAGCTACCGGCGTTGCCGGCGCAATTGCCGCCGGTGCCCTTCTCTCGGCCGCGCTCGTCAGCGCGGATAAGTCTCCGCGTTCGGCAGAGAACGCCTTAAGCGCGCCTACGCAATCCGCCCAGATCAATCGCGGCACCAAGGGCGACGCCCTCCCGAAAGTCGCGAACGGCGAGACGCCGAAGCGCATCACCGCGGTCGAAGTCGTCGGCGTCGAGGATGCCGCGGTCGTCTACCGCGATCGCGACGGCAATATTCTCTTCAAGACCGATCCGGTTTCGAACGTGACGGTGGTGACCAAGGGCGTCGTGCTTCCCGAAGTCACGATCCGCGCGCTCGCGGATTCGAGCGTACAGAAAGTGCCGCTCGATGGCTTTCGTCCGACCCTGAGCCCCACGGCTCCCGGCAGCGGCTGCGAATCCTCGGTGACGGTGCATACCGCAGGCGAGGAACTCGCGCGCTCCCCGAGCCGTTGCATCACGCAGATTCCGAATTCGACCAGCATCGCGGCGGTGGACTGACGCTCGCGGAACGGGAATCGATCACGGAAGCGCCGCGCCCGCGGCGCTTTCGCCATGCCTGGGGCGCCGCTGTATAGTGCAGACGGATTGAGAGCGGGGGTTGGCGTTTGAACGCAGGAACGGCCTTTCTGCACTGGATTACGCAGCCGCGTTCGCTCGTGCGCGCTTTACTCATCATGGCCGCCGCGCTGGCAGTCGCGACCGGGATTCGCTTTCTGCTCGGTTTCGTGGTGCCGACCGCGACCCTCGTTCCTTTCGGCTTTTACTTTCCGGCGGTGCTGCTGGCGGCCGCGACCGGCGGGCTCCTGATCGGGCTGCTCGCGACTCTGCTCGCGGTTCTGCTCGCCTCCTATCTGTTTCTCGGCATGCGCGACATGCCGACGATGGCAGAGATGTCCAATCTTTTCACGATCGGCGTCTTCGTCGTGAATTGCGCGCTGATGGCGCTTGCGGCCGCCGCGCTCAGGAACGCGATGATCCGCCGCCGCCGCGCCGAGGACGCGCAGCAACTGCTGTCCGGCGAGCGGCAGGAGTTCTTCCGCACGCTCGACGCCGTGCTCGCGCACGCGCCGATCGGCTACGGCTTTGTCGACCGCGAATACAACTATGCGCAGGCGAATGCCGAGCTCGCGCACGTTTTCGGCATTCGCCAGGAATACATCGTCGGCCGCCCGATCGAGGAGTACCCGCCGCTCAATGCGAGATCGGTACAGGAAGCGGTCAGGGAGGTCTTCGAAAGCGGACAATCCGTTTCCAGTCTCGAACTGGTGCGCGAGCCGCAAGGCGACGCGAAAGACCTGCAGGCCTGGTTCGCGGGGTTCTTCCCGGTGCGCAATGAGCGCGGCGAGGTCGAAGTCGTCGGTATCGCGCTGCTCGACATCGCCGAACTGAAAAAGACGGAGCGGGCGCTTGCGGCGAGCGAGCGCAAATTCCGCGTCGTCACCAACGCCATGCCGCAGCTGGTATGGTCGAACCGGCCAGACGGCACGTTCGATTTCTACAACGAGCAGTGTCTCGAATTCGCGGGCACCCCGCCGGGCGAAGACTGGAAGGAACTGCTGCATCCCGAGGACTACGAGCGCACGCGGGAAGCCTGGGAACATTCGCTCCGCACCGGCGAGCCCTACGAGATCGAGTATCGTTTTCGCGGCAAGGACGGCGTGTATCACTGGTTTCTTGCCCGCGCGCTCCCGGTGCTGAACCACGACGGCAAAATCGAACGTTGGTTCGGCACCGCGACCGACATTACCGAGATGGTCGCCACGCGCACCGCGGAGATGGCGGCCGCGAACGAGAAGCTGCGCGAGGAGATCACCGAACGCGCGATCGTCGAGGAGCGCCTGCGTTCGGAAATCCAGGAGCGCGCCCGCGCCGAGGAGCAGCTGCGCCAGGCGTCGAAAATGGAGGCGGTGGGCCGCCTGACCGGCGGCCTTGCACACGACTTCAACAATCTGCTCACCGTGGTCATGGGCAACGTCGAAGCCATGCAGCGCAAGCTCCGCAAGGACGGCGGCGACGAGAAAATAAAGAACTACGCGGAATTCGCGATGCAGGGTGCGAAACGCGCGGCGGCGCTCACCAAGCGGCTGCTCGCGTTTTCGCGCGGCCAGCCGCTCGATCCCGAGCCCGTCAACGCGAACGAACTGGTCGCCAGCATGACCGAGCTGTTTGCGCGAACGCTCGGCGAAAAGGTTTCGCTGAAGACGGCGGTCGTGGAGAATCTCTGGACGGTCGAAGCCGATCCGAACCAGTTCGAGGCATCGCTGCTCAATCTCGTCGTCAACGCGCGTGACGCGATGCCCAAGGGCGGCTCGCTCACCATCGAAACCGCGAACGTGAAGCTGAATGCGGCCTATGCCGCGAAGCACGAGGGCGTCGTCCCCGGCGACTATGTTGCGATCACGGTAAGCGACACCGGCATCGGCATGTCGCCGGAAACGCTCGCCCGCGTCTTCGAGCCGTTCTTCACGACGAAACCGGCGGGCGAGGGCACCGGCCTCGGCTTGAGCCAGCTGTACGGCTTCGTGAAACAGTCCGGCGGCCATGTGAATGTCGAGAGCATCCTCGGTTCGGGCACCAAGGTTTCGATCTATCTCCCGCGCTACACGGGCGAGGCTGCCAGCCTGAAGAGCGGGCGCAAGGCGCAGGAAGACGACCGCAATACCGTGCTCATCGTCGAGGACGACGACGACGTGCGCCAGTACAGCGTGAGCCTGTTTCGCGAACTCGGCTATGGCGTGCTGGAGGCGGCCGACGGCGTGGCGGCGCTGCGCATTCTGGAATCGCGGCCCGAGATACGCTTCATGTTCACCGATGTCGGCCTCCCCGGCGACTACAACGGCAAGGAGCTCGCCGACGAGGCGAGGCGCCGGCGGCCATATCTTCGCGTGCTCTACACGACCGGTTATGCGCGCGCCGATATTCTTCGCCAGGGGCGGCTGGATGCCAACGCGCAGGTCGTGACCAAGCCGTTCACTTTCGACGAACTCTCAGCAAAGGTGCGTATCGTGTTTGATGGAAAAGAAAAGAACGTGATCCTGCTCGTGGAAGACGAGGTGCTCGTGGCCGCCATCGCGGCGGAAAACCTGCGCGACATCGGTTTCGAAGTCATCGAAGTGACGAGCGCAAAAGCCGCCCTCGACCACGCGGGAAAAGATGCCGCCGGCATCAAGGCCGCGATCGTCGACATCGGGCTTCCCGACAAGAAGGGCGACGTGCTCGCACAGGAGCTTCGCAAGCTGCGCGGCGACCTGCCGATCATCGTCGCGACCGGCCATGCGAGCGAATCGCTCCCGAAGGAATTGCGCGAAGCGCAGAAAGTCGCGGTCCTCGGCAAGCCCTATGACCTGAAGGATTTGAAGGCCGCGCTCGCTTCGGTCGGGATCGCAGCCTGAGACTCCGCTTCACCGGACGGGCTTGCCTGCCTTTTTGCGCCGCCGCGTTGCCGTGACCGGTGTGCGATGCCAAGATGGCGGCATGTCAGTTCAAGATCGCACTTCCTCGACTTCCGCTTCCTCCAAAACCAGACCGAACACCCGCACCGGCGGGCGCATTCTCGTCGATCAGCTGCTGCTCCACGGCGCCGATCTTGCCTTCTGCGTCCCGGGAGAAAGCTATCTCGAGGTGCTGGACGCGCTGTTCGACGTGCGCGACCGCTTCAGGCTCGTGAACGCACGGCACGAAGCGGGTGCTGCGAACATGGCGGAAGCCTACGGCAAGCTCACCGGCAAGCCGGGCATCTGCATGGTGACGCGCGGGCCCGGCGCATGCCACGCGTCTGTCGGCGTGCATACGGCGTTTCAGGATTCGACGCCGATGATCGTGCTCGTGGGCCAGATCGCGCGTGGCACGCGCGACCGCGAGGCGTTTCAGGAAATCGATTACCGCCGGATGTTCGGCCCGGTCGCGAAGTGGGCGGCGGAAATCGAAACCACCTCCCGCATTCCGGAATATATGGCGCGCGCATTTCAGGTGGCGACTTCCGGCCGCCCCGGCCCGGTGGTGCTGGGGCTTCCCGAAGACATGCTTGCCGAAGTTTCCGATGCCGAGGATGCGAAGCCTTATGTAACCGCACAGGCAGCGCCGGATGCTGCGCAATTGAACGAAATGCGGGAGTTGCTCGCGAGAGCCGAGCGTCCGCTCATGATCGTCGGCGGCGGCAGCTGGTCCGAACGTGCCTGCCGGGAGATCGTCGCATTTGCCGAATCGAACGGCATTCCCGCGGCGTGCTCGTTCCGCCGCCAGGACGTGTTCGACAACGCTTCCGAAAATTATATTGGCGATCTCTCGACATCCGTCGCCCCGTCGCTGACCAAGCGGGTGAAGGAAGCCGATCTCCTGCTCGTGGTCGGTGCGCGGCTCGGCGAGATCACGACGCAGACGTACCGCGTGATTTCCTCGCCGGCGCCGAAGCCGAAGCTCGTCCACGTCTATCCCGATCCGGACGAGATCGGCCGCGTCTATGTTCCCGATCTCGCGATCGTGTCTTCTTCCTCCGCGTTCGCGATTGCCGCGAATGCGCTGACGCCGCTCGACGGCGGCAAATGGAAGGCCTGGCGTGAAGCCGCGCGCAAGGACTATCTCGACTCGATCGAGATTCCCCCGGTCGATTTCCCGCTCGATATGGGCAAGGCGATCAGCGATCTTGCAAAAGCGCTGCCCAGGGATTTCATCGTCACCATCGACGCCGGAAATTTCTCCGGCTGGGCGCATCGTTTTATCCGCTATGCGCGTCCCTGCCGGCAGCTCGGGCCGACTTCGGGCGCGATGGGCTACAGCGTGCCTGCCGCGGTCGCCGCTTCGATCCTGCATCCGGAACGCACCGTCGTGAGCTTCGTCGGCGACGGCGGCTTCCTGATGAGCGGGCAGGAAATCGGAACGGCCGTGCAGCACGGCGGCCGGCCGATCGTGCTTCTGTTCAACAACCGCATGTACGGCACGATCCGGATGCACCAGGAGCGCGACTTTCCAGGACGGGTTTCGGGTACCGACCTGATCACCCCGGACTTTGTCGCTTTTGCCAAGTCATTCGGGTGTCACGCGGAGCAGGTCGAGAAAACCGCCGATTTCATGCCCGCCTTCGAGCGTGCCCTGAAGTCCGGCCGGCCCGCGGTACTCGAATTGATGACCGATCCCGAACAGGTTTCGAGCCGTCAGACCATTGCCGCACTCCGCGCGGCAAAACAGCGCTAACCTTTGTTCGCATAGGGGAAAGCCGCAGAACGGCGGCGTTTTTACCCCGGCGATCACTTTTCCGTTCGGGCCATTGCTTTTGCTCGCGGCCGAATTGCGCCGCCGGCGCAGGCACCTACCTGAAGGCGGAGTCGCGCGTGTTATAGCGCTCTGCTAGAGGCTAGGTGCCGGACAGGGGGATTCGGCCAAGAATATAAGGGAAGGGAATGCTTCAGTTCATCAAGAACCTTTCGAACTGGTTCGAACGCAATATCGGCTGGCACCGGATCGGTCTGGCTTTCGGGATCGCGGTTTTTTCGGTCGCGGCGTTCGTGCTCTACCGCATTCTCCGCAACATCAAGATCGAGGAGGTCGGCTACGCGCTCTCCAGCGTGACATGGACGCAGCTTGCGCTCGCGGGCTTTTTCGTTGCGATGGCCTACCTCACGCTCACATTCTACGATTACTTCGCATTGAAGACGATCGGGCGCCATGAGGTGCCCTATCACATCGCCTCGATCGGCGGATTTACGAGCTACTCCATCGGCCATAACGTCGGCTTCACCGCTTTCTCCGGCGGCGCCGTGCGATATCGCATCTATTCGGCGTCGAGCGGGCTCAGCGCGATCGAAGTCGCCAAGCTCTGCTTCATCGCCGGGCTCACGTTCTGGCTCGGCAACATCGCCGTGCTCGGGATCGGCATGACGATCCACCCCGAGGCGGCGTCCATGGTCGATCAGCTACCGCCCGCGGTGAATCGCGTGATCGGAATCGCCGCTTTGACCGGGCTCGTCGTCTATACGATCTGGGTCAGCGTGAAGCCGCGCAAGATCGGCCGCGCGAACTGGAGCGTGACGCTGCCGGCGGGCCGGCTCACGGTTTTGCAGATCGCGATCGGCATCGTCGATCTCACCTGCTGCGCGCTCGCGATGTATGTGCTGATGCCGGCGTCGCCCGAGATCGATTTCATTTCGCTTGCGGTGATTTTCGTATCGTCGACGCTGCTCGGTTTTGCGAGCCACTCGCCGGGCGGACTCGGCGTGTTCGACGCCGCCATGCTGATCGCACTGCCGCAGTTCGCGCCGGAGCAACTGCTCGCTTCGCTGCTTCTGTTCCGGCTGTTCTATTTTATCGCGCCGTTTGCGATCTCGCTGGTCATCATCGCAATCCGGGAACTCGTACTCGACATCAAGCCGCCCCTCGAAAAGATGCCGGATCCCCACGACGTGAATGCTTCAAAGGTGGTTGCGAAGATCACCGAACAGGTAGTGAAGAAGTAGACATGCGCGCGGTTCGCACATCTCTTTCCGGCATGGCGGTGCTGCTTGCGGCCGTTGCCGCCGCGAGCGCGCAGGCCGATCAGGACCGCCGCGAGCTGATGACGCTCTATTTCGCGTCGATCGCCGCCGACCGCTGCGACTTTCCGCTGAACGAGGCGGACGCCGACAAGCTCATCCAGTCGGCGAACGCGCTCCAGAAGAAACTCGGGCTTAAGGACGAGGCCGCCGATCTGCTCTACGAGGAAGTCGAACTCGCGTTCGAGAAGAAACTTCCCGACGCCTGCAAGAAAGACGGCGAGGCGTTCAAGTCCTACGAGCGGGTGATGGAAGCGATCCGGAAAAAATAATCAGAGTTTCGGAAATCCAGGAATGCCCTTGATGCCCTTGGGCAGCTTGATCACATTCGCGGTCGATGGCACCTGAAGCTCGGCCGGATCTTGCGGCGTACGCTTCAACTCCGTCACCTCGAAGACGGTCCTCGTCTTTCCGTCGACCAGCGCCTGCGTGCGCAAAGCGATGTTGTCTGCGGTGAGGCAAGCAGTTGCGCTGTGTTCGCTCCCTGCACTGGTTACTTTCCAGAGCGTGCAGCGTTCGCCCGCGACCGTGTCCTCTCCGATGCGTTGTCCCTCGCCCATGACCTGTCCGAACGTCGCGTCGTCACCGAAGCCTACTTCCATTGCCGTGTCGCCCGCGCCAGGGATCGGCAACAGAAGCACCATGACCTTGCGCTTCAGGTCGATGAACCCGACCGCCGGCGTTTTCAGCTGCGGCATCTGCATTTCGATCCGCATTTTGCCGGCCGCGTGCCGAACCAGGAGCGAACCGCCGTTGATAAGTGTTGCTCTCGCCTCGTAGTCGATCTTAGGCAGCGGGATCGGTTCGGCCTGCGCCGCCGGAGAAAGCAGGACGGCGAACGCCAGCGCGGAAAGGAAGAACGGCTTCCTCGTCGGCCCGCGATTCATGGCAGATCTCCTTTTGCTTGCCGCGACGTGCTCGATAGCACGTCGCCGCCGCAGTATCCATAAAGCCCGCGTAGTTTCCCGCCCGCCCTTGCCTCGCTAGCAGGACCCGGACAGATTGAGACGATGAACGACAGTTCCTATTACACCACGCTTCCCGGCGAGGGACTTGCGCAACGGCTGGACCCCCGGCTCGCCGCACTGCTCGGCGCTTATCCCGAGCCGGCGCTGCTTTTGAACCGGGACGGGATCGCACTCGAGGCGAATGCCGCTGCGCGCAACATGCTCGGCTCCGTGCGGCTGGGCGCGCCGGTCTCGCTCATGCTGCGTGCGCCTGAGGTAATCGAAGCAGTGCGCGAGGCGGGTGCCGCCGGCACACCGCGGCTGGTCGCCTTCAACCTTCGCGTTCCGGTCGAGCGTTCCTACGAGGCGCATATCCTGCCGATCCGGTTCGATCGCGAAGCGGAATCCGGCGCGCCGGATCTCATCATGCTCGTGTTCCGCGATCTCACGCAGGCCATGCGCGTCGACCAGATGCGCGCGGATTTCGTCGCGAATGCCAGTCATGAACTGCGTACGCCGCTCGCGTCGGTGACCGGGTTCATCGACACCCTGCGCGGGCCGGCGCGCGACGACCCGGCGATGCGCGAGAAGTTTCTGAACATCATGAGCGATCAGGCGCGGCGCATGTCGCGCCTGATCGACGATCTTTTGTCGCTGTCGCGGATCGAGATGAACCTGCACCGCCCGCCGGAAGCGGCGGTGGATCTCGTTTCCTTGACGGCGCATGTGCGGGATTCGCTCTCTCCGCTTGCGCGCGACCGCGGCGTCGAAATTTCGCTCGAAACGCCGCCGCCGCCCGTGAGCGTGCGCGGCGAGCGCGACGAACTGATCCGGCTGATCGAGAACCTGGTCGAGAACGCGCTGAAATACGGCGCGAACGGCAAGCGGGTCGAAATCAAACTTCGCGTCGAGGGCGGCGAAGCCATGCTCTCGGTGCGCGACTTCGGCCCCGGCATCGCACGCGAGCACCTGCCGCGCCTGACCGAGCGCTTCTACCGCGTCGATGTCGCGCATAGCCGCGAGCAGGGCGGCACCGGTCTCGGGCTTGCGATCGTAAAGCACATCGCGGCCCGCCACCGCGCGCGGCTTTCGATCGAAAGCGAGCCGGGCAAGGGTGCGCTATTCTCGGTGCGGTTCCCGTTATCCACCGGCTGACACGCCGGATTCCCTAGCGATTCAAGCCACTTGTGCTGTCATCCAACCGTCATGACGGCGTCATAGAAGCGTTAGCAGCGACCCATAGGAGTCCGGCACCCGGCAGCCGCGGCAGCATCCACGGTCTGAGATCGGGACGATCTTCTCTAGACAGGGAGACTCTCCGTGAGACTCACATCCTACGTCAGCGCCTTGGCGCTGGTAATGGCCGGCACTTTCGTTGCCGGAACTGCCGAAGCCCGCGACCAGATCCGCGTGGTCGGCTCTTCGACCGTTTATCCTTTCACCACGACCGTCGCCGAGCAACTCGGCAAGACCGGCGTGAAGACGCCGGTCGTGGAATCCACCGGCACCGGCGGCGGCATGAAGCTGTTCTGCGCTGGCGTCGGCGTCGAGCATCCGGACGCCACCAACGCCTCGCGCCGCATGAAGAAGAGCGAACTCGAGCAGTGCATCAAGAATGGCGTCAAGGACGTCGTCGAGATTGCGGTCGGCTACGACGGCATCACCGTTGCCCAGGCAAAGGAAGGCACGGCGATGAAGCTCACCCTCGGTCAGCTTTTCCTGGCCATCGCGAAGGAAGTGCCGGGCCCGGACGGCAAGCTCATTCCGAATCCGAACAAGACCTGGTCGGACATCGACAAGTCGCTGCCGAACATCAAGATCGAAGTGCTCGGCCCGCCGCCGACCTCCGGCACCCGCGACGCGCTGCATGAACTCCTCATGGAGCAGGGTGCGGAGCAGATTCCGGCGCTGGTTGCGTTGAAAAAGTCCGACCGCAAGGCATTCGACAAGGCCTGGAAGTCGCTGCGCGAAGACGGTGCCTATGTCGAAGCCGGCGAGAACGACAATCTTATCGTTCAGAAGCTCGTTGCCAACCGCAACGCGTTCGGCATCTTCGGCTACTCGTTTCTGGAAGAAAACGAGGCGCGGCTCCGCGGCGTGAATCTCGACAATATCGAGCCGACCTACGACAATATTGCATCCGGCAAGTACAAGGGTTCACGCCTGCTGTACGTCTACATCAAGAAGGCGCATATCGGCCTTGTGCCGGGCCTCGACAAGTTCGCCGCGGAATACATTTCGGCGCGCGCACTCGGCGAAGACGGCTACCTCGCCAAGAAGGGCCTCGTGACCCTGCCGAAGAATCTGCTTGAGCAGGTTCGCAAGGACGTGACGGCGCAGAAGCCGCTCGTTCTGGAAGCCTTGACCAACTAACGAACAGTCCGGCGGCCGTGCTCAAAGCGCGGCCGCCGTTTCTTGCCGTCCGAACGTCTCCCCAGAAGCGGCGTCGGATAACACCGGACAGGCGTCAATCGGATGGTTTCGATTTATCTCATTTTGCTCGCGGTACTCGTGGTCGTGGGCTTTTTGTTTGGCCGCGCCCGCGCGGCGGCAAGCGCCGGCATCACGCATTCGCGCCCGAACTATCACGGCGCTTTCGTCGCACTCGGCATTTTCGTGCCGATGCTCTTGCTCCTCGCCGCGGGCCTGCCGATGGGCCGCAGTTTTGTCGAAAGCCAGGCGCTCGCTGCCTACGATGTAAATGCGACCGAAGGTCTGCGACGCTCGGCTGCGTTGCGCGATATCAACGCCGTGCTTCAGAACCGGTACGCGGGAGAGCCGACCGAAGCGCTGCGCCGCGCCGTGCAGACTTATTCGTCGCTGAACTGGATCGTGAACGCTGCGCTGCTGGCGGGCGGTCTGCTGATCGGCCTGCTCGGGTTCTATTTCGGGTATTCGCGCATTGCGCCCGCGTTTCGTGCCCGCACCCAGGTCGAGCGATTCATTCGCATCGTCCTGCTCGCCAGTGCGGGTGTCGCCATCCTGACCACGGTCGGCATCGTCTTTTCGGTCGTGTTCGAAACCATCCGGTTCTTTCAGCAGGTCTCTCCGCTCGATTTTCTGCTCGGCACGCAGTGGAGCCCGCAAACCGCGATCCGCGCCGATCAGGAAGGCTCGTCCGGAGCTTTCGGAATCGTACCGCTTGTGGCCGGTACGCTGCTGATCACGACGATTGCCATGCTGATCGCGGGCCCCATCGGTCTCTTTGCCGCAATCTATATGGCGGAGTACGCGACGCCCCGTTTCCGCGCATGGGTCAAGCCGGTCCTCGAAATACTCGCAGGCGTGCCGACCGTCGTGCTCGGCTTCTTTGCAGCACTGACGGTGGCGCCGTCGATTCGCGGCTGGGGCGAAGCCTTTGGGCTGAACGTGGCTTCGGAGAGCGCGCTCGCGGCAGGCATCGTCATGGGAATGATGATCATTCCCTTCGTTTCGTCGCTGTCCGACGACGTCATCAACGCCGTTCCGCAGTCGCTGCGTGACGGCTCGCTCGCCATGGGCTCGACGAAGTCCGAGACGGTGCGAAAGGTCGTGCTGCCGGCGGCGCTGCCCGGCATTGTTTCCGCCTTCATGCTCGCGATCAGCCGTGCCGTGGGCGAAACCATGATTGTCGTCATGGCGGCGGGCCTTGCCGCAAATCTCACCTTCAATCCGCTCGAGGCGGTCACGACCTTTACGGTGCAGATCAAGACCATTCTCGTCGGCGATCAGGAATTCGACAGCGCGAAAACGCTTGCGGCTTTCGCACTCGGCTTCGTGCTCTTCTTCTTCACGCTGACGCTCAATGTCATCGCGCTGCAGATCGTCAAGCGTTACAGGGAACAGTATGACTAAAGCCATCATCGGTTCGCCGGAAACGCGTTTGCGCGATGCTGTGAAGCGCCGGATCGCGGCGCGATACCGCGCGGAATTTCGCTTCCGCCTCTACGGCATGATCGCGATCGCGCTGACCGCGCTGTTCCTTTTGATCGTGCTCGTCGACATCCTGCTGAAGGGCTTGCCGGCCTTCACGGTGCATCAATTCCGTTTCGACGTTCCCGTGGTGCTGGCCGATATCGACCCGGCGAAGGCGAAGGATCCGGAAGTCCTGCGCGGCGCGGACTATCAAGCGCTTGTCCGCGACGCTTTGCGGAGTCATTTTCCGGAAGTGAAAGACCGTGTCGGCCGCCGCAGGCTGGACGGGCTGATCTCCTCCGGAGCGAGCGATACCTTGCGTCATCAGGTGGTTGCCGACCCGTCGCTGGTCGGAAAAACACTCAGTATTGCGGCGCTGGTTTCTGCGGACGCCGAACTCTACTTCAAGGGCACCGGCACGGCGATCGATCGCAAACCCGGCGCAAGCACGATTTCGGTCAGCGGCCAGGAAGGCCCGGTCACGCTGTCGACTTCCGGCAGCGATTTTTCCGAATGGGCGAAGGCCTATCGGCAGCGCTACGCGAAGCTCGGCGAAAAACTTGATGCCGAGGTTCCGAGTCTCCTCGTAGCCTTGAACGGCGGGCTCGTGAAAGTGAACGAAATTTCCGCCGGAAATATCTCCGGAGAGGTGCTGCTGCCGCTGAAATCGGCCGGCGACGCGCAGGCCGGAGCCTGGCAACTCGTGACCTACCTGACGCCGGAGTCGAACCGGCGCGTGAAGGACCGCGAGGTAGCGTGGCTTGAGGCACTTCGAGCCAAGGGAATCGTGGAGCGGTCGTTTAACTGGCGCTTCTTCACCAGCGGCGACAGCCGCGAGGCGGAGCTCGCCGGTATCCGCGGCGCGCTCGTCGGCTCCGCGCTTACACTCCTCGTCACGCTGCTCATCTGTCTGCCGCTCGGCGTTGCCGCGGCCATCTATCTTGAGGAATTCGCACCCAAGAACCGTGCGACCGAACTGATCGAAGTGAACATCAATAATCTCGCCGCGGTGCCTTCGATCGTCTTCGGTCTTCTGGGCCTTGCGGTGTTTCTGAACTTCTTCGGGCTGCCGCGGTCGGCACCGCTTGTCGGCGGTCTGGTGCTGGCCCTGCTCGTATTGCCGACGATCATCATCGCGTCGCGCGCGGCGCTGAAAGCGGTGCCGCCTTCGATCAAGGAGGCCGCGCTCGGGGTCGGCGCATCGCATCAGCAGGCCGTGTTTCACCATGTGCTGCCCCTGGCGATGCCGGGCATTCTCACCGGCACCATCATCGGCATGGCGCACGCGCTGGGCGAGACCGCGCCGCTTCTGATGATCGGCATGGTCGCGTTCATCGTTGCCCCGGCGACGAGCGTGACGGACGCCGCGACCGTGCTGCCGGTGCAGATTTACCTTTGGTCGGACCTGCCCGAGATCGGTTTTCAGGCGAAAACGGCGGCAGCTATCATCGTGCTGTTGATTTTTCTGTTCGTGATGAACGGGGCTGCGATCTATCTGCGCAAGAAATTCGAGCGCAGATGGTGAGCCGCCTAGGAGATGTTAGTATGGAAATGATCGTCAATCCTCCCCAGGCTCTTTCGAGGGCAAAGGACGTCGACCTGATGCAGACGCCGAAAATCGTCGCCCGCAACGTAAATGTCCATTACGGCGACAAGCACGCGCTCAAGGACGTTTCGGTCGATATCGGCGAGAAGTCCGTGACTGCCTTCATCGGTCCTTCCGGCTGCGGCAAGTCGACATTTCTTCGTTGCATCAACCGCATGAACGACACGATTCCTAGCGCGAAGGTGACCGGCGAAATCCTCATCGACAAGGACGATATCTACGACCCCTCGCTTGACGTGGTGCAGCTGCGTGCGCGCGTCGGCATGGTGTTTCAGAAGCCGAACCCGTTCCCGAAGTCGATCTTCGAAAATGTGGCCTATGGCCCGCGCATCCACGGGCTTGCAGGCTCGAAGACGGAATTGGAGGAGATCGTTCATCGCAGCTTAAAACGTGCGGGTCTGTGGGAAGAAGTGAAGGATCGGCTCGGCGATTCCGGCACCGGACTATCCGGCGGCCAGCAGCAGCGTCTTTGCATTGCGCGTGCAATTGCCGTTTCGCCCGAGATCATCCTGATGGACGAGCCCTGTTCGGCGCTCGACCCGATCGCGACCGCCCGCATCGAAGAACTGATCGACGAACTGCGCGAGAACTTCACGATCATCATCGTCACGCACTCGATGCAGCAAGCCGCGCGCGTGTCGCAACGCACCGCATTCTTCCATCTTGGCGTACTCGTCGAAGAAGGTACGACGGAAACGATTTTCACCAATCCCACAGAGCGCCGGACGCAGGACTACATCACGGGGCGCTTCGGCTGAGGCCGGCGAGGATCATCATGGCAAGCCACATCGTTACCGCATTCGAAAACGAACTCCGGGACATCAACCGCAAGGTCGCCGAAATGGGCGGCCTTGCCGAGAAGTCGGTCGTCGATTCTACCGACGCGCTGATCAAACGCGACACCGGTCTTGCGCAACGGGTTATATCCGGCGACACGCGGCTTGATCAGTTGCAGCGCGAAATCGAGGATGACGCTATCACGGTGATCGCCAAGCGCCAGCCGCTGGCAGTTGATTTGCGCGAGGTCGTCTCCGCGATCCGGATATGCAACGACCTCGAGCGGATCGGCGATCTTTCCAAGAACACCGCGAAACGCGTGCTCGCGCTCAAGGGCGAGTACCAGGCCCCGGCACTCCTGCGCGGCGTCGAGCACATGAGCGAGATCGTGCTTGAGCAGCTGAAAGAGGTCCTTGACGCCTTCGGCGCGCGGGATGCCAACCGCGCCATGGCGGTCTGGAAACGCGACGGCGCGGTGGACGATCTCTATACCTCGCTGTTCCGCGAATTGCTGACCTACATGATGGAAGACCCGCGCCAGATCACGATGTGCACGCATCTGCTGTTCGCGGCGAAGAACGTCGAGCGCATCGGCGACCACGCGACCAACATCGCCGAAACCGTCCACTATCTCGTGGTCGGCGAGCAGCTTGCCGACGAGCGTCCGAAATCGGATGCTTCGAGCATGACCAGCGTCGCCTACCCGAAGGGCTGAGAATAACCGGAACCGAACTCCATGAAGCCGAAAGTTCTGGTGGTCGAAGACGAAGAAGCGCTCTCGGTGCTGCTTCGCTACAACCTGGAAAGCGAAGGCTACGACGTCGAAACGGTCAATCGCGGCGACGAGGCCGAGATCAGGCTGAAGGAAAACCTGCCCGACATCGTGGTGCTCGACTGGATGCTGCCCGGCCTTTCCGGTATCGAGCTTTGCCGGCGGCTGCGTGCGCGCACCGAAACGCAGCGCTTGCCGGTCCTGATGTTGACGGCGCGGAGCGAGGAGGCCGAGCGCGTGCGCGGGCTGTCCACCGGCGCCGACGACTACATGGTCAAGCCGTTTTCGGTGCCGGAGTTTGTCGCGCGCGTGCGCGCGCTCCTGCGCCGCGCGAGCCCCGAGCAGGTTTCGCAGCAGCTCAAGTCCGGCGACATCGAACTCGACCGCGAGAAGAAGCGTGTGCATCGCGGCCCGCGCGAGGTGCATCTGGGACCCACAGAATTCCGCCTGCTGGAATTTCTGATGATGTCCCCCGGCCGCGTGTTCACGCGCGAGCAGCTATTGAATGCGGTCTGGGGCAGGGACGTCTATATCGACGAACGCACGGTGGACGTGCACATCGGGCGGCTCAGGAAGACGCTTACCCGCGGCCGGGAACCGGATCCGATCCGCACCGTGCGAGGCTCCGGCTATTCCTTCAACGAGCGCTTCGCGGAAAGCGCGGCGTAAAAGCAGCCGGCTTCATAACACTCGTCATGCCCGGCACTCGGGCCGGCGAAGCCGGACCCGAGTGCCGGGCATGACGAATAATTCAAACCTGTCAGCTTAATTCAGCGGCCTTGCGCAGCCCGGCGCTCGCGGCGGCGGTCGGCGAGCGGCTGGTAGGCGATGCGCGCGTGATAGGGACAGTAGACGACCCCCGTCTTGGGCTTTGCACCGCAATAGCCGAAATCCTCCGCGCCCGGATCGCCCACCGGCCAGCGGCAGGTGTTCTCGTTGAGTTCGGTAATTGAAACCCGCGGTCCGATCGGGACGACATTCGCGAGCGGATCGAGATCCGGCTCGGCTTCGCGCGCGTAGTCCGGCGCCAGGGCGTTGTTGCCGGAGTAGCGCATGCGCGGGCGCATGACCCCGTTGGTGGCGCGCGGCTTGCGGATGCGCGGCACCGAGGAGGAAGGCTTGGCGCGGCCCGAAAGCTGCAGCCGGTGCACCTTGCCGATCACGGCATTGCGGGTGATGCCGCCCAGTTCCGCGGCGATTTGACTCGCCGAGAGGCCGTCGGCCCAGAGTTTGCGGAGCAGTTCAACGCGTTCGTCGGTCCAGCTCATTTTTTGGTCCCCTGTTCCTGGGCTCGACTGGGGCCCGAGGCGGAATCCTTCCGCGCTCGCCGGAATCGGGATTTTCCCCGTCTCCCGGATTGGGCCTTCTACGCTTCGCCTAGGGTCGTCCGCCGCACGATATGTCGTATTTGACGGATAAAACGCTACAATAGGCAGACTCCGCGCTTCAAGAGTCCGCCGCATGGAAGCGCGTTTTCCCCACAAGTTGTGACGTTTTCGAGTCGGGATGCGCTGGTTGAACGGGCCGGGGCTGCGTTGTACAAAAGACCAACCAGCCCCTAGATGGTCCGTCGCGCCGCTCGTAATGGGCGGCAGATTTCGTTTTGGGGTCCGAGAACGCGGGAACCTTGGAGGCGCATGTCATGATCGCGCCCGTACTGCCGACCTATGCGCGCGCCGATGTGAGCTTCGAGCGCGGCGAAGGCGCTTGGCTGATCTCGACCGACGGCAGGAAATACCTCGATTTCGGTTCCGGAGTGGCCGTAAACGCGCTCGGCCATGCGCACCCGGCGCTCGTCAAGGCGATCACTGAGCAGGCGCAAAAACTCTGGCACGTCTCGAACCTCTACAAGATCCCCGAGGGCGAGCGGCTCGCGAAGCGGCTGATCGAACACACCTTCGCCGACACCGCCTTCTTCCAGAACTCCGGCGCGGAAGCGATGGAATGCTCGATCAAAATGGCGCGGAAATATCAGTCCGTGTCGGGCAGGCCTGAGCGCAACCAGATAATCACCTTCGACGGCGCCTTCCACGGCCGTACGCTCGCAACCATCGCTGCGACCGGGAACGAGAAATATCTCGAGGGCTTCGGCCCGCGCATGCCCGGCTTCGTGCAGGTGACGTTCGGCAATCTCGACGCAGTGAAGAAGGCGATCACCAAGGAGACCGCCGCAATCCTGATCGAGCCGATTCAGGGCGAGGGCGGCATTCGTGTCCCGCCGCCGGGCTTCTTGAAAGCCCTGCGCGAGCTTTGCGACTTGAATGGACTCCTGCTGATTTTCGACGAAGTGCAGACCGGGGTGGGACGCACCGGAAAACTGTTCGCCTATGAGTGGTCCGGCGTGACACCCGACATTATGGCGGTCGCCAAAGGCATCGGCGGCGGCTTTCCGCTCGGCATCTGTCTGGCCACTGCGGAGGCCGGCAAGGGCATGACGCCGGGCACGCACGGCTCGACGTTCGGCGGCAATCCGCTGGCGATGGCGGTCGCGAACGCGGTGCTGGACCAGGTGCTCGCGCCGGGTTTTCTCGAGCATGTGCAGCAGATGAGTCTGTTCGCGAAGCAGCGGCTTGCGGAATTGAAGGACACGCATAAGGCGATCATTGCGGAAGTGCGCGGCGAGGGACTGCTGCTCGGTATGAAAACCGTGGTGCCGAACGGCGACTTCGTGAACGCCGCGATCGGCGAGGGGCTGCTTACGGTGGCGGCCGGCGAGAATGTCGTTCGTCTCCTGCCGCCGCTGATCGTCACCGAGACGGAAATCAACGAAGCCATTGCGAAACTGTCTGCTGCGTGCCGGAAACTCGAAGCGGCGACGACCAAGGGAGCCGCGTAATGAGTATGAATGGCGTACAGCATTTTCTCGATCTTTCGGAATTTTCCGGCCGGAAGCTGCGCGAAATCCTTGCGCTGGCCGCGAACCTCAAGGCCAAACCGGCAGGGGACCCGAAAAAGCCGCTCGCAGGCCGCACGCTCGCGATGATCTTCGAGAAGCCCTCGACGCGCACGCGCGTTTCCTTCGACGTCGCGATGCACGAGCTCGGCGGCCATTCGATCATGCTGACCGGCGCCGAGATGCAGCTCGGCCGCGGCGAGACCATCGGCGACACCGCGCGGGTGCTTTCGCGCTATGTCGATGCGATCATGATCCGGATCCTGAATCACAAGGCGCTGCAGGAGCTCGCCGCGCACGCGACCGTGCCGGTCATCAACGGGCTTACGAAGTTTTCGCATCCCTGTCAGGTGATGGCGGATGTAATGACCTTCGAAGAGAAGAAGGGCTCGATCAAGGGCCGCAAGGTGGCCTGGACCGGCGATGCGAACAACGTGCTGACCTCGTGGGTGCACGCCGCCGCGCGTTTCGAGTTCGAGTTGAATGTCGCAACTCCGAAAGATTTCGCGGCGAAGCCGCCGGTCGTGAAATGGGCAAAGGAATCCGGCGCTGCGATCCGTTTCATGCGCGATCCGGAACAAGCGGTCGAGGGCGCCGACTGCATCGTCACCGATACCTGGGTCTCGATGGGCGACAAGGAAGCCAGGCGCCGCCACAACATCCTGAAGCCCTATCAGGTGAACCGCGCGCTGATGAAGCGCGCGAAATCCGACGCGATCTTCATGCACTGCCTGCCCGCGCATCGCGGCGAGGAAGTCACCGACGAAATCATCGACGGGCCGCAGTCGGTGGTCTTCGACGAGGCGGAGAACAGATTGCACGCGCAGAAGGGCATTCTCGCCTGGTGCATGGGAGCGCCGGCGGCATGAGCGCGGCGCAACCCGCCCGCCTACCGAGCCAGCAACCCGACGACGACAAGGTTCTGCCCTTCGCCGTCGAACCGTTGGACGTGCGCGGCCGTGTCGTTCGCCTTGGCCCCGCGCTCGACAAGGCGATCGAGAACCACAGTTACCCGCCGCAGGTCTGCCGCGCGCTTTCGGAAGCGATCACGCTTGCCGTGCTGCTCGGCTCCACGCTGAAGGATGCGGGCCGCCTGATCTTGCAGACGCAGACCGACGGCCCGATCGACTTCATGGTGGTGGACGTCGTCGCGCCCGAAAAGGTACGCGCCTATGCGCGCTTCAATCGAGCGCGGCTCGCCGACGCTTCCAAGGCAACGACGGGGCAATTGCTCGGCAACGGCCATCTTGCGATGACGGTGGAAACCGGCGCCGCCACGCAGCGCTATCAGGGCATCGTGGAGCTGAACGGGGCTTCGCTCGAAGAGGCGGCGCACTCGTATTTTCAGAACTCCGAACAGATTCCGACCCGCGTGCGGCTCGCGGTCGGCGAGGAAACGCTGGCCGGCGAAAAGATGCACTGGCGCGCGGGCGGGCTGCTCGTTCAGTTTCTGCCTTCGGATTCCTCGCGCGCGCAGCAGAGCGACATCGATCCGGGTAATGCCCCGGAAGGCACCGAGAAACACGAAATTGAAGAAGATGACGCCTGGGTCGAGGCGAAGTCGCTCGTGGAAACCGTCGAGGATCACGAACTGCTCGACTCTTCGCTCTCCAGCGAGCGGCTATTGTGGCGTCTTTTCAACGAGCGTGGCGTGCGTGTGTTCGATGCGCTGCCGGTGGAAGCGAAGTGCTCCTGCTCGCGCGACCGCGTCTATGACATGCTGAAAAGCTTCACGCCGGAGGACCGCGCGAGCATGGTGAAAGACGGCAAGATAGTCGTCACCTGCGAATTCTGCGGACGGGTCTATCCGTTCGAGCCGGGCGAGGTTGAGGGCGAGAAGTAAAACCTCATGGTGAGGAGCGCGAGCGTAAGCGACTGCGTGTCGAAGCATGAAGTCTCATCCTTCGAGACACGCTCCTGCGGAGCGCTCCTCAGGATGAGGCAAGTTAGTGCATCACCCGCTTCGCGCCCGGACTGTCCAGCGAAAACGCCGGCACCACGGCGTCGAAATCGTCGCCTTCTTCCGTCACCATCTGGTAGGTGCCCGACATCAGGCCTGACGGCGTCTTGAGCGGCACGCCGCTCGTATATTCGAAACGTTCGCCTTTGCGCAGCACAGGCTGCTTGCCGACCACGCCCGGCCCTTTGACCTCCTCGGTGTGGCCGTTCGCGTCGGTGATGATCCAGTGCCGCGAGACGAGCTGCACGGCCTCTTCGCCGAGGTTGAGAATCTCGATCGTGTAGGCCCAGAAATATTCGCCGTCGCCCGGCGAAGAGCGCTCCGCCGAGTATTCCGGGTTCACCGTGATCTGCACCCTGCGGGTGGTCGCGCGATACATGCCGCCGATATTATCAGACGGCGGCAAGTCCGCGCGAGAGGTCTTCGAACAGGTCCTCGGGGTGTTCGAGTCCGACGGAGAGCCGTAAAAGACCTTCTCCGATCCCCATTTCTGCGCGCGCTTCGGGCGTGAAGCGCTGGTGCGTGGTGGTTCCGGGGTGCACGATCAGGCTTTTCACGTCGCCGAGATTGTTCGAGATGCGGATCAGCCGCAGCGCATTCGCAAAACGGAACGCGCCTTCGCGCCCGCCCTCGACCTCGAAGGACAACAGCGTCGAGCCGCCCTTCATCTGGCGCTTGGCAAGCTCGTATTGCGGGTGATCTTTCCGGAACGGATAGAGCACCTTCTTCAGCTTCGGTTTGCCTGCGAGCCAGTCGGCGAGCTTCGCAGCGTTCTGCTGCGCCTTCTCGATACGGATTTGCAGCGTCTCGATGCCCTTGAGCAATACCCAGGCATTGAACGGCGACATCGAAGGGCCGGTCTGTCGCATGAAGGTATGCAGGTGATCCTTCACGAATTGCTCGGATGCGAGGATCGCGCCGCCGAGACAGCGGCCCTGGCCGTCGATGTGCTTGGTCGCGGAATAGCAGACGACGTCCGCGCCGAGTTCGAGCGGCTTTTGCAGCATCGGGGTCGCGAACACGTTATCGACGATCAGGAGCGCTTTGGCATGCTTGGAAATCTTCGCGATCGCCGCGATGTCGAGAATCTCCAGCGTCGGGTTGGTCGGGCTTTCCAGAAAAAACGCTTTTGTCTCCGGCCGGACCGCGTTCTCCCACGCTTTCAGATCGGTGCCTTCGACCAGGGTGGAGGCGATGCCGAAGCGCGGCAGCAGTTCCTCGACCACATAGCGGCACGAGCCGAACAGCGCGCGGCCCGCAACCACATGGTCGCCCGCCTTCAGGAAACACAGCAGCGATGCGGTGACGGCGGCCATTCCTGTCGCAGTCGCGCGGCAGGCTTCCGCGCCTTCGACCGCGCGGATGCGCTCCTCGAACATCGCGACCGTCGGGTTCGAGAAGCGCGTATAGATGAAACCGTCGTCCTCGCCCTTGAAGCGCGCGGCGCTCTGCTCGGCGGTGTCGTAGACGAAGCTCTGGGTGAGATAGAGCGTCTCGGCGTTCTCGCCGAATTGCGAGCGCAGGATGCCCGCATGGATCAGCCGGGTTTCCGGGCGCAGCGAGGCGGCTTCCGGAACGGGGCGGGGGGTCTTCAAAGTCATTGACGCGGTCCTTCCAAACAAAAACCCGGCCGGGGGTTCAGCCCCATAAGCCGGGTGACACACGTCTCCCCGGCCTTTTAGCGACTTGTTTAACGTGGCTGCAAGCCGGCCGGCTCAAATGACCACGAAGTGCGGGGATTATGCCGCTCATGCGCTTGGCGTCAAGTTCTGCCTATTCTAGGTGAAACACATGGAAACCGCGGCCGTGCACCGGCTCCCACAATCTGCCCAAGGAACGTCACAAGGTATCTTGCCCTCGCGGGCGATCCGCGAGCTGGCGGATGCGAAAGCTATCGTGGCCGAGCGCGCGTTCGATTCCGACCAGATTCAGCCAGCCTCGCTCGATCTCAGGCTCGGCGCGCGCGCCTGGCGTATTCGCGCGAGCTTTCTGCCCTCCGCGAAGACGCCGATCTCCGAGCGGCTCGACGATCTCGCGCTGCATTCGATCTCGCTGAATAGCGACGGCACGGTGCTGGAAACCGGCTGCGTCTATATCGTCGAAGTCGAGGAGCGTTTGTCACTTCCAGCTGACATCGCGGCCGCGACCAACCCGAAAAGCTCGACCGGCCGCCTCGACGTTTTCACGCGGGTGATAGGCGACCGCGTCGCCGCATTCGATACCATCCCCGTGGGCTACAAGGGCACGCTCTATCTTGAAATTTCTCCGCGCACGTTTCCGATTCTGGTGCGGCGCGGCTCGCGCCTTTCGCAGGTTCGCTTCCGGCGCGGCGAGGCGAAGCTGGATATGAAGGAACTCGCGGCGCTGCAGGCGCGCGAGAAGCTGGTCGATGCCGCCGAGCCCGATCTGCGCGGTGGCGGGGTTGCGGTCTCGGTCGATCTTTCCGATTTCGGGAACGGCTATGCCGGGTTCCGCGCCAAGCGCCACACCGGCCTGATCGATGTCGACAAGCGCGCGCGCTATGACGTGATGGATTTCTGGGAGCCGATACCGGCGCATCCTTCGAAGCGGCTCGTGCTCGATCCGGATGCTTTTTATATTCTCGCCTCGAAAGAAGCGGTGCATGTGCCGCCGGATCATGCGGCCGAGATGGTTCCGTTCGACCCGCTGGTCGGCGAATTCCGCGTGCATTACGCGGGCTTCTTCGATCCCGGCTTCGGTCATGCGGCGGCTGGCGGCCACGGCGCGCGGGCAGTGCTGGAAGTGCGCTCGCGCGAGGTGCCGTTCATTCTGGAAGACGGGCAGATCGTCGGGCGCCTCGTCTATGAGCGCCTGACCGAACGGCCCGACAAGCTTTATGGCGAAGTCGGCTCCAACTATCAGGCGCAGGGCCTGAAGCTTTCAAAGCATTTCAAGCCGCTCACGCGTTAAGCCCGCTTCATCCGTGTGCGCCGCCCCGACAGCGTCCGCACTTCCGTGCGCAATTCGCGGATCTCGGCGAGCAGCACGTTCTCCTTGTCACTCAACTCTTCCAGCGCCTTCTGTTCTTCGCGGTGCTCGCGCATCTCCGCTTCGCGGATCTTGTCCGCTTCGTTCTGCATCGCCGTGACGATGATCGCGATGAAGAGGTTCAGCACGGTGAAGGTCGTGGTCAGAATGTAGGGAATGAAGAAGAGCCACGCATAGGGGTGCGTCTTCATGACGTTATTCGCGAGTTCGTTCCAGCCTTCGAGCGTCATCACCGTGAACAGCGAATAGGCCGAGCGGCCCATGGTACCGAAGGCCTCCGGATGATCCGCCCCGAACAGGTTCGTCGCCATCACCGCGAAGCAGTAGTAGACGAGCGTAAGCAGGAACGCGATCGCCCCGATTCCGGGCAGCGACTGGATCAGGCCGCCGACCACGCGCCGGAGCGTCGGCACGGCCGAGACGAGTCTGAGCACGCGCAGGATGCGCAGCGCGCGCAACACCGAGAGCGGCCCGGTTTGCGGCATCAGCGAAAGCGTGATCACGATGAAATCGAACACGTTCCACGGATCGCGGAAGAACCCGCGTCCGGTAACGACAAGGCGGGTCAGCACCTCGATCACGAAGATCCCGAGCAGGATGTGGTCGAGCGGGTCGAGCAGCCAGCCGTAATGCGTCATCAGGGTTTGGCTGGTCTCGAGCCCGAGCACCAGCGCATTCAGAATGATGAGAGCCGCGATGATGCGTTCGGTTTTCGGATGCTCCAGAAAATTACGGGCACGCTCGATGTTGGCGCCGCCCCAGGTTGCCCTGATCACGCGCCTCGGATTTGCACGCTTTGCCACGGAAATGACCCCCGCCGTACTATTGCGGCGGCATTAGAGCAGGGCTCTGGAAACTGGCAAGTGGCGGCGGAAATCCGGAAAATTCTAGGAAAGATCAGACAAGCAGCCAGCGCGGGGTTTGCGCGGCATACTCATGCCACGCCCGGCCGAAGCGGGTTGCGAGATGCGCTTCCTCGCGGCGGATGGCGAGCCTGTCGAGAAGCACGGCCATGACTGCGGCCGCCATCGTGTACCAGAGGTTGGAGAAAACGAATCCCATAGCGGCAAGCGTGATCGTGTTGCCGAGATAGATCGGATTGCGCGAAAGCCGGAACGGACCGCTCGTGATCAACCGGTCTGCGGCACGGTGCGGCAGGATGTTCGTGCGCGCACGCCACATGGTCCAGATCGCCGACAGGTCGAACGCGATCCCGGCTGCGAGAAACGCAGATCCCGCGATCCGCATTGCGGAGGGAACTGCGAGGTTCAGCGGCGCCAGCACGCCGAGCAGCGCCCCGATGGCGATGCCCGCGAGCAAGAGCAGCGGCGGCCAGGGAATCCTGTTCGGGCGCTCAGCCAGATCCGGCTTTCCGCGCATCGGATCACAGACAGTTGTTGTGTCGTTTCCAGCGCTCCTCGTGCCCGAGCGCGACGGCGAAGGCCGGGACCTTGCAGCGCTCCGCGCTCTGCGACGCGAACGGGGCTGCATAAGTGCGGCTGCCGATCACGCTGCCTGCGCCGATGAACAGCAATCCCGCGAATGCGAGCGCGGCGAGCTGCGTTCCGCCCGTCAGTTGAACCGGGTGCTTTACCTTCACTTCGCAGGCGCCGCCGGGGCAAAGTTCCGTCTCCCGGCGCAATAGTACGCGATACAGAATGCAGCCGATGCAGATGCCGAAGGCGGTTTCGAAGAAAAGCAGCGTCAGACAAGTCACGCAGATCAGCATGTTGATCGGGCCGCGGATATCGAAGCCTGCGACAAGAACGACCATGACCGTCGCGAGCACAAGGCCGAGCGCCCAGGCGAAGTGTTTCTGCGGGGCGCCGACGAATTCCGGAGTCTGATTCCGGACCATCAGACGGCCGAGAATAAGGCTCGGCGCGTACCTCGGGCTGATCAGGACGCGAATAAAGAAATCGACGAAGAAGATCACCGCGACAACGCGGATGGGCGCGAAGTTGCCGACGAGGAACGCGTTCATGAACGCGATCAGCGAAATCGCAAACAGGATTCCGGCGCCCGCGCGCGCCTCGCGCTCGTTCAGGACAGGCACGGCGAAGCCAGGAAGATTTTCTCCAAAGCCGAACAGGGCACGCATGCGATTTTCCTTTTCCAGATATTCGTTGAATGCAGACCGCTATTTTCTGCGCGAAGCCTTCGCCGGCTGGCAGTAAACACGGTGTAGGGTCTCGATAATCGCCTCGGCGCCGGCATGTTCGATGGAATAGAACACGGTGGTGCCCTCGCGGCGCGTGGCTACAATCTTGTGCGCGCGCAGAAGCGCCAGATGCTGGGACACGGTGGCCTGCCGCATCTTCGCGGTTTCCGCGAGCTCGCCGACCGACATCTCGCCTTCGATCAGCAGGCAAAGAATCCTGAGCCGGTGCGGCGAGCTCATAAGCCCTAGAAACTCTGCCGCCTCGTCGGCCTTATATTCAAGGTCTTGAATATTCATCTATTCGAATATATACAATCTTCAGGAAAAAGCAAATCCTAGGAGTTGGTCTATGAATCCCCTCGTTAGCCGCGCCTGGTCGCCCTATGCGGCAGGCGTTTTGATCGGTCTTCTGCAAATCCCGGCCTTCCTGCTGGCCGGAACGGCGCTCGGTGTCTCGTCTTCTTTCGTAACCGTCGCCGCATCGCTGCTAAGCTTCGTCGATTCTACCGCGCTCGCAATCCCCTATTTCAAAAGCCACGTTTCCTCGGCCAAGGACTGGTGGCAGGTCGCGCTGATGGGCGGCATCGTGATCGGCGCCTTCGTTTCGGTGCGACTTGCCGGAACGAAACGGCCGGCCATGTCGGCGTTCTGGCCCCGCGTCGCCGGCATTCAATCCTTCGGCCAGCGCTTCGCCCTCGGCTTGGCCGGCGGCATCGTGCTTCTGCTCGGCGCGCGTATCGCGAACGGCTGTACCACGGGCCACGGGCTATCGGGCCTGTCGCAACTCGCGGTCTCTTCGTTCATCGCGGTGACCGCGATTTTCGTCGGCGGCATCGTCGCTTCCATGTTCCTCAAGAAGGTCTAAGGAGAGTCTCATGTCCATTCTGTCTGGTGTCGTCATCGGCCTTCTGATGGGTGTCGTATTCGGCTTCGCATTCGAGAAGTCGCGCATGATGGAACCCGGTTCGCTGATCGGCCAATTCCAGTTCCGCCGCTTTATCATGATGAAGATGCTGTTCGCAGCGGTCGCGACCAGCCTCGTCGTGCTTGCTGTCCTGCACGGTTCCGGCATGGTGCAGCTTTCGGTGAAGCCCGCGTTGATCGGCAACATGGTCGTCGGCGGCCTGCTGCTCGGCGTCGGCATCGTCATGACCGGGTCGTGCCCCGGAACCGCTGCCGCGCAGATCGGCGCCGGCTACAAGGATGCCTGGGCGACCGTATTGGGCGGACTGATCGGTGCCGCGATCTACGGCTACAATCAGGCTGCGATCGACAAGGCGCTCGACTGGTCCGGCATCGGCCTCGGCAACCTCGGCAAGGTGACGCTCGTCGATCTCGTTCCCGGCGGCTTCGTTGCCTGGGCACTCGGTATCGCGGCGCTGCTTGTCGTGGCAATGTACTTCCTGGAGCAGGCGTTCCCGTGGCGTGGCGAAATCGCCGCGGACGAAAAAGATACCGCCGCATCGGCGCCGAAGAACAGCCGCTCCACGGGCCGCATCGCCCGCGCGTAGAACTGCAGTACAAAAAAGAAGGAGGGCGCAGCCGCGCGCCCTCCTTTGCTTTCTTTATTTCCGTGCGTTCAACTCTCCGCGAAGCATTGACACCTCGCTGCGCAGGGCGCGCAGCTCCACGAGCAAAGGCTCCTCCTCTTTCCGTTCCTCCGCGCGCTTCTCCTGTTCCTCGATTTCGTGCTCCGACTGCATGGCGCTCACCACGATGCCGATGAAGAGGTTCAGCACCGCGAAGGTCGTGACCACGATATAAGGAATGAAAAAGAGCCAAGCATAAGGGTGCTTTTCCATCACCGGCCGCACGATTCCCATCGACCAGCTTTCCAGCGTCATGATCTGGAACAGCGAATAGGCAGAGGCGCCGAGATGGCCGAACCATTCGGGGAAATCCTCGCCGAACAGTTTCGTCGCCATCACCGAGGCCACGTAATAGACGAGCATCAGCAGTCCGACGACCGAGCCCATGCCGGGCAGGGCGGCAATCAGTCCGCCGACCACGCGCTTCAACGACGGCACGACCGTGATCAGACGCAGCACGCGCAGGATGCGCAGCGCACGCAGGACTTGCAGCGGTCCGGTCGCCGGGATCAGCGCGATCGCGACCACGAAAAAATCGAAGATGTTCCACGCATCGCGGAAGAACGCGGTGCGCAGTACGGCGAGGCGCGCGAGAATCTCGATCACGAAAACCGCGAGGATCGCGTGATCGATCCATTCCAGCAGCGTTCCGTAGGACTTCATCACGGCCGGGCTGGTTTCCAGGCCGAGAATGATGGCGTTGACGACAATCAGGATCATGATCGCGCGTTCGGTGCGCGGATCGGCAATGAGCGTCTTGAGCACGGCGGCTTGGCTCCGGCAGGGATGGAGAATCGGCGCAGGATTATATCGAACCGCGCGCCGGGAAAACGGGCCCGTTTGCGGCTTCCGGGGGGCTTGCTATGGCTTAACGGGAATGAGGGCTTGGTTCGGCTGCGAAATGGCAGTTCCCCTAAACACGCCCGGAGAATCCCCACCTAATCTAGAATCGTTCCGCCCGGAGTACCAAAGTGTCCGTGATATTCACGACGCCGATGTGCCGCTCTACCACCGCAAACACGGCTTCAAGCAAGCCGTCTAGGCGATCTGGCCGGATCAGACAGATCACCGCAACCATGCCGCTGGCGCGGCTCACCTGACCTTCTCGGCTCCACTGTCCCGATCTTCCAGATCCGCCACTGACAGGGAGCACGGTGAAGCCTGTTACGCCGACGCCAACCAGAGCGTCCGTGAGCCGCCTTTCCATGACGGCTTCGATGATTATTTCTACACGCTTGGCCTTGTGCATCTGCATGTTCTGTCCCGATCGCTATCGCATCAATGCCTGAGCCACAGCCAAGTAAAGCGGTATCCCGACGGTGATATTGAAAGGAAAGGTAATGCCGAGCGAAAGAGCGAGCGAAATCGAGGGATTCGCCTGTGGCAGCGCCACTCGCATGGCCGCGGGGACGGCAATATAGGAAGCGGAAGCGCTGAGTACCATCATCAGAACCGCGCCACCAAGGGACAATCCCATCGCCGCACTGATCGCAAGCCCCAGAGTCGCGCCGATCAGCGGCATCAAAATTCCGAATGCGACGATTCCGGATGTAAGTACGCCGCGGCTGTTCTTGAGCCCCCGGCCTGCCACAATCCCCATATCGAGCAGAAACAGGCATAACACTCCCTTGAAGGGGGAAACGATAAAGCCCTCGATTTGTGCCAGCCCGTCTTTGCCGGTGGTCCAGCCGATCGCAAAAGCGCCGATCAGCAGGACAATCGAGCCGTTCAGAAGAACTTCGCGCCACAGGTTCGCATCCATCCGGCCTGCATTTTCGCCGCGCCGCGACGCCAGCCATAGTGCCGAGACGATTGCGGGCGCTTCCATCGCCGCCGCTACGGCGACCATGTAACCCTCCGTTGCCACTCCGATACCGCTCAAGACGGTGCTTGCCGCTACGAATGTCACGATGGAGATGGAGCCGTAATGGCCAGCGATGGCGGCGGCATCCACGACGGATACCGTCGCGATCGAGCGCAGCAGCGCATAGGCGACAAACGGCAGCAGGAAAGATAGAGCGACCCCCGCCATCAATGCGGCGAGCAGGCGCAAGTCGGCGCCGTATGCCGCAACACTGGCGCCGCCTTTGAAGCCGATCGCAAACAGCAGGTAAAGCGAGATCCCCTTGGCGATGGCTTCGGGGAAGTTGAGGTCGGAGCGCGCGAGCGCCGCCAGAAGGCCGAGAACAAAGCTCAGAATTATCGGCGAGATCAGGTTCTGGGCGGCTAAGGTCAACACGCTGTTCATGCCGGGGCTCTTTCACGCTTCGGCCGTTTCCGGGCGCAATGTTACGCATACCCGGAAAACGCCTGCACTATTTTATTCTTTGCCCAGGCGTAGTATTTTGATCGCGCTGCGGGCGTAGTTCAGTGGTAGAACGACAGCTTCCCAATCAGCCGAAGCAATTTTCATAGTTCATCATAGATGATGACAAGCCCCGATTTTTGGGGCTTTTCGCATGTTATCCTATTCCTAGCTGCACATTGAAAAACGCAGCTACACCCATCCAATCGGTGCCTGAGAGGTGCCTGAAAATGCCTAGAGTTGTCCTCACGGATATTTCCGTGCGGGCGCTAAAGGCTCCCGCACGTGGTCAGATCACCGTCTGGGATTCGAGCAGCCCTGTCGGCGTGCGTGTCTCTGCCGGAGGCACGAAGACTTTCATCGTTCTTGTCGGAAGTGGGAAGCGTCAAACCATCGGCAAGTTCGGAATTATTACTCTTGCGGAAGCAAGAGTTGAAGCAAAGCGTATCCTCGCTGAGAAGACGCTGGGCATAGCAAAACCGAAACCGTCTAGCATTTCGTTTGCGACCGCCTGCAATTACTTTCTCGACGAGAACTACAAAGGTAAGAGACCGCGCACGAAAGCAGAAGCAAAGCGCTTGCTTGAGCGGCACTTCACCTCAGTTTTTGGCAAGCGGCCAATTTCCGAAATTACCGATACGGACGTGGGAGCAGTTCTTTCAAAACTTGCCAAGACGCCAAGCGAACAGCTTCATGCGTTCCGCGCAATTCGAACGATGCTGAAATGGTGTACGAGGCCTCCGCGCCGCTACATCTCCTACAGTCCGCTCGAAGGCTACGAACCTCCCGGAGAAGACCGCAAAGGAACCCGGGTACTCTCTGATGTCGAACTCGCGAAGATTTGGAAGGCGGCTACCGGCCGCTACGGCGGCTTGTTCCGGCTCCTCATCCTCTGGGGGACGCGTAACGGCGAGACGGCGCGCATCCGACGCTCGTGGATCGAAGACAACGTTCTCACGATCCCCGGCGAAATAACGAAGAACAAGCGGGCTCATGCTATTCCGCTTCTTCCTCTTGCGAAGAAGGTGCTTTCCGAACGGCCGGAGGGCACATTTTTCTTTCCGGGCAAGTCATCGGATGCGTTCTTCAACGACGGCTCGTGGGGGAAGCTCAAAGTCGAGCTTGACCGCGTGTCTGGCGTGAGAAACTGGCAACTCCGCGACATTCGGCGAACGTTCCGATCGAACCTGGCCAAGCTAAAGGTGCCTCGGGAGATCGCGGAGATTATGCTCAATCACGTCACCGGAGCCAACAGGAACGATCTCGACGAGATTTACGACCGCTACGACTATCTCGACGAAAAACGTGACGCACTTGCGAAATGGGAATCTCGGCTGCGCCAGATTCTCAAGGAGAAACAATGAGGAGCCATGAGCATCTTGTGGCTCCTCTTTTCTTTACATACATTCTCAAGGTCCATCGGTGGTGAACCGGGGGCTTGCAAGCTCTCCTTCAAAGGGAGTTTTGCAATGTCCGTACGACCGCTCATCGTTGATTGGAAGGGACTTAAGAAGCTCGGCTGGTGTTACTCACGAGCCCATACGTGGCGCTTGATGTTTGACCCGGAGTATGGCGACCGCCGTTTCCCGGCGTGCCGCAAACTCGGTAAGCATCCAAACGCTCACCCTGTGTGGCGCATGAGCGAAATCCTCGCCTACTTCGAGTCCCACGGTCTGAAAGTGACTGAAGATTGGAATGCTTCCTGAAAAAGGAAGCCGACCCCCGGCGTCCAAACCGGGGGTCGATTTTTAGCAGCTTCAAACTGGTTGCCACCCATAAAAAAGAATTCGCAATGGATCGCTAGGTCAAACTTCAATCTCGATGGGAATATTGATCGCGTTTGCAACAGGCGTGTAGATGTCCGTTTCGGGTGTCTCAATCGTCGCGACCAAAGCGTAGTGGCTAGTTTTTTCGTATGCCTTTAGGTTCGGGCGTTTGTTCCACCAGCCGTAAGTTGGATAGACGACAATATGATCACGCAGTGCAAGATCGGCGGCGGTGCCGGTCCATGTATTCGTGCGGACCGAGCCCAACGCCGAAAGCGTCGTATTTCCGGCGAACAACCATTTCCCGGTGTCCTTGTGCGCGTCATCTGAATCATAAGTGGCATCTCGTGCGGCCTTATTTACCCGCTCTTGAAACGCGCGAACGTTCTCCGTCGCGCGCTTTACATCAAAGCGCAGCCCGTGGGACTGATAGCCGTACTTTGTCGACCACCCACGTTGGCCGGGATTCGGTTCGACGAAGTATGAGAGCGTTACGCGTAAGCGCACTTCCGTGTCTTGCAATTCTTCGAGCGCTTCGCGCGGCCAGGGCAAATCGTGAAGTTTCAATTCTCGGCTTTTGATATCATCCTTGACTTTGTGGAACGGCTGAATGCTGCCTTGGGCGATCAACGTGAGTGAATTATCCGCGCTGGAAAGAAGCTTGCGCACGTTGGGCGTGCCGTAGCCGAAGCACCGTACAAGATAGTCCTTATCAAGCGTGCCGTCTGGCTTGGTCGCTCGGGCCAACATCGCTTCGGTCCAATCGCTCGAATGGACAAGTAAAGCGCGTACGGCTTCAGGGGTGAGTTGTGGGTATTTCGCCCACAGCATTGCGGCCAGACGTGAGGCCAGCGCCGTAGCGGCGCTGGTGTCGCCGAAGGTGACAAGAGGCTTACTTAACGCAAAGTCATGCGGCGTGCTCAGAAGCGAAAGCGCATCATCAATGCAGTCCGGGTCGGCGTGGTCCACGTGCTTCGCCATATTGCCCGCTTCGAGCACGATGTCCGGCTTAATCGGCCATTTCTCCCCCTGCCAGACCATCGATGTGCAGCTACAAGGCGCGAGGTCACCCGCTCGCGCCAAAGGTTGCCACCCAGCGAACTTGTTCTGATCCACTATGATCTTTGTGGTGTAGCCACCGACGGCAAGGGCGTTCCACGCCTGCGCCGGATCGTGAACGGAATCGGTCATATTTGAATCGGGATAATTCTTGCGCTCTTGCAGGACGGTGTTTCCGGCTGAGACGAGCATTAGGCGGCGCTGACCGTCGTTGAATCCGGAGGTCATTCCGTCGATAGCAGCTGACCAAGACGAAGGTCGTCCGCGATCACGGTCGTCGGATGAGGCAACCGCCATGCAAAAGACGCGGGTGCGATCCGGTTTGACTTCAACGCGGTTGACGCATTCCGCCGTGACCGCTCCATACAATTCCTTGGCGTGGGGGTCGTGGACGTTAAAAAGTTTAACTGACTCGATGCGATGCGTGAGTGCAATTGGCCCACCACTGCCTAAAGCCTCGATAAGATCGCCGTAAGTCGCAAGCCCTGCCATCGGAGTGCCGTGCCCATGACGGTCATTCGGTCCCCAATCAGGATTGTAGCTGTGCAGATCATCGTCGTGCGTCACGGCTTCCAGCAATGGATGCGCGCGGTTGAGACCTGTATCAAGCAGGCATATATAGGGCGCGCTGTCGCCCGGCGCGGTTGCACGAGCGAGAAGGTTATCGACCCACGCCTGTTGTTCGACCTTATCCATGCGCGTGAAGAAATCAGCGACGTCTTTTGCCAAACGAACTTCGGCAATGGCCCCGAGTAGGTCATTCGATTGCGAGAGGTCATTCGCAGTAGCATGGACCAGCACAATGGTGCGGTCGATGAAAGGGATTTCTTGATCGCTAACGGTTAGACCAAATCGTTCAGCCAATGCTCGCAAACGCGACACGTGATCGATCACGCCGCGCCGCAGCCACACTTCCCACATGCTTTTAGTCGCGGGATCTGGATAGAGTTCTGGTGGGTCGGTCCATAAGCCTTGGAGAGCGGCGAGCCGGATATTCGCTATGCCTCGCACTAAATCTTCGTTCTTGGGACGATTTTTTCCTTTGGTGTTTCCGTCCCGGTAAGCCGTGATTTTATTTAGGAAATGCGTCAGCTTCCCATCCGGCACCCAGACGGTGGCTTCAATTTTATCCTCTCCGACTTTGCGCACGTTGCAAAGTTCGATGCCGCTCGGTGCAAAATCCAAGCTCTCGAATTTCAGGTCGAAACCCGGCTCGCTTTCAAATACGAGATAGATGCCGTTGCCTTCATCGAGGCCAATCGCTTTTTGCTCCTGTGCGCGCTGCGCGGCGACTGGTGCCGCTTCTTCGAGCTGGCGCAGCAGATGCCGGGCATGTGTCGCGCGGCGGACGGGCGGCAGTTCGATAGTGGAACGTCCGGACTTGGGAGAAGTAAAACTTTTTGAAGCGGCAGCTTTCGGAGGAAAAATATGAGGATGGAGCTTTGGTCCACCATCAGCCATTATTTACTCGCTCCCTTCTTTTTCTTCTGCAATGTGCTGCGTCTTTCTTTGAGCGCAGAAATCAAATCAAACTGCTGGATACGATCGTGACCGGAAATGATCGCATCTTTGATGGCATCTTCGCAGGCGCGCGTAATATCTGCATAGCTCAAAGTTGCCGCTGCGCGCGCGGCTGCCGACCAATTCATCCGCGCCGGCTTAAAGACGCCGATGCGCGTTTCCAGTAAGCGTTTCGCCAAATCGGCGCCGGGTAATTCAAAACGGATGAGATCGTCGAAGCGCCTAAACAGCGCGCGATCAAGAAGCGCGCTGTGATTAGTGGCGGCAATGATGAGGCTTTCGGAATGGTCGCGTTCAACCATCTGCAAGAAGCTACTCACTACGCGCCGCATTTCGCCTACATCGTTAGCTAATCCGCGTTCCGATCCGATACTGTCAAACTCATCGAACAAATAGACCGCGCGTGTTTGCGCGATGGCATCGAACACAAGCCGCAGTTTGGCTGCGGTCTCGCCCATGAACTTTGTGATCAATCCATCAAGACGGACAACAAAAAGCGGAAGTCCAAGTTCACCCGCAAGCGCTGAAGCGGTCAAAGTTTTGCCCGTACCAGGTTTCCCGACGAGCAAAAGCTTGCGACGCGGCGCTAGGCCGTGATTGCGAATAGGGCTAATGGATTTGTGTTCGCGGATCACGCGCGCCAACTTGCTAGCGACGCTGGCGCTTAGCACCATATCGGCTAGTCTGGTTTTCGGATAGGAAACTGAAAGGATGTCCGCAAGCTCGCCACGCGGACGGTTAAGCGGGATGGGCGCGGTCGGCAGGTTAGTGCGGGACTTCGACTTATCGATTAGCGCGCGCAGTTCTTCCGCGACCTTGCCGTTGCCTTGCCGAGCTTCGCTCGCTGCGATTTGCATGGCGATAGAATAAAACTGCCCCGAGTCCCCATCGGCATGGGACGTCAAGAGAGCTTTAATCTGGTCAGCAGTGGCCATGGTCGCTTTGAATTTCGCATAAACCGGACGGGCTCGATAGTGGCCGTCAGAGAATATGAACCACACATTACGGATAAAGGCTTAACTGCGTGCCTCGTCAGGCGTTCCTCATTTCGGGCGCGCCCGCCCTCACGTCCCTCAGATGTGGAAAAACCGTTCTAAAGCGTTTTTCGTGCGCTATCATATGTTCATGACCATCGACCCGTCGCGTCCGGCCGAGACCAACCCCGACAGCGAATATTCCCTATCGATCGAAGAGGTATCCGAGCGCTACGAGCGCGCCGGGCACCCCCGCACAAATCGCAGCATCCAGCGATATTGCGCGAAGGGTCATCTTGATTGCCGCCGTATCGAAACCCAATTCGGAGAAAAATATCTGATCTCCGCTGCGTCGGTTGCGAAGCACATCGCTTACATAGAAGAGGTGCGACCTATCGCGACCGGTCACGACATGACGCGACCGGTCGCCGCTATTGTCGCGCAGGAAAAACCTAGAGACACTATCAGTGCGAGTGCGCCGTCCAGTCCCGACCCGTCGCGACAGGACGCGGCAGTGTCGCGCTATACCGAGCGCTTGGAAGGGGAGAATGAATTTCTCCGCACACAAGTATCGGTCAAAGACGACCAGATCAAAGACCTGACTGAGCGCGCACGCGAAACCAATCACCTGATCGGGGGTTTACAAAAAATGCTGACTCCACTGCTTGGGCGGCCCGTAGAACGCACTGACATATCCGACCCGCAGCAAACCGCGTAGGAGAGGGGATAAGTGGCGCTAGCGTGATTGTAGCCACGTATAATGTTTGTATGGCAGACGGCCCGGTAAGCATCGGAGAAATTCTCAAAGATAAGAACATTATCTTGAAAGGTGCTGACGCGGCGACCGCGCGCGGCTTCACCCAAGTCCCGAACTTCCTACTCAAATCCAAGAAGCTTTCATCAGGCGACAAGATGACGTTTGCGATGCTGCTCAGCTATGCATGGCAAAACGATTTCTGCTTTCCTGGACAAGAGCGTTTGGCGCAAGACTTGGGTTTGTCCGATCGTAGTGTGCGAACACACTTGAAAGCGCTTGAAGCCAACGGGCTGCTCGCCATTCAGCGCAGAGGCCAGGGCAAGACCAACATCTACGAGCTCGACTTATCCCCAGGTCGCATTTAGTGCCGGTTCTGACCGGAAGAAAACTTCCGGTCTTGACCGGAAACAATCGTCCGTCCTTGAGCGGAAGGAAACTTCCGGTACTCAATTAATGATACCCAGTGAATAAGACTCATATAAAAATACCCAGTAGGGAAATTCATTTCTTAGAAAAAAGAAAGGACACGGTTGTGACCGTGTCTACCAACGGCGGCCGATTTGGTGGTCCAACTACGCCTTAGACCCCGCCTTTACGGTAAGGCGGGGTGAGCAGCGAAAATATCCTGATATGACGGGTCGCGCGCGTCGGGCTACCCGCCCGACCTCGTGCCTTTTCGGCTCCGCTGGGGCGGAAGCCGACGGCGCTGCTTTCGCTGGTGCTCCAGCAGCTTGCCCTCACGGCATGGTGGACCATGCGTTCGGGAAAGTCCCGAGGTCGGGCGGGTGTACCAATAGGCTTGAATACTAACGGCAAGCGGAAGCCGCATACGGCGGAAAGCAGCGCCGACGCGCGCGACCCTATGACGAGCGCCATCGTCGCAAGACGGCGCACGAAAAGGCGTTTGCATCGACGCGCGCAATCGTGGGCGATTGCGCGCCGCGAGCGAAATTCGTGGTTCGATTTGACAGATGCGCGAAACGAGATCGCGTGCTAGAATAAACAAATGGTCAAGACATTCGAACAAGCCATTGCCGAAGTCGCCCGTTTGCCCGATTCCGATCAGGAACAGATCGGCCGCAAGATTTTGTCGCATGTCGAAAAGCTGCGCCAGTTGCGCGGCGAGATCGATAAGGGGCATCCGCTCGCTCGATGCGGGCAAAGGAGCAAGCTTCGACTTCGCGCGGTTTTCCCGCCGCGATATTTAGCGATGATGCATAGGCTAAGCTGTGCTAAGATGGGGCTATGACAGCAAAAGCGCTGAAAGAGGTGATGCAGCGGGTCGAATCTTGGCCGGAATCGGCCCAGGAGGAACTCGCCGAAATCGCCAAGGAAATCGAGGCGGGAATGCGAGGCGGCGTGTATCACGCCACCCCCGCCGAACTCGCCGGGATTGACCGCGGGCTGAAAGCGGCACGGGAAGGCCGATTCGCTACCAGCGAACAAACCGAAGCGGTGTTCTCGAAATATAGAGGCGCATGAAGCTCGTCTTTACCGACGAGGCGCTGCGCGATCTCGACGATCTCCTGGCTTTTGTCTCGCTGCACTATCCTGCCGTCTTGCCCGCGCTGGAACGCCGGTTGCGGGCGGTGCTAGAGCGTATCGCCTTGCATCCGGAAAGCGCGCAGCAAGTTCTTGCGCGTCCCGGCGTGCGCATGGCGCCGCTCATCCGCTATCCGTACAAGATTTTCTATCGGATCAACGGCGGCGTGGTCGAGATTCTGCACATTCATCATGTGGCGCGGGATGCCGGGTAACCTCGCGAAGAAGTGGGCGATGACGCGACAGAACCAGTTGCGGCGTGTCGCAGAATATCTTTTTTGCGACACGCTGATGCTAGTCTGTCAAGGCGGCCACATTTCTGGGTCGAATTTGAAATTAATATAATGCTTCAAGGCGGTTCTCCGCGCGCTCCGGCGCCCGATGGTCGGGTGTCGTTTGTGCGGAGAACTTGCCATGAACAACAGCGCGAGAATTCGCGAATTGAATGACGCTTTTCGCAAAAGTTTTGTCGGCGGCCGCGTCTTGCTCACTGCCGGCGTCAATGCGCTCGAACCGTCAGAACGCGAAGCGGTGTTACGCAAAGTGCGTGATTTCGTGAGCTTCGATCCAGATAATGATCCTTACGGAGAGCATGACTTCGTCTCGGTCGAACACAACAATAAACGCTACTTTGCCAAGATCGACTATTACGCACCCGATCTTGCGCATGGTTCGGAAGAACCGGCCGATCCCGCAAAGACCGTCCGTGTGCTCACGCTAATGCGCGCCGACGAATACTGACCCCCTGCGGGGGGTCTTTTATTTTTGCGGCCCCGGCCTTGGGGCCGGTCACGCTCTATCGCGCAGGCTAGGCCGCGCGACCGAGCCCGCAAGCGGTCTCGGCCCAGCGGGTGACGATCGTTGCCGCGTGGGAGTAGTCAGGTTTCAACCGTTGCCATTTTTTATGATCGCGCGCCGGCTTCCGCGCCGGTCAAGGCGACCCCTGCGGGGCGCAAGCGGCCTTGACCGGTGCTACGGCGCGCATAGTGGAAAGCGTCGGCTCCGGAGGAAATGTCGTCCTCGTCTCACCAGAGGAAAGGATGAAGTTCTCCTTCCCCACCGGCCAGCTCAACGCGCGACACGGAGCGCTACAATGCAGGGACGGCCACGTCCTGAAAGGATCGTGGCCGGAACGAGCCGGACGTGAGCGGAGGACTCGGCAATCACGCACGATGCCAATTGGTCCTGGCGCATGTCTGCGGGACAGACAGGCTGCCCGCGCCAAATCCCAACTGCGGCGCGCACGGCACACCGGCTCCATTCCGGCTATGAACACGGAAGCATCAGCGGTCAGCATCGGCGCGCATCACGCGAGCGGTTCAGTCGCACTTTATGCAGAAGAACGTCGAAGGCATTTGTATCTGATCGGTCAGACCGGCACCGGCAAGAGCACCCTACTGTTGAATTTGATCTCGCAGGATTTGCAGCATGGCGAAGGACTTGCACTGCTCGATCCACACGGCGACCTCGCCGAAGCCGCACTTCATCATGTGCCGCGCAGGCGCACGAATGATCTTATCTATCTCGATCCGGCCGACCGGGATCATCCTATCGGCTTCAATCCCCTCTCAAACGTGCCGGACCATCTGAAACCGGTCGTAGCCGATGGCATCGTCGCGGCCTTCCGCCACGTCTGGACGGATAGCTGGGGGCCAAGGCTTGATTACATTTTGACCAACGCGATCCGCGCGCTGCTCGATATGCCCGGTGCCACGCTCCTGATGCTGCCGAGACTTCTGATCGATTCCGGGTATCGAGAGCGCGTCGTTACGCATCACGTCCGCGATCCCGTCGTGCGCGGCTTTTGGCTAAACGAATACGCCGCCTACAACGATAAATTCCGTGTCGAAGCCATCGCCCCAATCCAGAACAAGATCGGCAAAGCGTTGATGGTGCCCGCTTTGCGAAACATGCTGGCCCAGCCAAGAAGCACGATCACCCTGCGACGGCTGATGGACGAGCGTGCGATCCTGATCTGCAACTTATCCAAAGGCGCAATCGGCGAAAGCACTTCGCATTTACTCGGCGCATTGCTCGTGACTTCGATCGCGCAGGCTGCACTTTCAAGAACCGATATAGCGGCGGAGGCGAGGCTCCCCTTCCATCTCTATGCCGACGAATTTCAGTCATTCGCGACCGAGAGCTTTGCACTGATTTTGTCGGAGGCCAGAAAATATGGGCTCACGCTCACCCTCGCGCATCAATATTTGGATCAACTGCCGGAAGCCTTACGCGCCGCCGTCTTTGGCAATGTCGGTTCGATGCTCGCTTGTCGTACTGGGGCCGTCGATGCTCCTATTCTTGCCGAACAGATCGGCTTGGGAGGGCCCGACGCATTGCTTGACCTTCCAAATTTCGTCGCTTGGGGGAGGCTTTTGCGAAATGGCGTTCCTACATCGCCAATCCGGATCGAACTGTTGGATGGTGGTCCATCCAAAAGGTCGTCCGTCGGGCGGTTATTGGCCACAAGCCGTTTCCGATTTGGCCGTCCCCGCAGCGAAATTGAGCGCCGTATCAAGCGGTTTCTTGATGGAGCTTGACGACACGCTCGGTTCGATTTTTCATCTTGAGGCTGCAACTGTATCCATAGGGGAACTGGATGCGCATTACGATAGAACACCTCGACGAAACGTCGATGTTCAAAAAGTACAAAGTTTTAAAGTGTGGGATTGAATTCACTGAAACCGAGAAGGCGGTGATCAAGCGAGCGGGTCTCGGCGATTATATTTTCTTCGAAGCCGAACAAGCCATGTTTAGCGAAGCTGTGAACCAATACTTGGTCAGTAGAATCGTCCAGAACAGCGGGCTAAAATTGTACTATGCGGACGAAGTTTCGCGCCGTCATCACGAGGAACGCTTGCGTGAAGCGTTAAAAACTCTCAAGGCGGCGATTGAAGCGAACTCCGGGCCCGTAAAAACCAAAGACACTTTCGAGCTTTGAAGTCTGCGAATAACCCGAGCGAACAGATAGCCGTCTATATATTCGGGACGGTTGCTATACTTTTTATCTTCATCGTAGTGGGCGTCGTTGCGGCTATGGTCGCAGCAGTTGTCCTTATCGTGTGGGCTGTCAGGAAATACTTCTTCAGTCCCCCGCCGCCAGTCTCGCTCGAAAATTTATATGCCGACACGCTTCGGCAAATTAGCGCCGTACCCTCCGAAGACGATGTGGTGGAGGACGTGTTACTCAAACTGCTGGACAAGCACCAAACTAATTCTCCTGCCGCGCCGGTTTGGACGGCAATCACCGCCGCTTCGGGTGATCTCTTTGGTGCCGAGGGCTTCGGCCACGTTCCTGTTCCTCCGTCTTATCCGGATGATGTGGATCGAGCGCGCTACCGAGATCAGGCGATAGAAGCCGTCAAGAAGTCGGCTGCGGTTCCGATATTCGAGGAAACGCTACGCCTAAGCTTCGAAGCGCTGGTCGCTCGGCTTCCGCCAATCGCGAAGGGCTTGGCCCTCACTGAACTCGAAACTACCACTTCGTCCTTTGAAGTGACGCTCGCCGATCTCTTGCTCGACAAATCCATCATCACCGAAATGGTGCTCCCCTATTATCGAGAAGCAGGGCGCGATGTCGGATTGTTTCAGCAGGTTCGCGACACGCTTGATCGCAACATCCACGAATTGTCCGGTGAGAAATTCACGCCCGAGACTCGAAACACCGGCGATTTGATTATGCCGAAAGATTTCAAGGGAACGTTTGCAGAAGCCTGCAAAGCCTATCTAATCGGAACGCCATTTGAGAGAATTTTTCAAGCGCAGGTGCCTTTTGCTTTGCCGCAGAAGACCCGCTTTGAACATCACTGGATCGTTGCAGGCTCCGGCCATGGCAAGACCCAGCTCTTGCAGCATCTGATCTTGAGCGATCTGCAAAGCCCACAACAGTCTGCGCTCATCATCATCGACAGTCAGGGCGAGATGCTGCGTAAGATTGAGCGGCTGGCACTGTTTAGGGATAGTGACCGGCTGGTGATCATCGACCCCGAGGACGATCATCCACCCGCTTTGAATCTATTCGATATGTCCACGGCGCGACTACAAGGCTACTCGCGATTAATACGAGAGCAAGTCGAAGCAGGGATTATAGAGCTCTATAACTACGTGTTCGGCGCATTGGCTGCTGACCTCACTAGCAAACAAGGTACGGCTTTCGCCTTTGTCACGCGGCTGATGCTGTCGATCCCCGGCGCCACTATCCACACGCTGCGGGAATTGATGGAAGAGAATACCAAGTCACTCACTCACAGTCGATTTGCAGACGCTATTGCGGCGCTTGATCCCACGGCGCGAGCGTTCTTTGAGAATCAATTCTACAATAACACTGCGTTCACGCAGACTCGCCAGCAATTGGCACGGCGGCTCTATGGCGTGGTGCAAGTGCCCGCGTTCGACCGGATGCTGTCTGCACCGAAGAGCAAAATTGATATGTTCGAGGCGATGCAGAGCGGCAAGGTGGTGCTCGTGAATACCTCGAAATCGCTTCTCAAAACTGAGGCATCTGCTCTGTTCGGCCGCTTCATGATCGCGCAAGCGTTGCGCGCGGCTTATGAGCGGGTGGCGGTCCCCGATCACGAGCGCCGGGCCGCTTACCTCGTGATTGATGAGGCTTCGGAATATTTCGACGACAGTCTGGAAACGCTGCTTAATCAGGCGAGGAAATTCAATCTCGGCGTAGTCTTCGCACATCAATATTTGGATCAACTCGATCAGCAATTGCGTGCCTCGGTCGCTGCAAATACGTCAATCAAGATGGCAGGCGGTGTTTCGGACCGAGACGCCCGGGCACTTGCAGCCGATATGCGAACGAACGCCGATTTCCTCACGGCGCAACGGAAAGACAATGCCAAAGCGCCGCAATGGTCGGAATTTGCCTGCTATATCCGCAATCACACACCGAATGCGGTCAGCCTACGTGTACCATTCTTCAGTTTGGAGAACTCCGCAAAAGTTAGCGATGCTGAACTAGAGGCTCTTAAGGCTCGCAATCGAATGCGTTACGCGTCACGTCCTGACGAAGCGCGCCCGGCCGCGACGGTTGCCGTCACGCCGCCTTCGGGCGCGGCGGAACCAGACGACTGGCGCTCTTAGGA
>JBGFSD010000058.1:0-50311 GCA_041694745.1 Pseudomonadota bacterium
AGGGCGATGGTTCGGGATGCGGGCGCGCGGCGGGTTTACCCGCTTCGCGAACAAAAGCCGCGCATCCGAAGGTTTGCGCGTGCCCGCTGTTTGGAAACTGAATCGGCAAGACAACCGTCCTTATCCTGAGGAGCGCTCCGAAGGAGCGCGTCTGGAAGGATGAGCTTCTCATGGTTCGAGACGCGCCAGCTGTTTGAGAACCTAACTCGTCATTGCCGGGCATCCGTCCCCGGGCTTGACCCGAGGATGACCCGGCAATCCATGATGAAGGGCTGTACACGTTGACCAATGATTTGGATCACCGGGTCTCGCGTTGGCAAAGCCGCGCGTTCCGCGCGGGCCAACGCGGCCCGGTGATGACGAAGAAGATCGAATCCGCTCAGAACTCCACGTCCAGTTCTTCCAGCTCGTCCGGCTCCTGCTTCGCCGCGGCAATCCATTCCTGCATGAACGGTGTCGCCATGATCGCCTTGCAGTAGGCGGCGCAAACCGTGTCGAGCTTCACATTGTAGGTGGTGAAGCGCGAACAGACCGGCGCATACATCGCATCCGCTAGCGTGAGCGACTTTCCGAACAGATAGGGCCCGCCGTATTTCGCGATACAGTCGCGCCAGATTTCGGTGATGCGGTCGATGTCGGCCTGCGCCCCGGCCCAGACCTTGAAGCCCGGATAGCTCGCCTTGATGTTCATCGGCAGCGCCGAGCGCAGGTTGGAAAATCCCGAATGCATCTCGCCGGAAATCGCGCGGCAATGCGCGCGCGCCCCCGCGTCTTTCGGCAGCAGCCCGGCATCGGGCTTCGTTTCGTTGAGATATTCCCCGATCGCGAGCGTGTCCCACACCTTCACCGACCCGTTCTGGAGCGAGGGCACCAGAAAAGACGGCGACAACAGCAGCAATTCCGCCCGCGCGTTCGGATCGTCCGCAGAAACCGCGTGCTCCTCGAAGTCGACGCCTGCGATCTTGCAGAGCAGCCAGCCGCGCAGCGACCACGAACCGTAGTTCTTGCTCGCAATCGTCAGCGTCAGCCCGGCCATTGCTCCTCGCTTGTCTGGAAGCGGCACCCGCCTCCGTCCACAGCGTTTGACTAAAATTCACTATCGCACCGCAGCAGAGAATCCGCTAGCCTGTTGCGGCGCCAAAGTGGCCGGGCAAACGGGGCTGGGACTGCATGATTTATTCCGCGTATCAGGCGCAGTCTGACCTGACGGCGCCGTGGCGCTCATTTGCTGAGCAGGCCTTTGCCAATGTTCGCGGCATCGTCACCGGCCTGAACGGCTACGCCGGGCAGACGCCGTTCGGCGCGCTCGCGGCGGGCTTCGAGATGATTTCGCGCGCGAAACTTACGCATGCGCGGCCTGCCTTCGGCATTGGAAGCGTCACGGTCGGCAACCGCGAAGTCGCGGTGGTGGAGCAGCCCGTCATGCAGACGCCGTTCGGCACGCTTCTGCATTTCAGGAAAGACATCGACAGCGCCCAGCCGCGCGTTCTTGTCGTGGCGCCGCTCTCCGGCCACTTCGCAACGCTATTGCGCGAGACCGTGAAGACGCTGCTCGCCGAACACGACGTCTTCATCACCGACTGGCACAACGCGCGCGACATTCCGGTCGAGGCCGGCCGCTTCGGTTTCGACGAATATATCGACCATCTGATCCGCTTCGTGCAGGCGATCGGCCCCGGCGCGCATGTGATCGCGGTCTGCCAGCCTTGTGTCGCAGCGCTGGTCGCGACCGCGGTCATGGCGAAGAACGGCATGAAGGCGCAGCCGAAGAGCCTCACGCTCATGGCCGGCCCCATCGACTGCCGCATCAACCCGACCAAGGTGAACGATCTCGCCACCGGCAAGCCGATCGAATGGTTCGAGAAGAATCTGATCTCGGTGGTGCCGCCGCAGCACAAGGGCGCGGGCCGCCACGTTTATCCGGGCTTCGTGCAGCTCTCCGCCTTCATGTCGATGAACATGGACCGCCATGTGAAGGCGCACATGGACCTGTTCCAGAATCTCGCGCGCGGCGAATTCGGGAAGGCACAGGCCACCAAGGATTTCTATGACGAGTACTTCGCGGTGCTCGATCTCACCGCGGAGTTCTATCTCGAGACCGTGCAGTACATTTTTCAGGAGTTCCGGCTGCCGAAAGGCGAACTGAAATTCCAGGGCGATCTCGTCGAGCCGAAGGCCATCCGCAAGACCTCGCTGCTGACCGTCGAGGGCGAGCGCGACGATATCTGCGCCATGGGCCAGACGTTAGCCGCCCAGGACCTCTGCACCGGCATCCGGCCGCATAGAAAGCGCCACCACATGCAGGCCGGCGTCGGCCACTACGGCGTCTTCTCCGGCAAGAAGTGGCAGAGCCAGATCTACCCGATTGTCCGGAACATCATCATCGCTGCGGAATAGCGGGCGGAGGTTCTCCTGTTCTCCATCGGCATCTTCGTCTTGACGGCAATTGCCGAGATCGCAGGCTGCTTCGCCTTTTGGGCTTGGTTGCGGCTCGGCAAGTCGGTGCTGTGGCTGATCCCCGGCACACTTGCGCTGATCGCCTTTGCCTGGCTGCTGACCTACGTCGAAACCGATGCGGCGGGGCGCGCCTACGCGGCTTATGGCGGGGTCTATGTCGTCGCCTCGCTTCTGTGGCTCTGGGCCATTGAGGGGATGCGCCCCGACCGCTGGGATGTGATCGGAGGCGCAGTTTGTCTGATCGGCATGGCGATTATCCTGTTCGGGCCGCGCGCGGTTCCGGCCTGAGACGGGGTTTCTGCCGGAAAATTTAACGATTCTCCGATTCGCGACTCAGATAGATTGCCGCCTCATGGCGGCAGACTACCCCCGGACGGACGTACTCTCGCGCGTGCGGCGCGAGCAGCGGACGTATGGAAAACCGTCGGCCTTCGCCGGATTGCGCATCGTTTTTGCCGCGACGGTGATCACCGCTGCAATGCTGCTCCTCGCCTTCGGCACGATCGGGATCCTGTTGAAAGCCCGTGCGCCGCAGGAGCCGGTGGTGAATCTCATCGATCCGGCGCCGCCCGCCGTGCAGCAGGTGGAAACGCCACAAGCGATGCCGGAGCCGGAACCGGCGGCAAGTTCGATCCACGAAAAGAAGCTCGAAGTCGAGGAACTCGAGAAAAAGCCGGTCAAGACCCTGCGTATTATCGCGCCGCCGGCCCCGCCCGCGGAAAAGAACGAAGCTGTCGCCAAGGAAGAGAAATCTTCTCCTGCGCCCGATCCGGAAACGACGGCGACAATTCCCCCGCCGCAGGCGCAGCCGAACGAAGCAGAACGCCCGCGCGCCGCACCGCGTACCCCCCGCCCGAAGCAGGCCCGCCGTCCGGCACCGGACGCACAGAACGACAATCCTCTGTTTCAATTGTTCGGCATAAAAAAATATCGCTGAGGCGTGCGCTCCGGGGTTCCATCGGAACGAATTTTCTTCCTTCGTGTTGCCGCCCTACGGAGGGCCTCAAGGGAGAAACTGTCATGCGCCTTGCAATCGCCGGAACCATTCTCGCTTTCGCCGTCACTGCCGCCGCCGCGCAGACCGCCGCGCCGCAGATCGTCGGCAACAAGGCCTTCTGTCTGAAGGGCTCCGACAAGATCAATTGCGCTTTTGACACGATGGCGGCCTGTCAGAAGGGCATGAAGGACAGCGCGCGGGATTCCGCTTCGGCAGGTTCCTGCGTCAGCCGCTCCGAAGCGCGCTAGTTTCGGCAAAGCGAAACGGGAGTTGCGATCCGCAACTCCCGTTTTCCGTTCGCGAGAGATCCTTCAGAATCGCGTCGTGAACGCGATCAGCCAGTCCGGCATGAAATCGAGCAGGCTTGCCTCGATGGCCTTGTCTAGATTGGTCAGCATCAACATGCCGACCAGAAGGAACGCGGCGCCCGCGATCTTCTTGGCGTAGGGTGCGATCTTCGCGATCCCGTTTCCGCGCGCCGCAAGCGACCGCGCGCCGATCGCGACCAGAAACAGCACCAGCGCCGCGCCGAGCGCAAACGCGGTCATGCGCAAGGCCGCGGTGAAATAGCCGCCCGCTTCGGCGGCAAGCGAGAGCGCGGCGCCTACGGACGGGCCGGAACACGGCGCCCAGATCGCGCCGAGCAGGATGCCGACCATGAACTGGCCTGCGATTCCGTAGCCGCTCGCGCGGGCCGCGAGATTGGCGCCTGCCGCGCCGACCGGCGCGACCAGGTTCGAAAAGCGCCGCTCCAGTACCGGAATAAGCAGAACGGCCGCGAACAGGATCAGGAGAACGGCGACGGCGTTGCGCAGCGTTCCCTCGCTTACGCCGAACAGCGATCCCGTCGCATTCACGAGAATGCCGAGCGTGGCGAAGCCTGCGACGAGGCCAGCGAGCAGCGCGGCAGCACCCAGCCTGCCATTTGCGAAGGCTGCCGCCACCACGATGGGCAAGAGCGGCAGGATGCACGGATTGATGACGGTGAGCGTGCCTGCGAAGAACGCGAGAAAAAGTGCGGTCATCCGCCAGCCTGCGCCACCGCTTGTTCGAGCAGCGCGCGAATTTGCGCCTCGTCGGTCACCCAGTTGAGCCGGCCGACCTCTTTGCCGCCGGAGAATACGAGAATGATGCTGCGAGAGGTTACCTTCATCGGCTCGAGCGTTTCGCGGTCGCCGCCCGCGCTGGCGCGAAGCAGCGTGACATTCGCAAACTTCGGTTCTTTTTGCAGGGCCTGAAGCACGTTTGCCTGCACGCGGCAGGTCGGACACCACCACTCGTGGGTATGAACGACGACCGTCGCATTGGATTTGACGAGGCCTTCGAACTTCTTCTTGTCGAAGGCGGCGAAATCGGCCGCCGCGAAAGTGGAATAGCCGATGGCTGCAATCGCGAGAAAGGCGGTCAGTAGGCGCTGCATGATTCTGCTCCTTAGGAGATCGCTTGCGCGAGCGTCTGTTCGATGCGCTGGGGATCGGAGTCGTAGGAAAGGCGCGCGATCTCCTTGCCGCCTTTGAAGACGATGATGGTGGATTGTCGCACCACTTTGTAGTCGGCGAGAAAGCGCTTCTCGCGGTCGAAGTTCACGCGCACCGCGCGCACGTTCTTGTAGGGCATGCTCGACAGCAGGCGCTCCATCACCGGCATCTGCGCGCGGCATACCGAGCACCAGTCGGCATGAACATGCACGACGATAGGATCGCCGGAAGCGAGCAATTTGACGAAGGAGTCCGGCCGATACTCGGCAAACGGCATCGCCGTCGCCAAGCCAGGAGCGAAGGCCAGGGCGATCGCGGCGAGCGAAAGCCTACAAAAGTCTCTCCGTTTCATAAGGTTCTTCCCTGCCGCCTTCGCCGGATGGCTAACCCTTCGTTACTGGATAGCCCGCGGGGGCGGGTGCTTGCAGCCTTCGCGTCGCCGCAGGAGATCACAAATCCGCGAGCGGCAACCCCCGGCTTGGTTAATTGCACGTTTTCCGGTTCCTCCAATTTTAGCGGCACTTGTAACGGGATGGTGGCAGCGGCGGGGTTACATTGCATGCGGGAGATGGACGACGAAGTCCACAAAACAGGGGGCGAGGTTGCTCAGCGGTCTGCGCGGTAAGTTCTGGGCGTTTGAGGACCGCTTGTCGGTTCGCGAGCAGATTGCGCTCGCCACGGCTGCGCTTTGTCTGTTCGTATCCTTCGCTATCGCTTTTGGCGCCGCCTATGTCGGCCGCGAGGAGGCGGCGCGTCTCATCAGCCGCGAAATGATGCAGGTGTCCGAAACGGCGGCCGACCGCATGGACCGCCATTTCCAGAACATCTATCACCGGGTCCGCTCTTACACCCATTTCGACGTGATCCGCTCGGCGGTTTCGACCGATCCGAAGAAGCTGCGTCCGAACTTCGATCGGCTCAATGCAAGCTTTCCGGATTTCAACTGGCTGGCCTTCGTCTCGAAGGAAGGCATCGTCGTTGCCGCTTCGGAAGGTCACCGCGAGGGCGAGTCGGTGGCGCATGAGGCGTGGTTTCTGAAAGCCTTGCAGGGGCCGGCGATCGAGGACGCGCCCGATCTCGTCGGATTGACTGCCGCGGTAGCTAGCGGAACCGATGTGCCGGTCGCCTTCGTCAAATTCGCCTTCCCGGTCTACAACTACAGTAACGAACTTGCAGGTGTGCTCGTCGCCGCAATCCATTGGCGGGAAATCGAGGAGATTCGCAGCGCGATGGAAAGGAACGGCGACGAAGTTGTCGTCGTCTCGCGTTCCGGCGAAGTGCTGCTCGGCTCCAGGGAATTCCGCACTCGCTACCCTTCCGCGCAAATCGCAGGCCTTCGCCGCGCCGTTCACGATGTTTTCGTGGATCGCGGGCCTAAGGGAGAAGTTTTGTCGGGTTATTCGCTGATGGACGGCCACCGCGACTTTCCTGGCATGGGTTGGGGCGTGATCGCGCGCCGCAATAGCGAGATTGCCTTCGGCGCAACCCGGCAGATGTTCTGGACGATTGTGGGCATCGGTACCGTCGTCGCTATTCTTGGCATTCTGCTCGCCGGCGTGATCGCGAAACGGGTGTCCGGGCCGATCGTCGAACTGACGCGGGCCGCGGACCGCATCGGTCGCGAGAACGGCGTAAATACCCTGCCGCGGCTGCGCGGCTCTTCGGAAGTGATTCATCTCTCGACCTCGCTGCGTTCGCTACTCCTGCGAATCGGTTTCGTCGAGCGGTTGACTCAGGAGGCGGAAGCCAAGGCTGCGGAAGAGGCGAAGCGCTTCGCCAACGATATTGCGAGTCTGCGCAAGCTTGCGGAAACGGACCCCCTTACGAATCTGCTCAATCGCCGTGCTTTTATGGCCGCGGCAGCCGACGCCATGCGCTATTACCAGCGCTACGGCCGCACCATTGCCACCCTGATCGTCGATATCGATCACTTCAAGCGCGTCAACGACGACCATGGACATGCCGCCGGCGACGCAGTGATCCGCCGTATCGGCGAACTGATCGCCCAGACCCTGCGCGAGACCGACAAGGTCGCCCGCTTCGGCGGCGAGGAGTTCGTCGTGCTGCTCCGCGAAGTCAACGAGCATGAAGCGCATGAACTGGCCGAGCGCATCCGGCTCATCATCGACGAGAGCACTATCCTGTTCGACGGCAAGGACCTGTCGGTTACCGTCTCGGTCGGCTGCGCCGCCATCAGTCCTCAGGATCGCGATGTCGAGGAGCTGATCGAGCGGGCTGACCGGGCGCTTTACGCGGCCAAGGCCGCCGGCCGCAACTGCATCCGGCTTGCACCTACGCCTGTCGGCAGGAAAATCCGCGCGGCCTGAACCGGCCACCACTCGCACTTTTGCTCGAATCTGCGCTAGGCTTGCTTCCAGGCAATTCGCCCGAGGGAGTTTCGCATGTCTACCGGATTGTTGGTCACGCTCGGCATCGTCGGCGTGCTCATTCTCTATATAGTCTTCGTTTATAACGGGCTTGTTGCGCTCCGGCAGCGCGCCAATCAGGCCTATGCCGACGTGGACGTGCAGCTCAAGCAGCGGCACGATCTGATCCCGAATCTGGTCGAGACCGTGAAGGGTTACGCGAGCCACGAGCGCTCGACGCTTGAGGCCGTGATCCAGGCGCGCAACCAGGCGCTCGCCGCCAAGGGCCCTGCGCAGGCCGCACAGGCCGAGAATATGCTGACCAAGGCGCTGGGCGGTCTGTTTGCGCTCGCCGAGGCCTACCCGGACCTCAAGGCCAACACGAACTTCCAGCAGTTGCAGACCGAGCTTTCCGACATCGAGAACAAGCTCGCCGCTGCGCGCCGCTTCTTCAACAACGCGGTGCAGGAATACAACACCGCGATCGAGCAACTGCCTGCGGCCCTCTTCGCCGGCGCGCTCGGCTTCCGTCACCGCGAGTTCTTCGACGTGGGCGAAGCGCGCCCGCAACTCGAGACCGCGCCGAACGTGAAGTTCTGATCGCGATCACCGACACGGCGCGGCCCGGCCAGTACGCCGAGCCGCGCTTCCTACCGGAGACATGCGGGCGATGGCCGCCTACGGGCTTTACACGCAGATCCGCTCCAACCGCATCCGCTCGGTCTTCCTGATCGCCGGACTGTTCTTCCTCGTCTATCTGCTGACGTTCGCCGGCGCGCTGATCTTTCGCGCCTTTACCATGGATCGCGCCCCGCTCGATCTGATCCTGCTCTACGCCTGGTACGACCTTCGCTACGCGATACCTTTCGCGACTGTGGGCACGCTGATCTGGCTGCTGATCGCCTACCGCTTTCACCAGGCGATGATCGACCGCCAGACCGGCGCGCATGGGGTGACCCGGAAGGACGAGCCGAAGCTCTACAATCTGCTTGAGAACCTCTGCATCTCGCGCGGCATTCCGATGCCAAAGCTCAAGATCACCGAGGATACCGCGCTGAACGCCTATGCGACGGGTCTCAACGAGAAGCAGTACACGATCGCAGTCACGCGCGGCCTGCTGGAACGCCTCAACGACCAGGAAATCGAGGCGGTGCTCGCGCATGAGCTGACGCACATCCGCAACGGCGACGTGCGGATTCTCGTGATCGCGGTCGTCATGGCGGGCATCATTTCGCTGGTCGGCGAGCTGACCTTCCGTATCCTGTTCAACTCGCGCTCGGGCGGCACGCGCTGGCGGTCGAGTTCCTCGGGTGACCGCAAGGGCGGGGGCGGCGCGGTTATCGCGATCCTGATCGCGCTGGCTATCATCGCGCTCGCGTGGATTCTGTCCATCGTGATCCGCTTTTCGCTCTCGCGTTCGCGCGAGTATCTCGCCGACGCCGGTGCGGTGGAACTGACCAAGAATCCCGACGCCATGATCATGGCGCTCCGCAAGATCGAGAATCGCGGCGAGTTGAAGACCGCGACTTCCTCGGTCATGGAAATGTGCTTCGACAATCCGCATTCCGGCTTCGCGGATCTGTTTTCGACCCATCCCGCCATCGATAAGCGCGTGGAGGCCATCGTGCGCACCGCCGGCGGCCGCGATCCCGGCCCGATCGCGCTGCCGGAGCCCGACAGTTCCGAAAGCGCACGCAGCGAGGAAAACGGTATGCCGGAACCGCAGCCCGGTCCCTGGGACCGGCAGCCTTCGCCGGCGCCGGTAGCGGGGATCGCCTCGGGCAAGCCGAATCCCTGGCGGAGCTAGTTTCCGCGAAGCGTTCTCAGCCGTCGCAGCACGATCACGATTTCCTCGCGCGAGCAGGCGAAGGCGCCGCGCGCGATTGCCCGCCTGCGCTCGAATGCCGTGATGTCGTAGTGCGGATGCGCTGTTTTCGGGGGTCCCTGATAGACGCCGCGCGGAATGCCGAGTGCCGCCGCAAAGCGGTGAAGTTCGGCTTCCTCATCGGCCATGAGATGCGCCCAGCGCATGCCCTGCCAGTACCAGATCGCATCGTCCACATAGACCGCCATCCCGCTGTTCTAGACGAATTGGCCAGGGAACCAAAATAGGATGAGCTGGTTATCGGGCGAGATCGTTGGCGGAGCGGGGCGTTGCGTCCTGTTCCCGAAACAGGATGTTCGCCATGCGCCGTATCAACGCCGTTCCCACCATGCTGGTCGACGTTTCGCTGATCGCGGGCCTTGCTGCGGTGGGAATGATGCTCGTCTTCGGGCTGATCTACGTGACCACGGCGCTCGGCAACGTGGATCCGTTCCTGCTCTGATTATTTGCGCGCGGTAACGGTCGTATCGTCCACTTCCCATTCGTACGGGTAGTAGAACGTATGCGCGCCGATCCGCGCCATCTTCCGCATCGAGCGCGCCCAGCGCGGCGAAACGTAATAGGCGTGATAGTGCGTCGCCTTGCCGACATCGTCGAGATAGCCTTTGCCGTCGAGCGCGTCGTTGGCGAGCCGTTCCGCCATCGCCCAGTGCGGCTTCGAATAGACGATGTCGGGAATTCCGTCGCAGGCGAAGGTGAACTGGCAGGCGAGATGCCGGTGCTTGTTCTGGTAGACGACGCCGCAGATGTCGTTCGGGTAGTAGCCCGAGAACGCGCGGTTCACGACCACCTGCGCGACGGCCATCTGGCCGCGCTCCGGTTCCGAACGCGCCTCGAAATAGATCGCTTCGGCAAGACACTTTACCGCCTTGGCACGCGCGGAGACGTCCAGCTTGAGACGCTCGGCCGGCGTTAGCTTGCGCGTCGCATGCAGCGGCGCATTGGGCGAAGTGTCGGGCACCACGCCCGGATCGACATACTGCCTGTTTTTGAACGCGCCCGGCGGAGCGGAATCGTTGCCGGGATCGAACAAAAGGCTGTTCATCTGGAAGATCGCGGTCGGATCGTCGGCGAGCCGGGTCGGCATATGCGCGAGACTGCCGGGCCGGTCCGCGCGCGGCTCGCCGTCGAAACTGAACAGTTCCGGCGTCACCGGATCTTCCGCGGCACGCGGCTCCATCTCCAGCGAGAGGGAAATGTCGTAATTCGTGACGGCGACCGGCAGCCGGTTCGCGGCAATGCGGTCGGTCTTGTTAGTCCTGACCACAGCCGAGGCGGTCGTTTTGGGGGTGTCGTCCCCGGGGAGCGAACCGGTGATGTCCATGTCGACGCGCGGGACCGCACGGAACGGAGATTCGGGGAGCGCGAAGATGCTGTGTGTCGGCAGCGATAGCGTCGCGGTCTTGAGCGAGGAAAGCGCCCCCTGCATCAGGTGCGCGCGCGCGTGTTCCGCGGCGTTGGCTTCCTTTTCAAAGAGTGCGCCGAGATCCTGATAGGCGGCCTGGGTTGTACCGAGAAGAAAAAGGGCGGGCGCGAGCGCAAAACGCAAATGAGAAGGCCGCTTTCGCGGCGCTCGCCGGCTACGCATGACACCCTACGAAACGCTTACGCTACAAGGTGCGAGTTATCGCGCGATCAGGGTTACCCGCCGGTTAACGAATTGAGCCGCTTTCGAAGCATCGCCGCGAGCGCGGCTTCGCGGGTGAACGGTCCGGCCGCCGCGACGTTCATCCTGCGCGAGGCTTCGAGGCCTTCCGAGCCGAAACGCGCCTTGATCGCTTCCGCGACCCAGGCTGCCTCTTGATCTTTCTGTTTTTTCGCGCCGCGCCCGTTCTCGGCGAGAAAGGCGATGTGTTTCGCGATCGCCGCCTCGAGCGCGTCCAGGCCTTCGCCGGTTGTTGCGGAAATCGTGACGACCGGCGCGGACCAATCGCCGCGCGCAGAGAGACCAAGTGCGCCTTCGACATCCGCGCGCGCGCGGCTGGCGCTTGCGCCGAGGTCACCCTTGGTGACGGCGACGACGTCGGGCAGTTCCATCACGCCGGCCTTCATGAACTGAAGCGAGTCGCCTGCCCCCGGCTGTATGCACAACAGAACCGTGTCGGCGATTCCGGCGATGTCGGATTCCGATTGCCCGATGCCGACCGTTTCCACGATCACCCGGTCGTAGAGTGCGCGCATCAGCACAGCCGCGGCAATGGTCTCGTTGGAGATGCCGCCGAGCCGGTCGCGGGCGGCCATCGAGCGCACGAAGACGCCCTTGTCGTCGGGGTTCGTCGTCATGCGGGCGCGGTCGCCCAAGAGCGCCCCGCCGGTCGCCTTGGACGACGGGTCGACCGCGATCACCGCTATCGATTTGTTCGCCGTCCGTGCCCGCGCGATCAGTGCGTTGATGAGGGTCGATTTGCCCACGCCCGGCGTTCCGGTCAGCCCGAGGATGTGTCCCTTCGGGCTGGCGCAGGCTTCGTCGAGCAGAGCGGCCAGGGAAGGAGAGTTCGCTTCGGTTTCGATCGCGGCGAGCGCGCGGGCGAGCGCGGCCTTGCCGCCTTCGCGCAACTCCCTGAGCGAGGGAACGCCCATCGTCTCCCGTTACGCCTCGCTCACGAGATCTTTGCCGAGCGCGGCTTGCGCCGCGGCGAGCCGTGCGATCGGCACGCGGAACGGCGAGCAGGAAACGTAGTCAAGCCCCGCCTCGTGACAGAACGCGACGGATGCCGGATCGCCGCCGTGTTCGCCGCAGATGCCGAGCTTGATGCCGGGCCGCGTTTTGCGTCCGCGTTCGACCCCGATCTTCACGAGTTCGCCTACACCGCCCCGGTCGATCGAGACAAAGGGATCGATCGGAATGATGCCCTTGGCGAGATAGGTGCCGAGGAAGATCGCGGCGTCGTCGCGCGAGATGCCGAACGCGGTCTGCGTCAGATCGTTGGTGCCGAAGGAAAAGAACTCGGCGGTCTCCGCGATCTCTTCCGCGCGGAGACACGCGCGCGGTAACTCGATCATGGTGCCGACCTGGTATTCGATCCTTGTCTTCGTCTCGGCCATCACGGCTTCCGCCATGGCGTCGATGCGCGCTTTCACGATGTCGAATTCGGCCTTGGTCGTGATCAGCGGCACCATGACCTCCGGCATTACCGGCGCGCCGGTGGTCTTGCCCGCATGCACCGCGGCCTCGAAGATCGCGCGCGCCTGCATCTCCGCGATTTCCGGAAACGCGATCGCGAGCCGGCAGCCGCGGAACCCTAGCATCGGGTTGAATTCGGAAAGCTCCGCCTTGCGCGCGGCGAGCTTCTTCACGTCGGTGCCGAGTGCCGCTGCAACTTCCGCCATGTCCTTGTCGGTGTGCGGCAGAAATTCGTGCAGCGGCGGATCGAGCAGACGGATCGTGACCGGCAGGCCCTTCATGGTCTCGAACAGCGCGATGAAGTCCGAGCGTTGCGCGGGCAACAGCTTGTCGAGCGCCTTGCGGCGGCTCCGCTCGTCGTCGGCGAGGATCATTTCGCGGACCGCGAGAATGCGTTCGTCGTCGAAGAACATGTGCTCGGTGCGGCACAGACCGATCCCCTCTGCGCCGAAGTTGCGCGCGGCTTTCGCGTCGGCGGGCGTATCCGCATTTGCGCGCACCCCGAGCTTGCGGACCTTGTCGGCCCATTCCATCAGGGTTGCGAATTCGCCGGTCAGTTCCGGCTCGATCATGGGCACACGGCCCTGCAAGACCTGCCCTTGCGCGCCGTCGATGGTGATGACGTCTCCGGCTTTCAGCGTGACCGGGCCGACGCTCATGGTCTTGCCCTCGTAATCGATGCGGATCGAGCCGGCACCAGAGACGCAGGGCTTGCCCATGCCGCGTGCAACTACGGCTGCGTGCGAGGTCATGCCGCCGCGCGTGGTGAGAATCCCTTCCGCCGCGTGCATGCCGTGAATGTCCTCGGGCGAGGTTTCGACGCGCACGAGAATGACTTTCCGGCCCGCGCCTTTCGCCGCTTCCGCCTCATCGGCGGAAAACACGATTTCGCCGGAAGCCGCACCCGGCGAGGCGGGAAGGCCGGTCGCCACGATCTTGCGCTCCGCCTTCGGGTCGATGGTGGGATGCAGCAGCTGGTCGAGCGCGCCGGCTTCGATGCGGTTGATCGCCTGTTCTTTCGTAATCACGCCTTCGTTCGCCATCTCGACCGCGATCCGAAGCGAGGCTTTGGCGGTGCGCTTGCCGGAGCGCGTCTGCAGCATCCAGAGCTTCGATTTCTCGACCGTGAACTCGATGTCCTGCATATCGGCATAGTGCCGTTCGAGCTTTGCGAAGATGTCGGTGAGCTGTGCGAAGGTCGCGGGCATCACTTCTTCGAGCGAAGGCGTGTCGGAGCGCGCTTCCTGACGCGCGGCTTTCGTAAGGTTTTGCGGCGTGCGGATGCCAGCGACGACGTCTTCGCCTTGTGCGTTCACGAGAAATTCGCCGTAAATCTCTTTCTTGCCGGTCGACGGATTACGCGTGAACGCGACGCCTGTCGCGCTGTCTTCGCCCATATTGCCGAACACCATGGCCTGTACGTTCACGGCGGTGCCCCAGGACTCGGGGATTCCATGCAGGCGGCGGTAGGTGACGGCACGCGCATTCATCCAGGAACCGAACACCGCGCCGATCGCACCCCAGAGCTGTTCGTGCGGGTCCTGCGGAAACGGCTTGCCGTATTCTTCCTCTACGCGCGCCTTGTAGCGCTTGATCACCTCGGACCAGTCTTCCGCGGAGAGATCCGTGTCCAGCACGTATCCTTTCTGATCCTTGCAGTCTTCGAGAATATCTTCGAAGTTGTGGTGATCGACCCCGAGCACCACATTCGAATACATCTGGATAAAGCGGCGGTAGGAGTCGTAGGCGAAGCGTTTGTCGTTCGCCGATTTCGCGAGCGCTTCCGCGGTCTTGTCGTTGAGGCCGAGATTGAGCACCGTATCCATCATGCCCGGCATCGAGGCGCGCGCGCCGGAGCGCACCGAGACAAGCAGCGGATCGCTGTCGCTGCCGAATTTGCGCCCGGTGATTTTTTCGACGCCTGCGAGCGCGGCTTCGACTTCGCGCGCGAGGCCATCGGGATAGGTGTTCTTGTTGGAGTAGTAGTGCACGCAGGCTGCGGTCGTGATCGTAAAGCCGGGCGGCACGGGCAGGCCGAGGTTCGACATCTCGGCGAGGTTCGCGCCTTTACCGCCGAGTAACTCCTTCATTCCGCTCTTGCCCTCGGCCTTGCCGTCACCGAAGCTGTAAACCCATTTCGTCATGCGGAACTACCGGAAGCTGTTTCGCGAGGCGGAAGGCTTAGCCGCTCGCGCGATGCGCTGCAACAGTCACGCTTGCAATGCACAGCCGCGATATGGCGCCGCCATCGGAATCGCGTCAGGATTCGCATTAGCGCCTGAACGGGGCGCGTTTTCTGAGGGGCATACGATGAAACTCAACGCACCGACCAAGATCATCTTTCTCATTTCGCTGCTTCTGGTCGCGCTTGCGGTGATCAGCCGCTTCACGCCGATACCTTATGTTTCGCAGTATCAATTCTGGGTCGCGATCGTCGGCTATCTCGTGCTGGTGGCCGGCGTGACCATGAAAGGTATGTGAGCCGGAATTTGTTTTCAGACGAAACGGGCGGCCGCATGGCCGCCCGTTGTCTATTCCGGCTACCGCAGCAGGCCGGTGATGCCGATGATGATGAGATAGATCGCGACGATGAAGTTCAAAAGCCGCGGCACGATCAAAATCAGAATGCCGGCGATGAGCGCGATGATCGGCTGCAGCTGAATCAGGTTGACGGTCATTGAAAGCCTCCGGAACGGCGCCCGAGGGGCGGGCGGCCGGAGATAACGCGCGACGGGCCGGGAAGTTTCAGTGCAATAACCCTCTCCCCGTTTACGGGGAGAGGGTGATCGCGAGTGTAACGAGCGATCGGGTGAGGGGCTGTGCTAGGCCCCTCATCCGGCTCGCATCTGACGATGCTCGCCACCTTCTACCCGCATGCGGGGAGAAGGAAATAATCTATCCATCGATCCGCGAAAAATCCGCGACCTGCCGGGTCGCTTCGCGGATGCGGTTGAGCAACTTCAAGCGGTTCTCGCGCACCGCTTTGTCCTCGGCGTTTACGATCACCTTGTCGAAGAAGGCATCGACCGGTGCGCGCAGTTTTGCCATCGCGCGCATCGCAGCCTCGAAATCTTCGTTCTTCAGCGCGGCGGCAATTTCGTTCTCCGCGGTCTTGATTGCGGCAGCGAGTGCCTTTTCTTCCGGCGCCGTCAGCTTCGCGGCGTCCGGCTCGCCAGAGTACGGTTTCTTGTCCTTCTTCTCCTCGATCGAGAGAATGTTTGCCGCGCGCTTGTAGCCCGCGAGCAAGTTCTTGCCGTCCTCGGTATCGAGGAGTTTTCCGAGCGCCTCGACGCGCCAGACGATCAGCACGAGATCGTCTTGTCCTTCCAGCGCGAATACGGCGTCCACGAGATCGTGCCGCGCGCCGGCATCGCGAAGATAAACCTTCAGGCGGTCGCCGAAGAACCCGAGTAGGTCTTCTTCCGGGGAGATGCTAGGCGCGTCTTTAACTTTTTTCTGGTCTGGCATTTTCGGCAATGCCGCGAGCGCTTTCCGGAATGCGCCGGAAAGCAGCGGCAACCTCACCTTATTGTCGAGAACGATGCGGATCACGCCGAGCGCCGCGCGGCGCAGCGCGTAAGGATCTTTCGAGCCCGTGGGCTTTTCGTCGATTGCCCAGAAGCCCGCGAGCGTGTCGATCTTGTCCGCGAGCGCGACCGCGACGGAAACGGGCGCATTCGGCACACGGTCGTTTGGACCCTGCGGCTTGTAGTGATCCTCGCAGGCAGCCGCGATCTCGGCGTCGATGCCTTCGGCAGCCGCGTAGTACTTGCCCATCAGGCCCTGCACCTCGGGAAATTCGCCGACGACTTCGGTGAGCAGGTCTGCCTTTGCAAGCCGAGCGGCCTTTTCCGCCTTCGCCGGATCGGCCATCACGACAGGCGCAAGCTCTTTGGCAAGGCGCGCGATGCGCTCGATGCGCGCGGCCTGCGTCCCGAGCTTCTCGTGAAACGTGATCTGCTCGAATTTCGGCAGCCGCGCCTCGAGCCTGGTCTTGCGGTCGGTGTCCCAGAAGAATTTGGCGTCCGAGAGCCGCGCACGGATCACGCGGGCGTTCCCCGCCTTGATCGCTTCGCCGCCGTCGGCCGCCTCCAGATTGGAGACGAGAATGAACCTGTTCGCGAGCCTGCCGGTTTTCGGGTCGCGCAGCACGAAGCATTTCTGGTTGATGCGGATCGTGGCGCGGATCACTTCCGACGGAATGTCGAGAAACGCGGCATCGAATTCGCCCATGAGCACGACCGGCCACTCGACCAGGCCGGCGACTTCTTCGAGCAACGCCTCGTCCTCGACGAGTTCGAGCCCTTGCGCGAGCGCGACGTTTCTGGCGTCGGCGAGGATGATTTCCTTGCGGCGGTCGGCGTCGAGCACGACGCGCGCCGCCTCCAGCTTCTTCGCGTAGTCCTCAAGCCGCCTAACCGTGATTTCGCCGGACGACATCACGCGGTGTCCGAGCGTGGTGTTGCCTGACCTCACGCCGTCGATCTCGAAGCGCACGACCTCCGGTTCTTCGGTTTCTGGCCCGAAAGTGCAGATGATCGAATGCAGCGGCCGTACCCAGACAAGGTTTCCCGAGCCCCAACGCATCGACTTCGGCCAGGGAAAGGCGCGCACGATCTGCGGTATCAGTTCCGCGATCACCTCCTGCGTGGCTTTGCCCTTCTTTTCGGTGATGGCGATATAGAAGTCGCCCTTCTTGTCGTTCTGGATTTTCGCGTCCGCGATCGACTTCAGGCCCGCGGCTTTCAGGAAGCCTTGAATTGCGCCGTCCGGTGCGCCGACACGCGGACCCTTCTTTTCTTCCTTCAGGTCCGGCTGCTTCGCAGGCAGGCCGTGGATCGACAGCGCAAGCCGGCGCGGTGTGACAAAGGCCTTCGCGCCCTCATAGACCAGCCCGCTGTCCACCAGCGCATCGGTGACGAGCCTTTTGAGGTTCTCCGAGGCCTGTCGCTGCATTCGCGCAGGGATTTCCTCGGAGAAAAGTTCGAGCAGGAGGTCGGGCATATGCTGTGCGCTTGCTGGTTTCCGCGCGTGCCTATCAAGACTGCCTCCCCTTGTCACGCGGAGCTTGAGAGACAGAGAAGAACGATTACAAGCCTCCGGCGAGCAGGAGCGGCAACCGGGACGCCTGCGCTGAACCTCGTAGTCTGGTTTCGGCTAGTTGTTTCGCGTGGCGGCCGCGACGGCATTGCCGCTGAGCGTCCACCAGAACGCTTCCTTGAAGTGATGGTAAAGCCATTCGGCGCCATAGGGCACCGACAGGTGATCCGCATCCCGGTAAAGCAGCACGCCGTTCTCGTATGGCCGGCACATGCTCTCCGAACAGAACAACGGGAAGGGATCGACCAGACGGACCTCCGGATACTTCGCTGCGACCCGCCGCAATTCGGTGATTGCCGGAAGCCGATGCTCTTCCAGCTGTTTGCGGGGCATGGCGCATCGGTCCCAGTCCTCGCCGTAGCGCTGCGCGCGGTAGATGCAGTTGCCAGCCTTGTAGTGAAACTCAGGCACCGGGCCGACCAGCAGAATGCGTTTTACGCCTCTTTGCAGAAGCTGCTGCACGCGCGCTTCCAGCGTCGAATATTTCCAGGAGGCGGAATTCCAGCGGTAGTGAAGAACGGCGAAGTCGGCCTTGTCGCCGGCACGGCGGGAGAGTCTTGCGCCATTCTGCCGAGTCTCGCGGATCAGCACTTCCTCGAGACGATCCGAATGCGAGTCGCCGATCAGCAGGCCGCGCTGTCCCTTGGCGTCCTTGCAGATCGCAGCGGGGCACGCCGCCGCGGCGATGAATTTCTCCGCCGGCGTGCTCACCAGCGGATCGCGCGTCACCTGCCAATAGGCTAAGCCGCCGACGGCACCGGTGAAGGCGGCCAGCGCCAGCGACGCGGCCACTCCCTTGACGACGATCGCGCGGCCAGCTTGCGCAAGATTCAGCCGCTCGCGAAAGCGGCGTGTCGGGATTTCGACGGCGTAGTAAGTGGCAACGGCAAGGAAAAAAGAAAGCGCCGCCATCAAAAGATCGCGCGAGAGCGACGGATCGCCGTACTGCGCGATCCGCGCAAGCGAGATCATCGGCCAGTGCCACAGATACCAGCTGTAAGAGACGAGACCGACGAAGGTCACCGTCTTCGCGGAGATCAGACGAACGGGCGCGGCATCCGGATCGGCAAATCCCGCCGCGATCACGAGCACGGTACCGAGTACCGGGATCGCCGCGATCCAGCCCGGAAACCTCGCGCTCTCGTCGATCAGCACAAGGGAGGCTGCGATCATCGTAAGACCTGCGAGCGCCATTGCGGTTGCCTGCGGCCGGCTCACGTTGCGCAGAAGCCCGGCTTGCAGGAATCCGATCGCGCCTCCGGCCGCGAATTCCCATGCCCGCCAGTGCATCATGTAGAATGCGTAGTTTCTGCCGCGCACCGGCGTCTGCAGAATGCAGCCGATCAGGCTGACGATGAATACGACCACAGCCGCGACCGCGAGCGTACGGTAGACATTCAGTCCCCTCCATTTCGCGAAGGCGAAGCATCCGGCGAGCAGGAGCGGCACGACGAGATAGAACTGTTCCTCGACCGACAGCGACCAGGTGTGCAGAAGCGGTTTCTCGTAGGCGTCGATATCGAAATAGCCCTGTTTGCTTAGAAAATAGAAGTTGGAGGCAAACAGCGACGCCGTAACCGCCGATACCGCAAACCACTGCCACTCGTGCGGGGAGACCAGAATGATCGCGGCGGCAATCGTGGTGACCGCGATGGTGACGAAGAGCGGCGGAAACAGCCGGATCGCGCGGCGTGCATAGAATTGCGCGAAGGTGAATTTGCCGGCCGCGTGTTCCTGTACGATGTGGTTGATGATGAGATAGCCGGAAATCACGAAGAACACGTCGACTCCGACGAAGCCGCCGGTGACGAACGGCACGTTCGCGTGAAAGGCGACGACCGCGAGCACCGCGATCGCGCGCAGCCCGTCGATATGCGCGATGCGGTTTGCGCCGGCCTTGCCGGCCGCTGCGGAATATTCGCCGGTGGAAACCGAACTCATCGACGATTGTCCCTGGCGCAGCCCGCGCCGGCTATGCCTTCAGATCGGCAAGGTTCGCAACGATCGCAAAGCGATCCGCAAGCCCGGCGAGGGCAGCGCGGTGCAGTTCGGCCGCCGAAAGCGCGGGCCCGCCGGTCGGGTCGGGCAGGTCGCGGGTCGCGGCGGCGTCCGCCACAACAGTCGTGCGATAGCCGAGATCGAGCGCCGCGCGCACGGTGGAGGAAACGCACATATGCGTCTGGAAGCCCGCGACGATCAGCGACTTCCTTCCGGTCTTCGCGAGCAACTCCTGCAAGTTCGTTTGCGCAAATGCATTCGGCAGCGGCTTTTCGACGATCGCTTCGCCGGCTTCGCTTGCCGCCTGCGGCGCGAGCTTGAAGGCATCTGCGCCGGGATCGAACAGGCCTCCCGCGCGGCCCTTATGCTGGATATGAATGACAGGCGCACCCGCCGCGCGCGCGGCCTTCAGAAGAATGGAGATGTTGTCGAGCGCAGGTTTGATATTCACGAGCGGCAGCTTGCCGGTCACATATTCGTTCTGTGCATCGATGACGACGACCGCGCTTTCGGAAAACTTCCCGGGATCGAGTGGCGCCCCGGCCATCTGGAGGAGAGTCTTCGGTGCGCTCATCTAGCGTCCTCCTTCGGTTTTCAGCCACGCCGCACCGCAGGCTTTCGCAAGCTCGCGCACGCGCAGGATATAGCTCTGCCGCTCGGTGACCGAGATCACGCCGCGCGAGTCGAGCAGATTGAAAACATGGCTCGCCTTGATGCACTGGTCGTAGGCCGGAAGCGCCATCAGATGCTCTTCGCCGCGGTCGCCGTCGGCGAGATATTTGCGGCAGGCATTCTCCGCCATCTTGAACTGCTGGAACAGCATCTCGGTGTCGGCATATTCGAAGTTATGGCGCGAATATTCCTGCTCGGCCTGAAGAAATACGTCGCCATAGGTGACGCGCTTGTCGCCCTCCAGCCCGTTGAAGTTGAGGTCGTAGACGTTCTCGACGCCCTGCACATACATCGCAAGCCGCTCGAGGCCGTAAGTCAGTTCGCCCGAGACCGGCGCACATTCAAAGCCCGCGACCTGCTGGAAGTAGGTGAACTGCGAAACTTCCATGCCGTCGCACCAACATTCCCAGCCGAGGCCCCACGCGCCGAGCGTCGGGCTCTCCCAGTCGTCTTCGGCGAAGCGGATGTCATGCACCTTCGCGTCGATGCCGATCGCGTCTAAGGATTGCAGATAGAGGTCCTGCAGGTCGGGCGGCGAAGGCTTCAGGATCACCTGATACTGGTAATAATGCTGGAGCCGGTTGGGGTTCTCGCCGTAGCGCCCGTCTTTCGGGCGGCGCGAGGGTTGCACATAGGCGACGTTCCACGGCTTCGGTCCGAGTGCGCGCAAGGTCGTCGCCGGATGAAACGTGCCAGCACCCATCTCCATGTCATAGGGCTGCAGGATCACGCAGCCTTGTTTCGCCCAAAAGTTCTGGAGCGCGAGGATCAGCCCCTGAAAGGAGCGGGTGGGCGAAAGCGGATCGGTCTTGTCGGGCATTTTGCGGCCGGTCTCGAAAATCGGCGCGACCCTAGGGAGGCGGCCCAGCGAAAGCAAGCTACTCGTAAGACAGTGCCACCACCGGGTCCATCTGCGCGGCTTTGCGGGCAGGCAGATAGCCGAACAGCAGGCCGGTCAGGAACGCACAGGAGAATGCAAGGATTGCGGGCAGCGGCGAGAGCAGGATCGCGACCCCGAAACTCTGCACGATCAGCGCGACCGCGATGCCGAGCGCGACCCCTACAAGCCCGCCGATACCGCACACGACGAGCGCCTCGGTGTTGAATTGCAGGAGAATGTTGCTCATGCGCGCGCCGGTCGCCATGCGCACGCCGATTTCGCGCGTCCGCTCGGTCACGGAAACCAGCATGATGTTCATGACCCCGATGCCGCCGACCAAGAGCGAAATCGCGGCGACGGAAGCGAGCAGGATCGTGAGCGTGTCCTGCGTCGCGAGCGCGGTTTCCAGAATGGATGACGTGTTTCTGATCTGGAAATCCACTACGCCGCGGTGGCGCTCGGTCAGCAGCTTTTCGATCGCGGTTTCCGTTTCCTTGATTTCCGCAGCGTCGCCGACCAGCACGGTAATCGACTGCAGATAGCGCCGGCCGAAAATGCGCATGTAGCCGGTGGAGAGCGGCATCAGCACGATGTCGTCCTGATCGGTACCCCAGGGCGTCGCTCCGCGCTCCGAGAGCACGCCGACGATTTCGAACGGCACGTTGCGGATCAGCATGTACTTGCCGACCGGGTTGATGTCCTCGCCGAACAGGGTCCGCGCGACGGTCCGCCCGAGTACCACGACAGGCGCGTAGCCTTTCACGTCGTCCTCGGAGATGAAGCTGCCCTCCGCGAGCGCCCAGTCGCGCGCCTGCACATAGCCGGGCCAAACACCCATGATCAGCGTCTGGTAATCGTTGCCGCCGAAGCGCACGGTCGCGCGGGTTGCACGTTCCGGCGAGACGGCGGCGACCGCGGGCAGTTCGTCGATCGCCTGAGCGTCTTCCTCGATCAGCGTCGCGATGTCGCCCGAGCCGCGCACGCGTGCCGCGCCGGGGCGGACCACGAGCAGGTTTGTACCCATCGAAGAAATGCGCTCGAGTACCTGCTGGCGCGAGCCGTCGCCGATGGCGAGCATGGCAACGACCGCTGCGACACCGATCACGACGCCAAGGAGGGTCAGCGCGGTGCGGAACAGGTTCACCCGCATCGATTTCAGCGCCATCTTCGCGGCTTCCACGAGATCGGGCAGCCAACGGTTTCGGGCCGAAAGATTAAGCTCGAATTCGGTACGCGCGCCCGGAGACGCTTTGGCCCTGCGCTGGTCGGAAATAATCTTTCCGTCCGCGATATGAATGGTGCGGTCGCAATGCGCGGCGATCTCCGGATTGTGCGTAATCACAATCACGGTGCGGCCTTCCGTGTGCAACTCCTTGAGCAGTCCGAGCACATCCACGCCCGATCGCGTGTCGAGCGCTCCGGTCGGCTCGTCGGCGAGGATCACGGGCGCTTCGTTCATCAGCGCCCGCGCGATGGAAACTCGCTGCTGTTGTCCGCCGGAAAGCTCGGTCGGGCGATGAAGCGCGCGGTCGCCGAGACCGAGACGGGTGAGCAGGGCTTGTGCGCGGCTTGCGCGCTCGTGCTTGGGACGTCCCGCATAGGCCGCCGGAATTTGCACGTTTTCGGAGGCGGTGATTTCCGGAAGTAGGTTGAAGCGCTGGAAAACGAATCCGAACGTGCGGCATCGCAGCGCCGCGAGTTCGTCGGTATCGAGCGTTGCGACGTCGATGCCGGCGACGCGATAGCTGCCGCCGGTCGGCCGGTCGAGGCAGCCGATGATGTTCATCAGCGTCGACTTGCCTGAGCCCGACTGGCCCACGATCGCGACGAACTCCCCGGCCTCGATAGTGAGCGAAACGCCGTCGAGCGCCCGCACGGTAGTCGCGCCCTGCTGATAATGCTTGGTGACGCCGTCGATTTCGATCAGGGGCGATTGCATTGCTACGGCGCGTGCCGCCTGTGAAGCGCGTTTTTCGTACTGCGCGGCGCTCATCGCGCGAACTTCGAAAACCCGAAGCTCTTCTGCTTCTGCTCCGTGCGCGCGATCTGGCCGACAATGACCTGATCGCCTTCGGCAAGACCGCTCTTTATCTCTGCGAGGTTGCGGTCCTGCAGGCCCACGCCGACGCGCTTCAGTTTCACCGCTCCGTTCTCGAGCACGCGGACGTAGAAGGTGCCTTTCTCGCGCGGCGAGGGCCGCAGTGCCGCCACCGGCACCAGGAGTGCGTCCTTCACCGAGCCGAGCACGAAGAAGACCTGCGCGGTCATGTTCGTCATCAGCTCGCGTTCCTTGTTCGGAACGTCGATCAGCACGTTATAGAGAATGACGTCGTTGATTGTCTGAGGGGTAGGAAGCACCTGGCGCACCGTCGCCGCGTAGCGCTTGTCTGGCATGCCCAGCGTCGTGAAATAGACCGGCATGCCGGCCGTCACACGCGGCACATCGGCTTCCGCGACCTGCGCCCAAACCGTCATCACATCGAGATCGGCGATGCGCGCGATGATCGGCGCGGTCTGGTTCGCGTTCAGCGTCTGTCCTTCGAAGGCGATCTGGTCGACGATGACGCCGTCCTGCGGCGCGTGGATTTTCGTGTAGCTGAGATTGGCCTCGTCGCCGGCAAGCGTCGCCTCCATCTCCTTGATCTGCGCCTCGAAGGATCCGATCTTCGCCTGGTTGATCTTCAGATTTGCGGTCGCAAGCTCGAAGGCGTCCTTGCTGGTCGCATTCGTCGAATAGAGTTGCCGGGCCCGTTCTTCGCGGGCCTGGTCGAGCACCAGTTGCGCGCGCGCCTGCTCGAGCTGCGCTTTGAGATTTTCGATCTTGGCGCGGCCGGCGAGCACGCGCGTCTGATAAACCGTGGGGTCGATCTGCGCGATCAGCTGGCCTTTCTTCACGGTATCGCCGATCTCGACCTCGACCCTGCGCAACTGGCCCGAAACCTGGGTGCCGACATCGACGAAGGTCTTCGGACGGATTTGTGCGAGCGCGGTCACGGTCTTTTCGAGGTCGCCCTTGATCACGGGCTGCGTGCGGAAGTTCGCGGCCTCGCTCCCGCTGCCGCTGAGAAAATACCACCCGGCCAACGCGGCCAGCGCGCCGATGAGCGCGATCGACGCGAGCCAGCGCCTTTCCTTCAGTTGCGAAAAGCGCTCTGTGATTCCTTTGGGTTCAGCCTTCTGCAGCATGACGCATCAGGACTTTCGCGGGCGATAGGTGCCGGTGACGGGATCGCGCTCGAGCTGCCGCACCTCGCCTTCCTCGGCCTTGCGTACGCGCTCGATATCTTCGTTGGCTTTCTTTTCGGCCATGGACCAGAGCTTGGCGCCGATTACCGCTCCCGCCGCACCAATCAGCCAGACAACCAGGGGAGGCATGCCGATTTCCTCGCGTGAACCTACAATCCGTAGCGGCCCCAGAGCGCGCGCTCTTCGAGCGCACCGAGCGCCGTCTTCGCCCATTCCTCCGGCAGTATAGCGCCGGACATGCCGGGAATGCGACGGGAGAAGAATCCGCTCGGCGGCGCAATCAGCGGCGTCAGCACATGCTTGCCGAAGCGCGCCTGCAGCGTGCCGCGCAGGTCGCCGATACCGTCGACGAGGCCGTACTTGATGGCCTGTTCGGCAAGCCAGTATTCGCCGTTGAACAGCGTCTTGTCGGCGCCCTTGAGGCGCTTGCCGCGGCTCCTCTTCACGAGAGCGATGAAGTCGGCGTGGATGTTCTGCTGGAGCGATTTCAGGCGGCGGATGTCCTCAGGCTTTGCGGGCAGGAATGCGTCGAGCTGCCGCTTGTTGTCGCCTGCGGTATAGACCCGCCGCTCGATGCCGAGTTTCTTCAGCATCTTCTCGAAACCGAAGCTCGCGGAGACGACGCCGATCGAGCCGACAATGGAATAGTTGTCGGCGATGATCTCGTCCCCCGCGCAGGCGATCATGTAGCCGCCGCTCGCGGCGACGTCCTCGACGAACACGATCACCTTCTTTTTGTTCTTCTCGGCAAGCTGCCGGATGCGTCGATAAATGAGATGCGATTGCACCGGCGCGCCGCCGGGCGAGTTCACGACCAGCGCGATCGCCGCCGCCTTTCTGTAGGAGAAGGCCTTGTCGAGTTGTTTTGACACCGAAGCGAGCGACATCGAGGACATCAGCGGCACCTGCATGCCGATCGCGCCGGCGAGGCGCACGACCGGTACGACCGGCCGCCTGCGGAAGAGGCGGGAGAAGAATCCGTTTCCTTCGCTACGGGCCATTCTCTTCAGTCTCCGAAAATCGAAGCGCCGCCGCGCAGAATTCGTTCTGCGGCCGCGGTCGGCTTTCCTTCGCTGTCGTTGAGTGTGATGCCGGGAAGCATCTGCGTCGGTGTCTTTCGCCCTTTGATGGCTCGCACGATCAAACGGATCGCGGCCGACTCCGGTTTTGGGAATACCGGCAGCATTTCGATAGCACCGAAGCGTCCCTCCAGCGACTTAAGGATTGGTAATGTCGCCTCCGGCCGGTGAATGATCGTTAAGCAGCCGCCGGTTTTCAGGTGACGCGACGTGCGCGCAATCCAGCGTTCGGCGGTATCCGGACGCGCAACATGCGCCCGCGCACGCGCGGCGTCGGGCGATGGCCGCAAAGTCATGCTGTCGTTGAACGGCGGATTCATGATCGCGAGATCGTAAGCGTCCGTTTGCAGCGGAAGATCGTCCCCGTCGATGTCGCCGCACAGAATCCGTACCGCATTGTCGAGACCGTTGCGGGTCGCATTCTGCAAGGACAGTTTCGAGAGCGCCGGGTCGATCTCGACCATCGTCACCATTCTTGCAGCGCCGCGCGCGAGCAGTGCGAGGCCCGCGGTGCCCGCGCCGGCGCCGAGATCGAGCGCGAGATCGGATTTCGGGGCGGCGGCCGCAAGCAGGATCGCGTCATGACCGGCGCGATGGCCGCGTTTCGGCTGCAAGAGCTTCAGCCGCCCGCCGAGGATCGCGTCTTCGGTCGTTTCCATTTCAGTCCGATTTCAGCGCGTAGCCGTAGCCGGCTTCCTTCAAAAGCAGTGTCGCGCGCCCCGAATCGTCTTCGGAGACGAGCAAGCGCCGCGGCAGGAATCCGAGCGAGCCTTCCATCACGCTCATGTTCTGGTCGGCGACGAAACAGGGGATGTCCGCGGATGTGAGCAGCGCTTCGATCGCGGAGATCAGAACGGCGTCATTGGTGCGGACGAGCTCATGCATAGATCAGCGCGGATTGCCCGGCGCGGGATAGGAAAGATAGGTGAGCCGCTTCAATTCGCGCCGCCCGCGCGTGACCGTGTCGAGGATCAGGCCGGACATCAGCGACAGGAACGAAAGCAGCATCAAAGCGGTCGCCAGAATTGCCGTCGGCAGCCGCGGCACGAGGCCGGTCTCGAAGAAAGTGCGGAACACCGGAATTGAAATCGCCACCGACATTACGAAGAAGAAGAACGAGATGATCGAGAAGAACTGCATCGGACGCTCGGTGCGGAACAGCTTGCCGATGGTCCACAAAATCCGGATGCCGTCGCGCCAGGTGTTCAGCTTGGAGGTCGAACCTTCGGGGCGGGCATAATAAGGCGTCTCGATTTCCGCGACCGGCATATCGAGTTCGAGCGAATGCACGGTGAGTTCGGTTTCGATCTCGAAGCCGGTCGAGAGCGCCGGAAAGGATTTCACGAAACGGCGCGAGAATACGCGATAGCCGGAAAGAATGTCGTTGAAGCTCTTGCCGAAAATGCGCTTCACGAAGCCGGTGAGAATCCGGTTGCCGAAACGGTGACCCGGACGATAGGCCGCCTTTTCCTGGTCGACGCGGGCGCCGACCAGCATGTCGAGCTTTTCCCCGACCAAGGTCGCCACCATTCTCGGCGCGCTCGGCGCGTGATAGGTCGCATCGCCGTCGATCATCACATAGACGTCGGCGTCGATGTCGCCGAACATGCGTCGCACGACATGACCCTTGCCCTGCCGCGTCTCGGTGCCGACGATCGCGCCGGCCTTCTTCGCGGCGGCAATCGTGCCGTCCTTCGAGTTGTTGTCGTATACATAGATGTCCGCGCCGGGCAGCGCCGCGCGGAACTGCTTCACGACCGTACCGATCGCCGCCTCCTCGTTGTAGCAGGGCACGATCACCGCGATCTTCAGGCCTTGCGGCAGACGGACGCGGGGCGTGCCTTTGGACTTCGCATTGGGCCTGGCGGCAGTCCGGGTGAGCATCGATATCTCCAAAAAAACGGGCGCCCGGCGGCGCCTCTATCTATGCCGCAAGCGCTTGGTCATGGAAAGCGGCGGCGGCATGGCAGGTTGCGGGTCTCCGGAGGCGCTCATAAGCTGCGGCAAATGGAGTGTTAATCGCGTGGCCGTCGTTCTGCCCTTTGAGGCGCCAGAGCCTTCCATCGAACGCCTGAGCAGCCTCGTTCGTTCCGATCTCGCCAAGGTCAACGAACTGATTCTGAGTCGCACCGGCTCGGAAGTGACCATGATCCCCGAGGTCGCGAACCACCTGATCTCTTCGGGCGGCAAGCGCCTGCGGCCGATGCTGACCTTGGCCACCGCCGCGCTCTCCGGCTATCGCGGTACCGGCCATATCAATCTCGCGGCCTCCGTCGAGTTCATGCACACCGCGACGCTTCTGCACGATGACGTCGTCGATGAAAGCGAGCTTCGCCGCGGCAAACCGTCGGCGCGCATGGTCTGGGGCAACGAGGCGAGCGTGCTGGTTGGCGACTTCCTGCTCGGTCAGGCCTTCCGCATGATGGTCGAAGTCGGCAATCTTCGCGCGCTGGAAATTCTTTCGACCGCAGCCGCGGTGATCGCCGAAGGCGAGGTCATGCAGCTAGCCGCCGCGAAGAACCTCGACACCACCGAGGATGCCTATCTTGCCGTGATCCGCGCGAAAACGGCCGAGCTGTTTGCGGCGGCTTGCGAAGTCGGCCCGGTGATCGCGGAGCGGCCGAAGGCAGAGCAGGAGGCCTGCTGCTCGTTCGGCAACAATCTCGGCATCGCCTTCCAGCTCGTCGACGACGCGCTCGATTACGGCGGCAGCCGTGCCAAGATCGGCAAGAACGTCGGCGACGATTTCCGCGAAGGCAAGATCACGCTGCCCGTGATTCTCGCCTTCCGCCGCGGAACCGAAAGCGAACGCGCGTTCTGGAAGAAATGCATCCAATCCGGCGAGATCGCGGACGGCGATCTTGAGCACGCGATCGAACTTTTGAAGAAGCACCGTTCGCTCGAAGACACCGTCGAGCGCGCGCGCCATTACGGCGCGATCGCAAAAGACGCGCTTGCCATTTTTCCGCAGTCGGACGGCAAGCAGGCGCTCTCGGACGTCGTCGATTTCTGCGTGGCTCGCGCGCACTGATTTCACTATTCGTCATGCCGGCGACAAGCCCGGCCATGACGCATGGTAAGTTATCTCAAAGTCGTCGCCTTCACCCACCAGTCCGGGTATTTCGCACGGATCGCTTCCGCTTCGGCCAGCGCGTTCGCTTCGGTTTCATAGATCGCGAATACGGCCGAGCCTGAGCCGCTCATGCGCACAAGTTTTGCGTGATCGACCGCGCGCAAGGTTGCGTCCGCTTCCGCGATGTGCGGCGTCACGCGCCAGGCCGCACGCGTGAGGTCGTTGTTCTGTCTCGTGAGAAACGCGAGGAACGCGCCGCGCTCGCGCGGAATATCGCCTGGACGGATGCCGAAGGAGGTCGAGTGTCTGATCTCCGCCGTATCGAATGCGCGATAGACGGCAGGCGTCGATGCCTCCGAACCGGGCCATACCAGAACCGCATGCAGCGCCGGAATTGTGACGGGCTCGGAAAGCACGTCGCCGATTCCCGAAACGAGCCGTGCCTTGCCTTCGAGGCAGACTTCGACATCGGCGCCGGTTTCCCGCGCTGCCTCACGCAGCAGGCGGTCGTCGGGCGCGACATCGCTTTCATGTGCGATCAACCGCAGCGCTGCTGCCGCGTCCGAAGAACCGCCGCCGAGGCCGGCGCCTGCGGGAAGATTCTTCGTGAGCAGAAAGGTGCCGCCGCATGCCGCCGGCATCTTCCGCTTCAGCGCTTGCGCAGCCCTAAGCACGAGATTGTGTTCGGGTTCTCCCGCCGCTTTCGCAAAGGGTCCGTCGACACGGATCGCGTATGGGTCTCCGCCCGGTACGAATTGCAGTTCGTCCCCGGCGTCCGCAAAGACGACCAGACTCTCGATCGGGTGATAGCCGTCCGCACGCGGGGAACCCACATGCAGAAACAGGTTGATCTTTGCGGGAGCGATCGTAGTCGCCATCGTCGTCGGTGCATCCAAGGCTGCGGTTCAGGGGTATAGCAGAGACGCCAAGCCGGTCGATTCTGCCGGGAAATGCCGCCTACCGCGTCCTTGCGATGGCCATGAATCGGGGGCATGGTGCGGCGAAATCGGCCCGCTTCGGGCGCATTTCCTTGGTAGTTACAGGAGAGAGGCGTTGCAGAAGCCTCGCAGTGTTTCGCGGACTTCACTTCATATCGGCGCGGTTGCGCTTCTGTTCGCCATGGCGCCGGGCGGCGCGCAGGCGCAGTTTCAGCGCTTCCCCGAGTTCCACATTTCGTCTCCGTCGGGAAGTTTTCTCGCCGCGCGGACCGCGCGCGCGGAGCGCGACGTTTCGTCGGCCTCGACGTTCTATCGCTCGGTGCTGCGCACAGATCCGAAGAACCCGGACGTGCTCGAACTCGCGTTCCTCACCACGTTGCAGAGCGGGGCTGCCGAAGAGGCCTTCCCGCTCGCGGAGCGTCTGATTGCGATCGACCGGTCGCACCGCCTCGCGCGGCTTGCGCTCGGCGTCAAGGCGATCAAGTCGAAACAGTTCGCGCAGGCCCGCACCCATCTCGGTTTTGCCGGGCACGGACCGATCGCCGATCTCGCCGCCACGTTGCTGTCGGCGTGGTCATGGCAGGGCCAGAACAACGTCAAGAACGGCATCGCGCAGATCGACAAGCTATCCGGTCCGGAATGGTACGGGCTCTTCAAAAATCTGCACGCGGGCCTCATGCTGGATATTTCCGAGCAGCGTGCCGAAGCGCTGAAGCGTATCGAGCGCGTGCGCGCGGTGGATCCGAACTCGCTCCGCAATGTCGACGCTTATGCACGGATGCTTTCCCGCGCCGGCCGACAGGCCGAAGCGGAGAAGGCCTATCTCGAATTTTCGCAGACGCTGCTGCGTCACCCGATGATCGAAAGCGCGCTGGCTGAAGTAAAAAGCGGTGCAAAGCTGGCGCCGCTTGTTGCGAACGCCGCCATGGGTGCATCGGAGGCGCTCTACGGTCTTGGTGCCGCGCTGAGCCAGGAACAGGGCGGTGAAGACCTCGCCATGGTCTATCTTCAGCTCTCGATTTACCTCAACCCCGAACATCCGCTGGCGTTGGTGGCGCTCGCCAATCTCTTTGAACTCACCAAGAAATACGAGATGGCGGTCGAAACCTACGACCGGGTGCCCGAGAATTCGCCGCTCAAGCGCAAGGCGATGATTCAGCGTGCGCTCAATCTCGATGTGCTCGACCGCAAGGACGAGGCGCGCGAAAGTCTGCAGGCGCTGGTGAAGGAAAAACCGGACGATATCGAAGGCGTCTTCGCCTATGCGAACGTGCTGCGCGTCGGAAAGCGCTACACCGAAGCCGCCGACGCCTATTCGAAGATCATCGCATCCGTCGGCGAGCCCAAGCGGGAGCATTGGGCGCTCTATTATTATCGCGGCATGAGTTACGAGCGCGCCAAGCAATGGCCGCTGGCCGAGAAGGACTTCCAGCAGGCGCTGAAACTCTCGCCGGACAATTATCAGGTTCTGAACTATCTCGGTTATTCCTGGGTGGATCAGGGCGTGAACCTCGAGCCTGCGCTCGACATGATCCGCAAGGCCGTCGCGCTGAGACCGAAGGACGGCTACATCGTGGACAGCCTCGGCTGGGCCTATTACCGCCTCGGCCGTTACGAGGAGGCCGTGGCCGAACTCGAGAAGGCAATCGTGCTCTCGCCGTCGGATCCGACCATCAACGATCATCTCGGCGATGCCTATTGGAAGACCGACCGCAAGCTCGAGGCGACGTATCAGTGGAAGCGCGCGATCGAGATGAAGCCGGAGCCCGAGGACCTCGTCAAAATCCAGCGCAAGCTGAAGGAGGGTCTGACCGACGAGCCGGTTCCTACCCGAGCCGAGGAGCCCAAGAAGCCGGACCGTGGCTAGCGGTAACGCATCCGTGAACTCGCGGCGCCTAGCCGTTGAGGAATTGCAAAGCCATACTGCTTTCACGCTAAATTAGTTGCGTGGATGCAATATGGCTGAGATCGCTTGGGACGAGTTCCGTCTCGTGAGGGCAATCGCTGAAGCCCGCTCGCTGGCGGGGGCGGCCGACGTGCTCGGCATCAATCATTCGACGGTATTTCGCAGGCTCGGCGCACTCGAAAAGGCCATGGGCGCGCGGCTGTTCGAGCGCAGCCGCACTGGCTACGCGCCGACCGCGGCCGGCGAGAAGATGGTCGATCTCGCCAACCGCATCGCCGACGAGATCGTCGACCTGGAGCGCAAGATCACCGGACAGGACCTGCGCCCCTCCGGCGACCTGCGGGTTACCACGAACGACACGCTGCTCGTCCATCTGCTTTCGGAGGTCTTTGTCGGATTCCGCCGCTCCTATCCGGAGATCAATCTCGACATTGTGGTCGGCAACGAGCCGCTTAATCTTTCGAAACGCGACGCGGACATCGCGGTGCGCGCCACCGAACGTCCGCCGGAAAGCCTGATCGGCCGCAGACTCGCAGGCATCCGCTGGGCGATCTTCGCGGCGAGCGGCGAGGCGCCTAAGAATTTTTCGGCCGCCGATGCGCGTCGCTACGACTGGATCGGTCTGTCGGACGGCATCGGCGGACCCAAGCCGACCCGGTGGCTTATCGAGAATGCAGGCGCCGACCGCATCGTTTACCGCCTCAACACCGTGCTCGGTCTTGCCGAGGCGGTCGCGGCCGGCGGCGGCATGGCGCTGATACCCTGTTTCATCGGCGATGCCACGCCCGGGCTTACCCGCGTCGCCTTTCCGGAGCCGGAAATCGAAGCGGGTCTATGGCTGCTCACCCATCCCGATCTCAAGAATACAGCGCGCGTGCGCGCCTTCATGGATTACACCGCTGCGGAAATCGCGAAGCGCCGCGCGGTCATCGAGTGCACGGGCGAGCCGGTGCTCAGGAACGGCAGGAGCATGGTGTAATCAGTTGCTGGCTTGCGGGGCGCGTGTCCGCTTGGGTGCGGGCCGGCCGCCGCGCACGAAGTCGCAATACATGAAACCGAGGCCTGAAACGGCGCCGCGAAAGCTGAACTCGCTGGTCTTCGTCAGATTGAAGCAGGGCGTGAACGGCAGCCCCTTCAGCGTAGCGCAGATCTGATCGCCGCTCTCGTAGAGCGTGTTCACCGGCAGCCGCACATAGCGCGTGGGGTCCTTGCCCAGGATCCGGATCGTGCCGGCGGCCGAGCCGTCGTTATTGATACGGCCGACACCGGTGGTGCCGTCGAAGCACTGGTACGAGAACAGCTTGCCGGCCACGAAGGCGCGGGCTTGCTTCGCGTTCATGCTTTCGGCTGACGCAGAGGTCGCAAGCAGAAGCGTTGCCATAGCAAGGAAGCTGAAGCGAATCATCCTGCGGAACCCGCCAACACCCCTCTCCAGTAGGTAGCGCAGGAAGGGGCGCATCTTGTCAAGTGAAAGTGCAAAACCCTGCTATCAGCCGATTTTGACCACCGTGCGCCCGCGCACCTGTCCCGCCAGAATTTTCGGTGCCAGGTCGAATACGCCTTCCAGCGGGATTTCGGTGGTCATGGCCGCGAGCTTCTTGCGGTCCAGATCGCCGGCCAGCCGTTTCCAGGCTTCCTGCCGGCGCGGCTTCGGGCACATGACCGAGTCGATGCCGAGCAGCGAGACGCCGCGCAGGATGAAGGGCGCGACCGAGCCCGGCAGGTCCATGCCGGCGGCGAGCCCGCAGGCTGCGACCGCGCCGCCGTATTTCGTCATCGAAAGCACATTGGCGAGCGTATGCGAGCCGACCGAGTCGACGCCACCCGCGAAGCGCTCCTTGCCGAGCGGTTTCGCAGGCTGCGAAAACTCCGCGCGGTCGATGATTTCGGAAGCGCCGAGCGTTTTCAGGTAGTCCGCTTCGCTAGCGCGGCCGGTGGATGCCGCAACGGTGAAGCCGAGCTTCGAGAGTACGGCGATTGCTACCGAGCCGACGCCGCCCGCTGCACCGGTCACGACAATCGGGCCGTCGGCCGGCTTCAGGCCATGATTTTCGAGCGCCATCACGCAAAGCATCGCGGTATAGCCGGCCGTGCCGATGGCCATGGCTTCGCGCGATGTCATGCCGGAGGGCAGCTTCACGAGCCAGTCGCCCTTCACCCGCGACTTCTCCCCGTAGGCGCCGAGATGCGTCTCTCCCGTGCCCCAGCCGTTCAGCACCACGCTGTCGCCCGGTTTGAAATCGGGGTGCGAAGAGCTTTCAACTTTCCCCGCGAAGTCGATGCCGGGGATCATCGGGAAGCGCCGCACCACCGGCGCCTTGCCGGTGATCGCAAGCCCGTCCTTGTAGTTCACGGTGGAATACTCGACCGCGACGGTGACGTCGCCGTCCATGAGCGAGCTCTCGTCGAATTCGCCGAGTGCTGCGGGCTGGCCCTTCTCGGGCACTATGATGGCTTTGAATTTTCCCATTTGAGTATCCCTTCGCACTTTTTCTAGACGGGTTTACGCAGGTGCTGCAACCGCGCGCGCGACCGGCTTCTCCACAATCGGCAGGTTCACTGCCGCCGCGAAGAAGCCAAGCAGGATCGTGAGGTACCAGATCACGTCATAGGAGCCAGTGCTCTCGTACAGAATGCCGCCGAGCCACACCCCGAGGAAGCCTCCGACCTGATGGCTGAAGAAGGCGAGCCCCGCGAGCATGGTGAGCCAGCGCGTGCCGAACATCAGCGCCACCAGCGCCTGCGTCGGCGGAATGGTCGAGAGCCATAGGAGGCCGATGGTCGCGCCGAAAATCATCGAGGTCGCAGGCGAGGCGGGCACCAGAATGAAAACGAGAATTGCAAGCGAGCGCAGGAAATAGATCGCAGCCAAGATGTATCGCTTCGGCATCTTGTCGCCGAGATAGCCGGCCGAGATCGAGCCGATGATGTTGAACAGGCCGATCAGGCCGATGGTCCAGGCGCCAATGTCGACGCCAAGCCCGCGGTCGACCAGATAGGCAGGCAAATGGATCGTGATGAAGAACACCTGAAAGCCGCAGGTGAAGTAGCCGAGAATAAGCAGCACATAGCTCCGATGGTTCATCGCCTCGCGCAGCGCCTCCATTACCGACTGCGCCGGCCCGGTGCTTGCGCTGGTCTCCGCACCGCGCGGGCGCGCGAGCGCAAGCGACAGCGGCATGATCGCAAGTACGATGGCCGCGAATACGAGCAGGGTCGCATGCCAGTCGAACGCCTGGTTCAGCCCCACCGCGAGCGGCGAGAACAGAAATTGCCCGAACGAACTCGCCGCCGTGCCGATACCGAAAGAGAGCGAGCGCCAGCTCAGCGGCAGTAGTTTTCCGAACGCACCGATCACGACGGTGAAAGATGTGCCGGCGAGGCCGAAGCCGATCAGGAATCCGGCCGAGACGATCAGCGCGCCTTGCGAAGTGGCGAAAGCCATACCGGCAAGGCCTAGCGCGTAGAGTGCCGCGCCAACCCACATCACCCGCACCGCGCCGAACTTGTCGGCAATGCCGCCGACGAAAGGCTGCGCTGCGCCCCAGAGCAGCATCTGCAGGGCCAGCGCCAGCGCGAAGATATCGCGGCCCCAGCCTTTTTCCTGGGTGATCGGCGCCAGAAACAGCCCGAGTGTCGAGCGCGGCCCGAAGCCGATCAGCGCGATCAGGCAGCCGCAGATCAGGATGATCAGCGGCGTGCGCCAGCCGAGGGAACGGACCGCTTCGCTCATGCGTTTACGCCGCCGACGCGCCGAGGCGCGCGACCGGCTTCTCCACGATCGGCAGATTGATCAGCGCGGAGATCACGCCGAAGGTTACCGAAAGCCACCAGACGAGCTGGTAGGAGCCGAACTGCTCGAAGGCGAGGCCGCCGAGATAGACGCCGAGGAAGCTGCCGACCTGATGGCTGAAGAACACGAAGCCGTAGAGCATCGCGAACCATCTGGTGCCGAACATGATCGCGACCAGCGACGAGGTCGGCGGCACGGTCGAGAGCCAGGTGAGCCCGGTGATTACGGCAAAGATCAGCGTCGCCTCCACGCTCGGCGGAATCGAGACGAAGATCGCAATCGAAATGGCGCGCGTGAGGTAAATGCCGGAGAGGATGTAGCGCTTCGGAATGATGTTGCCAAGCCATCCCGCGGCGAACGAGCCGACGATATTGCAGAGCCCGATGATCGCAAGTGTCCAGCCGCCCACCTGCGCGGAAAGCCCGCGGTCGAGCAGATACGAAGGCAGATGTGCGGTGACGAACGCTAGCTGGAAGCCGCAGGTGAAGAAGCCGGTCACGAGCAGCACGTAGGACTTGTGTCCGAACGCCTCCGCGAGCGCTTCGCGCAGCGTCTGCGCCTGCTCCGCTGTCGCGTTCTGCGAATTGACGGGGGCCTTGTTGCTCGCGGTCCTGAGCGCCATGGCGAAGGGAATAACCAGCAGCACCAGCGCGGAGAACACGAGCAGCGCGTACTGCCAGCCGAAATTCTGGATGAGCGCGACCCCGAACGGTGCGAACAGGAACTGGCCGAACGAGCCGGCTGCCGTTCCCGCGCCGAAGGCGAGGCCCTGCCACTCCTTCGGCACCAGCTTGCCGAACGCGGTGAGCACGATGTTGAACGAACAGGCGGAGAGCCCGAAACCGATCAGCACGCCGCCGGTGATGTTCAGCGTGAGCGGATTGGTCGAATAGGTCATCAGTGCGAGGCCGAGCGCGTAGAGTACTGCACCGCCCGCGAGCACCTTGGCGGTGCCGAAGCGGTCGGCGATCGCGCCGGCGAACGGCGTGCCCATGCCCCACAGCAGGTTCTGTACCGCGAAGGCGAGCGCGAACACGTCGCGGCCCCAGCCGTATTGCGCCGACATCGGCGTGAGAAAAAAGCCGAACGAGGAGCGCGGCCCGAAGGTCACGATTGCGATCAGACACCCGAAGATGACGATAACCAGCGGGTTCTTCAGGAAGGAGAGCAGCGGCGCAGGGACAGCAGGAGTGGACGAAGTCGACATCGAATGGCGTTCCCGGCTGCCGGAATCGATTCTGCGGCGCGGGCTGCCTTCGCGCGTGCGAAACCTAACCGCGAAGCTTATCAGGCGAAAACCGTTTTGCGCTGCGCTGCTATCGAGACCGCGCATGGGTTTCTGTCTGCCGGGGGCTAGCAAAACGGCCCGGGATGGGTTATATATTTGCTCGAAATGAGGATAAGCCCCGGCAGCAGCCGGTCTTTTCTGTATCTCTATATGCTCAATATGAGTATATAAACCTGCGCAAGCGGGTCTGGGAGGCGCCGATGGTCACCATTGTCGACCGCAACATCCGCCCGGAAGTCGAAGTCGTGACCCCGCCGGTCGCGCGCGCAGACTTTGTCGTTCCGCGCCCGGGGACGGGCGCCGCGGCGAAGAAGTTCGGCGTGTTGCCGATGCCGAAGCTCGAATGGAACGCGGAAGTCGAGCGCGAGACCGCGCACCTTTACGAGAAGGTGAAGCACATCATTCCTTCGGTGGAGTGGCCTTTCCACGCGCCTTACGTTTACGCGATCAACAAGCTGAAAAAGCAGCGCAACGCGGTGCTGCTCGCGCACAATTACCAGACCCCCGAAATCTATAACTGCGTTGCCGATTTCGTCGGCGACTCGCTCCAGCTCGCGAAGGAAGCCGCGAAGTCGAAGGCCGACATCATCATCCAGGGTGGTGTGCACTTCATGGCCGAGACCTCGAAGTTGCTGAACCCTGACAAGACCGTGCTGATCCCCGATCTGCGCGCGGGTTGCTCGCTCGCGCAATCGATCACCGGCGAGGACGTGCGGCTCTTGCGCGAGCGCTATCCAGGTGTGCCGGTCGTGACCTATGTCAACACTTCCGCCGACGTGAAGGCGGAAAGCGACATCTGCTGCACGTCGTCGAATGCGGTGCAGGTGGTCGAGAGCTTCGGCGTTGACCGCGTGATCTGCATTCCCGACGAATTTCTCGCACGCTGGGTTGCGACCCAGACCAAAGTGAAGATCATCGCTTGGAAGGGTCACTGCGAAGTGCACGAGCGCTTCACGGGCGAGGAATTGCGCCGCTATCGCGAAGCCGATCCGGGCGTACAGATTCTCGCGCACCCGGAATGCCCGCCTGACGTGATCGCGGAGGCGGACTTCACCGGCTCGACCTCCGGCATTCTGAATTATGTGAAGACGAAGAAGCCGAAGCGCGTCGTCATGGTCACCGAATGCTCGATGGCCGACAACGTGCAGGCCGAAGCGCCGGACACCGAGTTTGTGCGGCCGTGCAACCTCTGCCCGCACATGAAGCGGATCACACTGCCGAAGATTCTCGACAGCCTCGTTTATCTTCGGGAGGAAGTCGAAATCGATCCCGCGATCGCGGCGAAAGCCCGCCGCGCGGTCGAGCGGATGATTCATCTGAAGAGCTAAGTAAGGCCTCGTGGAGAGGAGCGGGCAAAGCCCGCGTCTCGAACCGCCACAAGTCGGCCTTGGCCGACTTGTGTTTTCAAGATTACCGATCTCGGATAAATCCGAGATCAGTTGGCCACATCCTTCGAGACGCGCCTTCGGCGCTCCTCAGGATGACGCCGGAGGAAAGAAAGAATGTCCTCATCTCCGCGCACCACCGACATGCTGACGCCGCGCTCCTGGGGCGGCGTCGATGATGTCGTCATCGTCGGCGGCGGTCTCGCGGGTCTGTTCTGCGCGCTGAAATTGAGCCCGCGCCCCGTGACCATCGTGACCGCGGCCCCGATCGGTGAGGGCGCGTCGTCGGCCTGGGCGCAGGGCGGTATCGCGGCGGCGGTCGGCGAGGGCGACACTATCGATTCACACGTCGCCGATACGATCGCGGCGGGCGCCGGCACCGTGGACGAGAAAGTCATCCGCGCCATGGCGGAGGAAGCACCCGCGCGCATCAACGATCTGCTGAAATACGGCGTACCGTTCGACCGCGATCTCGAAGGCAAGCTCATGCTTTCGCGCGAAGCCGCGCATTCGCACAAGCGTATCGTGCGCGTACAGGGCGACCGCGCGGGCGCCGCGATCATGGCGGCACTCGTCGCCGCCGTGCGCAACACGCCTACGATCCGCGTGCTCGAAGGCCTGATTGTCGACGATCTTTATGTCGACGGCCGCTATGTCACCGGCATTCACGCGCGCCCCGCAGGCCGCGCCGGTAAGCCCATGGCGCTGCCTGCGCGCGCCGTGGTGCTCGCATCCGGCGGCATCGGCGGTCTCTACGCCATCACCACGAACCCGCGCGAAGCGCGCGGTCGCGGGCTTGCCGCTGCCGCCCGTGCGGGTGCGGTGATTGCCGATCCCGAATTCGTCCAGTTCCATCCGACCGCGCTCGATGTCGGCAAGGACCCGGCGCCGCTTGCGACCGAAGCCTTGCGCGGCGAGGGCGCGGTGCTCGTGAACAAGACCGGCGAGCGCTTCATGCTGCCGGTTCACGCCGATGCCGAGCTTGCGCCGCGCGATATCGTCGCGCGTGCGGTGTTCGCGGAAATCCAGGCCGGCCGCGGCGCGTTTCTCGATCTGCGTCCGGTGGAAAAATTCTCCGAGCGGTTCCCGACCGTATTTGCCGCGTGCAAGGCTGCGGGCCTCGACTGCGAGAAACAGCCGGTGCCGGTCGCGCCCGCAGCCCACTATCACATGGGCGGCGTGCTCGTGGATGCGAACGGCCGCGCCACGCTCGACGGCTTGTGGGCCGCGGGCGAGGTCGCTAGCACCGGCGCACATGGCGCCAATCGTCTTGCTTCAAACTCGTTGCTCGAAGCGGTTGTTTACGCAGCGCGCATCGCCGAGGACATCGGCGGTCTGATCGCGTTGCCGCAGACGCTGGCCTGGCCCGCGGACTCCTGCGAGGTACCGCCGCCGCTTCCACCCGAAGGCATCGAAGACGCGAAGCGGCTTCGCAACGTGATGAGCGCCCATGTCGGCGTGATCCGCAACCGCACGGGTCTCGTGCATGCGCTCGGCGAGATTCTCAACATCGAAGCGACCGCGAAACGCCCGTCGGTGCGCGACATGGCGACGGCCGCGCTTCTGGTGGCGAGTGCGGCCCTTGTGCGCTCCGAAAGCCGCGGCGGGCATTTCCGGTCTGATTTTCCGAACCCGGATCCTGCACAGGCACATCGTACCTTCACCTCGCTCGGCGAAGCGCGGCGTATCGCGAAGCTAGCTGTCGCAAAGGCTGCGTGATGGCAGACCTCGTCGCTCCCGGCGCATTTCTCTCGCCGCTCGTCATACAAGAGGCGGTGAAGCGCGCGCTTGAGGAAGACCTCGGCCGCGCGGGCGATGTGACCTCGTCCGCGACGCTGCCCGAGGGCATTGCCGCGAAAGCGAAGCTGGTCGCGCGCAAGGCGGGCACGATTGCCGGGCTTCCCTGCGCCGCGCGCGCCTTCCGCACGATCGCGCCGAACATCAAATTCGAGGCAGAAGCCCGCGACGGCGACAGCGTGAAGGCAAACACCATGCTCGCCGTCATCGAAGGCTCGGCCATCGCCATTCTTTCCGCCGAGCGCGTGGCACTGAATTTCCTTGGCCGTCTTTCCGGCATCGCAACGCTCACCGCGGCTTATGCCGCAAAGATCGCGCACACCAAGGCTAAAATCGCCGACACCCGCAAGACGACACCCGGTTTACGTGCGCTCGAAAAATATGCCGTACGTTGCGGCGGCGGCGTCAATCACCGCTTCGGTTTGGACGACGCCGTGCTGATCAAGGACAATCACATTGCGGTTGCGGGCGGTGCTGGCAAAGCACTCGATGCCGCCCGTGCGGCGGTTGGGCATCTCGTCAAGGTCGAGATCGAAGTCGACACGCTCGATCAGTTGAAAGAGGTGCTCGCAAGCGGCAAGGCCGACGTCGTGCTGCTTGACAACATGAAGCTGGAAACACTTCGCGAAGCGGTCGCCCTGTGTAAGGGAAAAATCGTCACCGAAGCCTCCGGCGGCGTCACGCTTGATACGGTGTCGTCGATCGCGGAAACCGGCGTCGATGTAATTTCCTCCGGCGCGCTCACGCATTCCGCGCCGAGCCTCGATGTGGCGTTGGATATCGAGATTTGAGTTCGTCATGGCCGGGCTGTCCCGGCCATCCGCGCCTTTGCGGCAGAGAGTTAGGGAAGGCGTAGATGCCCGGCATGAAGCCGGGCATGACGAAAAAACTAGCGCCCGCCGAACCGCAACCCCGGCGCGGGCCGCTCCTTCAGCACCTCCCGCCGGAAGCGGTACATTGCCGCCGGCCGTCCGCCGGTGTGGGTCGAGACTTCGCCGGTCGGCTCCACCAGCTTCGTACCTTCCACAAGCCGCCGGAAATTCTGCTTGTGCAGATGCCGTCCTGCGATCGCTTCCACGGTGCGCTGCAGATCGGTGAGCGTGAAATCGTCCGGCATCAGTTCGAACACGACCGGGCGGTATTTCAGTTTCGCGCGCAGCCGCGAGATCGCGGTCGCAAGAATGCGCCGGTGGTCAAACTGCATAGCCTCGCCAAGCGGCTCCGGCTTGCCGCGCGGCAGTCTGGCCTCGCGGCCGTCGCGCTGCGCTTCGGCGATGAGGCCGGCGGAATAGAGCAGTTCATAGCGTTCGAGCACGCGCTCCTCGTCCCATGGCGTGCCGTCGGTTCCGAAGGTGAGACGGATGCGCTCGCGCGGGCTGTAATTCGCGCCGGGTGCGGGCTTCGCTGTCCTCGCCCAGGTGTTCAGCGCGGGAAGAATGGCCGCGTCGAGAATTTTCGGCCGTCCGTCGCGCCAGTCTTCCCACGGAAAAAACTTGTACCAGGGCTCGAAGCGCGCGGCGCGCGATTTCGCCGCGCGTGCGGCGGTGACGCGCGTGAGCGCGAGATAGCCGACCGAGACGACATGCGGTGCGGTATCGCCCGCCTGCGCGTGCCGCCCGCGGTCGCCGAAGGTGTAGAGTTGCTCGACATAGCCGACCTCGAGTGCGGTCTGCTCGGCGACGAAGCGCCGGAGCCCGATCTCGAAGGTGCGGTGCTGGACCGCGTCGAACGGGCCGGAAGGCAGGCCGTAGCCGCCGCCTTCGCCCGCGACCAGAATAAGCGGTGTGTCGGCGTCGATCGCGACAATTGCCGCCGCGAGACCGATTTCGATTGCGGTTCGCGGGTGCTGCTCGTTCGCCATTTTCAGATTTTGAGGACGAAGGGTTCGGCTTCTTCGATCCAGGTGCCGCCGAAGCTGCCTTTGCCGATCGCGCGGACGGCTTCCACCATGCGTCCCTGGCGGCCCAGGAGCTTGTCGCCGAAACTCACAATCCGCGGATTGGGTTGCGCGGTCGCCGAAGCGTCGCGGATCGCGCGCGCGATTTCCGCCTCGTCGCGCTCCGGCCGGATCGCGCAGGCGGTAATGAAAGCCGCCGCGGTCGAGCGGCTGATGCCGGCGAAGCAATGCACGACGATCGGCTTGTCGCGTTTCCAGCGCTCGACGAAGTCGAGCAGTTCCGCGACATGCGTTTCCGCCGGCGCGATCATGCCGTCGAGTTCGTCTTCGATGTCGTCGATAGACAGAATAAGATGGTTCTCCTCGCGGATACGCCGCGGCCGCGTCACGCGCGTGGTGTCGCGAATGAGCGTCACGACATGCTCGGCACCGGTCGTCTCGACGACGTCATGCATTCTGGAAAGCGAGCAAACGTGAATCATTTTCCGTCCGAGAGTTCCCTGAAGCGGGCGAGAAACCGCTTCTCGGCGGTCTCCGCGTTCCAGGGCGTGAGGTAGCGCTTCTCGGAAGCCGCGTCGAGACCCGGCGGCGTGCCGAAAAAGCGCCGCGCTTCCGCCTCCTTGAAACCCGCAAGCCTCGTCGCCTCGAGGAACGCGGCGTGGCGGTCGGCCTTCTTCACATGTTCTTGGAGCGCCGCGGGCCAGCGCGCGGGCAGGCCGAATCGGAGCGAGACCGCATGCAGGAGCCGGTTCTCGACCGCCTTGTAATCGCTCTTCAGCACCGCCTTGAACGGGCTGATGAGATCGCCGACCACATATTCGGGTGCATCGTGCAAAAGCACCGCGAGCCGCCAGCGGCGGTCGAGGTTCACGGAGATCTTCCGCGACACCGCTTCCACCAGCAGCGAATGCTGCGCGACCGAGAAAATATGCGCGCCGGTGGTTTGCCCGTTCCAGCGCGCGACCCGCGCGAGTCCGTGCGCGATATCTTCGATCTCGACGTCGAGCGGAGAGGGGTCGAGCAGGTCGAGCCGGCGGCCCGACAGCATTCTTTGCCACGCGCGGGGCGCGGCCTTCGTCACTTCGAGAGCTCCTTATGCCGATAGCAACTCGTCAGATGGTCGTTGACCATGCCGGTCGCCTGCATGAAGGCATAGACGATGGTCGGCCCGCAGAAATTGAAGCCTCGCGCTTTCAGTTCTTTCGACATCGCCTGCGAAACCGGCGTCTCCGCTTTGATCCCCTTGCGGGTGGCGATGCGGTTGATCTTCGGTCTGCCGTCGACGAAATCCCAAAGCAGCGCGGAGAATCCCGGACCCTTCTCCTGAATCTCCAGCCACGCGCGCGCCGACTGCCGCGCGCCCCAGATTTTCTGCCTGTTGCGGATAATTCCTTCGTCCTTCATCAGCGCGTTCAGCTTCTTCGCATCATAGCGCGCGATTTTTTCCGGATTGAAATTGTCAAAGGCTTTCCGGAAATTGTCCCGCTTGCGCAGAATCGTGATCCACGAAAGCCCGGCCTGAAAGCCGTCGAGAATCAGCTTCTCGAACAGCGCGCGGTCGTCGTATTCCGGCACACCCCATTCGGTGTCGTGATAGTGCACGTATAAAGGGTCGACGCCGCACCAAAAGCAGCGCTTTTTCCCGTCGGCATGAACGATTCTTTTCATGCGCCGATTATGTGCCGAAATCCGGCTCGCCCGGAAACTTAAATCGCGCCCACGAAGGCTTCTGCAACGAAATCTCGATGCCGCCCGCGGTGATCTTCTCGCCCTTCGCGAGCGCCTCGTGCACGCGGTCGAGCCGCACCATGGCAAGGCCCTTGCCGTTCACGCCCGAGCCCATGTGGCCTGCGGGCCGCTCGCCCGCCTTCACGTCGACGCCGGGGAAGGGCGCGGTATCGAAGGTGACCGGTACCACACGCGTGCGCGGTGTGGTCTTGCGCTCCATGCGCGACACCACCTCCTGCCCGATGAAGCAGCCTTTCTCGAAATCGATGCCGTTCAGCTGGTCCATGACGGCCTCGTGCGGATAGGCATCCGAATAGACGAAGTCTTTGCCGCCTTCGGGAACGCCGAGCGTAATGCGCTTCTCGTGATATTCGTCAGCGTCCGCCAGTTTGAAACCCGCGCCTTCGAGATCGGCTTTTGCGCCCGCGGCGGGCAGAATGATCCGCTGCCCAAGCCCGGCGTGGCGCGGATCGTCGAACACGATACCGAGTTCGGCCGTCGCCTTGCCGCCCAGGATTGCGGCGACCTGAAGATCCGGCCGCGATTCGATCGCGACGGCCGCGCGCAGTTTGTAGAAACCCAGCTTCTTCGCGATGTCCTCGGCAAGCGCCGCAGGCGCGTCCAGCAGGAATCCGCCGCCGTCTTCCTCGCTCGCTCCGGACACGAAGAAGTCGGCGACGATCTTGCCCTGCGGCGTGAGCAGTGCAGCAAATCGCGCCTGGTCGGGTCCGAGCTTTTCGACATCGTTGGTGATGATGTTTTCCAGGAACTTTCGCGCATCGGCTCCGGTTATCCGCAGAACGGCCCGATCATGGAGAATTGCCGCGCGCATTTTGTATCTCTTACCGATTCCGGTTGATGCAGCAGGGAAGACCGCTTGCAAAGGATTTCACCGACAAGTAATGCCGCTGGAGGAGACCGGCAAGGCCGGTCCGGAGCGCGGGGCCGGATGGCCGAAACCTATGATCTCGTTCTGGCCGGTGCGACCGTGGTCAACCACGACGGCGCGGCTGTGCGCGACATCGGTGTGCGCGACGGCAAGATCGCGGCGCTTGGCGCGATCGCGCCTGGCGCAGCGCGTGTGACATGGCAATGCGCTGGCCTCCATATCCTTCCCGGTGTGATTGACACCCAGGTCCATTTCCGCGAGCCGGGAATGACCCACAAGGAAGATCTGGAGAGCGGCTCGCGCTCGGCGGTGATGGGCGGCGTTACCGCCGTCTTCGAGATGCCGAACACCGATCCGCTGACGATCGACGACGCGGCCTTCGCCGACAAGATTGGCCGCGCGATCGGCCGCATGCATTGCGACTTCGCCTTCTTCATCGGCGGCACCGCGGACAACGCCGCGCAGGTCGCCGACTACGAGCGGCTTCCCGGCTGCGCCGGCATCAAGGTCTTCATGGGCTCGTCGACCGGAAAGCTTCTGATTCCGGACGACGCGGGCTTGCGCGCGATCCTCGAAAACATCCGCCGCCGCGCCTCGTTTCATGCCGAGGATGAGCCGCGTTTGAAAGAGCGCTTGGGAGAGCGCATCGAGGGCGATCCGCGCTCGCACCCGGTCTGGCGCGATCCGGTAGCGGCGCTGCTGGCCACCACGCGGCTGGTCACGCTTGCGCGCGAAACCGGTGCGCGCGTGCATGTGCTGCATATTTCGACGGCCGAGGAAATCGACTTCCTCGCGCAGCACAAGGATGTCGCAACCGTCGAGGTGACGCCGCATCACCTTACGCTGGTGGCGCCCGAATGTTACGAGCGGCTCGGTACCCGCGCGCAGATGAATCCGCCGGTCCGCGACGCGCGACATCGCGACGCGATCTGGCAGGGGATCAGGAACGGCACGGTAGACATTCTCGGCTCCGATCACGCGCCGCACACGCTCGAGGAAAAGGCGAAGATTTATCCCGCGAGCCCTTCCGGAATGACCGGCGTGCAGACGCTGGTCCCGGTCATGCTCGATCACGTCAACGCCGGACGCCTCACGATCGAGCGCTTCGTCGATCTGTCGAGCCACGGGCCCTCGCGCATTTTCGGAATTGCCAGCAAGGGCCGCATCGCCGCCGGCTATGACGCGGACTTTACGGTTGTCGACCTCAAGCGCCGCGAGACGATCACCAACAAATGGGTCGCGTCGAAGTCCGGCTGGACACCTTACGACGGCATGACGGTAACGGGCTGGCCGGTCGGCACCATCGTCCGCGGCACCATCGTCATGCGCGACGGACAATTGCTCGCCAAAGGGCAGGGGCAGCCGGTGCGCTTCCTGGAAGCGCTGCCGAAGGGGACTTGATTCACTTGTCGTCCTCGCGAAAGCGGGGACCCATAACCCCTGTGCCCCAAGTTGATTCCGGGGTTATGGGTCCCGGCTCGCGGCGCTGCGCGCCTTGGCCGGGACGACGGCAAGTTCAATCCCCCGCCACGAAGAACTGCCAGCGTCCGTCGGGCGAAATGCCGGCGCGGAAGAAATTGTAGGAACCGAATTTCTGCATCTCGCGGTAATCGTAGGCGGTAACCAGCCGGAACAATTCGACCCGTTGCGGCGGGGTGAGTTTGTTCAGATCGGTTGCATAAAAATAGGGCCAGACGAAAAGTTCCTGCGCGCTGCCCTTGTCGAGATGCACGAACGGCATCTCCAGCACCTCGATCAGTGTGGCCAGCACCTCAGCGCCGTCGCTGTCCGGAAAGGTCTTCTTCCAGAACTCGGCGGCCTCGGTTTCCCCGCCGAAGGAAATGGTGGTCTGGTCGGCCTTCACGAGTGCCGCGGCTTTCGCAAGATCTCCGGATCGCGCGGCGGCGAGAATAGCGTCCCTTTTCTTGCGTACCGGCTCGGGCAGGAGCGAGAGATCGCGCACGATCTCAACCGGCGCATTCCTCTGCGCCGGCACGCGCAGTGTCTCCGGCTTGACCTTGGTCTGGGCAAGTGCGGGTGCCGCGGCGAGCGCGGCTCCGAGCAGCGCAAGGCAGACGAGGTGGGACGGGTGTCGCATCGGGTTCCGTGCGTAGTAGCGAAGCGCACTCTAGCCCGCTCCGGCGCCCTGTGCCGGAAAAATTACTGGCGGTTTGCCGCGATCGTGAATTCGCCGCGCCGGATGCGCTCGCTCAAGCCCTCGGCGTATTGCGCGGCCGCTTCCTCGCCATAGGTCGAGACCAGTTCGTTGATCGCCGTGAAAAGCGCAACCTGCGCCAGGCAATCGCCGTCGATGCCGTCGAGCCGGGCCTCTTCCCAGGCCTCGTTGAGGTAGCCGAAAGCGGCGCGGCGCTCGTCTTCCGAGCGCGGTTCCGTGACCTTCCCGTTTCTCAGCGGCAGCACGTTACGCAAAACGATTCCCTCGCGGGTCTTGGTGCCCAGCGTTATTTACCGACCTTAACGGGCCGGAGAAGTTCCGTCGCCACGCACCTTTCAAGAAGGTTAACGGCGTGGACCGCTTTTGATTTCAATTGCCGTAGCGCAGCGCGATGTCCCGCGAGAGCCGGCCGCCCTCGTCCAGCAAGCGCTGGATCGCCGCCCGCGCCGCCGGCGTACAGGTCCGGTGGGTCTGCTGGTAGATCGTGTAGCCGCGGTTGAAGCTGGTGACGAGCAGGGCGCGCTTCTCCGCGGGAAGCGCTGCGGCGTCGATCAGAGTCTGCATTTCCACGCGCCACTGGCCCTGTTCCACTCCGCCGCAAAGTGGGCGGAGATAGTGCAGTGCGCCGAGGATCTCGGAGAGCTGGATCAGGTCGGCTTCATAGGGAGCGCGGTCGGGCTGGGGCGCCTGCGCGTTTGCCCAAGGGGCGCCGAGCAGCAGCAAAGCAAGAACGACAAGATGGGACGCGCGCTTCATCCTGGCCGGGCATATGCGCTCCTTCGCGAAGTCCCGCAAGGAAGATCGCGGATTATGCTTTCGCGGCGAGAAACAGGCGCTTGGCTCGTTCGGCGTAAATTTCGAGTTCGGGCGTGGTATCGAGCGCGGCAATCTCCGGAACGTCGAACCAGCCGACCGCGGCCGCTTCCGCTCCCGCCTTCGCTTCGCCGGCAACGAGGCGCGCGGCAAAGACAGAGATCGTGTAGCGCTTGCCGGGAAGCGAGACCTCGCGCTCCCCCGCGTGTCCGACGACTGCGATCTCGACCGAAACTTCCTCTCGCGCTTCGCGGACTGCCGCGTCTTCGGCGCTTTCGCCCGGCTCGATCGCGCCGCCGGGAAAGCTCCACTGAAACGGCGGCTTGGTGCGGCGGGCGAGCAGGACCTTTCCGTCTGCCCGGAAGATCGCAGCCGACGCGGCGCGGATCGTCGCTATGATTTCCTCCCGCCGGATACTTTTCCACGAAGCACCTTGCCGGGATTGAGAATGCCGTTCGGGTCGAGCGTGCGCTTGATCGCGTGCATGACCGAAAGCGCGACCGGGTCCTTGGTTTTCGCGAGCAGGTCGCGCTTCAAGAGACCGATGCCGTGCTCGGCGGAAATCGAGCCGTCGTATTTTGCGACGATCGCGTGCACGGCCTCGTTCACGGCTTCCCATTTCGCCATGAACTTCGCCTTGTCGGCGCCAAGCGGCTGGCTCACGTTGTAATGGAGATTGCCGTCGCCGAGATGGCCGAATGCGACCACGCGCGCACCGGGGATCATCTGCTCCACCTTGGCGGTCGCTTCTTTCACGAACGCGGGGACCGACGACACCGGCACCGAGATGTCGTGCTTGATAGAGCCGCCCTCCGGCTTCTGCACGTCCGACATGCCGGTGCGCAGCTTCCAGAGCATGTTCCGATGCTCGACGCTTTCGGCAATCGTGGCGTCGGTGACGAGTAATTGCTCCATGCCGTCGGCGAGCAGCGATTCCATCTGTTCGCGCGTGCGCGATTCATCGTCGCCGAAAATTTCCGCGAGCACGTACCACGGATAGGGACTGCCGAGCGGATCGCGCGCCCCCGGCAGATGCCGCAGATCGAATTCGAGCGCGATGCGCGGCATCAGCTCGAAACTCGTCAGCGCCGTGCCCGCGCGCGTGAGCGCGAGATTGAGGAGCGAAAGCGCCGCCTCCGGCGACGGCACACCGATCCACGCGGTCGAGATCGCACGCGGCGCGGGGAAAAGTTTCAGCACCGCCGCCGTGATGATGCCGAGCGTGCCTTCCGCGCCCATGAAGAGATGGCGCAGATCGTAGCCGGTATTGTCCTTCTTAAGCTTCCTCAGTCCGCGCAGGATTTTTCCGCCGGCGAGCACCACCTCGATCCCGAGCACGAGATCGCGCGCATTGCCGTAGGCCAGCACCTGCGTGCCGCCGGCGTTGGTCGAGAGATTGCCGCCGATCGTGCAGGAGCCCTCGGCACCTAAAGAAAGCGGAAACAGCCGGCCGGCTTTGCTGGCGGCCTCCTGCGCGTTCTGCAGAATCACACCGCTCTCCACCGTCATGGTATTCGCGCTCGCATCCACCTCGCGAATCTTGTTCATGCGCACGGTGGAGACGACGATCGCGTTCCCGTCGAACGGCGTCTGTCCGCCGACGAGGCCGGTGTTGCCGCCCTGCGGCACGATTGCGGTCTTCGTCTTCTCCGCCAGCGCGAGAATCTTCGCGACTTCTTCCGCGTTCGCGGGCTTCAGGACGATGGCCGCCTTGCCGCGATAGAGGTCGCGCTGCTCGTGCAGGAACGGCGTCATCTCCTCGCCGCGCACGGCGTTCTTCTCGCCGACGATCCCTATAAAGCGCGAAAGCAGCGCTTCGCTCGAAGGTTTCGCGATTTTTCTTTTTTTCTTCATTTCGGAGCGGCGGCGCGCTGCAGGCGATCCCGGATGGCTTCGCCGAGACCTTCGCCCGGAATCTTCGCCACCGCAATCGCGGTGGCGCCGCTTGCGTCGAGTGCGCGCAGATATGCGTAGAGATTGCTTGCAGCTTCGGCGAGATCGCCGCGTTCGGAGAGGTTCAGGACTTTTCGCGCCTGCGCCGCGCGGGCGGGGAGGGTACTGCCGAAAGCCAGCAACGCCTCGCCGTGATCGACCGCCTCGGCACCGAGCCGCAGGCGTGTCCTCGGCGCATAATGCGAAGCCATCATGCCGGGAGCGGAAACTTCGCTTGGAGTCGCGCTCGCGAGCGGCCCGGTGATCTTTTCGATCTCGCTTCGCGCAATCCCGCCGCTACGGAGCAGGCGGGGGACGGCGCCGGAATAATCCACGATTGCGGATTCGATCCCGCCGCTGCAGGCGCCGCCGTCGAGGATCAGATCGATCCTGCCGCCAAGATCGTCCGCGACATGCTGCGCCGTGGTCGGCGAAACGTGGCCCGAACGGTTAGCACTCGGTGCCACGATCGGAAAATTGACGGATGCGAGCAGCGCCTGCGCGACCTCATGCGCGGGGACGCGGATTGCGACCGTATCGAGCCCCGCGCGCGCGAGCTCCGAGACCGCGCAGTCCTTTGCCGCGTTCACGACAATCGTCAGCGCTCCCGGCCAGAACTTTTCCGCAAGCGAAACCGCCGCATCGCTGAACGTTCCGAGCCGCCGCGCAGCATCGAGGTCGCGGACATGCGCGATCAGCGGGTTGAACGAGGGCCGCCCCTTCGCAGCGTAAAGTGCCGCGATTGCGCGCGGATCGTCCGCCCGCGCGCCGAGGCCGTAGACCGTCTCGGTCGGGAAGGCTACGAGCCCGCCCGCGCGCAAGACATCCGCGGCACGCGCGATTGCCGCAGCGTCCGCGCGCAGGATCTGCGTCTCTTTGCTCGTGGTGTCGCTGCTCACGTTGACGGGTCCGGCTGCCTTGGCCACTGTAAAATCCGAAGACGGGCCGGTATGGCCTCAGGCGCCGCGAAAGCGCAAGCGCCGCCTTGAAACTTGCGGGAGTGAGCAATGACCTATCGTGCGCCGGTCTCCGAGACGCTGTTCTTCATGGAGCACTGCACCAGCCTGAACGAGATCGCGGGCAAGGGCACCCAGGCCGATCTTTCGCTCGATCTCGTGCAGTCGGTGCTGGAGGAAGCCGGCAAGTTCGCGTCCGAGCGCCTTGCGCCCTTGAACCGGCAGGCCGACCAGATCGGCTCGAAGCTCATCGACGGCAAGGTCGTGACGCCGCCGGGCTGGAAGGAAGCCTACCGGGATTGGATCGCAGGCGGCTGGAACGGGCTTGCCGGTCCGTTCGAATACGGCGGGCAGGGCCTGCCGGTGATGGTCGCCTCCGCCTGCTTCGAGTTCTGGAGCTCGGCCGCGATGTCGTTCGGCCTGTGTCCGCTTCTCACCTTCGCGGGTGTCGATGCGCT
>JBGFSD010000016.1:0-49935 GCA_041694745.1 Pseudomonadota bacterium
GATCACTATAGTCCGCGCCCTGTCGGAGCGTGGCGCAGCCCGGTTAGCGCACTAGTCTGGGGGACTAGGGGTCGTGGGTTCAAATCCCGCCGCTCCGACCATTAAACCCTAAATATATCAAGGCTCTAGGCCAATCGCTGCTCCCGCCGGGCGAGTACGTTAAGAGAACGAAAGCCCCTGCAAAGTCCCGTAAAAGCGCGCAGGGTCCCGAAAAAATCCCGAAATGTTCGCGGGCAATCCGGCGGTGCGCGCCCGGCGCCACACATCTTATATAGCGCCAGCGCAGAGCAAGCACCCGGACCCCTCCATTCCCGCCCCCCCGGGGCAGCCTCGGGCCGAAGACCGGTGCGAAGGCGGCGGCGAGGAATAGCCCGCTCCGCCGCTGTACCCTAAAAGTTGACATGCGTACCCTATTAGGGTACAGTCTCCCTACAAGGTGAGAGAGACAGATGATCAAGACGTGGAAAAACAAGGAGCTGCAGCGGCTGTTCGAGCAAGGTGCGAGCCGCCGTATTGACCAGAAGCTGCAGAAGCGCGTTGCTGAACGCCTGCAGGTGCTGAACAAGGCCCGCACCCTCGAGGAACTGAACGTGCCGGGCTGGCACTTCCATCGCTGGCAGGGCGACCGGACCGTCCTTTCGATCTCGGTCAGCGGCAACTGGCGAATTCTGTTCAGATGGAATAATGGAGACGTATTCGATGTCGACCTCGTCGATCCCCACTCGTAACGACGCGGGGCCAAGCGCCCCGCCCGCCTACGGAGCCATCATGCCCTACAAGGCAGGCAAACGCACCGCTGCCCCGATCCACCCCGGCACGATCATCAAGAGTATTCTCGACGACAACCGCATTTCCGGCCGCGCCGCCGCCGAGGCGATCGGCTATTCGGCGAACGGGGCGGCGAAGATCCTGCGCGGCGAAACCCCGGTGACGCCCGAGTTCGCCGCCCTGATCGGGGCTTACATCGGCAACGGCGGCGCGATCTGGCTCGCCCAGCAGGCCGACTACGACATTTTCCACGCCGAGAAGGAGCTCGCTTCGCGCATCGCGAAGATCAAGCCGATCGCGAAGCTGTAAAGAGAAAAGCCCGGCCGCGACAGGCGCGACCGGGCTTCGTGGAAACGTCAGCCGAAGCTTCAGACCACAAGTCTAGGGAGGAAACGCCCCGCACGCGCGGCGGTCAGCCGTTCGTGCGTAAGGAGGGCGGCGAAAACGCGACGCCATCGCGTTCGCACACCCCTGGACGAAAAAGCCCGGCGCGAGGGCCGGGTTTCACTTTACAAAATCCGCTCGATTACTTGTCAACGCTTTACGCCTCCACCATTTCGCCGTTACGAACCCATCCGTGCCAATGCCCGTGAGCCCAGACGGAGGGTTCGAGTGTCGGCTTTTCGCGATTGCCGTCCCATTTCCACGACGGCGAGTGCGCTGGTTTCTCGCGACCGATGGGAAGATCTATATAGATCCAGCCCTTCTCTTTCTTCAGGAAGGGGCGCAGGGACGGTATTGCCATCTGAATGCGCGTTCCGTCCTCGTTGATACAGAAATCGCCAAGCTGCTGAATGCCATCAAAGCCGTCGCTCACCGCACGCATCCGAATTGGAGTGTGTCCATGTTTGGGTGTTTCAGGATAGTTCATTGCCGCCTTCGCTCCGTTCCGGATTCGAGCCGCTTCGCGCCGTGTTATCTCGATCGCGCCTAACCGCACGGCACGCGCGCGGTTCTTCCTGCAGATATCGAAATGGTCGCGATGCAGCCATGCACGCCGTAACCCCAGCCGGTCCGCCATGGCGAACAGTTCGCCGGGCGTGTCGGCGATCATGTGGCACAGGATCATGCCGCGGTAGCGGGCTTTCGCGTCGTCGACATAGACCGCCATCAGGCACCGAACAGGTCGCCCTTGCGCTTGGCGAGATCGAGCAGCGCGGGATCGGGGCCGAACACCAGAATCTCCTTCACGTCGGATGCCTCCCCGCGCGAGATCGTGTATTTCGTCTCGACCGTCTCGACGCCGAACCGCCCGAAAATCTTGCGCGTTTCCGGCGTATCGTTGAGCGAGAGCAGGAAGCGCCCCTCGATCTGCTCCAGCGCATCGGCGATCTTGTCGAATTCGTAGCGCGAGAAGCGGCCGGCGCCGTAGTCGTCTTCGCTGCCGTAGTACGGCGGGTCGAGATAGAACAGCACCTGCGGCCCGTCCCAGCGCGCGATGAACTCGGCCCACGGCAGGCACTCGATCGTGACGCCGGCGAGCCGCTCGTGGATCGCTTCCAGGATTGGCCCGAGCCGCGTTACGTCGAAGCGGCCGCCCTGCTGGTTGTTCACGCCGAAATTCCGCCCAGCGACCTTGCCGCCGAAGGCAAGCCGCTGCAGGTAGAGAAACCTCCCCGCGCGCTCCAGATCCGTGAGCGTGTCGGGATAGGTGTCCATCAGCCGCTCGAACTCGCGCCGCGACGCAATCTGGAACTTCAGCGTCTCCATGAATTGCGGGTAGTGCCGCTGAAGAATGCGAAAGAAGGTCGCGACGTCGCGCGAGATATCGTTGATCACCTCGCAGCGCGGCGCACGCGAGCGGCGCAGGAACACCCCGCCCATGCCGACGAAGGGCTCGGCGTAGGTCTCGTGCGGGATGGCTTCGATCGCTCGGGCGATGTGCTCGGCGAGCCGCTTCTTGCCGCCGATATAAGCCGCTGCCGGTCGCACCGGCGCGACCGGCCTGAATTCCTGCTCCATGCTCTGTGAACCGTTTCTCAACGCCTCGACGCGACATTGCTCGCGGCGGGGCGGCAGTGAGTCACTTCCTGCTGTACGGGCTCATATCCATTGGGTCCCGTAGTTCGGAGCGCGCCAACGCTCCGGCCCCCGCCACGCTCAGGTCTTCGAGCGCGCACGCTCGAGTTCGGACTGCATGAACTTGTCGAGCCGCGCGTTCAAACCTTTCACTTCATCACGCACCGAGCCCATCTGCTCGCGCACGTCGTTACGCATGCCATCGACCGATTTCGTCATGCGGTTCTCCGCCTCGATCAGGCGACGGTCGGTGAGAAACTCCTTCGCCGCCTGTTCGCGGTAGTCGTTGAATTTCTCTTCGAGCAGCTTGACCTGAGCCTGCGCCAGCGTGGCCTGCGACATGGCGTTCTCGCCGGTCTGGAGCCGCCCTCCCATCTTCATCCAGAACGCGATGATGCCGATGATATTGCCGGATGCGAGCACCAGCGCGCCGACGATCAGGAACTGCATCAGCGCCGGGTTCATCACTGTCGCTTGTTCAGCCATTATTCCCTCTTCAGAATTGCGCCCACGTTCTCAGAGCGGGATCATTTCTTCTTTCCGGCATAGTCGCTCCGGCGCTGCTCGTACCACGAGCGAGAGTAGATCAGGCGCTGGTTTGCAAAGCGCAGGTCGCCCGTGCACTGGGCGAGCGCGGCTCCTCCCTGATTGATCAAAGGCAGCAGCGCTTTGATTTCTTCCAGCATTACCGCTTCCTGGCCAGCCACTGCCCCGCGGCGCTCGACAGCGTCTGCACCGGCATCACGATGAAGAAACTCTGCACGATCGCCCACTGATATCCGTCGTATGGCGCTGGCAGCTTCGGGATACCCCACGAGCCTACCTTGTGCGTCCCGAAGTAAGGCAGAAACCAGTCGCCAAGCCACAGGTACGGGAACGGAATCGAGTCCAGCATTACGGCACCGAAATGCGCCGCAGCGGGGACGCCGGCTATCAGGATGATCAGCTTTGCACCCCACCACGCGTTCGCGGCGAGCTTCATGCGGTTGATCTCGACCTGCGCGCTAAGCCAAGCCTGATACCGGGCGGTGTCGGCCTCGGTCCCTGTCTTGAACCCTTGAAGTTCGACGTCGGCACGCTTGTGCAAGTAGTCCGCGACCTGCGTCGTGAAGTTTGGCAGGAACGACAGCAGCTTGAGTGCGAGGCCGATCATTTGCGATCCTCCGGCCCTGTCTTTTGGCCAATTCCTCGCGCCATGTTTGCCCGCAAAATGATGCCGAGCAGGATCAGGAACTGGCTGATGCGCTTCGCGTACGGCCCGAACCAATACTCGAAATCGAGAAGCTGGAGTTCTGTGAGAAGCGAGGGAAGCTCGGAAATGATGAGCGAGAACGTCAATACGATCATGACGCCCCAGCCCTTTATCCTGAGTCTTAGCCGTTCCCAGAAGCTGTCGGCATGCGCGTAGAATTCACGGAGCTCATCCGATTTCGCGAGGCGCGGCCGGATGAGCCACACGTAGATGACGACGAGCGACAAAAATATCCACGCCGTCCAGAGCAGTTTGGGGCTCATGACATATCTCCAAAACAGGATGTTGATGAAACCGCGAGGGGTCTAGGGCTTGGCGTCAGCTCCAGTTTTCTTCGACAGCCTTCTTCTTTTTCGCCATGCGGCCGAAGAAAATGACTATGCCTACGATGGCCGCGACAACGACGGCGATCGCCATCCAGTCGACCTTGGTTTCGGCGGCGACAATCTTCTCGGGCTGCTCGACGTTCGCTACCGTTTTGGTGGCGCCAGCCGTCACGCCGGCGGCGACCGCTACGTTCCGTCCGTTGCGATCCGGGGCCATGGCATCCTCGACCGCTGCGCTGAGCGCGGTCGGGTCCGGGCTGCCCTCCGCCGCATCCTTCAGAATCCCGAGAATGCGGTTCTTCGCCGCCTCACGCTCGGCAAGGTGGAGGCTGCCACCCTGCCATGCCTTCGTGGCGCCGCGCATGTCGTCGACGTCGGCAAACCGGGACAGGTTCGCACGCTTCCAGAAGGCGGCGCAGATCTCCGGCGCAATCATAGGGTTGGCGGCCTTGTCAGGATTTCCTACGAGGTCGATGCCGATCTCGTTCGAGACCCACCGGTAGTTATCCTGGCCGGTCAGTTGGTTCGCGCTGCGGCCGCGATAGTGATAGCCGTCGCCGGTCAGGTTGTTGCCCATGCGGCCGCCATAGACGTAGTTTGCGAGCTTCTGGGGGTTGTTCGCGTACGGCTGGGCAGTGGCGTGCGTCGGGAAGCGGTTCGGCCAGACCTGCATCAGGCGCTGCGCGCTGTAATTCAGGTTCTCCTCGAAAATCCTGAGTCCTGCCGATTCCACGGTCATGTGCCCGAAGAGATAGGCGAGCCGTGTGCGTGATGCGTTGATGCCGTACTTGCCGAGCACGGAATCCTGTTTGTCGACGAAGGCCTGGAGCGCAATCGGGTTCCCGTTCGGGAATATGCGCTTCATCAACGGGACGGTAAGACGGATCGTCACGACCGCACCCAGGAGATGATCGCGAGTACGGTCGGAATTGCGAGGACCGTCGTCACGAAAGCGTAGCCAACGGTGAAATTCGGGTGCGCCGGGACGAACTCGGTTGCGAGCCAGCGGCGGCCGGCGCGGTGCTTAGCCACGGCGAATTGCGCAGCGGCCGCGATCGCGGCCCCGATCTTCTTGATCGTTTCCATCGCTTGTCCTTTCTGGATTTTTAGAGTCTCAGGCCTTCAACTGCCCGTTTCGGTGACATAGAGGCAGTTCGTCTTCGCGTCGGGATGGCCGATCATCGACCAGCCGTTCTCGTCCCGGTTGCCGGTGCAGCGGCGCACGCGGCCGTGCGGGCTCCTGCCCTTGGCCTTGACCACTTCGCCGGTGTGCAGGATGCGGTAGGTGTCTTCCGTGAGCCGCACGATTCCGCCGCGCGGCACGTCGAAGCAGGCGTTCGCCGTGCAGCAGCACGACGCCGCGATGAAACCTTCGCAGTTCGGATACTGCAAAGGATCAGGGCTCTCCTGCGCGCGCGCCGGCGCGAGCAGGACGAGCGCGAACAGGAGCAGGATCCTCACGGGTTCAGCGCCGCGACTTCCGCTTGGTAGCTTGCGAAATGCCGCGGGTTGCGGCCGCGCCCATTGCATGGGTCCGGCTGCATGTAGAACGGGCCATCCACCTTCGGATCGCCTACGGCTTTGATCTGGTAGTGGTACGTGGCGCCGTGCAGCGGCACGCACCGAACCGTGTTCACGCCGCCCGGACCGTTGCCGTCGGCGACCGCAACCGGCGCTGCCGGGTTATTTGGGCAGGTGCCGACGACGCGCTCGATATGCGGTCCGGTGATGCGGAGCGAATTGACCGCCCCGGCCGGCGCCGGCGTCGAGCAAGATGGATGTTTCCAGCCATAGGTGACGTCACCGTACTTGCAATCGCGAAAGCCGCCGGCGATGGCCGCGTGCCGCTGCTCGCGGCCGCATTGCAGGCAGGTGAAGTCGGTGTAGTTCTTGCCGCGGCGAAGGATCAGGAATATCCCGGCCCGATCCACACCGTAGAAGACCTTCTTTGCCATATCGATCGGAACACGCATAACCGCGCGGGCATTGCGCTCGATCTGCCGCGGCGTGAACGCGCGGGCGGCTGCGCGCACCGCCTGCGGGGCGGCGGCGACAAAGGCCGGCGCCTGCCGCTGCGTGAGCGCCTGGCGCTGGAACGAGCCCTTGGCGTAGTGCGCGGGATTGCGCAGGAACGCGCCCTGGTCCTCGGCGGACGCGGGCAGGAACGAAAGGGCCACGGCGAAAAGAGCGGCGGCCACTACAAAGTAGTGCTTCTTCATGGTCGTCTTCCTTGTGCTGTTGGTGAGGTCTTCCCGGCATCGCCGGTCGAGCCGCGCGCGAAGCGCGCGGTCCGGAGGCGATGCCGAAATCGAAAGCCGCGCGCGGGTCCGGAGCCGGTTCGCAAATCCAAAACGAGTCTGTTTTCAGGGGCTTGCCGGAGCCGTTGCGGTGCCGTTCGTCAGGGTCTAGGAAGGTTCCTGCTGCCGACCGAGTGATTGCGGAAAGCAGCCTGCGCAACCTTGCGTGTTGACCGGAGTCGCCCTCTGTCGGGCGGCCCTCAGCCATAAAACAGCCTCACGGCGAAAGCTGCGGGGCGTGGGACTCCGGTCACGCGCAATCACCCGTCCCGGCACCAGCCGGGCGACCGGAGGACACGATGATCTGGAATCTCCGCTGCTGGCTTTACCGCAAGTGGAACGAATGGCGCGGCACATGCACCGCCGACATTCCCGAAGGCTCGGTCAGCGAGAACGGATATTACGACTGACTATTCGGCGAACAGATAATTCACGGAACGCACTGCAACAGCGGCAGTGCAGATGTCAGCATCGCCGCCAACACTCCATGACCCCGGCCCGAAGGACTTCTGGTGTCTGCGCCAAGCGCGGCAATTGATGTCGCTATGTGCGACTCCGGTGCCACCGGTATTTTCTGACAACGAAATAATCGAAGCCTCTCCGCTAGGAGAAGGCGGGGTAACCGTTTCCGGCGCGCTGTGCGCCATGAATGCGATCCAGAGCGTTGCCTCGTTGAACCAGCCCGGTGTCAGCGTCGGTGTGCTAAGGCTGGTTGTAAGGATGCTTGTGAAGTTCACACCAGAATTAACGACGTCGGCCAACGCGCCGGCAGCAAGACCACGGATGGCAAGCGCGATATGCGCGGTGCGGGAATTGTTTCCGGTCGACATGGATACTGTCGAGCCTTCGCTGCCGTTCGAAATCTTCGCATACACCCCGATCCGCACGTCTTCATTGTTCGTAATGTTGGTGGCCTGCTGCAGTTCGGTAAAGCCCGAAGGCCCGGTAAACACCGCATCGACCCGGACGTTGCTGGCGTTACGACGAGCCGCGGACGATCCGATCAGCAGAAGATCACCGGCCGCGTAGGTGCTAGGAAGATTGACCGTGTGCGATGTGTTCGTGCCAGACCCCGGCGTCGTCGCGGAACTGACGATGGTCGGAAATTCATAAAACTGCCTACGGCGGCGCGGGGCGCGCGCCGCAGACCTGGCAAGCGCAGGCACGCCCATCAGCGCACCGCGACCGTGAACACGCGATGGTCTTCCGAGGCGTTCATCGAGAATGTGAACGTGCCGGAATACCCCCTGAAATCCTGATAGTGCTCGCCGCCGAATACGCCGGGGCCTTCCGTCGTCGGCGCGAGGTTCGCGCGCACTCGGATCGACGCAAACGAGTCGTTCTGCGCATACGGCGTGTCGTCGTCGTCGGTGACGAAAAACCGCAGGATCATCGTGTCGTCGTGCGGCACCAGCACGCTCGGCGCGGTAGGCGCGGCACTCGTCGCCGTCGCGTCACCCGCAATCGAAAGCCAGCTCGATCCGTTGTGGCCGCGAATGACCAGAAGCGACCCTGCCCGCTCCTGTGCGGTCGTCCAGGACCAGGTGAGCGAGCTCGCCTCCACTTCTGTCGAGGTCGCGATCTTGGCCTGTATCGCGCCGTTGCCGGAAGCCGTGGTGCCCGTGATGGTGGAAAACCCGGAAGGCGGGGTCAGCGCCGACCACGACGGATCGATGCCGATGACCGCAACCAGGAGATCGCCTTCCTGAATATCGACCGCGGACACATCGAAGACGAGCGAAGTGCCGGTGCCGGTCGGCGCTTCGTTCCTGACGATTGCGACATAGGGCTGCTCGACCCAGCTTCGCGCGACCGTATATTTTCCGTTGGCCAGCCTTTGAATCTGCAACACGCTCTTGCGCGTGACCGTCGGCACCCTGCCGACATAGACCGCGGAATTGAACGTGAGTTCAAACCCGTTCGGGTTGATCTCCAGCGTGAAGGTGACGCCGAAGTCGTCGGGCCAGTTCGACGGCGCCTGCAATTCGGCATTGGCAGAGAGTGTGTGCGCGAAATATAGCTTTTCGCCGCCTTCGACATCGACCGTGAGTTGGCTCGACCCTTCCGTCGCGGTCGCAGGATCGGTCAGCGCCATCAGGGCTTCGATGTCGAGCCCGCCGCCGCCCGGCGTTGGAAACGTCACTTTGCGCGAGTTGCCGCCGCGCACGGCATGGAACAGGTCGCCTTCCTGTGCCTCGCCGCCGTCGGTCAGATCGCCGATTTCCTTGTCTGCCATAGTGCCCTCAATAAAGAATGACGGTCACGATGCGCCGCCCGAGTTCGCTCTCGGCTTCCGCCGTGATCGTGGCCTGGCCGGATTCCAGCGCGCCGCTCGTGAAGATCGTGAAGCGAATGGTCGCGTCCGTCGCGGCATCGCCGGAAACGAGATCGCCGGCGGCCGAGACGATGGCTTTCACCGCGGCGTCCAGCTGCGCCTCGCCGGACACCAGCACGCCGGAGGCTTCGATCTTCGCCCTGACCTCGGCCGCGAGCGCCGCCGACTGCGACTGCATCGCGCCCTGCACCACGATCGTGTCGGAGGTAACCGCGATCGCGGCGAGTGCCGCGTCCTGCGAGAGCAGTTCGCCGCTCGCAGAGATCCGCGTCGTGACGGTGCCGGAGATTTCGCTCTCGCCAGCGGCGAGTTCTCCGGCCGCCGCGACGATGGCGTTCACGGAAGCCGAAAGCGCGGCTTCTTCCGATTGCAGCAGCCCGGAGGCGGCAACCACGGCTTTCACCGAGGCCGAAAGCACCGCATCGTCGGCAAGCAGGGTGCCCGACGCCGCAATGCGGATCGCGACGTCGTTCGTGACCGCAGCATTGCCCGACGAGAGATTGCCGCTTGCGGCGACCGAAGCCGCAACTTCGCCGCTGACAGTCGCTTCCTGCGATGCGATCCCGCCATAGACCCGCAGCACGTTGTCCGCGATCTCGACGGTGCCCGCGATCACGCCGTCCTGGGAGACGAGCACCGCGCTCGCGGCGACCAGCGGCTTGACCGATACGGCGACCTCCGCGTCACCCGACTCCAGCACGCCGCCGAACTGGACGATCGAGACCAGCTCGGCATCCTCGCCGGATTGCATGTCGCCGGAGAGCAGCAGAACATCGTCTCCGGACTGCATGTCGCCGGAGAGCAGGATGCGACGGCGCGCAATCACTTACGGCGCCGCTTCGTAGGTCAGGCTTTCGAGCGAGCAGTCCTGCCCGGGCGCGATGTTGGGGTTGGTCACCTCGACATCGCCGCCCATGCCGATCGCAGTCACCGAGCCAGCAAGACGCTGCGTGCCATCCTTGTCCCGCGTTACGAAATTATCGATGTCTCCTTCATCGCCGGCCTGCACTTCGATCGGCAAGCCCTGCGCAGTGATGATGCCCGTCGCCGTGGCAGGCGCGGTGTCGAACGCGGGGTCGTCGAGCGGAAACTCGACAATGACGGTCGAGCCGTCGCGCAGCTGCAGCACGGCATCGCCGGCAGAGCCTACATCGTGATTGTCTCCAACCACGTTTGCGAGCGCGTTTCGCGTCGCATTATCATGGGTAACAGCCATCAGTTATCTCCTTTCGGGCCAGTGTTTACGGTTGCACGGATTTTCCCGGCGGCTGAGCCGCCGCGAAGGCGCGCTGCCGATTTCGATTTGCCGCGCGGCCCGGCGGCGGCGGTCTTTTCCATCCGCTGCACCTCGCGGGCCGCAGCGTTGCCACCCGCGAGCGCGATGCCTTCGGCCAGCATCTTGTTCGCGTCACCGACGTTGCGCTCGGTCACGCGGTAGTCGAACTCCGGCCTGTAGCGGGCCAAGAGCCGGCCCTTTGCGCTTCTTACTTCGTGCGGGGCGGACACGGTAAAGCGATCCCCCACCTTGAGGCTCATGCGTCTTCTCCTGTTTTGAAAACTCAGACGGGTATGCGGCGTCCGCGCAGCGCGATCTTCACGCCGGAAAGCGTTGTGTCTCTCGGATTCGGGCAAACGATGTCGAGCGATTCCCCGATATCGAAAACCGTTTCCTCCTCGAGCGCGAAAACACCGTGACTGCTGTCCGCGGCAAAGGTGACGGTGCCGATTTCGGCGTCACCTCTCGTGATCGAGAAAACCGTTTCGGCAGCCGCCGCCACGCGTGAAACGGCTTCCGAACCCTCGAAATCCACAGGGAAGGAAACCGGGTCCACGAACACGGTGCCTTCGACGATCTCGCCGCTGCGCGGACGGCCGGAGATCGCAAAGCTGACAACCGCGGTATCGCGCTCGCCGGTGAGCGCGGTCACCGTCTCGTCGCGATAGCCGTAGACGCGGAAGGAGTGCACCAGTGCGCCGGTCGCAGAATTGTTCACGGTCATCTGCGCGGTGATCGAAAGCGCCGTGGTTTCCTGCTGGCCGCCCTGAATGATGACAGAGATCGTGCTGACGTTGCGGTTGCCGCCATCGATGCCGGTCGTGCTGTTCGCGGTGATCTGCTCGGTAAAAATGCCGTTCGCGACCGCATTCCCGGCCGCCTTGAAGCGCCAGGTGAAGGTGGACTTCGCGTTGGCGTCCTGCTCGACACGGGACCGCACCACGGCCTCGATCTTGATCTTCTCGTAGGTGTTGGCTGGGAGCGAGAAAGTTTTGAGCGCACCGCTTTCGCTGAGCGAATTGACGTGTTCCGCCGAAGCGGTCTCGTCGCTGTAAAGCAGATGCTCCAGGCCGGGCAGCGAGACGGAACTGAACAGGCTGTCGAAGTCGTATTCGGCGCCGTTCGCGACCGCGGCGTAGGGGATGGTTTTTTCCCAGAGCTCGTCCGCGATGATCTTGCTCGCCGTGATCTCGAAGGCGCCGCCTTGTGCGACGAAAAAGAGGAAGCTGCCGTCGGCGGCGGCGACGAACGGATTGCCGAGTGCTGCGCCGCCGTCGCGCGCCGCGAACAGCTGGGCCGGCGGCTTGCCCGCCGAAAGCCGCCGCACCCGGATCGACGCCTCCGGCACGACGTTGCCGGCATCGTCCTGCACCTGACCGTAATAGCCTCCGCGCGCCATCAGTTGATCCGCGGGCCGAGAATGTCCGCGTCCCCTTCTTCGATTGTGCAGTAGGAAATTCCGTCGATGACAGCGCCAGCATTTCCCGGCGTTGTATTGACGGGAGTGCCGTTCACCTGAAATCCGTTAGAACCATTCTGGCCAATATCGCCACCCTTGCCGCCGCGATATAGAGAGCCAGAATTCCATTGAGAGTTGCCGCCGCGCCCACCCAGAAGATCGGTCCCCGGTTCGGCACTATTTGTTCTGTAGTTTCCGATCGCGCCCGGATTAAATCCGCCGCCGCCACCACCGCACCCGCCGGTCATATCGTAAGCAATAGGATTTTCCGCGCCGCCGCCGCCACCACCGCCGCCGCCAGCTTTCCCGCCTTCGATTACCTTGATAACGATTGGAACCCGCGTCCTGATAGCGGGGCCGCCATTCTGTCCGTTCTTGTTTCCATTGGTATAAACGCCATTCATGCCGTTCAGATAAACTCCATTACCGCCGTCGCCGCCTTTTCCAAGAACAAGGCCACGAATTTCCAGCGTGATCGGTAGGCCTTCCGGCCAGGAACTGCCGTCGCCGAAATCGAGCGCGGCGATCGTGGTCGCGATACTGCCGACGCGCGCACCTGCGACCACGATCACCGTCAGCGAAACGCCGTTTGCGACATCCTCGTCGGTCAGCGCCGGATAGATCAGGTCGTGTTCGGCGCGAACATTGATGTTGTAGCGGTCGCCCTCCAGAAAAAGCCGCCGCTGATTCTGGTCGATGATCTGCGCGCCGCCGCGCATTTCCTCGGCCGCGAGCGAGAAGCGGTCTTTCTTGGCCGCGATCGAGGTATTCTGGAGCGGCAGGAAAATCCCGCCGCCGGTCGCATCCTGGATGGCGCGCGCGCAGGCAAGATGGCAGGACTCGCCTAAAACCGGCGTTCTGGCAATCGCGCGCGACAGATCGAATTCGATCAGCCGCGGCGCCACTTCGTAGCGCGAAAGACGCACTTCGCTCACGTTCTCCGCAATCGGCCTGCCGCTTGCGGGAATCCAGCGCGAGAATATCTTCTCGATGGACGGCGGTTCGTTGAGGGCCTGCTGCAGCGCGGTCACGCGGACCACGACGGCGCGATAGTTCTTCGGCTCTTCCTCGCCTTCGATCGGGCTGCGCTTGCCGTAATAGGTCCAGACCGAGGACCGGCGTTTTTCGGGCTGCTCGGCAATGCGAAGGCTCCGCTCGATATAATTCGACTCGTCGTAGCGCACCGCGCCGGCCTGCACCTCCCGCAGCACCCGCAGCCTGATTTCGGGAACCGTTTCGTCGGTCCAGACGCAGAGCGAGAAGTCCTTGACGATCTCTTCCCATATCTTCTTGACCGCGGTCGGCTCGGCGATATCGGCGGTGATCAGAATGCCGAGATAGCTTGCGATCTCGATCCGCCATTGTTCGACCGGCGTCAGCGCCGGACCGATGTCGGCATAGTTGTTCGCAAGGTCCGCAAGCACGTCTGCCGGGTCGGCCGCGACGTAGCTTTTCATCAGCTGCACGCGGTCCTGCGCGTTGTGGGCCTGCGCGACCGTTTCTTTTTGTGCCCGGAAGATCGAAAGCCCGTCGGGACCGAGGTTGGTGTAGCCGGCAGGCACCGAATCCGGGAAATCGGCGCCCCAGAACACGGCGTTCTGGATGCGAGCCTCCTTCAACGCCCCCTTGAAAAAATCTCCGGAAGCGTTGCCGTTGGTGCCAATGCGCAGCGTGCTCGAATAGTTCGGGATCGAAATGTTGGCCGTCGTGCTGGCAACGGTCACCCCGTCAACGCGGATGTTCCAGAGGTGTGCCGCCGTCCGCTCGATCGAGATATGCTGAAACTTCTGCGCCTCCACCACGCCGTCCGGCGACACCAGCGACAATAACGCCACTCCGCTGGAGACGACCTCGAAGCCGACCGCCCCGGCCGCGGTGATGTAGAGGCGGCGATAGTTCGTGAGGCTGTTGCTGGAATGACAAATCAAGGACTGCGTGCCCGCAATTTCGTCGGGCGAGATGTGAATGTCCTCGGTGAACGGGTTGGTGTTGCCATGATGCCAGGCGGTGTTGTCGGGTACGGTGACATAGTCGCCGTCGCCGTCGAGGATCAGCGCTGCGGTACCGAACGGCTTGCGCGCCGTGGTCAGCCGCGCGTGCCCTTGCGCGGTACCGTTGCGGCCGTTTCCGCTCGAGTCCGGCATCGCGGTTGCCCCGTGGGTGCCGTTGAATTTCAGCAGGAGCTGCGTATTGGCATTGAGCCCGTTGTCGGGGTCGCGCTCGAACAGCACCACTTCGCGGCCGCCGATGGTGACATGGCCGCTGCGGGGATAGTCGAGATTGCCGGCGCCTGTCGGCGTCAGCATGAGCGATACGGCATCGGCGGCGATGTCCGCGAGCAGGCGGCCCTCGGACGGCTTCGGCACCTGGGCGCGGTCGCCGTCGAGCTTCTTCAGTTCGTCATGCGCGACGATGTTAAACGTGCCTTCGGGCACCGGCCCGGTCGTGCTCTCCGCCACGAAATGCCGCGTGTCCTGCTTCAGGAGTACGCCCGTCGGCAGCGGCAACCCTTGCGGATAGTCGCCCACAAAACCAGCAGGCACATAACCCTGGATCAGCCGGATCGCGCGGCCGCGAATGAACGGGTAGCGCGCCCGGAAGCGGCCCCAGAACGTGCCCCGTTCATACGCGGCATAGTCCCGCGACTCCGGATACTTGTCGCCGATCGGACCGGTATCGCCGTGCGGATGGTCGCGGAACGTGAGGTCGAGCTGCGCGCGGACCCCGAGATCCTCGCCGAGCGACACCTTGGCCGGCGAGAGCCGGTCCTCGATCAGCGAGGGGATCGCCTCGATTTCGCGCGGCAGGTATCCCGTATCCAGCGCGAAGCGGAGCGTGACCGTTTCCTCGTCAAGGTTCTCTAAGTCCTGACAATCCGCCGCACAATTGAAACACTTGCGGATACCGGTCGCTTCCCCGCTCTCGACCTCCTCGGGCGTGCCGAGCGCGGCGGTACAAGGCGCCTCTCCATAGTTGAGGGCGCACCGCTTCAGGTCGATCTCGACATAGGTCAGGGATTTCACGAAACCGCCCTCAGCTGAATGGAGATATCGGCAGCGTCGAATTCGGGTTTGAAGACGGGCTGCGCGGCCTCCTCGAACCACGCATAGGCCGCCTCATGCGGCTGCGACTGCGGGTTGGCGGCGAAGAAGAACGGCTTCTTGCGGTTCGCCTCTTTCACGAACGGCGCCATGTGAGCCCGGTACCAGGCGGCGTCGAGCATCTGGAAGGAAATCGATGTCGCCTGGGTTTCGTTCAGCACGATCGCGCCCAAGAGTTCACCGCCATCGGAGACGTCCTGCGCGACCGTCACCCGGTTCGCATGCGGCAGCGGCGTGAATTCCTGCGGAAAGGAGCGCTCCATCACGAGCAGCTCGCCGACGAATAGCACCGCCGCGCGCGGGGGAATCTCTCGTTGCGGAGAAAGTCCGATCCGAAGCTGCCCCTCGTCGATACCTTGCTTCGGTACCCGCATCATGACCGGACTGTCGTCCGGCGGCAGGAACGGCGGGATCAGTTCCTCCCACTCCACCCCGACGCGCTTTTCCAGCGAGACGGCGATCTCCGCCGTGCCGAAATTGTGGCGCGCCAGCGCCACGCAATCGAACAGCGAAACTTCCTCGATCGTCACCGTCAGGTACTGCAGGTCCGCGGTTTCACTCTTCCAGATTTCGTTGGTGGCCGGATTGGCAAGGTTCGACGCCGGATACTGCGGCAGCGCCGAATCCGCCGCGATGCCGGCCGCGTGCACGATGCTCTTCCAGCCGAACACCGGATTGTCGGCGTCCGGCGCAGCGGCGAGCGAGAGCGCGAGCGCCTGCGACAGGACGATCATTTGTAGGCGATCCTGAACTTCATGCCGCGGCTGAGCCCGGAATTGATCATGTCGAAGACCTCTTCCACATCGCGGCCGCGATAGCTGCTCTCCGGATTGAAGCCGCGCAGGTTGATGATTTGCTCGTTCACGACCGGGGCCGCGGCCGTGGCCGCACCCCTACCCGCGCTCGTGGCACTCAGGCTGCGGCTGTTGCGGTTGGTGTTGCGGATGCGGTTGACTTGGGCGGCGGCGGCGGCCGCATGCAGACCCGCCATGATTCCCGCGAACGGCCAGGGATAGGCGCCGAGCGAGCGCGCAACGCCTTCGGCGCCGGACAGCACCGCCTGCGCGATCGCGGCACCCTTGGAGTCCTCGAAAATCTGGCCCATGAGCCGCGCGGCTTCCGAGCCCATGGCGATCAGGCTCTGCGCTCCGCGGGCACGGGCGCGCATCATGGCATCGCCGTATTCCTCCCAGGTGATCTTCCCGCGCTGCAGGAGTTCGTCGAGCTTGCGTACCTCGTCCTGCATGACCTGCATCGGCGTGCGCAATTCCATCTTGAGGCGGAAGGCTTCGGCTTCCAGCGTGGCGTCGGCATAGGCGCGGGAAAGCTGCTGAATCTGGAGGCTGTGTTCCTTTGTGACGAAGCCGAGCTTCTCGATCACAAGCGCTTCGAGTTCTTTCTTCTTGATGTACTCGGCCGCCTGCCCCGTGGTCATGCCGTAGGTCTGGGCCTGCGCCTGCATCGCGACGATCTGCTTGCGGACGTTCTCGAACGCTTTTTCGATCGCTTTCGCGGCCTGCTCGTTCGACACTTTCAGGTCGTCGAGGTTCTTCTTGGTGTTGCTGGTTTCCTGATTGAAGATCGAGAGGTCGCGCGTCAGCGCGGAAAGATCGACGCCGGCACCCTTGAGCAGGTCCTTGATCTTTCCGGTCATGTCTTCGGGCAGAAACTTGACGACCGCACCCGCGAGTTCGCCGAGCTTCTCCTTCATGGTGTCGAGATTGCCGGTCGCCCAGGCGACCAGTCCGCCGAAGGCGACGAGCTTCGCGGTCGTCATGGTCTTCGCGGCATTGAGGGCGAGCGTGGCAAGCGTCGCGGCGCGAATGCCGGCGGCGAACTTCACCATGGCAACACCAGCGCCGAGCATGACCGACGCCACTTTGGCAGCCACGAGAATGCTGAAGGCATCGATCAGCAACTGGCTGTTGTCGTAGACCAGGAGCACCGTGCGCGTGAGCCCGTCGAGCACCGCGCCCAGGCGCTGGGCCGCGACCTCGAACAGGCCCGAACTCTTGCCGCCCTCGATCATCCAGTTTGTGAACTGCTCGAGCGCCGGCAGCATCTGCGCAGTCAGCTTCAGAACGATGCCGTCTTTCGCGAGCGAAAGGCGATTCAGATTCTCGCGGAAGCGGGTTGCAGCCTCCGAGGTCTTGCCGTCGATCACGATACCGAGCGCCTCGGCTTCCTGCATGAGCCGGCCGATGCCGGCCGAGCCCTGGTTCAGGAACTCGGTCATGGCCTTAGCGTTGGTGCCGAATAGCTGCGTTGCGATCGCCGATTTCGCGGCACCGTCCTGGTAGCGGCTGAACTTGTCGGCGATCTCGGAAAGCAACTGCGCCTGCGACTTCATCGAGCCGTCGGCGCTGCGCACGCTGATGCCGAGATCGCGGAACGCGATCGCGGCCGGCCCCTTGGTGTTCTGGGCCGCCTCGACCATTTTCTTGGAGAGCTCGTCGACCGAGCCCGCGAGCGCATCGACCTCGAGCCCGCCGACGCGGGCCGCCGCCGCATAGGCGGAAAACTCGTCAACCGGCATCCTGAACGATTTTGCGTGCTTGCCGAGTTTGTCCGCCTGCTCGATGCCCTGCTTCATGGCATCCGAGAGCGAGGACGCCATCTTGTCGATCGCGTTCGAGAGCTGCATGCCGCCGGCGATTTCGAACATGCGCTTGCCGAAGGATGCGAAGGCGTTCTGCATCCCGGCCAGCGCCTTGTCGAAATCGCTGGCGTTGGCGTCGATGATGACGGTGAAGCTGTTCTTCTTCGCCATCCTACGCCTCCTTTTTCCGCCCCGGCTGTGCGGCGATGAACCGCTTCATCGCCGCCTTGTGCGCGCGCCAGTCGAACGACTTGCCGTCCGGCTTCGGTTTATCTTCCGCAAGCAGGGATTTGAGTGCGGGAAGTTCCTTGTCGGGCGGGTACCGCATGAGGGCCGCGGTGTGCCAGGCAAGGTGCATGCGTTCGTTGTATTTCTGATTGACCCGCACGGCCTCGGCCTCGAATACGCGAAACACCTGCCGCGGCGTCTTGCGCCAGAACTCGTCTTCGGTGTAGCCGATTTCCATCCAGCGGCGCAGGAGCGAGGCCCAGCCCTCGTCTAGCGCCGCTTCCGAGGGTGCGCGCCCTTCGTCTCCCCCGCATCGGGCTGGCTGCGCGCGAGCGCGCCGGTAATCAGCCCGAAGACGACGACGACGCCGCCGGCGGCGTCGAAGAGATTGCCCGCCTCTTTCAGCGAAAGGCTATGGTGATCCTGCAAGCCCGCCCAGAACATCTTGCGCAAGAGCGAGATGCTGAATTTTTCCGGCTTGGTTTTCCAGGACTGGACTTCCTTCTGGATCTGCATTGCGGTCTTGCCGACGGCGTCTTCGAGCTCGGAGACCGCATTGGTCGAATAATGCAGGGTGTATTGCTCACCCTGCACTTCGAACGAAAGCTCGCCCTTTTCGGGATTTGCCATGGTTTATCCGCCCGAGGCTTCGACCAGATCGCCGATCGGGCCGTCCGGCACGATGTTGATGGTCGTGACGAAGAAGTCGTCGGCGGGATTCTCGCGCCCGACCGAGCCGACGTACGCGTGGAACTCGTAGTGCGAGCCGTCGGGATACATGATCTGGAATTCGATGCGCGCGCGCGCGAGCTGCTGCGAACGAATCCAGGCAATGTTCGGCGCACCGTGCGCATGCCGCACTTCCTGGTCGTAGGGCTGCAGCGTATGCATGCCCGGCTTGACCTGGCCGAAGCGCAGCGGGCTCCTGGTGTGCGTCGCATTGCCCATGTTGGTTTGCAACGTAGGCTCCGGAACGGTCGGCGTTTCGCCGAGCTCCACGAACGCTGCGTCCTTCTTGGCACGCAGCATTACGCCATGGCCATATTCGGCGGCCGCAGCCGCATTGTTGAGTTCAGGCATCACGAGTCTCCCGTGTCATGAGTGGGGTTTCCTTCGGGCACGCGGTAGCGAACCCGGTAGTTCAGGCGCATGCCGGCAACGATCGTCGTGCCTGGCACTTGTGCGACGGTGTCCTGACCGCGGTAGAGCGTGTCGCTCGCGAGCCCGCCGAACTTCTGGGTCGCGCCGATCCGCTTCTCGACGGCCTCCGCAATGTCGTCGAGTTTGTCGTCAACTTCTTCCGGATCCTGCACGCGGATTTCAATGTAGAGCGTGGCGGTGCGGTCGCTCGGCGGCGGACGGCCGTTTGCGGTGCGCTCCGCCTCCTCGTCGCCGAAATAGACCAGGATCGTCGGCTTGTGGTTTTCGGTAAGCGCGCGACGGCGGCCGGTGAGCACGCGGTCGGCGACGCCGGCGATGTTGTCCTTGAGGAGTGCCGCCGCGGCGTGACGGATCAGCTTGCGAACATGTGCCATCACGCCCTCCAGTGTTCCCGCACCCAGCCGTAGTGGGCGAGGATGTCGGCATGCCAGGGCTTCTTCTTGCCGCAGAAGATCACCATGCGGGCGTCGTTCGGCAGAACCGCGTGCCCCTGCGCGTCGACGCCGTAGTGCAAAATCCCGTCGCGCCGTTCCCAGCCCGGATAGCCCTGCAGCTGGTAGGACATCCACGCCTGGTCGGAGCCGAGAAACCCGCGCTCGTTCGCCTCGCGCGGCGAGGTCAGCGGATCGAACTTCTCCCAGACCCGCGGCAGGCTCCCGAGCCGCAGCTTCCAGAGCGAACCGTTGAAGACCCGCTCGTGATGCGAGCCGCGGCGCACCCAGCCGACGAAGTCGCCGGGCATCGAGAGTGTCGCCGTCAGGTCCTTCGTGATCACCAGATCGAGATCGAGCGAAACCGCGAGCGAGGACGGCGCCGCACCGATCAGTTCGTGCGCATTCCGCGCGAACAGCTTGAGACGGCGGTAGCAGCTCGGAAGCTGCGCGCCGCTTGCGTTCGGTATTGCGCTGCAATCGTTCCAGAGCGGGACGGGCTCGATCCCCTGTTCCAGACCGCGCGGATCGTCGGTAATGGTGACGAAGCGGAACGGCCCCTGGTAGTTGCGCTTGACCGCGGCAAACAGCACGTTGACGTGCTCGCTCGTGAACGCGTGGCGATAGCCGTTCGGGCGCCACTTCCACGTGACGAAAGTAATCGGTTCCATCGTGCGCGGTCAGTTCGCGGGCGGAAAATTGCCCGCCGCGATCTCGTCGAGCAGAACGTTCCAGATGTCGCTGCCCGCCCGCGAACTCGGAAAGAAGTTGCAGTCGTCGTACCCCGAAAGGGTCCAGCCGACCGTGGTCTCCAGCACGCGCCACGCGGAAGGCTGGCTGCGATCGCGCACGAGGTCGATGCCGCACCAGCGGAAGTTATGCGCCTTGAAGAACCGGTCGGCGAATTCCAGCGCCGCTGCACACTCATCATCGAGTTCGCGGATCGGCTCGGTCAGACCGGAGCCCGACGCCATCGGCCGGTTCGGACGGTTCTTGCGGCGCAGGATCAGCCGCTGCGAACCGATCGCGATGATGCGCAGATCGTGATCGTTACCCTCGAGGAAGTCCTGCCACAGGAGTACGCCGCGCTGGCGCTGGTCGTAGCGGCACTTGATGCCCTTCGGCTTGTCCGCCTTTTTCTTCGGGAACACGTCCTCGATCTCGGCAAGCGCCTGCGCCTCGCTCGCGACCAGCCGCACGTTGTGCGAGCCGGCCCCGAACGGCGCCTTGGACATGAAGGGAAACACCATGCGCGGCAGTTCGCGCAGCGCCTGGGTGCGCGAATACAATAGCCGCGTCTTCGGCATCCATGGCGCGAGCTGCCGGGCCTGCTCGGCCTTGTCGTCGTAGAGCAAAGTCGAGCGATAGTCCGGCACCATGACGATCGCGGTATTCAGCGCGAGAATGCCCGCGACGCGCTTGTCGCGCGTGCGCACGTCCGGGTGATGGTGCATGTGCACGAAGGCGTAGCCCTCGTCGCAGTCGTAGGGATTGCGGAACATGCGCGCGTCGACGCCGCGCGCAACCGCGGCGGCGTGCAGTTGCCGGCCCCAGAGCTGGTTGTCGTCGAAACACCACAGGCGCATCAGGAATCGCCCTCCTGCGGATCGACCGGATAGGCGTTGCAGCCGATCATGTCCTGATCGTCGCGCGCGATCGGCGGCGTGATCCTGAACTGCCTGCCGTCGCGTTCGCGCGTGATTAGGTCGCCTTCCGCGACCTCGCCGACCTGCGCGGCCCGCACGTGGATCTGGGTCTGATGGCCGTCGGCGGGCACCTCGTTCAGATCGACGCCGAGCGGCTGGTCGATGAAGATCGCATCGACCGCGAACGGCTCGCCGCCCGCCTTGCGCTGGTATAGCGCGGGCTTTTCCTCACCGAAGAGTGCGGTGAAGTGCCGGTCCATGTCGGGCAGAAGGCGCATGCACGGTCTCCTTGCCCTAGAAGCAAAAACCCGCCGCGGTGAAGCGGCGGGTTTTCTTGTTTGCTACGCGTGTGCCTTACGGCGCGGCGGTTTCGCTGACTTCGACCAGCACTTCGGGGCGCTTGCAGAGTGCGAGCGGGTTGCTCTCGCTCCAGATCTCGACGCCCTTGTCGTGGTCGAGCACCTTCGGCGAGATGAACACCTCGTCGCCCGGCTTGTTTGCGGCCGACAGCGTGTTAGCCGGACCAAACCAGGTCTTGAAGGTGTCCATGGTGCCGGTCGGATAGGCATGGCCCTTGCCGGAGTCCACGGCCGCGACCGAGGCGACCGCGGCATCGGCGTTCGCCTTCACCGGGAAGGTGCCCTTGTATTCGCGGAAGAAGATGTTGCCGAACTCGAACACGCGGCCCCAGTTCTGCCCGGAGCGGTCGCGATTCATGTTGGCAACCGCCGCGGCGGCCGAGTAGTGCAGCCAGGTGTCCTTGACCTTGGCGTGCTGCACCAGCTTGTTCATGAAGCCGGAGCCGACGATGATCTCGACGCCGGTCGAGACTTCGCCCTTCAGGTTCTTTAGCACGTGGTCGTAGACTTCCTCGCACTTGGCGATGATGTCCGTGGCCGCGTTCGAAAGATCGAAGAAGACCTGCTTCTTCTCGATCGAGAACTCGTCGAACAGGTTGTAGAGAGTCTGCCCGTTGCCGTCCTTGATCTCGCCCTTGAGCGCACCCATGCGGATGTATTCGAGGGTGATGGCGTGATTGTTGCGGATGTTGAGGAGCCGCTTCGCCATCTCCTTGTCGACCGTGTTCGGCACCTTGGTCATGCCGAGCAGGATCAGCATGTCCTGGATGTCCTTGGGCGTGATCAGATCCATGTGCGGAAAGTGCGGGATCGGGAAGAAGATGGTGTTGCCCGGCTCGCGTGCCGCCTGCGTGCCCGGTGCGCCGCGCTCTTTCGCGGGAAGGACGCGCAGCAGGCCGTCCTCGTAGCGGATTTCGACCAGCGTCGAGGCCGAGGGATCGCTCGAAAACACGTTGAGCGCCGCAAGCATCCCGAACATGTTCGGGATGCGATTGACCTGCTCGGTGAGCTGGGTCGCAGTGTAGGGGAAGTTGAAGTTCGTGGGGTCCATGACCGCCGACTCCTTTCAGATGGCGTGCGCGATCGCTGCCTCGCGGCAGTCAGAGCGGCACTACGTTGTTAGAGGGGAAAAGCGGCGGTGTCCGCCGTTACGCAGGCACTGGCAGGCGGACGCGAAGTCCGCCGGCGGTTAGTCGTTGACGATGCGGATGCCCTTGGCGAGCAGCGCCGCGACCGCGGTTGCCTTGTTCCCGTCGGAAATGCCGTCGGCCCAGATCAGGCCGGGGGCCTTCACCAGCGCCGGACCGCGCTCGAGCAGGAGCACCTGCGCGTCTTCGCCGTAGGGCGCGACCGCTTTCGCAATCACGATACCATAGGCGTTCTGCGAGCCGTCGCTGGCGCCCGGCGCGTGCTGCACGATCTTGCCGCTTGCGGAAATCTTTCCGACGACAAGGCCGATTTCGGCGACACGCTCGGTTGCGTCACCCGCCAGCAGGGTCGCCTGCTCGCGCGTGAAGTCGGGGTGGACTTCGTAGGCCAGCACCGAAGTCTGCAGCTTCGGCGCATTCACTTTCATGGTCTGCATTTCTCTTCTCCTCGAAAGAGGGATTTCAGGCACCGCCGCGCGAATTCGCGGCGGTGTATTGTTCGAAGCTTTGTGCCGCTTAGCGCTTCATGCCCTTGACGAGCTCGTCGACCGCCGCACCGAGGCCGCTGCCGGCACCCTTGCCGCTGTCGCCAGCGCCGGGGTTCATGTCGCGGCCGCTCATGGCTTCGCCGAGACGCGAGGACTTCGGCGCCGCTTTCAGAGTCGACTGCGCTTCCGCGACAGTCATCTTCCTGGCGCCGACCTTGCGCGCGAGGTTCTTGGCGAGGTTCTCGCGGCCCTTGGCTTCGGGCAGGTCGAGCACCGCGAAGGCGTCGTACTTCTTGACGGCCTTGGCTTCGGGGTCCTTCTCGTCGCCGGATGCTTCTTCGTCCTCGTCGCCGGACTCGGACTTCTTGCCGTCCTTGTCGTTCTCGTCTTCGTCGTCGGACTCGGACTTCTTGCCGTCCTTGTCGTTCTCGTCTTCGTCGTCGGACTCGGACTTCTTCGAGTCTTCGTCCTTCTTGTCTTCGGACGATTCTTCGTCCTCGTCCTCGTCGCCAGACTCGGACTTCTTCGCGTCCTCGTCCTTCTTGTCTTCGGACGCTTTCGCGGCCTTGCGCTGCAACGCGACGATCTGCTTCTGCTTGTCTTCCTCGCTCGCGTCGCTCGCAAGGATACGGCCGATCTCGGCATTGAGCTTGCTTGCGCTCATGTCGTTCTCCTGTGTGGTTGCATTGGGCTCGGGCTGCGGCGAGCTTCCGCTGTCGAGAAACGCAAGCAGCGCTTCGGCGGCCTGACGCTCCGTACCGATTTCATCGACCAGGCCGAGCGCCATGCCCGACCGTTCGGCTTCGGAATGTTGCGCGAGATAGCAACGCGCTTCCTGCGCGCGCACCGCGTCCGCGGTGATCTTGCGGCCCGCCGTGACGGCGCCCACGAAGATTTCGGCAATTTCCATGACCTCGGCGCGAATGTCCTCGCGCGCCGCCTTCGAGAGCGGCTTCCACGAATGCCCGTCGGTCTTGTGTGCGGCGCTCTCGATCGCCTCGACCTTGATGCCCCAGTCGTCGAGCATCTCGCTCTGGTCCATGTGCAGCACCACGACGCCGATCGAACCGACGCCGGACGTGCGGCCCGCCACGATGCGGTCGCAGGCCGAGGCCAGCGCATAAGCCGCGGAGAATGCCATGTTGCTGTAGGCCCAGATCGGCTTGCCGCCGTTGCGCGCGGATCCGGCGCGGATTTCTTCCGCGAGTTCGAAGCAGCCATCGACCAGCCCGCCCGGCGAATCGATGCGCAGCAGGATCGCCTTGATGGCGTCGTCGGCGCGCGCGGCTTCGATCGCGCCGCCGATCTGCTGGTAGCCGTTGACCCAGCGGTAATTCCACCAGTCCACGTAGCCTTCCGGCGTGAGCACGTCGGTCACGTCGATCACGGCGATCGCACCGGCGCGCAGGTAGCCGCCGCTCTCGTACTGCGCATCGGGCGCCCAGCGCGGCCCCACCATCATTGCTTCGCGCGGAATCTCGCTGTCTTCTTCCGCGCGGATACCGATGGCGCGGGCGGCGCGCGACAGCAGCGACGGCCGCGGCACGCCGCGCTCCAGCATCGCAAGCAGCGTATCGACGCGGGTGCGCTCCATCAGCAGCGGACGGCGCGCCGACCGCATCAGAAAGTCTCGCATGTCCGGTTTCCCTATTGCGCGCGCTCGTCGCGCTTTGCGTTGGCTTCCTCTTCGTCGCCCTCGTCTTTCGCCGAGGTGACGGCGGCCGCCGGCAGGCGAATGCCGTAGCGCGCGAGCAGCTTGTTTTCGCGCGCGAGCGCCTGCAGCGTCTGTTCCATATCGCCGCCCTGCTCCGCGACTTCCTTCTCGAGCGTGGTGAGCCCGGCCTGACGGCGGAGGAGCGCGGCCTGCGCCTCCTTGACCGGATCGACATAGCCGCGCGGCGGGCCGATCCAGTCGGCGCGCACATAGGCGGCGGGCGCGTCATAGAAATCCGGCGCGCCGGCGGGCACGTCGATCTCGCCGGTGTCGAAGGCATCCTCGAGCCACGCGGTATAGATCGGCTGGGCATAGCCCCAGATCAGGTTCGCGCGTAGCCGCAGGATCGAGCGCCACACCTCGTTGAGTGCGGCGCGCGCCGAGGAATAGTTCGTGCGGCTCCAGTCCATCGACAACTGCTCGTAGGAAATACCGATCGACGCCGCGAAGGCCTGCAGGAAGGCGGTCTGAAACTGTGGGAAGCCCGTGACCTGACGCGGCTGCGTGTTGAGGTCGAGCCGGTCGGTCGGAAACATGGTGATGAACTTCGCGTCGTCCAGCACGCGCCGTCCGCCGTAGAATTCGCCGCGCGCGTCGGACAGTTCGCCGAGCGCCTTCGCCGAGCCTTCCTCGCCGAGGATTTCGGCGGAGTATTCCGCGCCGAGCTGTGTGTAGATCGCGCCGATGATCGAGCCGTTGATCGCGGCGGCCTTCACTTCGGATTCGGAGTAGCGGTTGAGCAACCGCATCTTCACGAGCGCGGCGGCAAGCCGCGAAATCCCGCGATGCTGGCCCGGGCGTCGGCGCTCGAAGCAGTGCAGAACCTTCGGGCGCTCCCAGCCGTTCACGTTGTCGAATCGGGAAACGTAGTCCCACTCCAGCAACGCTGCATCGATCCCGACGTCGCCCGGATGGCTGCGGCGGATGTGATAGCCGATCGGCTCACCGCTCGAACCCAGCGCGACACCGCCGCGCAGTTCGGTCGAATCCATCTGGCCGTGCGGATTGCTCAGCCGGTCGGCGTCCACGATGTGGATCGCGGTCGCGTAAGGCCAGTTCTCGCGCGGCAGCCAGCGCAGCACGCCGAGTGCCTCGCCGACGCCCACGAGCTCGCGGCAGGCCAGCCCGATGATGCCGGCGAACGGCGACATGCGCTCGGCATCGCAACGGAAGGTCGGGTCCTCGGCGAAGGCACGCCACTTGACCTCGATCCTGGTCGCGAGTTCGTCCGCCTGATCCTGCGAAATCCCGAGCGCCAGCGCGTCGGGCTTCGCCGACAGGCGGAAGTTCGCGCCGACGGCCATGTCGACCTGGCGATCGACGATCGCCTGCCCCCAGCCGTCGTTGCGCAGTAGATCGCGAATGCGCGCGGTCGAGATGTCGCGGTCGTAGAGCCACTCGGCATCCGCCGAGAGGTTCGGCGGTGCCCAGCCGAGCAGCGACTGCATGCCGAGATCGGCCGCCGCGTGCGGCGCGCGCCCATGACCGCGCTCGGTCTTGTAGACCGAGGCGCTGGCCTTCAGGCGCGTCGCCGAGAGGGTAGCGGCAGACAAAAGCGCGGCGTTTGCCATTCTTGTTCCTCAGTACCGGCTGGAGAAACCGGGGCGGATCGGGCGCATGCCGGACGGCTCGCCGGTGATGCGCGAGCGCAGAATACGGAGGCGGGTGAGCTCCATTTCGATCTGCTCCGGCGTTGCCGTCGCGAGCTCGATGCTCCCGCCCTGATAGGAGCCCTTCACGCGCTGCGTGCCGGTCAGGATCGCAAGCTTGGTTTCTTCGAGTTTGGTGATCGCGAGGTCGATCTGCTCGAGGGTCATGCGCGCGCTCACTGATTCAGCTTGGACAGGCTTGCGAAGGGTGTGGCCTTCGCGGGATTTTTGTCGGGCTTGGCGTCGGGCTTCGCAGCCGCCGGCCGGTGCAGCAAATCCTCGAGATCGCCCTGCACTTCCTTCGGCGCGACTTCGCGCTCGCCTTCGTACCGGTCCCAGACCGCTTCGGGCATGTCGATCACGCCGAACTTGGTCGCCGCCGCCCAGGCCTGGCAGTAGGTGTCGAGCGCTTCGTTCGCCTGACCGGGATCGATCTCCCAGCGCGGCACCAGAAAGCCGTGCCGCTTGACCATGACGCGCCGCTCGGCGGCGAGCTGCTGGAAATAGGTATCCTCCAGCCCGCGCGGGAAGCCGACGAAGCCGCGCTTCTCGCGGTCTTCTTTCGTGGCGTTGCGATAGAGCGCCATCTTCAGGATCGACGTGTTGAAGTTGTAGAAGCGCTTGGCATACCGCAGGAGCTTGCCGGTTCGCGTGTTGCGTTCCTTCTTCACACGCATCAGACGCGGTGCGGCATCCTCGCCGCGGCCGCGCACCATGATCAGTTTCGACATCGGGACTTTCTTCGCGAATTCCCAGACGTCTTCGGTCCATGCGTTGCCGTCGATCGCGGCGAGATCGACGCCGAGCGGCTGGCCGTAGCTATTCTTCCAGCGCTGGATGTTCAGCCGTGCGAGCAGCCGCTCCTGGCACTTCTCGTCGGTGATGTGCCCGGGCTCGATTCCGTAGTCGACCACGAAGGTCCGGCGGTCGCGGCCGAAGCCGACCAGTTGCCACTCGACGCGGTCGATCTGGCAGTCGAGCCCCATGAACAGCAGGATCGCACCCTGCGGGATCTGGCCGCGCGCGTAGTCCGAGGCGCTCGCGCGGTCGCGAAGCTTTTCCCATGGAGGCGATTCAGACGCGCCGCGGTAGGCCTTGCCGGTCGTATCGTTCGCGAACGTCTTCTCCGCGTCGGCATCGCCCTTGGACTTGAACCATTCGCGGGCGATCTGCTCCCATGTCTGCAGGAACGAGTAGGCCGACCAAATCCAGAATGACCTGTGCCAGCGCTTCGCGCCCGGATTCTCGGCGCGCCACTCGAGTCCGGAGAGCAGCTGCTTGCGGTGATGCTCCCTGATCTCGACCCCGCAGGAGACGCAGGTGAAGTGCGCGTCCTCGGGCTTCGCCGGATCGAGATGCTCCAGCATGTTCTCCCATTCGAGAACCTGCTTGTACTTGCATGACGGGCAAGGAACGTATGGGCGCTCCTGACTTCCGGCTTCGTAGTTCTTCGTGATGCGGCATCCCGGCATCACGAGCGGCGTCGATATCTTCAGAATCTTCGCGAAGACGACGCCGCGGGAGCGGTTGTCGGCCTGCGCCTCGGGGTCGCCGGCGTCGTTGACCTCCCACTTCGAGAGATCGTCCTGCGACTGCCGCCGCACCGTGACCTGCGAAAGCGAGGCTGGTGAGTTCGCACCGGAAATCAGGATCGCGCCGAGACCGTCGGTGCGTTCCTTGTAGAGCACGGAGTCCGAGCCGTCGCGCGACTTGACCGAAAACAGCGGCGACAGCGCGGTCGTGTTCCGCAGCATCGGCGTCAGTTTCATCTTCGACCAGCGCCGCGCGTTGTCGTCGGTCGGATGAATGACGAGAAAGTCGCCGGGATCCATGTGCACGGACCCGAGCGTGAACACGTTGCCGATGACGGTCTTGCCGACCTGGGCGGAGCCCATCACGGTCACGATGCGGCACGGATCGTCTGGCGAAAGCGCGCGCAGCGGCTCGTCGAAATAGCGAAACAGGTCCCGGTTGTATGGGCCGGGAAACTGGCTCTCGCGCTCCGTGAAGACGATGTTGCGCTCGGCCCAGGCAAGATAGTCGACCGGCGGCGGCGGCTTGATGGCCGCCGCGGCCGCTTCCATCGCCAGCCGCTCGGCGTTCACGATGTGGATCGTCATGCGGCGGCGTCTTCCGGCACGGGCTCGGCTTCGTCGATCGCGGCGCCGTCTTCGAGCTCGATCTGCGATTCCTGCGGCAGCTGTTCCGCCGCCGTCTGCAGATCCTTGGCATTCCGAGCGCGCACGTTGCGCCATTCCATCTTGAGTTCGTGCAGCACGTCGCGCTGCTGAAGGCTGAACTTGTTCGCGATCGCGGTCGCGAAGTCGGCGAGCGAGCCCTCGAAGCCTGCGACCAGGCGGGCGAAGGCGCGGCCTTGGCTTTGACGTACCGCCTCGGCGTCGATCAGCTTGCCGGCCCGAAGGGCCGCGTCTTCGGCACTCTTGCGGTTGTCGAGTTCGATCTGGCGCAGCCGTGCGCGCTTGATCTGTTCCTCGACCGAATCCCCGGCCGGCGGCGCTGCCAGCGGAAGTGCGTCAGCCGCCGCTGGACGCGGTCCCTGATCGAGCCGCGTGTTGATGCCATTACCGAGCCGCTGCGAGATATCGAGACGCAGGTTCAACTGCTGGTTCGCGACGGCAACGCGGATTTGTGCGGTCCGGCCCTCGCCCTTGAGGGCCTCGCCTGAAAGCTTTCCCTCGGAGATGTATTGAGATACCCGTCCGGGCGTCACACCGATCAGCCGCGCGTACTCGCCTTTGCTGAGAAGTTCCGGAACCGCAGAGCCATTCACTACGCGCCCCTTTAGTTCTTTAGGCTTTTTCTTTAGTCTGTTTAGGCTTCTAAAAACTCGCGAGACTGCTGAATAGCCGGGGTTCGAATTACCCGCAGTTGGCAGAACCGCAGGAAGGACCCGTTGCCATTCCACTTCGCCATTTACGGCGATTTCAGCGGCGCGGCATGCCGCAGTACTTCTCGAAGGCCTTCGACATTTCGAGTTCCAGTTCGAGATCGACCACGCGCTCGGCGACACCATAGTGGTCGTACCGCTTCTGGTACTTCGGCGCTTTCACGAACGCGATGATCAGGTAGGCCGCCCCGGTGGGCGCGCGGAGGTAGATGCCCGGCTGCACGTTTCGCTCAGCGCGGCTGCCGGTCCGACCACGCCCCATGATGAAATACCGGCCGCCTGCCCGCTTCACGTTCCCTTTCCGGGACCGTTTGGTCATGTTGGCCATGTACCCTGAAGAATGCTCGGCAGCGCCTAGCTGCGACAGCACGCGCGTGATGAAGCTGCCCTTCATGTTGCCGTGCTGGTCGAGTTCGGCATGCTTGCCGGGTACGGCGAACTCGTCCTTGCGCATGTGGCCTGCCCGGATCAGCGCGCGCTCGAAGCCTTTGTGCACGCGCGTGCCGCCTTCGATCTGCGGCTGCAGGTAGCGGAACGCCGGGATCGAGCCGAAGCCCTCCTTGAACTCAACGCTCGCCTTCGGATCGTTGGGCTTGGCCGGACGCACGTAGAGCGAGTTCAGCGTGAAGCGGGTCGGCTGGTCGAAGACCGAGGCCATTTCGAGATACTGCGACTGCTGCACGCTTTTCGCGGTCTTGGTCAGCGCAACCGCGACCGCGAGCGGGGCTTTGCGGCGCCGCTGGTCGTTCAGGACGCGCTTGATCTCGTTGACGTTGGTTTTCACGCCGATGGTGAGCATGCCCTAGAACGAAAAAACCGCGCTCGATGGCGCGGTCATTCGTTTTCGGTCTGCATGCCTCCGGCAGGAGCAAAGGGCTCGTTTCGAGCCGTTTGCGTTGTAGCGAGCCCTCGAAGCTCCCCGGCATCAGTGCCAGACGCCCCCTCGGTTGCGTCTAGACCTTGATCACCTCGCCCGGATCGACGGTCATGCGCGTCTTCCGGCCGAACACGTCCAGCAACATAGTGATTCGTTCGTTCGGCGCAACTTCCTCGATCATCGCCCGGAAGCCGGCAAACGGGTTCGTGCCCGTAAGCTGCACCCGATCGCCGACTGCATAGGGCATTTTCAGCTTCTTGCTGGCTGTGGACAACTGTAGTTCCTGCTCCATCAGCGTGCGGATGCCGATCGCCTCGATCTCACCCCAGGGGCCGGTGCGCGGGTTGCCCGAGCGCAGCATGTTGATGAAGCCCGGCCAACCGCGCAGCTTCTCGAAGCCCTTGGCTTCCGCCTCCTCGTCCGGAAAGTGCACGAACACGATGCCGGGAAACAGCGCGCGCGAGGCGATCACCATGCGCCGCATGCGCTCGAACGAAATCTTGGTCAGCGGCAGGTAGTGCCCGATCTTCATCTTGCCGAACTCGTAGTCGCCGATCATCCGCGCCGCGACCTTCGCCTCCATCAGGGGCTGGGTGCGGATCGCATGCCACGCCTTCTCGACCCGCGCGATTTTCGAACGCGGCCGGTCGAGCCGCACGCTCGGCGCCCGCGCGTACATGTCGTCTTTCGCTTCCATCGCCGCCGCGAGCGTCTTGTAGTCCTTCGGCTGCTTGTTTTTCTTCGTCATGCCGCACCCCTTGTTCTGTTGCCCGGATCGCCTCCGGACGTTGTTCGACCGGCGATCCGGTCCTCGAAATCTTCCTCGCTAGGCGGCGTTTCCGATGCGTAGAACAGCCCGTAGCCGCTCCACGCAATCTGGTCGCTGTCTTCGGCGCGCCGCACGAACTTGCGCGCACCGAGCGCGACCGCGCCCGCGCGCCGCTCGGCCGCCTTCCAGTCGCGGAAGGACTGGCTCTCGGCCTGCACGAACACCGCACCCTCGTCGAACTGCGAGCGCGGCGCCGATTTGATGGCGGCACACCACGCAGCCGGCGGCGGCTTCGGCGGCGCCACGGGCGCGGAAGGCCAGCCGATCTTTTCGAACATCTCGCCGCAGATGTAGTCGCGCAGCGACGCACATTTGGGTTTTGGTCCGCGCTCGGAAGGCTTCGCGGTCTGCCAGCGTGCGTAGGCGGCGTTGAAGCCCTTGAAGTAGAGCGGCAGCTTCGTTTCGGCCTCGTGCCGCTTCTCGAACGGCAGTTTCCGGAACTTCGCCCACGGCAACGGCTCGCTGCCGATGAAGGTAGCCTTGTTGAACTGCTGGTAGATCGTCTTCAGCCGCTCGAACTGTTCGGCGATGAACTGCGACGAGTCGCGGTCGATCGTTTCCTGCTCTCCTGCCGAGCCTGCTGCCTTGCGTACGGGCAGCGGCGGCGGTTTGACCGATCCGAAATTCGGCACGACCGCGGCTGAGTTTAAAGATGGGGTATTAAAACGGGTTATAGGGGAGTCAGCAGTTGACTCCCCCGAGGGGTCCAGCTGTGACCCCCCCGTGGGGTTCAGATTGACTCCCTCCCCCCCGGAATTTGCAGCATTTGCTAGGGGTCCAATCTGGACCCCCTCCATGGGGTCACCATCGGAAGGTGCTGGTTTCGTTGCGTTTTCCGAATCCCCGGCGGGGGTGGGGTTAAACTTGGACCCCTCCTCTTTCACGGCTTCCGCGACCTCGAACGGCACGTCGCGGTCGATGCGAAGCTGGATCAGGTTCGTAGTCTGCCGCCCGGTGACGGTGAACTGCGGCTTGGTTTCGAGCATGCCCCATTCCACGAGCTGCTTCACCGCGCGCTTGAACGTACCGGGCGAAAGCGAGGCCTTCGCCGCGAGCAGCGAGTTGCGGGTGAAACAAAGCCCGGTGTCGTCGGCCTCGTCCGCGATCGCGAGTGCCGCGACCTTCTCGCGCGGCGGCAGCGTCTGCCGGAACACCCATGTCATGACCTGAATGCTCATGGTGTTTTCTCCATGCCGGACTGATCGCTCTGGTTGCGCGAGACAGCAAGTCGCGCGCGTTCACGCTCCGCCTGAGGCGGCAGGTTCTTAAGCTTCGGATCGCGGTAGTACGGCCCGAAGACAGCTGCAGGGCTTGTCGTCCGCTCGATCATGCAGAGCCATCGCCACGGACGCGGCATCCATATCGGCGCGAGCCAGAAGCCCTCGCTGCCGTGCGAAAGCTGCGCAGGTCGCCACGCGAACCACTTTTTCCAGACGAGATCGCTCACGGAATCGCCCTCGGCGTTGCGTGAGAGCGTTTTGACTTCGCGATCATGCCCTCCCAGAATATATCTTTCTTGAGCTTCTCGATGCGCTGGTCGCGCGCATGCGAAGATCGGTAAAAGGCAAGCTCTGCTTTCAGTAGACCGACGTCGCGACGCATCTCACCGCAATTGCGGAGCAGCGACACGAGAAACGGCCAAGTTGGATCGACCTTTTCCCGCGGCGGAGCCTTCCGCTTGATCTCGAATTTCTTGCCGGTCCATTCGAGCAGCCCCGCCCATTCGGGTGTCTCGTCAAGGCGCAGCAGGTCGGGCGGCGTGACGTACCAGAAGCGGTCGGCGTATTGCAGCGCGCCGGATTGTTTCTCGACGGTGTCACGCTGAAAATCCGCGCGGGTGACCTTGATTTCATAAGCCTGAGCCCGGAAGCCTTTCGAGCGTACCGGCTCAAGCGTCCAGAAGTCGACGCGGCGGGAGGTCTTTTCGTGGTGCAACGCAAGCTCCGACGCCCAGATTTTGTTGTCGTCGGTTGCCGCAATCAGCGCTTCCAGAATTTCGCTGGCCGTAATGCTCATGCGCTCGCTATGCTCCCAGCGGCCAGAGGAACACCATGGATCGGAACACGACTGTCTTGATCGGCGCTGCGGCCATCACGAGCTTCGCGCTCGGCATCACGATCGGCAGCGAAGTTTTTCCTCGGCACGTGGCGGAGACGGAGAGCATTTTCTTCCGCTATCAGACACTGGTCGCAGGCATCGTCGCCGCCTTCGCAGCAATCGGTGCCGCGCTCTACGCCTGGAACGGCATCCAGCATCAGATCCGGGCGCAGATCGTGATCCGAGATGCCGATAGACTGGAACGGCAGGTCCCCGCGCTTCGGGAGTTGCACCGATTTCTGAGCCTGAACATCGACATAACGACGAGCGCAACATCTCGCCATGACTTCATCGCGCGCCTGCGCGAACAGGGCATGCACGACCTGTCGAACCGGTTTGTGATCAGGGAGCAGTTGAGCCGGCTGATTCCGGATTGTCCGCCCCACTGGATCAATCAGGCCGAGGCGATCCTGCATATGGCAGGCTTCCTGTTGCAGCGTATAGAAGACGCACAGTCGCGCGGCGATGCCGCCGGCGCGCTTGCCGCGCAGAAGGAATACGATGAAGCCGCGATGGGTTTTCTCGGAAGCATCCGCGCACTGCGGATCGACCTTGGCATGAAGGCAACGCGCCTCGAACATCGCTCGCGTGAGATAAACAATCTCTACGGAACGCCCGAGTGATGGCGCACGAACTATCATGCCGCTTCCCCAATCGACAGCGGCCAGTGCCAGAAGCCCTGAAATCCCCGGATCGGCACCGGCTCCGCGAAAAACTTTGGGTCGCGCATCGGCCAACCATATTTCGAGTGATCGAGCCGGTCGCTGTCACGCAGGTGCGGAAACAGATCGGCCACGTTGACCGGCGCGCCGACGACCACGGTACCGAGCGCACATGCAAGAGGCAGCACCCCGAGACACTTCGATGAGGCGAGCAGCCGCTCGATCACCGGCAGTGCCAGGTCGCGAACGAGGCCGGAATCGCCTTCGAGAATGCGCTCCCGGATATCTAACGCTTCCGCGCGGCGGATCGGCCGCGACCCTGCATGGATCACGATCCGCTGGTTTTCGACGTCAGGCACCCGCGGGCGATAGTCCCAGCCGCGGAACTCGTGTGGTTTCGCGCCGATCATCACGAGCGATGCCCACGGCTGCCAGATTGTAAGCGCCTTCAAGACACCCGCTCCCGCTTCCACTTGATGAAGTTGCGCGTGTGAATGAAGGCCATCGCCAGATTGATCGGCAAAAGCCCCCAGAGCCCGTCGTGAAACACGAGCGCGAACCACGGCACCTGGCTCGCAATGCCCCACAGCGGCCCGGAGAGCGAGCGGTCGCCCATGCGCCACATCGCGAGGAAGGTCGTGACCGTCGCTGCGCACTGCAGCGCGAAGCTGATCGTGAACAAACCCGCAAGCACCTCCATCACTTCGCCTCCTTGTCCGCGAAGGCCTTCTCGATCAGTTCCGGCGTCGATAGCTTGAAGTCCATCGCGCACTGTTCGCAGAGCAGTACGTCGATCGTCTCGCCGACCGGCACGGCAAGATCGTCGTCCGTTCCCATGACGTTGCCGAGCACCGCACCCGCCTGCCCGCCGCCGAAGAACTGCTCGATACCTTGTGCGCGCTGCACCGCACGCGCGTCGATAAACATCCGCGTGAACTGGAGACGATAGAAGGTCGGCATGTTCGTGTGCATCACGCCCCTGTCGCAGATGCACTTCTTGAAATCGCGATGTTTCATCGCGCGATGATCGCGGGCCATCAGCATTCTCCTATGATTTTGGCCTTGTTGGTCTTACGGCCGCGCAGCCAGAGCGAATACGAGCTCGAGCCGTTCAGGATTTTCGATACGCGATGACAAAGTTCGGGATGCACAACACCGAAGTCGCCCGGTCGCCAGTCGATTCGCATACCGCCATGAATTTCTTCTTCGTATCCGCCCCAGAAGACGATGCGGATGGCATTCGCCGGATGCGTGTGAAAGCAGGTCGGATCGTCGGCGCGGATGAATTTGTGCAGGTCAACCCGATAGCCGGCGAAGTCGAGAAGGCACTTCACGAGCATCGAAGGACGTCCGTCGAGCGAGCCGCGCCACTCGTCCCACGAAATGCTGAAAATCCAGCGCAACAGGGCCCTCATCACGCGCTCCCCTGGGTCGGTGTGTGCTTCAGGTCGTTGGCTTCGGTCGCGAGCGCCGCATCGATGCTCGCGTTGAGAATCTTCACGACGTCGTTCTTGAGTGCCTCTACCCGCTCCCGCTTCCCGCCCCATTCGACCGGCGCGAGAGCAAGATTGACCGTCAGTGCGTAAGACGCGGTCTCCGGCGTGAACGCATCGACCGCGATCAGCACGCGCTCGGCTGCATCGTCCTTCTCCTTTTCGCTGTCGTCTTTCACGCATGACCTCCCTCGAACATTTCATCGAGAGGCTTCGCCGGACGCCCGGCGGCGATCCATGCGAGCTGCAGCCGGTCCACCTGGTCGGCCATCTTGTGCAGCGCCGCATGCAGCGGCCGATGCGGCTCCGCCGCGAAGAACTTGTCGGCGAGGCCGCGCGCGTCATTCGCGGGAAACGAGTTCTTGGAAGCCGAATCGGCAAAGCCGAAGGCCACGCGATAACCGCGCCGGGCATCGAACGTGTGCCCGTACTGCAGTTCGCGCCCGCCCTCTATGTGCAGGTTCAGTGCGCCTTGCGCGTCGCGCATGAACGGTGCGTCGGTCTTCATGCCGCCCTCCACTCGCCTGACGCCGTCCGCTCGAACGGTCCGCGCTGCAGCACCTGCCTCAACTTCTCGCGATAGTGCTTGCGGCCACGCGCCTTCGGATGATCGCGGAAGGCTTCGTAGAGATCGGCAAGCCGCACCGGTCCGCGCCGCGCGCGCATCCATGCCATGAGTTCGTCCCGCCACGTGCCGGAAACGGCAAGCGCCAACACCGAGCGCGGAAGCGCGAGTGGCACGAACTTTCCGGGCAGCCCGCAGGTGGCCAGAATATCGGCATCGGAAGGGCCGAAGGCGATGAGCACGACCGGCGCGCCGCTATCTGAGGGAACGCCTTTTGCCGTAGTGCAGCGGGAGCCGTCCGGCTTGTGGAAGCCAACCCGGCCGCGAATGAAGAACAGCGCCGCCGCAGCGTCGAACATCGGCTGGAACCAGAGCGTCTCGGTACGCGCGTGCACGAGCGCGGTGCCGTGATCGTGCGCGATCATTCGCCGGATGAATTCGCCTACAATGCGCGTGTCGAACGGCGGGTTCAGCCAGATGCGCCCGAAGTCGTCCCACGGCATTGCAAGCGAGTTCTCGCGCGCGGTGATGTGCCTGCGCGCTGTCGGCCAAGGGCGCGGCTCGCTCGCGCAAGGATCGGTATCGAACTGTCCGAGCGGGTCCAGAATCCATCGCGGTGTCAGGTGGACCTGCGACTTGCCGACCGCCCGCTGGCGCGAACCGAGGCTCATGCGCTCGCCCTCCGAGGTTCGCGATAGGACTTTGCAGCCGCCTTCGGCGCTGCGTCCGCCATGATCGCGCCGACGCAGGCTTTCATCTTCGAGACGGAAACCGCGTTGCCGATCTGCTTGATCTGCTCGGTCTTGGTGCCGGCGAATTCGTAAGCGGCTTCTTCGTCCGTGAAGCCCATCGCCGCTGCAAGTTCGTGCGGCTCCAGCATCCGGAACAGGATGTCGTAGTGCTGCCGCGATCCGTCGACGAGCGCAGTCCGCGACGGATCGCCGGAGGAATCGCCGTCCACGACCGGCGTCACCACGCCCTGTGCGAGGTCGACATGGCCGCTCGCCGCGATCGTCGGCACCGGCGCATCGACGCTGTGCACCCGCGGCGCCTGCCCCGGCCGCTCGCCGTGCTGCGCGGTGATGACCGCGAGTTCGCCCCGGTTCGCGCCGGTCACGGTCGGCAGCGGATCGCTTTCCGTATTCAGGGCGCGATCGTGTCCGCCCGCGTGGGTCAGCGGCACCACGATGCCGAAGCGGTCCTTGGTGGTGACGGTCGGCAGCGGCTCTTCCGCCGAGCCCGCCGTCTGGCTCGCACCGTAATAGGACGTGACGAGCACGTGCGACTGCTTCGCGACCTGCGTCGGCGTCGGCTCGTCGACCGAGCGCGGCGCGCCCTCCGCATGCCGCGACAGTACGAAAGGCTCCGCGAGCCAGACGCCGCCCTTGGTGTCGAGCGACGGCACCGGCTCGGTCGTGACCGGCTTCGCTTGGTTATTTCTGCGGCCGTTCATGATCACCGGCTGCGCCAGCCCGATATGCGTGCCATTCGCTGCGATCGTCGGAAGCGGAGCATCGACGCTCTGCCCCGCCATGTGGTTTCGAAGGATGACGAGAAACGGCTCCGGCCAGCCGAACTTCACCGCGCCGGAGTAAATGCGCGCGAGCGTCTTCGGCGCGAGCGGCTTCTTGCGCGCGAAGATCGACTTGCCCTTGATGTTCCAGTCGATGATGTCGCGTGCGGGCTTCCATGGCTTCATCCCGGGGAAGAGCGCGAGCTTGCCGTCATCGCGCTTGAAATGCGTGGGCTGCGGCCAGACGATCGGCTTTCCGTCGAAGCGGATCATCATGATGAATCGCGAGCGCGTGGTTGCATCGCCGTAGTCGGCCGCATTCAGCTTGCGGTATTCGATGCTGGTCGCGCCGAGACGCCAGATCGTATCCACCCATGCACGGAAGTATTCGCCCTTGCGGGATTTGATGGGCTTGCCGGTGCGGACATCGACCGGCCCCCAGCCGACGAATTCCCAGACATTCTCGATGATGGCCCGCTTCACCCGCAGCTCGGTGAACCAGGTGACGATGTGCCAGGGGTCGGAGCGCTGCTGGTCCGAGGTCGGCTTGCCGCCGCGTGCGACCGAATGGTGCGTGCAGGTCGGGCTCGCCATCAGGAGATCGAGATAGCCCTCCGGCACGACCAGGTGCGGGCGCACACTCGCGATGTCCTGACAGTAGTGCCGCGCCTCGGGATGATTTTTCTTGTGCGTCTCGATCGCGACATCCCAATGGTTGACGCAGACGAGTTCCATCTCGAGTCCGAGTTCGGAAAGCGCGCGCTGGCACCCGGTCGACGAGCCGCCGGCGCCGCACAGCAGATCGGCGACGAGGATTTTGCGCCGCCTCATGATTTCGGCCCCGGCTCCGGCTGTGCCGCCCTGCCGGCTTCGATATCCGCGAGAGGCTCGCCCGCCGCGCGCCTGGCCACGATCGCCAGTTCGAGCCCGAGCGCGGCACATGCGTCCGAGAAGAGGTCGATCTGCGGCGTGCGGTTGTAGCGCCACATCGAGGGTGTTGTGCGCGCGCAGCCGATACGCGCGGCAAGATGCGAGAAGCAGACCCGCTGCCGGTTCATTTCCGCGACGAGGTCGCGCACCAGCGGATGCGCGCGGACGGGATCGGGGATTTTCCCGGCCCAGCGCGCCTCGCCGCGGTTCAGCAGGTTGCGCAGGCTGGCCGCGCAGAGTTTCGCGCCCTTCTTCGGGCCGCGGCGGACGGGGTGACGGAGCGGCGCGTTCCCATCCCGCGCGGCAGGCTCCATGAACTTGCTCATGCAGGAAACTCCGAATGCTCGGCCCCGTCGAGCAGGCGGCCGGCGCGCTTCTTGCCGAGGCGAAAGACCCATTCGCCATCACCGCCGAGCGGCATGGTGAAGCCGTTCTCGGAAATCTCCCACGCGCCGTTAGCATATTTGGCGCAAGGGCCGCGTCCCTCGAAGATCGGATCGCTGGCCGCCAGCGGACCTGTGTCCGGACACCACTCGCCCCATTGCTTGAAGAAGAACGGCACGCCTGCGGCTTCGCATTGATCGCGAAGCGAGCGCGCCCAGTCCGGGTGCATCGGCCGCGCACCGGGGCCGCTCTCGCCGCCGACGATGATCCAGTCGAGTTTCGCGCAGGGCTCGACATGCAGCAGAGACACTCCGCGCAGCCCATCGACTGCGTTGTAAACTGTGCCGTCGCCGCTGGCGTTAATGCCCCGCAGATCAATCGCCCCGATCAGCGGCTCGCATGACACGAACCGGATCGCCGCCGGCGTGTTGAGTAGGTGCGGGATGCGTTCGTCGGCTTCCTGCTGCCGCTCGGCCGAGACACCGAGCCAGACGTTCGGCAGCGGCCATGCGCCGGGAATGTGGCCGTCGGCATCATCGCCCAGCACATCGCGCGCCGCCCAAAGCCATCGGGTCTGCATTCTCTCGCGCCCGACGCCGAAGTGATTCCGCATCCGCTCCGCGCGCTTCGTCAGCACCTGAAACGTGTGCTGCGGCGAAAGCGCCATGACGGCGAAGACCTTGTCGATCCATGCATCCGGCACCTTCTCGTGAAACAGATCGCCGTGCGCGCAGACGAAGATCCGGCGCGGCTTGTTCCAGCGAAGCGGCTGCGTGAGCCATGCCTCGTTGAGCCGCACCTTCCCGTTCCAGACCGGGCCTGCCCTGGTCTCGTCGGTGAGGCCCTTGCGCGAAGCGTGATGGCGCAGCCGCGTGCCCGCGAGCTTCATCGCGTAGCAATGCGTGCAGCCCGGCGAGACGATCGAGCAGCCGGTGACCGGATTCCAGGTCGCGTCGGTCCACTCGATCTTGGTGTGCTCAGCCACGTTCGCCTCCTGCGATTTCGCCGGCGCGCATCAGCAAGTCGCGCGAAAGCGAGTTGATGCGCTCGCCATCGTCACGCTGATCGCCGGGAGTAATGCGAATCGAGTAGTCCGCGCCTTCGCGCGTGAGAGTCACTTGCCGCCCGAAACGATCGGCGCCGAGCAGCCATTCTTTCTTCGTCGGGATCGTGTAGTGCCCGGCCATCAGCCCTGCCTCCGCAGAAACGGCGGGATGTCGAGATCGTCGGGTTTCTGCGCATCGCCTCCGGACCGCGCTTCGCGCGCCTCGATCGGCGATGCGTTTTCGAACGCCTTCATCGCGGCCACGTCGCCGCCGGTCGAGCACGCGTCCGGAGGCGGCGACGTACCCAAACAAGTTGCGCCCGCAGATGCACTGGCGGACACTGCCGCTGCGGGCGCGGACGAAGCGGACGGGTCAGCAGGTCCCTGCGCGGACGGCTGGCCTTCCTTGCTTGCCGCTTCGTTTTCGTAAATTTCGCCAGTATTCGGATCGTGCGCAGGCACCTCGGCCGCAGCGCACGTTGGCACCGCGCCGTCGAGCGGAGCAGGCGCATCCTGCGTAGTCCGCGGCGCTGTGCCTTCAGAAGACGGCGCGTCCAGCCCCCACGCGGTCCATCCCGGCCGCGCGCGGCGCGCGTTCAACTCCAGCTTCGGGATGTTCGGGAAGTGCCGCTCGAAAATCTCGTACTGCCAGTCGGGTTTTTCGCTGTGCGCACCCTTATCGCCGGGCAGCGCGGAATCGAACTGTGTGCCCTGCGCCGGCGGCACCACCTTGCCGCGCGTGCCGATCAGCAGGAGTTCGTGCTTGTTGCGGTTCCAGTAGCCGAGCCCGATCGAGGGCTTGCTCCATGCGAAGTTCGTCTTGTAGGCGAAACCGCGCAATTCCATGACCCGGATCGCGATCGCAAGATGCTGGTTCGTGGTCCACATGCCGAGCACGCAGTCCTCGGCCGCAACCGAGAAGCGCTCGGCGGTCGCCGCCACGATTTCCTCCGGCGCGTGGGCCGCTTTCGCGGTCGGGTAGTGATTGCTGGCGTGGCGGTCCATGCCGCTGTCGCGGCTCCAGACCTCGTGATCCCATTCGAAGTCCTCGAGCATCACGCCGAACTTCCGCTCCGGCAGCGCGAGGATTTTGCTGGCGAGCTGCTGCTCGCGCGCGGCACGGCGTTCTTTCTTTTTCTGGGTATCGGAGGCGCGTACGTCGCGCACGATCTTGCCGAAGGCCTTCCGCCCTTCCTTGGTCAACTGCCCCTTTTCGTCGAGCGGCAGCGAGATCACGATCTTGGCCTGCTCTTCCTTCGGCAGTTCGGCGATTTCGGCGGCGGCGGAAACCGACACCTCGCCGCGCTCGACCGCTGCGCGCACTTCCGGCACCGCGTGGTCCTGGACCTTCGCCGCGCGCTCGACCGAACGCTTGCCCACGTTCAATCGTTCTGCAGCCTCGGACTGCGAAGTTTCAGGTAACCTTTCGCCAATTGGCGAAAGGTCAGTCCGGCCGCCCTGCCGCATGTTCGCGATCTTCGCCGCGACCATGGCGCGCTGGCTTTCGTTCAGGTGCCGCCGGTAGAGGTTCTTCGACAGCACGAAGCCGAGCGCATCCAGATCCTCGCCCGCGGCGGCGCGCGCGTGCGCCCACGGCGTCTCGGCAAAGTCGATTTCCGCGCCCGCGATCGCCTCGGGCTCGAAGCCGAGTTCGATCAGCGCCTGCTCGCGGTTGCGGCCGTCGAGGATCATGTCCTCGAAGGTCACGATCGGCTCGTTCAGCCCATTCGCCTCGATATCGGCGCGCAGCTGCGCGTGCGATGCCGCATCCAGCATCGGGAAGAGTTCGGCCAGCGGATGATGCGCGCGCCGCTCCATCAGAACAGCCCCGTCTGTCGGCCGTTGTTCTGGATATCGCGCGCGCAGTCCGGGCAGCGGTGCTCATAGGTGCCGTTGCCGTGCCGGATGATCTTCCAGCCGAGCTGCTTGAAGCGCGCGACGGCGTCGGCGAACTTCTCGAAGGCCAGGATCGAGCACTTCTGCTCCCCGCCGGCACAGCGGTCGCAGGCGATCTCCCAGTCGTCGTCTTTTTCGTTTTTGTGGATGGTCATGTGGCTTTTGCCTCCTCGCGGGCGAGCGGCCACGACAGCGCGCCGACAGCCGGATCTTTTTCCTTCAGCCGCCACAGGCGCGGCTTGTCCAAATTCGGGTGCGGTGCAAAGGTGTGAACGAGCTTCGCCATGACCGGCTCGCGATCCATGTTCCATCCGACCTTTGGTCCGATGATGAAATGGCGCTTGAGCCCTTCGCACCACTGGCGCATCAGCGCCGGCGAAGCGCATTCGAAGGCGCGCGCGAGCTCAGCAAGCTGCCCGTCGGCGATCACGTAAGGCTTCAGATAGCGCCGAAGAATGCGCTCACGCTCGTCCTGACCGGGCAATTCGATGTTGATCTGGATATCGAAGCGCCGCCAGACCGCCTCATCCAGCGATCCAGCGTGGTTCGTCGCGGCGAGCAGAATTCCGTCGTATCGCTCGATCGCAGCGAGCAGCACGTTTACGGAGTTGTTTCTCTCCTGCTCGGCACCCTGACGCGCTTCCATGCGCTTCGCGCCCAGAGAATCGAACTCGTCGAGAAACACCACGCAGCGTTCGGACTTCTCCGCTGCATCGAACAACGCCCCGATATTCCGGCCCGTCGAGCCGATATAGGCATCGATCAGCCGGTCAGAGCGGGCCACGAGAAGCGGCAACCCAAGACGCGCCGCCAGGTGATGCGCGAGCGTCGTCTTTCCGCAGCCGGGAGGCCCCTCGAACAAGGCCTTTTTGCGCGGCTCAAGTCCGACCTCCTGCAACTGCTTCAAGGCCCACATTTCTTCGAGCCATTCAAGCAGCGCCGCGCGAACCGATTTTGCCAGAATCGGCTCCATCGCTTCGCGGGGATCGAGCACTTGCCCGAAATCGGAAAGCTTCGCGTTGGAAACGTCGCGCGGCAGCAAAGGCTAGTCCTCCCCCATGCCGTCGGAATTCGCGCCGCGTCGCCATCCTTTGTCCCAGCGCGGGCGGCGCGGGTCGTCGTGCGGAAACGGATTGCGGATGACCGGCGTGTTGTTCTGCGCCGCCGACTCGCCCAGCGACTCCGCTTCGTCCTCGGTGCAGTCCGGAACCGGTTCATGCTGTCGCGGCGGATTGCCGGCTGGCTGCGGAGCGCTGGCAGCAGGTGCGTCGGCCACGTCCTCTGCCCGCGCTTGACCGCTTTCATCGCGCGTGAAGCGCTTGTTCATCGAGCCAATCTTGACGACGATGCTGCCGCCGATCGGCACGATTTTCAGCATTCGTTCGATAAGTTCGGATTCGGCGAGACCGTCCTTTCCTGCGATTCCGACTTCGCGGAACAGCGGCGGAGTTGGTATCATGCCGAGCGCGGACCAGTAGAGATCGTCGAGCGCATCTTCCTCTGCAAGGTCATGCGGTGCTTTCTTCCGCCGCTTCAGGGCGCGATTGATCGCCGACGGATTGAAGCCCTGGGATTTCATTTCCTGCTTCACCGACTTGATCTCGTCGGCAATTTCCTGCTTCTCGACTTCCAGCCGCTCGATCCGCTCGATACCCGACCGAAGCTGCTCTCGCGCAATTCCGTTTGTCATCGCCTCACCCATTCTTCTGGTCCTTGAAAACCGGCAGCAGGCGTTTGCACTGCGCGAGATATTCGTCGCGGGCCTGCATGAACTTCCACGGCATGCCGATCCTGCGCTTGAGCGGCTCGACCCGCTCGCCGTGCAGGGTGCGGTACTCCTCGGGCGGATCGCCCGGCATGAATTCGCGCCATTCGGTGAGCAGCATCACGCGGTCGAAATGCTCGACCTCGGCGTGGATACGGGGCGGAACCGGCCATTGCAGCCCGGCGGCGCGGTGCACCGCATCCGCGGCGAGGTTCTCCATGCGCCGGTCGGCGGCGCGCATCCGCTCGAGAATCTTTTCGATGGTCGCGAGCGGGAACAGATCCTGCAGTTCTTCCGCAAGCACGACCGGTCGCGCGTTCTTCTTCGGCGTGGTTTCGTCCTGGAAGAAATACTCGTGTGCGTCGTGCACGTTGAAATAGGGCTGTGCCTCCTTGGAGCACAGTTCGGTCCCGAATTTCAGGTGTTGCGCGACCGTGTAGCCCGGCGGGTTCACCGCGCCGCCGTAGCGCACGAGCTGCGCCAGATGGTGCGCTGCATCCGCGAAATCCACCTTCGCGCGATCGGGATAGGCCAGGTCGATCTGCCGCCCGGAGACGGAAGTAAAAAGCCTCATTCTTCGGTTTCCCTGTATGTGCTCCAGCGCCGGTTCGGCGAGAGCAGCCACCCCATCAGTGCCGCGCAAAGCACGGGCGCGAGCGCGACAGCGGCGGTGAGATAAACCTCAAGGAGTGCGGCGCGCATCATCAGAGCGGCTCCCGGATTTTCATGCCGCCCGCCGCGCACGCTTCGGCGTTCTCGACCTGCGACAGAGGAGAAGCCGAGGAGGGCTGCGCGGCGGGGGCCTCGCCGGCCGCGCGCAACCCGCACCGCCGGCCGACAAGCTCGTCGTGATCGACCGAACCCGCGTCCTGCGCGAGCCGCGCAAACGCGAGCCGCCGCGCAAAATGCGCGGGCACCGGTTCGTCTTCGTTCATGCCGAGCACTAACCGCGCCGCTTCGTCGCTTTGCGCGCGTGTGATCGTCTGCACGTTGTCTTCTGCGAGATCGGCGACCCGCACGTCGCCGTTCGGACGGCTCTCGATCACGACCTCGCCCTGCTCGGGCAGATTGAAGAGGCGCGCGCGAATGATCGGCATCACGCCCTCCCCGCGACCGGCATCAGCGCGAAGGCAGCACGCGTGGCGCGCTTGTTCTGGTCGGCGAGCAGCGCACAGAAATCGATCGCGCCCTGTCCCAGATCGCCCACCGCCTTAAGTGCCAGCGCTGCGCGCACGGCGCGAAGCAGGGCAATCTCCAGCCAGATAATGACGGCGGCGGCGAACAGATATCCGGCGGCGCTGGACGCAGAAAACACGAAAGCCGCGAGTAGCACCACGATCCAGGCGGCATGGATGCAGGCCTGCCGCATGTGCCAGCGCGCGCGGCTTCGCGCGAGCGCGATGTTCTGCTCGAGCGTGTTGCCTGCGAGACGGCGATCAATGGTTTCAGGATCAACGCGCATCGGCGTCCTCCTCGCGCGGAAACACCGCGTAGATCGCCGTCTCGGAAAGCGGGAATCCGTTGAACGCGTTTGCCCGCATGACCTCGACGCGCACTCTCCATGTGCTCCAGTCGGCGATCTTCGAGAGATCGACGCCCGCGCTGCGCGCGAGGCGAAACTGCGCCCAGCTGCGGTTCGTGGTCAGCGTCCACACGAAATCCGCGCAGGCTCCGGCGACATAGGACGCCGCACTTCCTGCGCGCAGTGCGCAGGCAACAAGAAATCGTTTCAGCAAATGGCGCATGCCTGCTGACCTTTCCCGCCGACGCGGGCGTTGGTGTTGAAATCCGCCTTGCCGACCGCGCGAACGCGGGCGGTTACTCCCTCACAAGTCCTTCAAGCGTTTCGCGCCGCGCGCGAGTTGATCGTCGATCTGCACCTGCTCGCGCATGATTTTTGCGGCGGCCGTCATGGCGCGCAGGTCCCGCACCCATGCGGGCACCGGCAGGCCTGCCTTGCGGCGCTCTTCGGCAAAGGCGTCGATGAACGCGACACCGTTGTCCGAGAAGATCAGATTGATGGCGGTGTCGAATCCGCCGACGCGCGTCTGCGCGACGAAGCGCTCGCAGTTGCGGATCGAGTGACCCGTCGCGAAGCGCAGTTCCTTGGCGGCATCGCGCTTTTCGGCGCGGCAAATGCCCTGCACCACGCGCATGGCTGCGGAAAAATAGGTCTTCGCCCACTGGCGCGCGGGCCGCGCCGGGGAGAATGCGACCAGTTGGTCGTTTGTGGCTTTTTGCGGAATCGCGCCGATGGCGGAGGTTCTGCTCATGAAACGCACTCGACTTTCTTGTGAAGCGCCGCGAGCCGCTCCAGCGTCACGCCCGGAATCTTGTGCTCGCGCGCATACGCGACGATCGCCGACCAGTAGCTGCCGGGAATGGAGTTGCGCCGCCGGAAGTCGGCCGCGCGCGGGGCCGGGTTGTCGGCAAAGCCGCAGGCCTGGCCGAACTTGGTCGGCCCGCCGAGCTCGGCGATGAGCCTGGCGATGGAGTCCGGGGCGGGCTGCGAATCAGCGGTAACCATGAATCGAGCGTTACGCAAAATGCGTAATGAAGGCAACGCAAATTGCGTAACGCAAGGTGCGACCTTTCTGGCTATGAACAGTTTTAAGGACCGTCTGATCTGGGCCCGTAGAAACCGGGGCTTCCACACCGCCGTGGAGGCCGTCGAAGCCTTCGGCTGGAAGCAGTCCACCTATCTCGGCTACGAGAGCGGCGACCGCACCCCGCACTGGACCAAGGTGAAGCAGATCGCCCGCGACTTCGGCGTGCGCTGGCCATGGCTGCTCGACGGCGAAGGCGTGCCTACGGCCAAGGCCGCGCGCCGTATGCGCCTCATGGGCTATGTAGGTGCCGGCAACGAGATTCATCCCTTCGACGGCGATGCTCTCGGCGACGAGATCGACATGCCGCCCGGCACCGCCGACGAGCTCGAGGCCGTCCGCGTGGACGGCAACTCGATGTATCCGCGCTACTTTGCTGGCGAAATCATCTATTACCGCAAGCTGCAGGAAGCGCCGGCGCGCTTCATCGGGCGCGAATGCGTGGTCAAGCTGCTCGATGGCCGCATGTTCGTGAAGATCCTGCGCCAGGGTACCCTGCCCAGGATGTTCAACCTCGACAGCTGGAACGCGGGGCCCATTGAAAACATTGCCGTGGAATGGGCCTGTACGGTACGCTTCCGCGGCTAGGAAGGTTTTCCCGTGAGTTACATCCGCAAGGTTCTCTACGCTGACGAGGAAGTGGTCGCCCGCGCCCGGCTGCACTGGGTGATCTATCTCATGGGCTTTGAGGCGATCGCCGCCGGACTTCTGGTTGTTCTCTGGTTCAGCGTTTATCCGCCGCTGCCGCCATGGGCGCTGGCCGTTGCCGGACTGCTGATCACCTTCGGCCTGCTCCGGCTCGTGCTGATGGCGATCGCGCGCTGGACCACCGAAATGGCGGTGACGAATTACCGCCTGATCGCCAAACGCGGATTGATCCGCCGCAGCGTGATCGAGATCGACCTGCGCAAGATCGAGAGCGTCGATATCGAACAGTCGGTCATGGGCCGCCTGCTCGGTTATGGCGACGTGCTGTTTCGCGGTACAGGAATAGGGTCCAATCCCATGGAGACGATCGACGACCCGGTCGGCTTTGCGCAGCGCCTGCGGCAGGCCCTGCAGTACCAATACTAGGCTGCGAATCAGCCTTTACCGCCTCCCCCTACTCTAATACCAGCCAAGTTCTATTACGCATTTTGCGCTTTACTTATTACGCATTTTGCGTAACGCTTGCTTTGGGCCAGCCGATCGGCCCCAGGAGCAAAGCGGCAATGTCCGGCCCGGCGGCCTTCAAAAACCTCCCCACGTCCGTACGGCCCTACCCCAGGAAGGAAGGCAATGCCCTCGCCGGTGCCGGACACCCGTTCCGTGATGCGGACAGCCGCTGCTTCCTGCTCTCCCGCGCCGCCGAACGGCTGGCCGAGGCAGAACTGCGCAACGCCGACAGCCGCCATCGCCTGCTGAAACTCTCCGGAGATTCCGATGCACGTCGCCCGTCCCGGCCCTGAGCCGGTGCGCCGCTTTGGCGCGCAATATCTCAACCGCCAGGTCGAACTGCTGTCGCCCTTGGACGCGCTTATCTGGGGCCTCGCCATCGGCGTCGCGGTTTCGTTTGCCGTGATCTGGGTTGCGCTGTTGTCATGAGCGGCAGCGAGATGCGTGAGAGGCGCAGTCCTCCCATGGCCGCAAAGCCCCGCGATGGCGCGGTTTCGGTCGCCATGCTGCGCGCGCTCACCGATCTCGCGCGCGGCCCCGTCTTCAGCCAGCCGTCGTCGCTTTATTTCGGCGAGCAGCCGGGACGCATGTTCATCCGCCGCCGCACCGTGCAGGCGCTCTATAATTGCGGCTTCGCCGATGTATACGAGATCGCGCCCGGGCGCTTTCGCGCGGACCTGACCGAGACGGGCCGCGCCTTCTTCCAGAACCATCCGCTGCGCCGCGAGCTGCAGGCCGCCGCATGAAGCCCCGCCCCGCCTGGCTGATGACCGCCGCAGCCCTCGGCGCGCTCGCCGCCGTGACGGTCTCCGGCGTGCGCGCGCAGCCGCCGCAAACCGCGGGACCCGCGCAAGTGAAGGACGGCGACAGCATCCTGCTGGCAGGCCCCGGAAACCGGCAGACCGAAATCCGGCTCTATGGCATCGACGCACCGGAGCTGGCCCAGACCTGCCATGGCAGCCAGACCTCCGGCGAGGCGCGGGCGCTGCCGCCGGGCGAATATAACTGCGGACTTCGCGCCTACTATTATCTGCGCCTGCTCACAGAGGGTCTCGAAACCCGCTGCCGGCCGATCGACCGCGACCGGCTGGACCGCACCGTCGCGGCCTGCGAGACCGCAGGCCGCGATCTCGCCGAGGAAATGCTCCGCGCGGGGTTTGCGGTTCTCTACGACCGCTACCGGCATCTGGCGCCCGCGCTGATCGCGCGCTACCGCGCGGCCGAAGCGGAGGCGAAGGCCGCCCGCCGCGGGCTCTGGGCCGGCCGCTTCGAATCGCCCGAAGCCTGGCGGCGCCGGAGGCAGCCGTGAGCGCGCTTCTGCCCCTGCGCGATGCCGCGCGCGAACTCACCGTGTCGTTGAAAACCCTGCGGGGCTATATGGACGACGGCTCCTTACGCTACATTGTGATCGGCCGCGGCAAACAGCGGCAGAAGAAGGCCATCGACCCCGCAGACCTCGAGGCCTTCAAGGCAGCCCGGAGACGCCAGAGCGCCCCATGTCCGTCTACCGACCGCAAGGTTCCCCGTTCTATCACTACGATTTCTGGCGGGGAGGTCATCGCTTTCTCGGCAGTACCAAGACCGGGAACCGCCGCGAGGCCGAAGCGGTAGAGGCCGAAGAAAAGCGCAAGGCCAAGCAACTCCTCGGCGAGTTCACCAAGGCGAAGGGCGCACCCCTTTCGCTCGATGGTGCCAGCGGACGGTTCTGGCTCGAAGTCGGCCAGCATCACGCCGGAGCGCAGACCACGTGGAAAAACTTCCAGCGGCTGATCGCATTCTTCGGTCCCGACAAGCTGATCACGCGCATCACCGACGACGATATTGCACGCCTCGTGGCCTGGCGCCGCGGTCACCGCATCGAGCGCAAGCGCAAGACCGAGAAGAAGGGCGCAAAGCCGCTGCCGCTGATCTCGCCCGCGACCGTCAACCGCTCCACGATCGAGCCGCTGGAGCGCCTGCTCAACCGCGCGAAGAATGTCTGGAAGGTCCCACTCACCGAAACCATCGACTGGAAGAAGCACAAGCTGCTCGAGCCCGAGGAGATCGTGCGCGAGTTACAGCCCGAGGAAGCCGAGCGGCTCGATGCCGAGACGCGCGAGGACTACGAGGACATTTTCGAGTTCGCGGAAATTTCCGGGTTGCGCCTCAATGAGTGTCTGATCCGCTGGAAGGATGTGAAGTGGTCGGCCGGCGTGATCGAGCGCAAGGGCAAGGGCGACAAGACCGTGCGCGCGGTGCTAACGACGCAGATCCGCGCGCTGCTCGTGCGCAACCGGCATCATCCCGAGTTCGTCTTCACCTATGTCTGCCAGAAGCCGCCGAAAGGCTCGGGGCTGATCAAGGGCGTGCGCTACCCGATCACGTACAGCGGACTGAAAACCTATCACCGGCGGCGGAAGAAACGTGCGCAGGTCGAGGACTTCCGCTTCCACGATTACCGCCACGACCTCGGCACCAAGATGCTGCGCGAGACCGGCAACCTGAAAGCGGTGCAGAAGGCGCTCAATCACTCCAACATCAAGACCACGATGCGCTATGCGCACGTGCTCGACGGCGATCTGCGCGCGGCGCACGATCGCGTCGCCACATCGAAGAGTCGCTCTCGCAGAAAGGCTAGAAAGGAAAGCGCATGACGGAACGGTGCGAATGGTGCAATACAGATCCTGTTGAAGCCGCTGCGCGGCACGCAAGCCCGCACGCGACTTGGTGCGTTCATTACCGCCGCAATCCGTTGCTGCAGAAACAGCATGAAGAGTCCCGAAAAAAGTCCCGAAATCGCGGCGCGGAAGAAAAAACGACCGTAGTATCAAAGCGCTAAGGGGCTAGCGTCCCTGTCTGGGGGACTAGGGGTCGTGGGTTCAAATCCCGCCGCTCCGACCATTAAATTCCCAATATATTTCAACACTTAGCGGCATTTCGCGTTCGAAAGTCGATGCGAACAAATGCCGAATAAT
>JBGFSD010000002.1:0-47123 GCA_041694745.1 Pseudomonadota bacterium
AAATGTATCATCGCGCTTCGGCTTGTGACTGTTTCATCTCCTCGTTAAGGTCGCGCGGCTTTTGATCGCTAGAATCGCGGACCGCTCGTTCGATGACGCTTGCCAGCATGACAGGCTTCGCCCGCGCTTCCGGCGTGCACGGCACGTTGCGCTGGGCCTGGGAACTGAAGTCCGTGAATTCCAAGGGTCTCGATCTGCGCTTCCGCCTGCCGCCGGGCCGCGACCTGCTGGAGCCCGCGATTCGTGCGGCGATTTCGAAGGTGCTTTCGCGCGGTAATATCACCGTCAATCTCACGGTTCAGCGCGAAGGCGCGGCACCCCAGGTGCGTGTCAATGAAGACGTGCTGGCCGCGGTGATCGCGACCTCGCGCGAACTCGCGAAGAAGATCGAAGCACAGCCGCCGACGCTCGACGGCATCCTCTCCATCAAGGGCGTGATGGAAGTCGTCGAAACCGAGGAGACCGAGGCGGAGCACGAGGCGGCCAACGCTTCTCTTCTCAAGGGGTTCGAGGCCGCGCTCAAAGAGCTTGTCGCAATGCGCGGCAGGGAAGGCGAGGTCATCGGCGGCGTGTTGTCCGGCCGCATTGCCGAGATCGAGAAGCTCGCGAAAGCCGCGGAAAGCTCGCCCGCGCGCTCGGCGGAGGCGATCCGGTCGCGTCTCGGCGAACAGGTGAAGGAATTGCTCGCGGCAAGCTCCGCGCTCGACCCGGAGCGGCTGCATCAGGAGGCGGCGTTGCTCGCGGCCAAGGCCGACGTGCGCGAGGAACTGGACCGTCTCAACGCGCATGTCGGCGCCGCGCGGGCTCTGCTCAAGAACGGCGGCGCGGTCGGCCGCAAGCTCGATTTTCTGGCGCAGGAGTTCAACCGCGAGGCGAATACGCTCTGTTCGAAATCGAATGACGTATCGCTGACCGCGATCGGGCTGGAACTGAAAACCGCGGTCGACCAGTTCCGCGAGCAGGTGCAGAACATTGAGTAAAAAAAGGAAGCCTGTGAAGAAGAACGGCAGAAAGCGCGAGAAGATTGCGCGGCGCGGCCTGATGTTCGTGCTCTCGTCGCCGTCGGGCGCGGGCAAAACCACGCTGACGCGGCTCTTGGTGCAGAAGGAAGAAAATATCGACCTTTCGATCTCGGTCACCACGCGCCCGCGCAGGCCCAGCGAAGTCGACGGCGTGCATTATCATTTCCTGACACGCGAAGAATTCGAGAAGATGCGCGACGCCGGCGAACTGCTCGAATGGGCGGAAGTGCACGGCAACTACTATGGCACCCCGGCCAAGCCGGTGGAGAAGGCGCTCGCCAAGGGCAAGGACGTGCTGTTCGACATCGACTATCAGGGCACGCGCCAGCTCTACAAGAAGGCGGCGTCGGATGTGGTGAGCATCTTCGTGCTGCCGCCGTCCATCACCGAGATGAAGAAGCGCATCCGCCGCCGCGCGACCGAAGACGATGCGGCGATCAGAAAGCGGCTCGAGACCGCGAAGCAGGAGCTGAAACGCTGGGGCGAATACGATTACGTCGTCATCAACGACGACCTCGATGCGGCCTTTGCCGACATTCACGCGATCCTTTCGGCGGAGCGCATGAAACGCGTCCGCCGCACCGGCGTCGTGGCCTTTGCCAAGAAATTGCAGTCGAAGCTCTGACGCCCGACTACTCAAGTCGGCTTTAGCCGACTTGAGTGTTTGATTTGCCGATGTCGGGTAAATCCGACATCGGATGCCGGGCATCCACGTCTTAGCAGCCTAGAAGCCAGAAAGGCGTGCATGGCCGGGACAAGCCCGGCGAGGATAGTTTTCTAGGTGTGCTCTTATGTAACTTACGCCACCAGCACCGTGCGTCCGATGGTGCGGCCCGCGCGCAGATCGTCGAGCGCGGCATTCGCCTCCGAAAGCGGCCGCGTCTTCACCGGGATCGGCGCGACTTTGCCCGCGCGCACGAGCGCAAGCATCTCTTTAGCTTCGGCAAGCGAGCCGACATAATTGCCGACGATGGATACGCCCTTGAGGCCGAGCACCGGCACCGAGAGCGGCATCTCGCCGCCGATCAGCCCGGCGACCACGAGCCGGCCGCCTTTGGCAAGCGCGCCGAAGCCGAGCGCCGCCGACTTGTCGGAGCCCACGAAGTCGATGGCGCCGAGCACACCGCCGCCGGATGCCACCATGATTTCCTTGCGCGTGGCTTTGTCCGACGGATCGAACGCGGCGGCAGCGCCGTTTGCGAGCGCGTGTTCGCGCTTCTTTGCGTCGATCTCGACCACGATGGGCTTGTGCTTCGAGCGTGCGCGCAGGAACGAAAATCCCATCATGCCGACGCCGCCGAGTCCGATGAGCAATGCCGGTCCGCGTTCCGCCAGCGCGCCGAGTTTAGCAATCGCGGAATAGGCCGTGACGCCCGAGCACATATAAGTACCGGCGAGGTCTCGCGGGATCGGATCGTATTCGAGCAGATACTTCGGATGTGGAACCAGAACATGGGTCGCGTAGCCGCCTTGCGTCTGGATGCCGATCTGCCGGGGCTTCGCGCAGAGGTGCTCGTCGCCGCTCTGGCAGGTCGCGCATTCGCCGCAGCCGATCCAGGGATAAACGACATAGCGCTTGCCGATGGTAACGCCCTTCGCATCGGAGCCTGTCGCGGCCAGTTCGCCCTCGATCTCATGGCCGAGCGCGAAGGGAAGCGGCCTGCCGCCCGCAAGCTCCGCCTTGCGGCCGCCGCCGAGATCGAAATAGCCGTCATGCAGATGGATGTCGGAATGACATACACCGCAATGCCCGACGCGCAGGAGTACTTCGGTGCCTTGCGGCGCCGGCGCATCGACCACTTCCTCGCAGAGCGGCTTGCCGTAGTCGGTGAATACCTGGCGCGTGATCTTCGTCATTCGTCACTTCCCCGTCGCGGCGAAGGCATTGGCGAGACGCACGAATCCTTCGACCGGAATTTCCTCCGCGCGTTTCGTCGGCTCGATCTCCGCTTCCGCGAGCAGGGAAGCCGTATCGGTGCCGAGCGAGCGCAGGCTTTGGCGTAGCATCTTGCGCCGCTGGCCGAAAGCGGCCGCCGTCACGCGGCTCAGAATTTTGGCGTCGCAGGCAAGCGGGTTTTCACGCGGCACGATCTGCACTACGGAAGAAGTCACCTTCGGCGCAGGCACGAAAGCGCTCGGGTTCACGTCGAACAAAATCCGCGCTGCGGAACGCCATCCGGCCAGCACGCCGAGACGGCCATAGGCGTCGTCTTCCGGCGTTGCGACAATGCGTTCGGCAACCTCACGCTGAAACATGAGCACCAAGGAGTCGTAGTAGGGCGGCCACGGCTCGACGGTGAGCCAGTCGACGAGGAGCGCGGTCGCGATGTTGTAGGGCAGGTTGGCGACGATCCGCGTTTTGCCGCCTGCAAGCAGCGGACGCGGATCGAAAGTAAGCGCATCGGCTTCGGCGATTTCCAGCCTGCCCGGATAGTGCGCCGAAATCTCCTTCAGCGCGGCAATGCAGCGCTGGTCGCGCTCGATGGCAATGACCCGCGCCGCGCCTTCCGCAAGCAGCGCGCGGGTGAGCCCGCCGGGGCCGGGACCGACTTCGATCGCGGTGACCCCGTCGAGCGGTCCACCCGCGCGTGCGATCCGCGACGTGAGGTTGAGATCGAGCAGGAAATTCTGGCCGAGCGATTTCTTCGCCTGCAGGTCGTGCTTGCGGATGACGTCGCGCAGCGGCGGCAATCCGTCAATCCGGCTCATGATTTCGCGGTGAGACGCGCGGCGAGTTTCAGCGCGGCTTCAAGGCTCGAAGGATTCGCGGTGCCGCTGCCGGCGAGATCGAACGCGGTGCCGTGATCGGGCGATGTGCGCACGAAGGGCAGGCCGAGCGTCACGTTTACCGCGCGGTCGAAGGCGAGCGCCTTCACCGGCGCCAGTACCTGATCGTGGTACATGCCGAGCGCGACGTCGTAATATTTCCGCGCATGCTCGTGAAACAGGCTGTCGGCCGGGTGCGGACCGCTCGCTTCGATGCCTTCTTCACGGAGCTTGCGGATCGCGGGCGCAATGACGTCGGCCTCCTCGCGGCCGATCGTGCCTTCCTCGCCGGCATGCGGGTTCAGCCCGCAGATTGCAAGACGCGGGTTCGCAATACCGAAACGCGAACGATAGTCGTGTGCGGCGATCCGTGCACTTTCGACGATCAGTTCCGCCGTCAGCGCGCTCGGCACGTCGCGCAGCGGCATATGAATTGTGATGGGAATCACCGCGAGTTCTTCGCTCCAGATCAGCATGACCGGGCGCCGCACCTTGCTCAGGTGCGCGAGATATTCGGTATGGCCGGGAAAGGCGAAGCCGCCCGCCTGCATCACGTGCTTTGCAATCGGATTGGTGACGAGCGCGGCGGCCTTGCCGTCCTGCACGAGTTTCACGCCGAGATCGATCGAGGCACGGGCCGCCGCGGCGCTCGCTCTATCCGGCTTGCCGGGCGCGGCTGTCGCCTTGGCCGCCGGAGGCACGAGTGGCAGCACGGCGTCGAAAGCAGGCACGGCTTCGCCGATCGGACATTCCGCCACCGGCACGTCGAGCTCTAGCGTCTTCGCCCGCGCCGCGACGAACGCCGCGTCGGCAAGAAACGCGAAAGGCGGAAGGCCGCGCGTCTTGCGCTCGATCCAGAGCTTCAGCGTGAGATCGGGGCCAATCCCGGCCGGCTCGCCGAGCGTCAGGGCGAGCGGAAGCATCTATCTGTCTGAGATGATCTGGATGATCGAAGTCTGGCGCATCTTGTCGAGCATGCGCTTTTCGTAGGCTTCCAGACGCCGGCCGAGCAACTCGTTGCGTAACTCGCGGTTCGAGGAAATGTCGGCGGGCACCTCGCGGCGGTCGCAGATCGCAACCACCTCGACGCCGTTCACGGTAACCTCCGGCGGCGTCATCTGGCCGTCCGGAAGCGATTCCAGCAGTTTCTGCAACGAAGGGGAGAGGTCGGTCGAGAGCCGCCGCACCGGCGGCTTCACGACGACCTCGGAATACTCGCGGGCGAACTGGGCAATCTGATCGCAGGAAGTCACGCGCTTGCGGAGGCTGTCGGCCTCTTTCGCGCGCGCGACGCGCTGGCTGTCCGGGGCGTTGCGCCGGATCACGAATATCACCTGCCGCATGGTGTACTGCGTGGATTTCAGCTGCATGTTCTGGCCGCGCGCGTTCATGGCGGCGACGAGATCGGCATCGCGGACGATGATGTTGCCGGCGTTTGCCTGCACATAGCGCTGCCAAGCGAGATCCGACTTCACGCGGGCCTTCAGCCTGCCTACGTCGATGCCGCCCTGCGCGAGCGCCTGTTCGAACTGCGCAACCGTTCTGCCCGAGCGCTGCGCCATGCCGGCGAAAGCGCGGTTCACTTCCGCCTCGGTGGGATCGATATCGGCGCGCTTCGCGATCTGAAGCTTGAGCTTGTGCTCGATCAGCTCTTCGAGCACTTCGCGGCGCGAGATGTTCTGTTTGCCGGACGTGCGATGCAGTTTCTGGCGCTCGGTAATGTCGAGCGAAGTGATCGGCTCCCCGTTTACGAGTGCGGCGACCTGCGCATGTACCGGCGCCGGCACCAGCAGCAGGGCGGCGGTCAGCGCTGCGGCGAGGCCGAAAGGCTTCAGCCTTTGGAAGAGGGCGATATCGGGCATGTCTGGCGTCGGGTCGTCCGCTTTTTCGTAAGTTTACCGTACATCGCCCGGTGCTGACTATGGGCGGGTCCTGTGGCGGCAATGGGACCGCCTATTGCGGCGGGGTCACGCCGGTAACCTGGTTGCCTAGGTTCTGCTTGAAGCCGGTTTCGCCGAGCGTCCGCAGGTTCACGCGCACGAGGAACCGGTGCACCGACGTGGAAGTGATCAGGTTGGTGTAGTCGGCGGTATAGGTCGCGGTGATGGCGAAACACTCGTCGGTGTAGCTGATTCCGATGGTTCCGAAGTCGATCTTGCCGCGCTCGAGGTCGTAGCGGACGCCACCGGTCAGACTCCAGTAATCGTGGATTTGATAGTTGGCGGTCTGGTAGACGCCGTTGCGCCGCGTGAGGAATCCGATCATCGGCTGCGCTTCATAGCGCGCATAGATCGTGGACAGCGTGAGGCGATCCCAGCGCGACGTGGTTTCGGCTTCGAAGCGGCGCAGCGAGAGATCGTCCTTGTCGAAGCGGAAGCGCGTCACGAAGGAGAGCCGGCCGGTCGGCTGGAAATAGATTCGCGAAACGTAGTCCGACGTGCGTTCCTCGAGGCCCGACTGCGCGCCGGTATTGGCGAGATCGTAGATCGAGAACGAGTTCTGCCCGAACATGTGATAGGACTGGCCGACGAGTACGTTCACCAGGCCGAAGCGGTGAACGTTGGCGGAGTACTGCAGGCCGTAGTTCAGACGCGAGCCGCCCTCGACACGGTCGTAGCCCGAGTACTTGTCGATCGCGAAAAGATTGGTGTCGTCGAAGACGAGACTCTGCGCGTCCTCGTTCGGGAAGCGGCCGATCTTGGTTTCGTTCGGGCGCACGATCATCTGCACGATCGGCTCCAGCGTCTGCGTGCCCCAGGAGTGGACGGAGATGAAGGGCCAGCGCGACTCGAAGCCTACCGCCGGCATCGCGCGGATCAGGTCGTCGTCCCGCGCATTAAAGGCGCCGATACCGACGGCGGCCTGGCTCACGTTGACGGAAGCCGCGTCGCTGCGCACGCGCACGAAGGGCGTGAACAGAATGCCGGTGACGTCGCTCGTCAGCGTGCGGCGCCAGTCCATCTGCGCGGAGAAGCGCGTGTAGTCGCCGGGAATGCCGCGGACGAGACAGGTTGCCGGGTTCGCCGCGGTGGCGAGACAGCGCGAGCGATCCGGCGTGCCTGCGGGCGTTGTGCCCAGCACCGCGGTCGAGCTGATCGGCGCGAAGTCGGCATCCTGCCGCGACATGCTCGTGAAGTTGATTCTGTAGGAGAGTTCGCCGCCGAGAACCGGATTCCCGAAATAGTAGGAGTAGTCGATCACCGGGTGGATGATCGGAAGCTGGCGGTTCACGTCGAGTTCGGACAGACCGTAGAAACCGAGCGTTCGCATGTCGAAGTAGGAGCGGTCGCCCTGACCGACCAGGTAGAGCTGCGAAACGCGCTCGGTCGTCCGGTTTCGCGCGATATAGTAGTCGCGCAGGAACGACTTGTCGGACAAAAGCGCGCCGTCGAAGCCCCAGAGCCAGCGGCTGTTGATGTTGAATTCGCCGGTCGCTTCGAGGGCGCCGCGGAAATCGCGGTTCCCCGACAGCGAGCCGAACTCCTGCGGGTTCATCTGGTTGATGCCGGCCGCGTTGATCTTGTACGCGCCGTTCACCAGGCGATGGCGGAATTCGGCCTTGGCCAGAACGCCCTGGTTGGAGAACGGAACGGCCGCCAAGGTCGCGTCCATGTTCGGCTTGATCGACCAGAAATAGGGCACCTCGACGCCGACGCCGAGCCGGTTGTTGGAATGGATATTCGGCGGCAGGAAGCCGGACTGACGCTTTACGGTCGGGTCCGGGTGATAGAAGAACGGCAGATAGGCGATCGGATAGCCAAACAGCTCGAGCGTGGCGTTCTCGTAATAGACCTTGCGCTCGCCTTCGTTGTGGATGATGCGCGCGGATTTCACCTGCCATAGCGGCGGCTTCTTGGGATCGTCGCGGCACGGTTCGCAGGCCGTGTAAACGCCGTTCTGGAACACCGTTACGTTGCCGTCGCTACGGTCGGCGCGCGAGGCGGCGAAGCGGGTGCGTTGCGGCGTTTCCACGAGCATCGAATTGATGAACGCCTCGCGGAAGTCCTGCGTCATATCCAGCGTATTGGAATAGATGATGTTGCCGTCCTTGGCCTTGTAGCGGACGTTGCCCTCGGCAAACATCTTGTTCGTGACGCGGTCGTAGGTGACCTTGTCGGCTTCCAGCACGCCGCCGTCGTAATAGATCTGCACGCCGCCGACCGCGTGAACCCTGTTGTTCTTCTGGTCGTAGATCATCTCGTTCGCGGTCACCAGCATCCGCGCGTTCGGATCGCGGGTGGTTTTTTTCTTGAGCATCCGCTTGGTGAGCGTCGGCTCGGCGGTCTGCGAACGCGGCAGCGACTGTGCGAATGCGGCGCCCGCGCAGCCCGCGACGATGACGGCGCACAAAGCGGCAAGCCCGGCGCGGCGGAAGTGCCGGCCGAGCGCATGCGCTCCGGGAATGACGGTGAAGCGATCGCGCATTAGCCGTCTTCCTGATGCAGCAGAACCGTGCAGCCGATCATCGCGGCGCATACGACCGGCAGCCATCCGGCCACGACCGGGTGCAGAAATCCGCCTTCGCCGAGTTGCTCGGAAAGCTGGGACGCGACATAGATCAGGAAGCCTGAGAGCACGCCGATCGTGATCATCCTGCCGACGCCGCCGAGGCGGAACACGCGCAGGCTAACGGCGGCCGCGATGATCACCATGGTTGCGAGCAGCAAGGGCCGCGCCAGCAGCAGCTGATACTGGATTTCGTAGCGTGCCGCCGAGAGCCCCGCCGCGCGCACGAGTTCGATCGCCGCCGGCAATTCCCAGAACGACAACGCGGCCGCGCTCGAGAAGGTGCCGCGCACCTGATCCGGCGTCAGGCTGGTCGGCAGCAGGTGCGTGTCGAGCGTTTTCGGGCTGTTGACCGGGGAGAAGACCGAAACCTCGGTGAGACGCCACGCACCCGGTTCGAGCTCGGCGGATTTCGCTTCCACGCGCTCGACGAAGTCGCCCTTGGTGTCGAATACGAAAATCCGGACCCCGGTCAGCAGACGGCCCTGGTTGCTGGCGGTCTGTGCGTTGATGATCGCCTGGTTGGTTTCGCTGCGCTGGCGGACCCAGATGTTGCCGGGGGCGCGCTTTTGGCTCCAGCCGATGGCAGCGGCGCGCGCGGTCAGAAGTTCGTTCTCGATGCGGTCCGCCGTTTCCTTCATCGAGGCGGAGAGCGGATTGTAGACCGTCGTGGCAAAGACCCCGAGCAGCAGCGCGATTGCGATTGCACTGCCGATGAATTGCCATGCGGATACGCCGGAAGCGCGCGCCACCACGAACTCCAGCCGGCGCGAGAGCGCGAGGAACGCCGACATCGCGCCGATGAGCGTCGCAAAAGGCAGCATCTGCTCGGTGAACGAGGGCAGCCGCAGCAGCACCAGATACCCGATCTGCGCAGTCGAACTGTCCGGGCGGTCGCCTACGCGGCGCGTCAGCTCGAAGAAATCGACCACCGCGATCAGGGCAACACAGGTGAGGAACGCGACCGCGACCGCCGTGACGAAGCGGCGGCCGAAATAGCGACCCAACATGCCGAACGCGACCATGATCTTACGCCGCTTTCAATCGTTCGAAACGCGCGGCTAGAACGTCCGCGAATTGCTGGAGGAAGGCGGGCACCCTGAATTGCGTGTACCCTGCAATCATTGCGAGCCCGTAGAGGATGCCGGCGAGCGGCACGAGGTAAGTGATCCAGACCAGCGAAGCGTTCTTCGCAACGAACCCGGACGTTCCGAAACCGAAGATCTGCACGAGACTGAACGCCCCCGCGGCGCCTGCAATCGCAAGTCCACGGTTCTGCCGGGTGGTCCGGGCCTCGCCGAGGAACGCGAACGCCAGAATAAATCCCGCGATCGGCAGCAGCGGCGAGGCGAGCCGCTTGTGCAATTCCGCGTGGAAGCGTCCCGGGTCCTTGCTGTACATCTCGTCGGATTTGTCGACGGTGAGCAGGTCGTAGAGCGGCCGGTCGGTCGCGCGGTAGACTACATTCGAGCTCGGCGTCAGCTGCGACAGGTCGAAGGCGTAGCGCTGAAACTCGACGAAGCTCGGAGACTTGGTCTGGTTTTGACGGCGCTGCATCAGGCCCTGGTCGAGAACGAGATAGGTGCCCTGTTCCGACTGCGTGATGCGGCCGCGCTCGGCGATGTAGACGGTTTCGTTCTCGGGGTTGCGGGCGTCGAACACGAAGATGCCCATCATCAGGCCGTTCGGCCCGCGCTCGCGAATGTGGAAGGTGAGGGCGCGGTCCATGGTCATGAAGCGGCCGGGGATCGCGACGTTACTGACGATGTCGGCGTTCACCCTGGCGATCTGTTCGCGCAGCACGCGCAGCGTCCACGGACCGATTTCGGCGCTGACGGCGATCGTGAACGTCGCCACGATCAGCGTGAGCGCTAGCAGCGGGCGGAACACGCGCCAGCGGCTGACGCCGGCAGCGCTCATCACGATCAGTTCGGAGTCGGCGGAGAGGCGGTTCAGCGTGAAGACGACCGCGATGAACAGCGCGATCGGCGCGATCACCAGCATCAGCATAGGCAGCGAAAGTGCGGTGACCGAAAGAAAGACGTAGAAGGATTGCCCTTGCGTCGCGAGCAAATCGAAGCGACGCAGGACCTGCGTCAGCCATACCACCGTGGTAAGGCTAGCCAGCACCGCGAGGAACGCGATGGTGGCAGTCGAGAACAAATACCGGTCGAGCCGCCCCATTCGCGTCGATACTCACGGCTGCGATTCTCCACCCAGAATCGAGGCCGCCCCCTACTGAATTGACCGGCGAAAACTGGCCGGAAATTGAGGCTTTCAGGGGGCGCTCGCCCCATAAAAAATCCTCGGTTAATACTGTCCCATCAATCCCTTAACGGACTTCGACATGGCCGAAACCCCGAAGCTCTCCATAACCGACCTCAAGACCCCCGTCACCGGTACTCTGGTAGTGCTTACCGATGAAGATCTGGCTTTCGGGCCCGCGGCAAAGGCGGCGCTGAAGCCCACCGGCGACCTGTTTCACCGGGTCGCCAGGATCGAGAGGTTCAAGGGCAAGCGGAACAAGGTGCTGGACCTCGCCGCACCCGCCGGTCTCAAACTGGAACACCTGCTGGTAGCAGGCCTCGGCAAGGCCAAGGATATGAAGGCCGAGGACTGGCTGAAACTGGGCGGCAGCATCGCAGGCCGCCTGCCGGCCGGCAGCCGGCAGGTGACGGTTCTGGCGCAGCTTCCCGGTGGAAAACTCGCCGCCGATGCCGCCGCCCAGATCGCGCTCGGGATCAAGCTCCGGGCCTACAAGTTCGACCGCTACAAGACCAAGAAAAAACCCGACGACGAGGACGGCAAGGCCGTGCCCGCGGACATCCGCCTTGGCGTCGAAGACGTCGCCGGCACCAGAAAGGCCTGGGCTGCCGCTAGCGGCATCGGCGACGGCATCGTGCTGGCCCGGGAACTCGTCAATGAGCCGCCGAACGTACTCTATCCGGCGGAGTTCGCGAAACGCGCGAGCGAATTGCGCAAGCTCGGCGTTCAGGTCGAGGTGCTCGACGAAGTCGCGATGAAAAAACTCGGTATGAACGCGTTGCTCGCGGTCGGCCAGGGCTCGCAACGCGACTCGCGTCTTGTCGTGATGCGCTGGAACGGCGCCAAGAAAAAAGCGGAAACGCCGATCGCCATCGTCGGCAAGGGCGTGTGCTTCGACACCGGCGGCATCTCGATCAAGCCGGCCGCCAGCATGGAAGACATGAAGGGCGACATGGCGGGGGCGGCCTGCGTGACCGGCCTCATGCACGCGCTCGCTGCGCGAAAGGCGAAGGCGAACGTCATCGGCGTCATCGGTATCGTCGAGAACATGCCGGACGGAAACTCGTACCGCCCCGGCGACATCCTGAAATCCTATTCGGGCCAGACCATCGAAGTGATCAACACGGACGCCGAAGGCCGGCTCGTGTTGTGCGACGCGCTCGCCTACACGAACGAGCGCTTCAAGCCGAAGCTGATCGTCGATCTCGCGACGCTGACCGGCGCGATCATCGTGGCACTCGGGCAGGAATATGCCGGCCTGTTTTCGAACGACGACAAGCTCGCCGAGCGCCTCACCGAAGCCGGCAAGGTGACCGGCGAACTGGTGTGGCGGATGCCGCTCGGACCCGCCTACGACAAGATGATCGATTCGAAATTCGCAGATATGAAAAACACCGGCGGGCGTTTCGGCGGCTCGATCACCGCCGCGCAATTCCTGCAGCGCTATGTGGGCAAGACGCCATGGGCGCATCTCGACATCGCCGGTACCGGCATGGCCGCGCACAATTCGGAGATCGGCGACAGTTGGGGTCCGGGTTGGGGCGTGCGGTTGCTGAACGAGTTCATCTCGGCGCACTACGAGAAATAATCTAACAGTGACAGAGGTTTACTTCTACCACCTGCAGAACCAGCCGCTCGAGAAGGTGCTGCCGCAGTTGATCGAGAAATGCCTCGAGCGCGGCTGGCGCTGCGTGGTGCAGGCGCAGTCTGACGAGCGCGTGACCGCGCTCGACCAGCATCTTTGGACCTGGCGCGACGATTCATTCCTGCCGCACGGTACCGACAGGGAAGCGAACGCGAGCGAGCAGCCGGTGCTGCTCACGACTTCGGATGGGAACGCGAACGCCGCGCAGGTGCGCTTCTTTGTCGAAGGCGCGAGCAGTAGGGATCTCGCGGGCTACGAGCGCGCCATCCATCTCTTCGACGGCAACGATCCGGATGCGGTCGATAACGCGCGCGCGCAATGGAAGACGGCGCAGGAAGCCGGTCATACCGTGACCTACTGGCAGCAGGACGAAGCCGGCCGCTGGCAGCAGAAGGCATAAGTTTCCCTCTCATCAAGGGGAGGGATGATGATCGAAACGAAAAACCCGGACTTTCGTCAGGAGTTCTTTGTTTCGAGTTCGGCTTCGATCGGAATATTGACGTCAGTTCAGTGTTTCTTCCGTCCGCGCAGCACGCGATATTCGAGCACGCCCTGCACCGCGAGCCGCTCGATCATGAGCCCGCCGATATTGGCTTCGGGAATCATGCGAAGCCCCGTCCAGCGCAGCCAGTTCGCCCGCCGCGTGTCGCGTGCGATCAGCGCGTTCATTTCCTCGACCGGGCGGTGATAGATCAGCTTCGAGAGATCGCGCGAATGCTCGATTTCCAAACCGGCCGCCTCGAAGGCTTCGCGCCAGCCGCGTTCGGTCGGCATCACGGGGCAGCGCCACATCCTGCGCACGATGTCGAGGTCGCCTTCGAGTGTCGCCGGGAAGTTCTCTACCGGCATGTCGTCCACGAGCACGAAGGTGCCGCCGGGCTTCAGCGCGCTTGCGATGTTTGCGACCGTCGCAGCGGGGTTCACCGAATGCACCATGCTCTCGATGCCGATTGCGAGATCGAACTGTCCGTCGATCGGCTCGTCGTAGGATTTCAGCTCGAACCGGATGCGGTCTTCAAGCTCGCGCTTCTTCGCCTCTTCGCGCGCGCGGCCGATCTGGATCGGGGAGATGGTGCGCCCCAGCCAGCGGCCGCCGATCTTGCCGATCAGGTCGAAAGCGGTGCCGCCATAGCCGCAGCCGGCATCCAGCACCTGCGGCTCGGGCGGCAGCTTCAGTCCTTCGAGCATGAGGTTATGCAGAACAAAGGGGCCGTTGTGGCCGGTGACCGGGTCGTCCATCAGGCGATGCACGGTCATGCTGTCGTAGCCCGAATAGCGGCGCACGATCCGGTTCCAGCGCACCCAGCGGTCGAGCCAGCGATAGTAGCGCGAGACGTTTCGCAGTTGCGTGGCGCGTGCGGCAGCGGCTGTCGTCGGCTTTGTCATGACCCTTCTCCCCGCGGCGGCGGATGCAGCGCAACGCCCGGATAATGAAACACGAAACACGCCGGCGCGGATGCATTGTCGGACGCGCGGCCACACAAAGCAAAAGCCCCGGACGTCCTGTCCGGGGCCTTTTTCTTGCGTCTATGCGAGTCTTCGTCAGAAACCGCTGAAGCGATAATTGGCGCCGAGGCGGATCATCGACGCGTCGAAACCCGCGCCGAGGTCGTAGTAGAGATATTCGGCCTTCAGGGTCCAGCTGTTCGAATAAGCCCACTCGAGGCCCGCGCCGATCGTCCAGCCGGTATCGGTGTCGTGGATGCCGAGCGAGCCGGCGCGGGAGAAGGCGAAACCGCCGGTGCCATAGAACATGGTGCGGTCCCAGGTGTAGCCGACGCGCGCGCGTGCCGTACCGAGATAGTCGATATGAACCGGAATGCCGCCCGGCGTGCCGTTCATGTCGGTGCCGGTGATGTCGGCTTCGAGGCCGAACACGATGTTTTGCGAGAACTGCCAGTTGTAGCCGAGCTGGAAGCCGCCGGTGAAACCGTCGAGATCGTCGCTGAAGCCGTAGCCGGCGTGGAAGCCGACATACATGCCGCTCCAGTTGAACACCGCCGGCGGCGGCGCGTATTTGAGCGGACCGCGGATCGGCATGTCGGCGGCGTCGGCCTGCGGCACGATCGCGAGTGCTGCGAGTGCGGCACAGAGCGAAAGAATCTTTTTCAAAGGAGCCCCCTTCAGAGCGAATAGAAATCAGAGTCGCGAGGAGGCTAGGTTTTTATGGTTAACGCGGTCTTAGCGGCCGGTTAACGCCCGGTTAAGACGGAAGCGTTTTCCGCCGCTGTTGCAGACGGGCAACAACAATCCGGCCAACAAAAACCCCGGCGCAATAGCCGGGGTTTTCTCTCTTCCGGATAGGATGGCGACTACCGGCCGAAGCGGTAGTTCACGCCGAACTTGAAGGTCGAGACTTCGACGTCGCCGGGGCCGAAGTCGATGTCGTGGAACATGTATTCGACCTTCGCCGACCAGTTGTGCGCGAACGCCCATTCGAGTCCGGCGCCGATGGCATAGCCCTCTCCGTTGAGGTGCGCGCCGAGCACGTTCTGGATTCTGCTGAACGCAAAACCGCCGGTGCCGTAGATCAGCACGCGATCCATCGCATAGCCCGCGCGCGCGCGGATCGTGCCGAGGTAGTCCATATGCGCGCCCAAGGCGTTGTTCATGTCGGTGCCGGCGATATCGGCCTCGATTCCGAACACCCAGTTGCGGCTGAAGTGCCAGTTGTAGCCTACCTGGACGCCGCCGATTACGCCGTCGATCGTAGCGCCGATGGGATCTTCCGCCTCGCCGTAACCGATGTGGGCGCCGAAATAGAAGCCGGTCCAGTTGAAAGCCGGCGCGGGCGCGGCCTTGTAGACCGGTGCCTTGACCGGAACGTCGGCAGCCTTGGCGGGAGCGGAAAGCACCAGCCCGAGGAAAGCCGCACCAAGTACAGCGATTTTTTTCATGGACACCCCCCATGCCGGGTTCCAGTTGCCCGGCTAATTTTCTGCAATTCTAGCGTGCCGGGGGGCGGTGCCGGTAGTGCCGGAATGCAACACCCGTGGACACGAATACTGGCGGGCCGCAAGGAAATGAGGTCCCGGTTTGTGAACCGGAACTTAAGTCATTGAGATCGGACGACTTATCGGCCGAAACGATAGTTACCTGCTGACCACTCCCCCGGACCCGGTCTCGCGCTGATAGAGGATCAGGTCGAAGGAGGGTGCGAAGTCGCGCCCCTTCAGCGCCGTCAGCACGGCATGCGCCTGTCCGCGGTGGTGGGTCTGGTGATTGAAGAAATGATCGAGCGCGGGCGCGAGCGGCTGGGTCACCTGCTTCGGATTCACGATCGTCATGTAGCTGAAGTTCGCGGCCAGTTCCGCTTCGGTGAGCTGGCCGATGAAGGCCGAGATGCGCGCGTCTTCGCGGTCGCGCGCGGCGCGCAGGCTCGCGAATTCCCCGTGCAGAATGGTGTCGAGCCTTGCCGGCGCTTCGCCCTGGCCGGTGAAGCGTTTCATCCAGATGCGGTCCGCGGCGAGCAGATGATTGAGCGTGCCGTGGATCGACTTGAAGAACGCGCCGCGGTCGGCGCGATACTCGTCGTCGCTGAGCCGGGAGGCCGCATTGTAGAGCCGCTCATTGGCCCAGGCGTTGTAGCTGGCAAACATATTGTAGCGGGAAAGGTTCATCGAGGCCCTCAGAGCACGAAGCGTACCGCGATCTCGCGGAATGCAATAACCCCTGCGATCAGCGCGAGCGGCCCGAACCGCAGTGAAGCGGGCAGGTCATTTCGCATCACGACGCGGGCGACGATCACCGGTGCCGCAATCAGCGCGCAGAGCATGGTCCAGTAGATATAGCGGTACTCGTGCGCAATCCCGATCACGAACAGCGCGAGCGTATAGAGCGCGCCAGATGAGACCAGTGCAAAGGTGACATGCCTCGTCACACGGTCGCGAATGCCGACGGAAGCCCACAGGAAGGCGATGCAGACGAGGAGATAGACATAAGGCGGGCCGAACGGCGACAGGCTCCAGTTCACCGATGCCCATTCGATCGCATTGTAAACTGGGTTCGGCGTGAAGGTGACTTCGTTCTGGTTGTTCGACTGCCAGCCGGTCTTCACCGGCTCCTCGCAGCCCTTGCAGAGGAATTGCAGGAACCGGTTCAGATGCGCGAGACGGTGCGTGAGATAGGCGCGCGGTTCCGAGAGGATCGCATCGACCCAGAGGTTTGTAAGTTCGCGGCCGAATTTCGGTTTCAGGTTCTCGTAAACCTCGGGACAGCCGCCCTTGAGATCCGGATCCCAGCCATAGGTGTCCCAGTGGCGCGGCGTGTAGCAGCCGCGTCCGCTCTCCGGACGCTCCCTGAACATCCGGTTCTTCTCGACGAAGTCCGGGCCGAAGAAGCCCTTGTACTGGTCGCGGCCGGAAAAATAGGTGATGCCGCCGAGGTCGAACACCTGCAGCGGCGAGATCGGCTTGATGTCGGGCACGCGGAACAAGTAGGGGTCCGCAAACATGTGGCCGGGGATGAACAAAAGCGACAACGCGCCTGCGATGATCGTGCGTTTGACGAGCCCGAACGACCGCCAGCGCGGGCTCACGGAAGAAAGCGCAAGATCGATTAAGGGCGGCATGCCGAAAACCGCATTCGCGCGGAAGAACCCGCCGAGCAAAATGAACAGCCACATGAAACCGGCGGCCACGCGCGTGCGCCTGAAATAGCCGCGCAACAGCAATGTCGCGATGCCGGCCGCACACAGCATCGAGATCGCCATTGCGATGTCTTTGACGAGCTGGCCGTTGTAGTTGATCGCCATCGGGAAGAAGGCGCTAGCGAATACGAACCAGGGCAGCGTGCGGCTTTCCTCGTCGCGAAAGCCGAGTGCGATCAGGACGAACGCGCTCCAGTAACCCGCGAGAAAAATCGCCAGCATCGGCTGCGGCCCGGACCAGAACCACTGCAGCGGAATCCATAGGTACGCGAGCAGCGGGGGCTGCCAGTTGTTCCAGCTGCCGGTGCGGATCATCGCGACATAGGCCCAGGCGTCGTGGTGATAGAGGCCGGGATAGAGCGCGTAGAAGTTGACGAGCGCCGCCATCAGCGCCGCTACAAACAGGCGCCGCCGCATCGTGGGCGGCGGAAGGACGCTCTGGTTCATGTGCGGTCGGATGGTTTGTTCATAGCGGGCACGCCTCCTTGCCAGCGGCTTGTGGCGAAGAAAAGCCCGCAACCAGAGTCGGCTTTAGCCGACTTTGGCATTTAACAATCTCAGGGCGGGCAAGCCCGGCTTGAAGAAGTTGATTCATCAGCCGATCGCTGTGCTTGAAGCGCCCCGCGTGCGCCGCTATAGACGCGCCAACTTCGAAAATCCCCCGAACAAGCAGGAAGAAGATATGGCGGTCGAACGCACCTTTTCGATCATCAAGCCCGATGCGACCAAGCGCAACCTCACGGGCGCGATCAACCAGAAGATCGAGGCCGCGGGCCTTCGCATCGTCGCGCAGCGCCGCATCAAGATGAGCCAGAGCCAGGCCGAAGGCTTCTATGGCGTTCACAAGGAACGCCCGTTCTTCAAGAGCCTTGTCGCCTTTATGACCTCGGGACCGGTCGTGGTGCAGGTGCTGGAGGGCGAAAATGCCGTCGCGAAGTATCGCGAGGTCATGGGCGCGACCGATCCGGCCAAGGCCAGTCCCGGCACCATCCGGAAGGAATTCGCGGAGTCGATCGAGGCAAACTCAGTCCACGGCTCTGACAGCCCGGAAAACGCGAAGATCGAGATCGAGTTCTTCTTCAAGCCGGAAGAAATCGTCGGATAAGCCCATACCCCCGGTTTTGCCGGGGCGCTCCACTGTTTGTTGCGCTGCAATCGTCCGGTTTTGCTTGGCAGGACCGGGCGATTTCTTTATGCCTCCTTACTGCAAATATACACCAGTATTATTACTGTACAATAGTGGGGGCAGCGCGTGGATTTTCTTCTCACCGACCTGACGCAGGCGGCGTTCTGGATCGCCGCGCTGAAAATCATCGGCATCAATATCATCCTCTCCGGTGACAACGCAGTCGTGATCGCGCTGGCCTGCCGGATGCTGCCGCCCAAGGAGCGCTTCTGGGGCATGGTGCTCGGCGCCGGCGTCGCCGTGCTCTTGCGCATCGTCTTCACGCTCGTGGTCGCCGAGGCTATGGGCTATGCGTGGCTGAAGCTGGTCGGCGGCGTGCTGCTTCTGTGGGTCGCGATCAAGCTTCTCGCTCCCGAGGACGAAGCGGACGAGAAGATCGAGGCGGCGAGCAATCTCTGGAAGGCGGTACGCATCGTCGCGATCGCCGACATCGTGATGAGCCTCGACAACGTGATCGCGATCGCCGCCGCCGCGGAGACCGCGGCAACCGCGCTCGACCCGGCGCATGCCTCGACCATCAAGGCGGTGCTGATCGGCTTCGGGCTTGCGACTTCTGTGCCGATGATCGTCGCGGGCAGCGCACTTCTGATGGCGCTCCTGGACCGCTTCCCGATTCTGGTGTGGGCGGGTGCGGCGCTGCTCGGCTGGGTCGCGGGCGACATCATGATCAAGGACGCAGCCCTCGTGAACTGGTTCAACCTGGCGACGCTGCAGCAGCTGCATTACCCCGCAGCCGCCGCAGGCGCGGTCTTCGTGCTCCTGATCGGCGCGCTAATCCGCCGCGCGCGTCACCTTGCGGCGATGGAAGAGCCCTTCATCACGCGCGCGGGCCATATCGGCGAACCGCCGCGGAAGAAGCACTGAGCGCTTCGAAAACAGCTAACAACCCTCGTCATGCCCGGCACTCGGGTCCGGCTTCGCCGGCCCGAGCGCAAGCCTTGTGCCGGGCATCCACGTCTTTAGGGCTTTACGACGCATCAAGGCGTGGATGGCCGGGACAAGCCCAACCATGACGAAATAACTTCAAATCTTCGCCTTGCCCTCGGCGACGAGACGCAGCGCTTCCGGATAAATCTTGTGCTCCTGTGTCAGCACGCGGGCGGCGAGCGTGTCTTCGGTGTCGCCTGCGAGCACCGGCACTTTTGCCTGCAAAATCGTCGGGCCGTCGTCGAGTTCCGGAGTTACGAAATGCACCGTGCAGCCAGCGAACTTTTCGCCGGCCTCGATCGCGCGCCTGTGCGTGTGCAGGCCCTTGTAGGCGGGCAGTAGCGAGGGGTGGATGTTGATCATGCGCCCGCGCCATTTCTCGGCGAAGCGCGGCGACAAGAGCCGCATGAATCCCGCGAGCGCGACGATCTCGACGTTCGCGGCATTCAGCGCCAGGTCCATGGCGTTGTCGAAAATCTCGCGCGACGGAAACTTCGTGTGATCGATGACTTGCGTCGCGATTCCGTACTGCCGCGCAAACGCCAAGCCGCCCGCGTCCGCGACGTTCGAAATCACCAGCACGATTTCCGCCGGATAGTCTTTTTCCTTCGCGGCCTCGATCAGCGCCCGCATGTTTGAGCCGCGCCCGGAAATCAGAATTCCGACGCGCCTCTTCATGAAAGCGCAAGCTTCCCGTCGAACAGCGTCACCGGCTCGCCTTTGTGAGCAACAATCTCGCCGATGCGGATCGGGCTTTCGCCGGCGGCGCGGAGCGCGTTCTCGACATCGCTTACTTTCGCGGTATCAGCAGCGACGATCATGCCGATCCCGCAGTTGAAGGTGCGGAGCATCTCCAACTCCGCAACGCCGCCAACCGAGGCCAGCCACTTGAAGACCGGCAGCACCGGAATCTTCGAGAGATCGACTTTCGCAGCCAGGTTCTCTGGCAAAACGCGCGGAATGTTGTCGACAAAACCGCCGCCGGTGATGTGCGCGAGCGCCTTGATGCCGGAGGACGTCTTGATCGCGGCGAGCACCGGTTTCACGTAGATGCGCGTCGGCTGAAGCAACGCCTCGCCGAGCGAGCGCGTGTTGTCGAACGGTGCGTGCGCGTCGAGCCGCGCCTTGCTCTGCTCGAGAATCCGGCGGACCAGAGAGAATCCGTTCGAGTGCACGCCGGAGGAGGGCAGGCCGAGGAGAACATCGCCCGCTTTTACGTCCGCGCGCGGCAGTAAATCCTCCCGCTCAACCGCGCCGACCGAAAATCCGGCGAGATCGTAGTCGCCGGCGGCGTACAGTCCCGGCATTTCCGCGGTCTCGCCGCCGATCAGCGCGCAGCCAGCTTCCCTGCAACCCTTGGCGATGCCTTCGACCACCTTCGCCGCGTGCTCGGGAACCAGTTTTCCGGTCGCGAAATAGTCGAGGAAAAACAGCGGTTCCGCGCCTTGGACCACCAGATCGTTTACGCACATCGCGACGAGGTCGATGCCGATGGTCTCGTGGCGGTTCGCGTCGATCGCGAGCTTCACCTTGGTGCCGACGCCGTCGTTGGCGGCGACCAGCACCGGGTCGCGCATGCCCAGAGCCTTGAGGTCGAACACCCCGCCGAAGCCGCCGATCTCGGCATCCGCGCCCGGCCGGCGGGTGGCCCGCACGAACGGTTTGATCAGGTCCACGAGCCGGTTGCCCGCGTCGATATCGACGCCCGCCTGCCGGTAGCTCAGTCCGCCGTCCTTGCCGGGCACAGGTTCCGCTCCTCGTTCAGGCCCGTGTGAATAGCGCGCGGAACGAGGTTTTTCCTAGCCGAATTGTCGCAAAGCACCCCGGAATCTGCGTGTCGCGGTTGGCGAAGGCAGGATTTGACGGTAGCCAAGGCGCTCCAAGACGGGGCGGAGCGGTGGCGTGCTGCAGACCTTGCCAAATCTGATCACGGTGGGGCGGATCGTTCTGGTGCCGGTGGTGATCTGGGCGATCACGTCCGGCAACATGCTGCTCGCCTTCTGGCTGTTCGTGGCGGCCGGCATCTCCGACGCCGTCGACGGCTTCCTTGCCAAGAAGCTCGACGCCCGCACCGAGTTCGGCGCCTACCTCGACCCGATCGCCGACAAGGCGCTCCTGATGTCGATCTATGTCACGCTCTCGGTCGAGGGGCTGCTGCCGCGCTGGATCGTGATTGCGGTGGTCTCGCGGGACATTATGATTATGGGCGCGGTCGTGCTGTCATGGATCATGAACAAGCCGGTCGAGATCAGCCCGCTCGTCATCTCCAAGCTGAACACGGCGGCGCAGATCGCGCTGGCGGCGCTGGTGCTGGCCTCGAGCGGCTTCATGTTCGATCCCGGCCAGGCGAAGACCGTTGCGCTGCTCTTGACCGGCGCGCTGACGATTCTGTCGGCCGCCGCCTATCTGGTCGAATGGATGAAGCACATGACTTCCGACACCCGGGAGCCGGGCCGATGAAGATTCGGCGGCAAATGCCGTTCTGGATCGGCGTGCTGGTCCTGTTCGTGTTCGTAATGTGGGTGCTGCGCGACGTGTTGCTGCCGTTCGTCGCCGGCATCGCGCTGGCCTATTTTCTGAATCCGCTCGCCGACCGTGTGGAACGCCTCGGCATGAGCCGCATGGCCGCGTCGCTGATCATGATCGCGGTCGTGATCCTGAGCTTCGTGGTGATTGCGCTTCTGTTCCTGCCGATCCTCGGCGCGCAGATTTCCGCCTTCGTGCAGGGGCTGCCGAGCACGATCACGCGTTTGCAAACCGTGCTCACGGACGAGACGCGCGAGTGGCTGACTTCGATCGTCGGCGATCGTTTGCCCGATCTCAATAAGTCGCTGGGCGACATCGTAACCGAAGGCGCGAAGTGGCTGCTCTCCTTCATCGGCTCGATCTGGGCCGGCGGACAGGCGCTGTTCTCGATCGTGACCTTGCTCGTGATCGCGCCGGTCATCGCCTTCTATGTGCTCTACGACTGGCACAAGATGATCGCGAAGGTCGACAGCTGGGTGCCGCGGCGGCACCGCGAAACCGTTCGCGAACTGGCGCGCGAAATGGATCGCGCGATTGCGGGTTTCGTGCGCGGGCAGGCGGGCGTTTGCCTGATCCTCGGCGCCTTTTATGCAGTCTCGCTTTCGCTCGCCGGACTGAACTTCGGCGTGCTGATCGGAATGATCTCGGGCCTGATCACCTTCATTCCCTATGTCGGTTCGCTGACCGGCCTGCTGCTCGCCTCGGTTGTCGCGGTCGCGCAGTTCTGGCCGGAATGGACGTGGATTCTCCTGATCGTCAGTCTCTTCTTCTTCGGCCAGTTCGTCGAAGGCTATATTCTCCAGCCGAAGCTGGTCGGCGAGAGCGCGGGGCTGCATCCGGTATGGCTGATGTTCGCGCTGTTCGCATTCGGCTATCTGTTCGGTTTCGTCGGGCTCCTGCTGGCGGTGCCGGTCGCCGCCGCGATGGGCGTGCTGATCCGCTTCGGGCTCAGGCAATACATGGCAAGCAGCCTCTACACCGGCACGCAGCCGAAGCGCCGCCGCGGGGATCGCTGACATGCGAAGCCAGGCCGCGCGGCAGCTTCCGCTCGATCTGCCGCACGTCATAAGCTTCCGCCGCGACGACTTTCTGGAAAGCCGCGCCAACGAAGCGGCCCTCGCGCTGGTCGAGCGCTGGCCGGAGTGGCCGTCTTACGCCGCCGCGATCGTCGGCCCGCATGGTTCGGGAAAAAGCCATCTCGCATCGATCTGGGCTTCGCTTTCGGGCGCACGCGTCATCCCCGCGCGGTTACTCTTGCGCGATGATGTGCCGCATGCACTGGCCACCGGCGCGCTGGTGGTCGAAAATCTCGTGCCCGGCGATTTCGACGAGCAGGCGCTGTTTCACCTCTTCAATCTTGCGAAGGAAGACGGCGCTTCGCTGCTCTTTACGTCCGCGCATCCGCTGGAGCAGGGCATGGCGGCGCTGCCCGATCTCGCGTCGCGTTTGCGTCTCGTGCCTTGCGCGAAACTCGACGCTCCGGACGACGCGCTGATCGCGGCGGTGCTCGTGAAGCTCTTCGCCGACCGGCAGGTTGCGGTGGAGCAGGACCTGATTGCCTATCTTCTTCCCCGCATGGAACGCTCGCTGGGCCACGCCCGGGAACTGGTTGCGAAAATCGATGCCGCCGCGCTTGCCGCCGGCCGCCCTGCGTCAAGGGCCTTCGTTTCCGCCCTGTTGCGGGAGTAGTGCGTCATCTATCTGTAATAATTGCATAATTTGCGGTCATATAGTTTTCGCGAATTGCGATTATGATTATGCCAAGCGCTAGTAAGGCGCCGAGGCGACGATGAATCTCGAAATCAAGCCGCAAACCGACCTCCCGCTGCCGGAGGCGAGTACCCCCGCCGTGTCGGCGGAGGCCGCCGAACTGCGCGCGCGGCCCGAGCGCTTCATCAACCGCGAGATTTCCTGGCTCAGCTTCAACCGCCGTGTGCTGGAAGAAGCCGAGAACGAAAAACATCCGTTGCTCGAACGCCTGCGCTTCCTTTCGATCTCGGCTGCGAACCTCGATGAGTTTTTCATGGTTCGCGTCGCCGGCCTCAAGGGTCAGGTGCGCGAGGGCGTGACCGTGCCGAGCCCGGACGGGCTGACGCCCGCCGAGCAGCTCATCGAAATCGTGGCGGAGACCGCGAAGCTCGCATCCGAGCAGCAGGAGCAACTGCGCGAGCTGCGCAAGCTGCTTTCCCAGAACGGCATCGTGATCGTCGATGCCGCCGATCTTTCCAAGGCCGACCTCGCTTCGCTCGAACAGACCTTCCTGCACGAAATCTTCCCGGTGCTGACGCCGCTTTCGATCGATCCGTCGCACCCGTTTCCGTTCATTCCGAATCTCGGGTTCTCGCTTGCGCTCCAGCTTTCTCGCGTCAGCGACCAGAAAGGCATGAACGCGCTGATCCGCGTGCCCGCGCAGATCGAGCGCTTCGTGCGGCTGCCGGAAGGCGACAACAAGGAGACGCGCTTCATCGCGCTCGAGGCGGTGATCGCGTTGTTCACCGCGAAACTTTTCCCCGGCTATGTCGTGCGCGGGCAGGGCGCGTTCCGCGTGATCCGCGACAGCGATATCGAAGTCGAGGAAGAAGCCGAAGATCTCGTGCGCGTGTTCGAAAGCGCGCTGAAGCGCCGCCGCCGCGGCTCGGTGATCCGGCTCGAGATCGAGGCGTCGACGCCGCCGGAGCTACGCGCCTTCGTCGCGCAGGCGCTCCGGGTTCTCGAATACGAAACCTTCGTCTCCGACGGCATGCTCGCCCTCAACGAGCTTTCGCAGCTCGTCTCCATCGAGCGGCGCGACCTGAAGTTCAGGACCTACAACCCGCGCTTCCCCGAACGCATCCGCGATTCCGGCGGCGACTGCTTCGCCGCGATCCGCCAGAAGGACCTGATCGTTCATCACCCTTACGAGTCGTTCGACGTCGTGGTGCAGTTTCTGCGTCAGGCCGCGCTCGATCCGAACGTGATCGCGATCAAGCAGACGCTCTATCGCACGTCGTCCGACAGCCCGATCGTCAAAGCGCTCGCCGAAGCCGCCGAGGCCGGCAAGTCGGTGACCGCGCTGGTCGAGCTCAAGGCGCGCTTCGACGAGGAAGCCAACATCCGCTGGGCGCGAGACTTGGAGCGCGCGGGCGTGCAGGTCGTATTCGGCTTCATCGAGCTGAAAACCCATGCCAAGCTGTCGATGGTGGTGCGCCGCGAGGGCAAGTCGGTCACGACCTACTGCCATCTCGGCACCGGCAACTATCATCCGGTGACCGCGCGCGTTTACACCGACCTCTCCTTCTTCACCTCCGATCCCGTGATTGCGCGCGACGTCTCGCGCGTGTTCAACTTCATCACCGGCTACGCCGAGCCGCAGGGGCTGGAGGCGATGGCGATTTCGCCGATCAGCCTGAAGCAGCGTATTCTCGATCACATTCAGCAGGAGATGGCGCACGCGCGCGCGGGCAAGCCGGCGGCGATCTGGCTGAAAATGAACTCGCTGGTGGATCCGGTGGTGATCGACGCGCTCTACGACGCGAGCCGCGCCGGCGTGGAGATCGATCTCGTGGTGCGCGGCATTTGCTGCCTGCGTCCCGGCGTCGCGGGCTTGTCCGAGAATATCCGCGTCAAATCCATCGTCGGCCGCTTCCTCGAACACAGCCGCATCTTCTGCTTCGGCATGGGCCACGGCCTGCCGCACCGCAAGGCCGCGGTCTATATCGCGTCCGCCGACCTGATGCCGCGGAACCTCGACCGCCGCGTGGAAACCCTGGTGCCGATTCTCAACGCGACCGTGCACCAGCAGGTGCTCGATCAGATCATGGTCGCCAACCTTAAGGATAACGAGCAAAGCTGGCGGGTGTTGCCCGACGGCAGTTCGGAACGCATAAAGCTCGGGGAGGGCGAAGAATCGTTCAACGCCCACCAGTACTTCATGACGAATCCGAGCCTTTCGGGACGTGGCAAATCTCTCAAAGACTCTTCTCCGCGCAGTCTCGTCCGCAAGACGGAGCGGGCAAAGCAAACCGGTTGAGGCGCCCGGGCGCCTGCCTGCGAGCAGGCCCGTCGCCGTCTTCGATATCGGCTCCAACTCCGTCCGCCTCGTCGTCTACGAGCGGCTGAGCCGCAATCTCACCCCGCTGTTCAACGAAAAAGCGCTTTGCGGTCTCGGCCGCGAGGTCGCGACCAAGGGCCGGCTCGCGCCCGACGCGGTCGAAAAGGCGCTCGCGGCGCTCTCGCGCTTCCGTGCGCTGTGCGATGTGATGCAGGTCGCCGAGGCGCTTGCGATTGCCACCGCCGCCGTGCGCGATGCCAGCGACGGCCCCGAATTCATCGAGCGCGCGAAAAAAATCTGCCGCTGCGACATCGAGGTGCTGTCCGGCAATCGCGAGGCGAAACTTGCAGCCTTCGGCGTGATCTCCGGCTCGACCGAGATCGACGGCGTGATCGGCGACCTCGGCGGCGGTTCGCTCGAACTCGTCGACGTGAAAGGCGAGAAGATCGGCGACGGCATCACCATGCCGCTCGGCTCGCTCTCGCTGGCGGACGCCTCGTCGCGCTCGATCAAGCAGGCGGAAAAGATCGTCCGCGACAAGCTCGAAGACGAGAAGCTTCTGAAGGACCTTAAAGGCCGCACCTTCTACGCGGTCGGCGGCACCTGGCGCGCGATCGCACGGCTGCACATGATGCAGAAGGGCTATCCGTTGCATGTCATGCACGGCTATTCGATTCCCGCGAAGGAGGCGATGGAGTTTTCGAGCCTCATTCATCGCGTCGACCCGGAGACGCTCTCGCGCATCGAAGTGATTTCCGAGGCGCGGCGTCCGCTCCTGGCCTATGGCTCGCTGGTGCTCGAGCAGATCGTGAAGGCCGGCAAGCCCTCTTCGATCATTGTCTCGGCCCTCGGCGTGCGCGAGGGCTTGTTATTCGAGCGGCTCTCCGATGAAGACCGCGCGCAGGACCCGCTGATCGAGGCGGCGCGCGAATATAATTACCTCCGGTCGCGCTCGCCCGAGCACGGCGAGGAACTGATCGCCTGGACCGACAGGTTCATGGAAAGCACCGGCATCGACGAAACGCCGGAGGAGATGCGGCTGCGCCATGCGGGCTGTTTGCTCGCTGACATCGGCTGGCGCGCGCACCCGGATTATCGCGGCGAGCAGAGCCTCAACATCATCTCGAACGCCGCGTTCTCCGGCATCGACCATCCGGGCCGCGCTTTTCTCGCGCTCGCGGTGTTTTATCGCTATGCCGGCTTGAACGACGAGGACCTGTCGCCACGCATCCGCGAGATCGCCTCGACACGTCTGCTTGACCGCGCACGAATTCTGGGCGCGGTGATGCGGGTCGCCTATGTCGCGAGCGCCTCGATGCCGGGCGTGCTGCCGCGCTCGCCGCTGGTGGTGGAGAAGGGCGTGTTGAAGCTGAAGCTCTCGGGCGAACTGGCCGCTCTTGCGAGCGGCCGGCTTTACAATCGCGTGCGCCAGCTCGGAAAACTGATCGGGCGCGAATACAGGATCGAGACTGCTTAAACCCTCGTGTCATTCCGGACGACGCGAAGCGTCGATCCGGAATCCAGGGCTACATACCAAGGCCTATGTTCGTTGCTCTGGATTCCGGGTTCGCGGGCTGCGCCCGCGCCCCGGAATGACAGAAACTAAACTTCCTTCGCCACCACGCGCCCGCCTTCGATCCCGAGCGAAACCTTGCCGTGCTTGAGGAGGAGTGCGCGCTCGCCGAACAATTCGCGCCGCCAGCCTTTCAGCGCTTCGACATCGGCGTTGTCGTCGAGTGCGATCGCTTCGAGATCTTCGGCGCTTGCGATCACGCGCGCGGCGACGCCGTTTTGTTCCGCGGTCATGCGCAGGAGCACGCGCAGCAGCTCGACTGTGGCGGACGCGCCGTTCGAGAGCGGCTTGTAGCGCTCGAACTTCGGCACCGTCGCCGGATCGCGCGCGAGACCGGCCGCAACCGCCCCCAGAATGCCTTCGCCTGAGCGCGAGCGCTCGAAGCCCTTCGGGATCGAGCGCAACTGACCGAGCTGCTCGGCGGTCTTCGGCTGCTGGATCGCGATCTCGCCGATCACGTCGTCCTTGATGACCCGCCCGCGCGGCACATCGCGCGACTGCGCCTCGCGCTCGCGCCAGGCCGCGACTTCCATCAGAACCGCGATTTCTTTGGGCTTGCGCACGCGCGTCTTCAGCCGCATCCAGGCGTTCTCGGGGTGCTGCTCGTAGGTCGAAGGCGAGGTGAGGATCTGCATCTCGCTATCTAACCAGCTTGCGCGATTTTTCTGCTCGAGTTCCGCTTTCAGCTTCCGGTAGATGTCGCGCAGGTGCGTCACATCCGCGACGGCGTAAGCGAGCTGCTGTTGCGTGAGCGGCCGCCGCGCCCAGTCCGTGAAGCGCGAGGACTTATCGATCTGGCCGCCGGTGGTTCGTTGCACGAGCTGGTCGTAGGAAATGGAATCGCCATAGCCGAGCACCATGGCCGCGACCTGCGTATCGAACACCGGATGCGGGATGATCTTCGCGCGATGCCAGACGATTTCGATGTCCTGGCGCGCGGCGTGAAACACCTTCACGATCTTCTCGTCGTTCATCAGATTGAAGAACGGCGCGAGATCGAGGCCGTCGGCAAGCGCGTCCACGACGACCGCTTCGTCGGTGGAGGCAAGCTGCACCACGCAGAGCTTCGGCCAGAACGTGGTCTCGCGCAGAAACTCGGTGTCGACGGTAACGAAAGGATGTTTCGAAAGTCGTTCGCATGCCGCGTTCAGCGCGGCGGTGGTCGTAATCAAATCCATGGCTGGGGTGATAGCCCTCCGGGCTGACTCCGTAAACCCGCCTATTGGTCACACGCCGCGGTTTTTCGGCATCAGGATGAATTCCCAGGGGCTCGGCATCGGGCCGACCGGCACGTCGATCAAGGTCGGGCCGTCGCGGCGCTTGAACGCCCGTTTCAGGGCGGCCCGCAATTCCTCGGCATTGCGTGCGCGCTCGGCGGAGGCGCCGAAGCTCTCCGCGAATTTCACGAAGTCGGGGTTCGTGAGATCGCTCGCGATCAGACGGTTGCCGAACTGCTCCTCCTGAATGCGGCGTACGTTGCCGAACGAGCCGTCCGAAAACACGATGGCGGTCAGCGGTATGCGGTGCCGGATCGCGGTCGCAAGTTCGTTCGCGGTGTAGAGAAAGCCGCCGTCGCCGTTGATCGAGACCACCGGCACGTCGCGCCGCGCATCCTGCGCGCCGAGCCCGGTGGCAAAACCCCAGCCGAGATTGTCCTGATAGCCTGGCGAGAGGAACGTGCGCGGCCTGTAGACCGGAAACACGAGCCGCGCCGCGAAGCCCATCTGCGTCACTTCGTCGACAAAGATGCCGTCCTCCGGCAGTTCGTCGCGGATTGCGTCGAGGAAGGCTTTCTGCGGACTGATCTTTTCGAAGCGCTTGTTCATCTTGGCGTGGCGCTCGCGCATTTCTTCGGCACGCGGCGCGCGCTTCGAAAGAAACGAGGGCAGCAGTTCGGCCAGCCTTTTCAAGATCGGCTGCGCGTCGCCGATGAGCGAAACCGCGGGCTTGTGGATGCGCGCGGGCTCGTCCTTGTCGGCGTCGACCCGGATGACGTCGATCCTGTCGTCCATGCCCCAATGCATCATCGGGTAGAGCATGTGCGTGCCGATGCCGAGGGCGACGTCGGCTTCGCCCCAGAGTTCGCGGCCCAGGGGCAGCGTCACGCTGAAAGGAGATTTGCTGGACAGCACGCCGCGCCCGCGGCGATAGCCGAGCACCGGCGCTTGCAGCATGTCCGCAAGCTTCGTCACCTCTTCGGAAGCGCCCTGCGCACCGCCGCCGCAGATGATGAGCGGGCGCTTTGAATTCGCGAGGCGCTTCGCCGCGTCCCTGATCGCGTCTTCGTCGAGCGCGGGCGCAGGCGCGGGCAGGGGTGTGGCGATTTTCTCGTCCGCGCTCTCTCTTCCCCACATGTCGATCGCGCATTCAATCGCGGCCGGGCCGGGCCGATCCGAAAAGAGCGACTGGATCGCTTTTGCCACCAGCGCGGAAACTTCTTCCGGCTTCCTCACCCGCGCCGAGAAATCCACGAGCCGCGCGATGATGCCGGCCTGGTCTTTGATCTCGTGAAGGTGCGAGAGCCCCTTGCCGATGTCGCCGTCGGGAATCTGCCCGATCAGCGCCAGCACCGGCGCGTTCATCGAGTAGGCGGTGAGCAGCGCCGCGGAAGTGTTGAGCAGGCCGGGCCCGGGAACGACCGCATAGGGCTGCGGCCTGTTGGTGGCGAGCGCGGCACCCAGCGCCATATAGGCCGCGCCCTGTTCGTGGCGCGTATGCACGGTGCGGATCGCATCGCCCGCGCGGAATACCGCGTCGAAGAAGTGATCGTTGTGCACGCCGGGCAGCGCGTAGAGCGTCTTGATGCCGTGGGCGAGGAGGGTGGCGACGGTGAGATCGGCGGCGGTTATCTGAGTCATTTCAAAGCCTTCAGCACCCGATAAACATAAATCCCTGTGAGGCCTTGATAAAACGCCCCGAATAAGCCACATGACGCGGGTCTAAGGACTACACGGGCCGCGTGACGAAGCCAAAGCAGGCTTATCCGCCCGTCCTTATCGGCGCTATTTCCCGACCTCCCAGGCCACGCGGGGTGTCTCTCAACCCCCGCGATTCGCGGATTCCGCCCGACCGGGCGGAACCCGGCGCTTCGCTTTTATGAAAGAACGACGTTGACCGACTTTTCCGGACTTGGCCTCGCCGCGCCGATTGCGCGCGCGCTCGCCGAAGAAAACTACACCACCCCGACCCCCATCCAGTCGCAAGCCATCCCGCCCGTGATCTCGGGCCGCGACCTCGTCGGCATCGCGCAGACCGGCACCGGCAAGACCGCCGCCTTTGCGCTTCCCATTCTCAATCATCTCGCGGTCAGGCGCGGCAAGCTCGAGCGCAAGTCCGCGCGCGTGCTGGTGCTCTCGCCGACGCGCGAACTCTCCGGCCAGATCGCCGACAGTTTCAAGACCTACGGCCGTCACCTGAAACTTTCGACCGCGCTCGCAATCGGCGGCGTCAACATCGCCCGCCAGATCAAGGCGCTTGCAAACGGCGTCGACATTCTGGTTGCGACCCCGGGACGCCTGCTCGATCTCGTGAATTCGAACGCCTTCCGCATGGACCGCATCGAGTTCTTCGTGCTCGACGAGGCCGACCGCATGCTGGACATGGGCTTCATCCACGACATCAGGAAGATCGCGAGGATGCTGCCCCAGAACCGGCAGACGCTGTTCTTTTCGGCCACCATGCCGAAGGAAGTCGAGCATCTGGTCGCGCAGTTCCTGAAGGAGCCGGTGCGGGTCGCCGTGACACCGGCCGCCAAGACCGCCGACAAGGTCGAGCAGCGCGTGATCTTCATCGAGAAGAACGGCAAGAACGACCTGCTCGCCGAAGTGCTGAAAGCCGAGCCGATCGACCGCGCGCTGGTCTTCACCCGCACCAAGCACGGCGCCGACAAGGTGGTCCGCGCGCTGGAGAAGGCCGGCATCGCCGCGCAGGCGATCCACGGAAACAAGTCGCAGAACCAGCGCGAGCGCGCGCTCGGGCTTTTCCGCGCCGGCAAGGTCCGCATCCTGATCGCGACCGACATCGCCGCGCGCGGGATCGACGTCGACGGCGTGAGCCATGTCTTCAACTTCGACCTGCCGAACATTCCGGAAAGCTATGTCCACCGCATAGGCCGCACCGCGCGCGCCGGCGCCGAAGGCATCGCGATTTCGTTCTGCTCCTCGGACGAGCGGCCTTTCCTGCGCGACATCGAGAAGCTCGTGAAGCTCTCGATTCCGTCCACCGACCGCCGCGGCACGCAGCAGCCCTCGCACAACGAGCCGCGCGGCGAGCATCGAGGCGGCCGCGGCGGGCAGCCGCAAGGCCGCAACAAGCGCCGCCGCCACCGCAACGCCAATCCGCATCGCGCGGACGGCCAGCGCGGCGAACAGCGCCCGCCGCAGAGCGAGCGCAAGCACGAGCCGCGCCCTGGCTATGCCAAGCCGGAATACCGGCAGCACGGCAGCAAGCAGACGCAAACACAGCCGAAGGCGGCCCATGGTGGACAGCTCACCGGGGTTGCCTTTATGAACCGCAAACCGAAGCGCCGCGGCGGGCATCAAGAGCCGCGCCCCGCGCAGACTTAAGGACCTACATGGCGAAGGAAGACCTTATCGAATTCGAAGGCGTCGTCACGGAAGTGCTTCCGGACGGCAACTATCGCGTCAAGCTCGACAACGATCACGTCATTCTCGCTTACGCGGCGGGCAAGATGAAGAAGCATCGCATCCGCACGCTGGAAGGCGACCGCGTCACCGTCGAGATGTCGCCTTACGATCTCGGCCGCGGCCGCATCTCGTTCCGTCACAAGGGCGATGCGCCGGTCATGGCGCCCGGCGCGCAGCGCAAGCCGAATTTTAGACGGCGGTAATTCATAATTTTTCCCTCCCCTTTAGGGGAGGGAAGCTCGTGTCGCGAAGCGACGCGAGCAGGGTGGGGGCAGCGCCCGCGCGTGCGCGCAGTAATTCACTCCCGCCGGCCTCGCCATTGCCGCGCCAGTCCGCATGCTCCATCATTCGTAACTCGATTGATCCAAGGCCCGGGGGAGTGATCGATGCGCCGCGGAAGTTCGCGATTTCGTGGAACGTTGTTCAGGGCGGCAGCACTGCCGGTTTTTCTCTCGGCCGCGATTGCGGCGGCGCCGGCACAGGAACAGCCAAATCCGTACAAGTTTCCAGCCGCAAGCGGCGTCAGTCTCCCGATCCTGGAAGGCTATTGGGCGGCCGCGAAAGAAGACTGCGCCGCGCTCCGCTTGAAGAACGAGGATCGTCCGCATGTCGGCCTGAAGGGGTTCGGCATCGAGAACAACGGCTCGGCCTACTGGTATTTCGGACCGCGGCTGGGCAACTGGCCCGATGGATTGTGCTGGGTGACCCGCATCAAGCGCGAAGCCGGCTCCAGATACAGCGTAAGCGGCTTCTGCGGCTCCGAACCGGGCGACCGCCATAAACGGGACAGCCAGTTCTTGGCCGCCGTAACGGTCCACGGCGAACGGCACATATCGGTCAGCGGCCAGGGCGTGCTGCCGCTCGGCGATTACTTCTTCTGCAAGAGCGTTCTGCGCCGGTAGCCGTTTCTACGGCTCGGCTACGAAGGGGAGTTACGCCGCGTCTTCTTTCAGCACCCCGCGCCGGATCTGATCCTCTTCGATGCTCTCGAACAGCGCGCGGAAGTTGCCTTCGCCGAAGCCGTCGTCGCCCTTGCGCTCGATGAATTCGAAAAAGATCGGGCCGATCGCGTTCGCCGAGAAGATCTGCAGCAGTACCTTGGTCTCGCGGCCGTCCACGACGCCCTCGCCGTCGATCAGAATCCCGTTCTTCTGAAGCCGCCTTAAATCCTCGCCGTGTCCCGGCACGCGGCCGTCGACCTTCTCGTAGTAGGTCTCCGGCGGCGAGGGCATGAATTTCAGCCCGTCGGCGCGTAGCTTCTCGATCGTCGCGTAGATGTTCTTGCAGCCGCAGGCGATGTGCTGGATGCCTTCGCCGTTGTAGGCGTGGAGATATTCCTCGATCTGCGATTTCTCGTCGGCGCTCTCGTTGATCGGGATGCGGATTTTTCCGTCGGGGCTGGTCAGCGCCTTCGAGAACAGGCCCGTGAGCTTGCCTTCGATGTCGAAGAAGCGGATCTGCTTGAAGTTGAAAATCTTCTCGTAAAAACCGGCCCAGACATCCATGCGCCCGCGATGCACGTTGTGGGTGAGGTGGTCGAGATAATAGAGTCCGACGCCTTCCGGTTTCGGGTCGCGCTTGCCCAGCCACTCGAACTCCTCGTCATAGGCGTTGCCCTTCTCGCCGTAGCGCTCGATGAAATAGAGCAGCGAGCCGCCAATGCCCTTGATCGCGGGAACGTCGAGCGACTTCGCACCGTCTTTCGGGTCGGCCGGCTCCGCGCCCATCGCAATCGCGCGCTCGTACGCGTGCTTCGCATCGACCACGCGGAACGCCATCGAGGGCGCGCAGGGGCCGTGCTTGGAAACGAAATTGAAGCCGTGCGAACCCGGCTCCGCGTTGACGAGATAGCTGACCGAGCCCTGCTGATAGAGCGTGATCTTTTTTGTCTTGTGCTTCGCGGTCGCGGTGAAGCCCATCAGCCGGAACAGCGCGTGCAGCTTTGCAGGCTCCGGATGCGCGTATTCGACGAACTCGAAGCCGTCGGTGCCCATGGGATTGTGCTTGGTGATCTGCGCCGGTTCGGCGTCGTGCGGGAACGGACCCATGTGGTTTCCTCCTGCGATTCTCGGTCTCTGGCGCGCAGAATTGCAGGAAATCCTTGCAATTTGTGGTCATCTGGAGCGTAATCTGCGACAATTTCGCACAAACCGCGCGGATTGATCTGAATCAATGCAAAAAACCGTCATCCTGGATGCCCAGGACCGCGCCATCATCGCCGCGCTTCAGGAGAACGGCGCGCTCACGAACGCCGAGCTTGCCGAGCGCGTGCGGCTCTCGGCCTCGCAAAGCTCGCGCCGGCGGGCGCGGCTGGAGGAGGCGGGGGTGATCCGCGGCTATCGCGCGGAAGTCGATCCCGCGCGCGTCGGTCTCACCGTCACGGTCTATATCCAGGTTTCGCTCGCGACCCATTCCGGCAAGAACGCGCAGCGCTTCCGCGATCTGGTGGCGCGCACGCCGGAAATCCTCGAGGCCCACGCGCTCACCGGCGACGCCGACTACCTCGTGAAGGTCGTCGTCGAGGATCTCGCGGCCTTGGGCAGGCTCGTGAATCAGGTGCTCTTGCCGCATGAGAGTGTCGAGCGGGTGCGCTCGAATGTCGTGCTGGAGACCTTGAAGCAGGGGACAAGGCTGCCGCTATGAGCGGCGCACGCACTCTTGACTTTTCTCGCAATATGATTATATTCCTAGTTGCCGTTTCCGTTCGAGGGCGCGCTCATGAGGCGTTCTGATCGCGGGAAGCGGCCGGCGCCTGCTGGTGCGGTTCGCAGCCGTATCACCGGGAGGCTTCGGGTCACCGTCCGCGGCTACTACGGGCCGCCGCCTATCCCCGAAAGGGGCGCTGACCGGAAGGTTGGTGTTGGCTGGAATGGAAACCGGATGCGGAGAAGAAATCTCTCCGCGGAACGTTTCAGAAGCACGGTCCTGAAGACTGAAGAACGCCGGAAGCGAAGCGCTGCGAGACGATACGGGCTCCCCATCAAACGGGAGTCCGGCAGACGAAGACGTGGCGTCCCGCGGCGCTTCGCGACCCTCGGTTTTCCGAGGGAAAACACCGGCATGCGCGGATGTCCCCTTTTCCTTGACATCCCTGGGTCCCCATGCGCTTTTCCCCGCGATTTCAAAGGCGAATCCGGCTCTTCAATGCATCGCTACCGTACCCATACCTGCGGCGCGCTCCGCGCCTCGCATATCGGCGAAACCGTCCGGCTCTCGGGCTGGTGCCACCGCATCCGCGACCACGGCGGCGTGCTCTTCATCGACCTGCGCGACCACTACGGGATCACGCAGGTGGTGGCCGACCCGGACAGCCCCGCCTTCAAGACCGCCGAGAAGCTGCGCTCCGAATGGGTCGTGCGCGTGGACGGCAAGCTCAGGAAACGCCCCGACGGCACCGACAACAAGGACCTGCCGACCGGAGAGGTCGAGCTGTTTGCGACCGAGATCGAAGTGCTGGGTGCGGCCGGCGAATTGCCGGTGCCGGTGTTCGGCGATCAGGAGTATCCCGAAGAGCTGCGGCTCAAGTACCGCTTCCTCGATCTGCGCCGCGACCGCATTCACAACAACATCATGAAGCGCGGGCAGATCATCGACAGCCTGCGCCGCCGCATGAAGGAGCAGGGCTTCTTCGAGTTCCAGACGCCGATCCTGACCGCGTCTTCGCCCGAAGGCGCGCGCGACTTTCTCGTTCCGTCGCGGCTGCATCCCGGCAAGTTCTACGCGCTGCCGCAGGCGCCGCAGCAGTTCAAGCAGCTCCTGATGATCTCGGGCTTCGACCGCTACTTCCAGATTGCGCCGTGCTTCCGCGACGAGGACGCGCGCGCCGACCGCTCGCCCGGCGAATTCTATCAGCTCGATATCGAGATGAGCTTCGTTACCCAGCAGGACGTGTTCGACGCGGTCGAGCCGGTCATGCGCGGCGTGTTCGAGGAGTTCGGCGAAGGCAGGCCGGTGACGCAGAAGTTTCCGCTGATTCCGTATGCGGAGGCGCTTCGAAAATACGGCACCGACAAGCCGGATCTTCGCAACCCGATCGAGATGCAGAACGTCACCGAGCATTTCAAAGGTTCGGGCTTCAAGATTTTCGCTGGGATGATTGATGCTGACCCGGCTGTCGAAGTCTGGGCGATCCCGGCCAAGACCGGGGGCAATCGCGCGTTCTGCGACCGCATGAATTCCTGGGCGCAGGGCGAGGGGCAGAAGGGCCTCGGCTACATCTTCTGGCGCGAAGGCGAAGAGGGTGGCGCGGGCCCCATTGCGAAGAACATCGGCGTTGAGCGCACGAGCGCGATCCGCGATCAACTGAAGCTCGGTATCGGCGACGCCGCATTCTTCATCGCCGGCAAGCCGAAGGACTTCGTGAAGTTCGCGGGTCCCGCACGCACCAAGGTCGGCGAAGAACTCAACCTCGTCGCCAGGGACCGCTTCGACTTCTGCTGGATCGTCGACTTCCCGATGTTCGAGTGGAGCGAGGAAGAAAAGAAGATCGACTTCTCGCACAACCCCTTCTCCATGCCGAACATGGACCCCGAGGAATTCCTGGCGCTCGATCCGAACGACAAGGACAAGATCCTCGGCATGAAGGCGATTCAGTACGACATCGTCTGCAACGGCATCGAGCTTTCCTCGGGCGCGATCCGTAACCATCGCCCGGAAGTTATGAAGAAGGCTTTCGCGATCGCGGGCTATGGTGAGGACGTGCTGGAAGCGAAGTTCGGCGGCATGCTCCGCGCGCTGTCCTATGGCGCGCCGCCGCACGGCGGGATTGCGCCGGGCGTCGATCGCATCGTCATGCTTCTGTGCGGAGAAGAAAACCTGCGCGAAGTCGTGCCGTTCCCGATGAACCAGCGCGCCGAAGACCTGCTCATGGGCGCGCCGTCGGAAGTGACGCCCAAACAGCTGCGCGAGTTGCACATCCGGCTCTCGCTGCCGGACAGCAAATGACCGAACGCTCCGCGAGCGGGCTGCAAGGGCAGGGCGCGGCGTCGCTCCGCACCACGAACGAATTCGTACTCGCGAAACTGCGCGAGGCCGGAAAGTTCGATGGCGACATCCTCGATCTCGGCGCGGGCACCGGCTTCTTCACGCGATTGCTTTCCGCCGAGCGCGAGAAGGCGGGCCGGAAGCCTGGCGAGGGCATCAAGGCCTGCGACATCGCCGGCGGCGCCTTCAAGGCCGACGGCGTCGAGTTCAAGGAATGCGACGCCAACGACGGATTGCCTTATCCGGATGCGTCGTTCGACGCCGTCGTCGCTATCGAAGTCTTCGAGCACACACGCGCGCCATATAATGTGATCGCGGATGTCTTCCGCATCCTGAAGCCGGGCGGCCTGCTGATCTTCTCGGTGCCCAATCCGGGCCATGCGCTGTCGCGCGTGAAGTTTCTGCTCAGTGGTCATTTTCATATGTTTCCATCGCCCAGCATCAAGCCGGAAAACGCGGGGCGGATCTCCGGACACATCGCGGCGCTGCCCTATCAGTACTGGAACTATGCGCTGCGCCGTGCGGGCTTCGGGAACCTGGAGTTGCATCGCGACCGCGCCAAGCGCAGCGCGTCGCTGATCGCGGGCCTGATCTGGCCGCTGACAAGGCTCGCAACCGCGCGTCATGTCGCGCGCATCAAGCGGCGCGAGCCGCCGCTTTACGAGGAGACGCACCAGGTCGCGCGCATGGCGAATTCGTGGCAAGCCCTGACCTCGCGGAGTCTTGTGATGGTTGCGCGGAAGGGCTGAGCGATGCACACCCGCAAAATCGCAGTCATCGGTCTCGGTTATGTCGGCTTGCCGGTCGCAGTTTCGTTCGCACGCGCGGGCTCGGACGTCATCGGTTTTGATATCGATGCCAGCCGCGTTGAGGAACTTCGCGCGGGCAGGGACCGCACCAAGGAGGTAGATCCAGCCGAGCTGAAGAATCCCAGGCTGAAGGTCACAAACAATGCCGCCGATCTGAAAGCCGCCGATTTCTTCATCGTGACCGTGCCGACGCCAATCGACATCGCGAACCGGCCGGACCTGCGTGCGGTGACTGCTGCGAGCGAAACCGTCGGCGGCGCGCTCAAGAAAGGTGACATCGTCGTCTATGAGTCGACCGTCTATCCTGGTGCGACCGAGGAGGTCTGCCTGCCGATCCTCGAAGCGAAGTCGGGGCTGAAGGGAGGCACGGATTTCAAGGTCGGCTACTCGCCGGAGCGCATCAATCCGGGCGACGCCAGGCATCGCTTCGAGACGATCATCAAGGTGGTCTCGGCACAGGACGCCGAAAGCCTCGATACGGTCGCCGAAGTCTATGGTTCGGTGGTGACCGCGGGCATCCACCGCGCGCCGTCGATCAGGGTCGCGGAAGCAGCGAAAGTGATCGAGAACACGCAGCGCGACCTCAACGTCGCCTTCATGAACGAGCTGTCTTCGCTGTTCCGCAAGCTTGATATCGACACCCACGACGTGCTGGCGGCGGCGAACACCAAGTGGAATTTTCTGCCGTTCACGCCGGGACTGGTCGGCGGCCACTGTATCGGCGTCGATCCATACTACCTCACGCACCGCGCCGAGATCGCACGCTATCACCCCGAGATCATTCTCGCGGGGCGCCGCATCAACGACGGCTTTTCGCAGGTCGTCGCGCAGGAGTGCATGCGGCTGTTGTTGAATACGCAGGCGCCGCAGAAGCGTGTGAACATTCTCGGCATGACGTTCAAGGAGAACGTGCCGGACGTGCGCAACTCCAAGGTTGCCGATCTGGTTCGAACATTGAAGGCAAGCGGTGCGGCGGTCGCGGTCTGCGATCCGGTCGCGGACAAGGAACTCGCACGCGACGAGCACGGCGTTGAACTGGTGGCGCTCAACGATCTGGGACCGGCGGAAGCGGTGATCTTCGCGGTCGCGCACCGCGAGTTCCGCGAAGGCGGCTGGACGACGGTGACGAAGGCGCTCGGCGGCGACAGCGGCATCGTGCTCGATCTGAAGGCCGTGCTCGACCGGGCGCAGAAGCCGGCCGGGATCACGCTCTGGCGGCCTTAGCCGTCAGCGCATTCCGATTGCGCGCACGAGCACCATCTCCATGTCGTCGAGCATCTTCTTTCTCGTGTAGCCAGCTTCGATATGCGCACGCGCGGCGGCGCCGAGACGCTTCGCCAGCGCTTCGTCTTCGATCACACGTTTGATTGCGGCAGCAAGCGCTTCGGCATCGCCACGCGGCGTGAACAGCCCGGTTTCGCCGTCGCGGATCAGCTCGGTTATGGCGCCGGAAGGGGTGGTGATGACCGGCAGCCCGCTCGCCATGGCCTGCGACATCGCCTGCGGCACGCCTTCATCGACCAGCGCAGGCAGCACGAAAACGTCCATCATGTTGAGCCAGCGCGTTACATCTTCCTGCCTGCCGGTGAAATGCACGCGGTCGGCGATGCCGAGTTTAGCCGCCTCCTGCTTCAGCGGCTCCAGTTGAAATCCGTCACCGACGATAAGGAGCTTCATGTCGCGCAGTTCCGGCCGCGCGGCGGCGGCAAGCAGCACCGGCACGCCCTTGCCGCGCCGGAGCGTGGCGACGATGCCGGCGACTTTATCGCTCGCCGAGAAGGGGCCTGTTTTGCGTGCGACCGCGCGATCGCGCGGTGCGAACTTCTCGGTATCCGTACCGGTCGGGACCGAGAACACGCGCGCGGGATCGAGCCGGACGTTGCGGATCAGCATGTCGCAAACGGCCGTGCCGGTGCCGACCACGAGCGAAGGTACGCTCTTGTAGATGAATCGGCTTGTCGCGCTCGATCGCACCGGCGCGCCGAGATGACGCACGCGCACTACGGGAGTGTTTCGGCCGAAGCGCGTAGCAAACGCCGTGATCCAGCTGTCGGTGGAACTGTGCGTGACGACGACATCCGGACGAAATTCCGCGATCACGTTGCGCAAGCCACGCAGCGCGCGCCAGTTCCGGTTGAAGATCGGTGCGGGGAAATAGGTAATCCCGCGCGCAGGTGCCGCAAGCGAAATCTGCGCTTCGACGGGTGCCGCGATCGCTACGCTGTGTCCGCGCGCGATCAGCCCGGCGCTTTCGTCGAGTATGCGGATTTCCTGGCCGCCCCAGCCGACCGAGCTTTCGGTGTGAAGAATGCGCATCGCTACGCCGCTTTTTCTTTTGCGACCCGCTCATACAGCGCAAGCAAGCGGTCTGCCATGGTATCCGTGTCGAATCGCGTGGCGATGGCGCGCGCGCGGACTCTGGTTTCTGCGTCTGCGGAAAGCCGGAGCGCAATCGATATCGCATCGGCAAGGCCCGCGATGTCGTTTGCGTCGCGGACCAGTCCGGATTCAAGCTCGCGCACAATATCACGCGCGCCGCAAGCCTCCGACGTGATCACGGGAAGGCCCGCGGCAAAGCCTTCGAGCGCGGCCGAAGGGAAGGGGTCGTAGACCGAAGGCAGGATCATCGCGTCGGCGGCAGCGAGATACGGCAGCACGTTCTCCTGCTTGCCGAGAAACTGCACGTTGGCCCCGATACCAAGCCGCTTTGCGAGAGACTTATAGCGCGACACGCGCTTCTCATGTCCGATCACGAGAAGCATCGCACCGGTCTTGCTGCGGGCGAGCGCTTCGATCGCCAGTGCCACACCCTTGCGCTCGTAACCCGAGCCTACGATCACGAGCACTTTTTCCGTAACCGCGATCTTGAGTTTCCCGCGGATCTCGGCGCGAAGCGGCATCAGCGCCGCTTCGTCGAACCGCGCAAGATCGATCCCGTTCGGAATGAGATGAATGCGTTCGCGCGGATAGGAGAAGTGCGCGACGATCTCGTCCGCGACCATTTCGGAATTCACGATTACCGCCTTCAGGTGTGAACTCGAAAACATCTCGCGTTCGAGCCGCAGCACGTCGCGATGATACCAGCTCAGGTTCTGAAACAGCTTCCGGAAGAAGCCTATGCCCTGTGCGCGATGCGCGAGATAGGCCGCGTGCACGCCGTCACCGGCGCGGTAGATGTCGCAGCACGGCATCCGCTCGTGCGACTGCACGAGGGTATGCTGCTGACCCGATACGATTCCGCAGGCCGCCTTCGCAAATCGCGAGTCGCGGGTCGCGCGCGGCGAGCGCGGCGGATCGCAGCGGTGAAACGTCAGCCTTTCATGCGGCTCCCATTCGCGCGCAATGATCGATACCGCAACGCCGCGCTCGAGCAACGCCTGGATCGTGCGATCCAGAATCAATTCACCCCCGCCGAAGCGGGAAAACTTCTGTCGGACGAATGTGATTTCAGGAAGCTGGGTCACGGGCTGGACGGGCGAACCTTGCTACGGCATATCGTGCATCATCGCAACTGCGAGCCGTTTGCCGCTTCGAACGGGTAGCGCTCCTGATAGCCCGAAACGGTCTCGCTCCGCAATGAAACGGATATGCCGCGTCTCTCCCTGATCGTCATTACCAGGAACGAAGAGGCTTCGATCGAGCGCTGCCTGCAATCGGCGGCCGGCATCGCCGACGAGATCGTCGTCGTCGACGGCGGCAGCACCGACCGCACGCTCGAGATCGCGCGCGAGTTCGGCGCGAAGATTCTCGAGCCGAAGGACTGGCCCGGTTTCGGCCCGCAGAAGCAGCGCGCACAGGACGCCGCAAGCGGAGAGTGGATTCTATCGCTCGATTCCGACGAGTGGATCGGCGAGGAACTGGTCCGCGAGATCCGCGACGTGCTGAACGATCCGTCCGCTGCTGCAGGATACCGGATGCCCCGCCGCAACCGGTTCATCGGAAAGATCGTCCGTTTCGGCGGCTGGTGGCCGGATCATGTGCTGCGGCTTTATCGCCGCGACATGGGCCGCTTCAACGACAATCTCGTCCATGAGAGCGTGATCGTGGATGGCGAGGTACGCAAATTAAAGCATCCGATCGAGCACAACACGATCGTCAGCGCCGAGGATGCCGAGGGCAAGGTCGAGCGCTACGCGGAGATTGCTGCGCAGGAATTGCTTGCGAGAGGCCGCAGGTGCAGCTACGCCGAAGCGCGATTGCGCGGTGCGGCCGCCTATCTGCGGAGCTTCGTGTTGCAGCTCGGCTTTCTCGACGGGCGGACCGGGCATCGCGTCGCGCGCTACCAGGCCCGCTACACATACAAGAAGTGGGCGAAGGTCGCAGCCGCGAAGGCCCGCTAGAGCCCAAGCCTCTGATCGTTAACGCAGTCTTAATCCGAAACGGTTCCTATGTCGGGCAACCGGTCGGTCAAGGTCGTATTGCGTGCGCAAATCGAAGGCATGGTGGGCAGGAGTTGTGCTGAGCGGCGTTGCGGTCGCCTGCGTTCCCATTCTGCTCGTCGAATACTCGCTCAGCGCCTATGTCGAGCGCAGCGCGCGCACCAAGCTGGACGCGCTTGCGCGCGGCGCGCTCGGTCTTGCGGAATTGCGTCTCGAAAGCGCGATGGCCTCGCTCGTCGATCTGTCCAGATCGGTCGACGGCTGCGATCAGCGCTCGCTCGAGATCATGCGCAAGAGCGTAAGCGCCTCGCTGCCGGTCAAGGAAATTTCCGTTCTCGACGATAGCGGCGTCACGGTCTGCACGAATTTCGGCGACGGTGGCGAGCCGCGTGCCGTTTCGCGCGAACTTCCGCTCGCCGACGGACGCTTCGAAATCGCATTGATACGCTTCCGCGACAGGAACGATCGTGCGCTCCGTCTGCGTCTTGACCGCAAGAATGCCAAGCCGCTTGGCGCGCTGGTTCCCGCCGAGTTTCTCGTCCCCGATACGCTGGACGGAGATTTTCAGAATGGCCGCAGTCTCCGGCTCGTGCTCGACAATGCCGAGATCGTCGCTGCCCGGCCTACCGGCGACGAGGGCATGAGCATCGACCACACGCGCACGCTCGGCGTTCACCTGAAGTCGGAACGGTTTCCCGTCGCCATTGTCGTCGAGCGCAGCCGCGCGACGCTCGCCGACGAATATCGCGACCTGATGGGCGTAGGGCGGATCGGTTCGGCGCTGGTAACCATCCTGGCACTCGCATTCGTCGCCCTCTACTTCCGCCGCAACCGGACCGACCCGCTGGTGCAGTTCCGCGAGGCTATCGAGCACAGCGAGATCGTGCCGTACTTCCAGCCCACCATCGACATCAGAACCGGTAAGCTCGTAGGCGCCGAAGTGCTCGCGCGCTGGCGCCGGCCGGATGGCACCATGGTTTCGCCGGCGACCTTCATCCCGCTAGCCGAGCGTTCGGGGCTGATCTATCCGATGACGCACGCGCTGATGAAACGGGTCTGTGCCGACGTCGGCGCCGCGCACGCGAGCCGTCCGCATCTCAACGTGGCTTTCAATCTCTACGCCGGCCACTTCGCGAACGACTCGATCATCGGAGACCTGAAGGCGATCTTCGCGAAATCGCAGATCAGCCTTTCGCAAATCGTGCTGGAAGTGACCGAGCGCGAGCCGCTCCCCGACCTCGACCTGGCGCGAAACATCATCGGGCGCTTGCAGGAGCTCGGCATCCGGGTCGCGATCGACGACGTGGGAACCGGGCACGGCGGCTTGTCCTATCTGATGAAGCTCGGCGTAAATGCGATCAAGATCGACAAGATGTTTATCGACGCCATTTCTACCGAGCGCCACTCGCAAACCATCATCGAGACGCTGCTCGAACTTGCCCGCACCATGGACATCGAAGTGATCGCCGAGGGTGTGGAGAACTTCGAGCAGGTCGAGTACCTGCGCCGCAAAGGCGTGCATCAGGCGCAGGGCTTCGTCTTCGCGCCGGCACTGCCTGCCAGTTCCTATATCGCGCTGATCGAGGCGATGGGCCAGGGTCCCGTGGTGAAGCCGGAAGCCGAGGCCAGCGCCGCCTGAAGTTTCAGATAAACGTTCAATATCCGCGCTATCCGATTCATTCGATTCGCGAAATCGTACCGTGCGAATCTTCGCCTGAAGGCCTGCAGTCGGGACGCAAGCGCGGCGGGATAAACGCTTCGTGCGACTCGCAAATCCGCCGCGGCAGGGGCACTATGCGCCTTCTTTCTGCAAGTTGGGAATATCCGGCATGGCGCTGAACGATCCGATCGATCTTTATTGCGAACGGCTGCACGCCGGCTTCTGGGCCGAGCCGGTCAACGCCGTTTCCAATCTCGCATTCTTTCTCGCAGCGGCCGGTGCCTACATGCTGTGGAAGCGGGAAGGGCGGGACGACCGCTTCATACTGCTCTTGATCGTCCTTGCGGTGCTGGTCGGGGTCGGCTCGACGCTCTTTCACACCTTTGCGACCCGCTGGGGCTTGTTCGCCGACGCCGTTCCGATTGCGGTTTTTGTCGTGGCCTTTCTCGTTTTCACCTTGCGCCGCTTTCTCGGGCAGGGCGTGGTCGCAACTGCGATCTGGATCGCGCTCTTCCTCGCGATCTCTGCCGTTGTGCCGCGGGTGCTGCCGCCGGGTTTCATGAACAACTCCGGCTTCTACTTCCCGGTGCTCGGCGCGCTGATCGTGCTCGGCGTTCTTCTGCGCATGAAAGGCGGCGAAATGCGCTGGGTCGGCGGCGCCTATCTCTGTGCGGCGGCGTTGTTCGCGCTCTCGCTGAGTTTCCGCATCGTCGATCCGAGCGTTTGCGACCGGTTTCCGCTCGGCACGCATTTCATGTGGCACGGCCTGAACGGGGCGCTGATCTACCTGATGCTGTGGACGGTAATCAGGCAGAAGTCCGCATCGGCGGGAGCTTGAAACAGAAGAGGCGGCCCTAGAGCCGCCTCAGTTCTTTACGCCACGCCGGGAGGAGTGGAGAGAAGCGCCGCATTTGCGAATCGCCTCGATGCAATGATCTTAACAGCTTTGTGACGGAGCGGGCTCAGATTCCATGCCCGGTCCGGTGAATTTCGGGTACGAATCACTTCAATCCGAGCCGCAGGGCGGAATAACGGTCTTCCAGGATGCAGTCCAAGAACATTGCGAACCACCCCGGCTACGCCCGGACTCCCCAGCCGGTCTCCGGGCTTTCGCTCTATCTGCCGCTCGCCATTCTGTTGATTTCCAATCTGATTCCGCTTGCCGGCGTCGTGTTCTGGGGCTGGAACACCTTCACTCTCCTGATGCTCTATTGGCTTGAGACGCTGGTTATCGCGTTCTGGACGCTCTTGCGGATTCTGATAGGCGGCGACTTCGCAGAGCATGTCGCAGGCGAAATTTTCGGGCGCCTTTTCATGTTTGTCTTCTTCCTTATCCATTCCGGCGGCTTCATGCTCGGCCACTTCATTTTTTTATGGGCTTTTTACGGAAAGGAGTGGATCCACATAATTCCGGTTACCAGCAGTCTTTCTTCTCTGCCGATCGGGGCGTTCTGGGAGAAAATGGTTCTGGCGAACGGCCTGCTCATTCCGCTGGCGGTGTCTTTTCTCGGCCGCGGCATCGCCTTCGCGATCGAAATGTCAAAGCTGCCGCTATGGCAGCGGCTTGTGGACCGCGATCCCGCCGGGGGCACGCAGGCGGGCACGCTGGTCGGCAGCCTCTATACGCGCATCGTCATCATGCATCTGGTCATCATCGTTGGCGCCGCGCTGTCGCAGAAATACGGTGCGCTCGCGCCGCTCGTCCTGCTGATCGCCGCAAAAACGGTGGTCGACATCTGGCTGTTTATCCGGATCGACCTGAAACGCCACGGCACGACCGCGCTGGATACGATCAACGTAAAATGACCGGAGCAGGGGAACCCCGGTCATTGGATTGGCGCCCGAGGGGAAAGCCGCCGGGGAATAAAGCCGGATCAGCTCAAACCGCCGAGCAGCCAGACGATCAGGATGATCGGCAGCGGAATGCCGATGAGCCACAAAAGAAGACCGCGTCCCATTGCGTTACCCTTTCACTCTTTATTGTGCGTCGCGCGGTAAACGCGCGCCCGCGTAGAAAGGTTCCGGCGAAGTTCAGGGCTTCATGCGCTTCACGCCATCCTTGATGAAGACCTCGAATGGCGTCGTGCCGCTGGCGCTGCCGTCCTTCGCCCGCCACTTCCCGTTGGTACAGAGCACGCCGCCCGCAATCGGCACGGCATCGAACACGACCTCGTTGTGATAGGATTGTCCCTCGACAATAGCCGTAAAATCGGTCGTGCATTTTCCTTCGCCTACGACCGGATCGTACTTGTCGATCATAACGTTGTTGCCGCCGGTGCTCGGGAACGGGTTCTTCAGCTCGGGCCAGCTTTCGTAGTTGGTCTGCGCCAGGGCCGGCACGCCTACGAGAAAAAATAGGATCGCAAAGGTGCGAAATGTGAGGTCCTGCATGACTCCTCCCTAGGGCTTCGCGATATAAAACACGCCGGGAAGGGATTTGGATGCGGTGGCAGGCCTTGTGTTAGCCTGCGGCCGAAAACGCCGGTAGTAACGATGCAGTATCAGACCATTCTTTACGACATCGAGGGCCCGGTCGCGACGATCACGCTGAACCGGCCCGAAGAACTCAATACCATCGTGCCGCCGATGCCGGACGAAGTGGAGCACGCGGTGCATGCGGCAACGCGCGACCCCGGCGTGAAGGTGATCGTGCTGCGCGGCGCGGGGAGGGCGTTCTGCGCCGGATACAATTTCGGCAATGGCTTTCATCACTGGGACGAGTTCATGAATACCGGCGGCAAGTGGGACGCCGGCAAGGATTTCGCGTTTGCGACCACGCCCGCGCTCTCGCCGCACCAGAAATTCATGAGCCTGTGGCGCTCCTCGAAGCCGGTGATCGCGCAGGTTCACGGCTGGTGCGTGGGCGGCGGCTCGGACTATGCGCTCTGCTGCGATCTGGTGATCGCGAGCGAAGACGCGCGGATCGGCACGCCATACTCGCGGATGTGGGGTGCCTACCTTTCCGGCATGTGGATCTATCGCCTTGGGCTCACCAAGGCGAAGGAGTATGCGCTGACCGGCAAGGCGTTGTCCGGCCGCGAGGCGGCGGAGATCGGGCTCATTAACCGGGCGGTGCCGTTCGCGAAGCTCGAGGAGACGGTGGCGGAACTTACGAAGAAGCTCTGCTCGATTCCGGCCTCGCAATTGTCGGCGCAGAAGATGATGGTCAATCAGGCTTACGAGGCGATGGGCCTTGCGACCGTGCAGAACCTCGGGCCGATCCTCGACGGCTTGATGCGCAATACGCCGGAAGCGCTGGAATTCATCGAGGCTGCCGAGAAGCAAGGCGTGCGCGAGGCGATCGCCCGGCGCGACAGCCCGTTTGGCGATTACTCGACTGCGCCCAAGGACCAGCAGCCGAACCCGAACCACGTGATCGTGCCGAAGCGGAAGTAATCAGAACTTCGGGTCGATCACTTCCACTTTAGGCCCGCGCGCCTCGATCACTTCCGCGGCATCGAGCGCCTTGGCCTCTTCGAACCGCGCGGTGACGAGCTGCACGCCCATCGGCAGTCCGTCCGCCAGCCCGGTCGAGACCGCGACGCCGGGCAG
>JBGFSD010000055.1:0-46571 GCA_041694745.1 Pseudomonadota bacterium
CCGCTTGGCCGGGCTTTTCGTTCTGTCTTATGGGCGGCGCTCAGTTGTCGAGGAAGGACCTGAGTTTGCGCGACCGCGACGGATGCTTGAGCTTCCTGAGCGCCTTCGCCTCGATCTGGCGTATGCGCTCGCGCGTAACCGAAAACTGCTGGCCGACTTCCTCCAGCGTGTGATCGGTGTTCATGCCGATGCCGAAGCGCATGCGCAGCACGCGCTCCTCGCGCGGGGTGAGCGAGGCGAGCACGCGGGTCGTGGTCTCGCGCAGGTTCGACTGAATCGCGGCGTCGATCGGCAACACCGCGTTCTTGTCCTCGATGAAATCGCCGAGGTGTGAATCCTCCTCGTCGCCGATCGGGGTCTCTAGCGAGATCGGCTCTTTCGCGATTTTGAGCACCTTGCGGACTTTTTCGAGCGGCATGCCGAGCTTTTCGGCAAGTTCCTCGGGCGTCGGCTCGCGGCCGATTTCGTGCAGCATCTGGCGCGAGGTGCGCACGATCTTGTTGATGGTCTCGATCATGTGCACCGGAATGCGGATGGTGCGCGCCTGATCCGCGATCGAGCGCGTGATCGCCTGCCTGATCCACCACGTCGCGTAGGTCGAGAACTTGTAGCCACGGCGGTACTCGAACTTGTCGACCGCCTTCATCAGGCCGATGTTGCCTTCCTGGATGAGGTCGAGGAACTGCAGGCCGCGGTTGGTGTATTTCTTGGCGATCGAGATCACGAGGCGAAGGTTGGCCTCGACCATTTCCTTCTTGGCCTGCCGCGCCTCGCGCTCGCCCTTCTGCACCATCGAGACAATGCGGCGGAATTCCTGGATCTCGAGGCCGGTTTCGGTCGCGAGCGCGTGGATGTCGTGCCGCAACTGCTTGATGCGGTCCTTCTCGTGCGCGACGAAGCTCTTCCAGCCCTTCGAGCCGAGCTTGCCCACGCGCAACAGCCACTTCGGATCGAGCTCGGAGTTCTGGTAATTCTTGATGAAGTCCTCGCGCTCGACGCCATGGCTTTCGGCAAGCCGCATCAGGCGCACTTCGAGCCCGACCAGACGGCGATTGATCTCGTAGAGCTGCTCCACCAGCGCGTCGATGCGCGACTGGTTCAGCGAGAGCGATTTGACGTCGGCGACGAGTTCTTCCTTCAGCTTCTTGTAGCGGCGCTCCTGCGAGGGCGAGAGCGACTCGTTCTTGAGCTTGTTCTCGACGTTCTGGTCCTGCAGCTTGCGGAGCCGCTTGTAGGCGTCGGCGACCTTGTCGAAGGTCTCGACCACCTGCGGCTTCAGCTCGGCTTCCATCGCGGCGAGCGAAAGCGCGTTCTCGAGATCGTCTTCCTCGTCGTCGGCCTCGACCGGGCGCGGCGCGCCTTCCTCGTCGTCGTCGCGCGGCGCGGTCGAGGGCGCGGCTTCCGCCTTCTGGCGCGCGGCGGCGGCCGCGGCCTGCTGTTCGCGGATCGCGGCCTGCCCGCCCATCGGCGGGTTCGGGTTCACCGGCTGGTTCTTCGCTTCCGGCCCGGCATAGGTCGCTTCGAGATCGATGATGTCGCGCAGGAGCGCCTTCGCCTCGGCAAGCTCGTCGCGCCATACGATGATTGCCTGGAAGGTGAGCGGGCTTTCGCACAGGCCCGCGATCATCGCCTCGCGGCCCGCCTCGATGCGTTTCGCGATCGCGATTTCGCCTTCGCGCGACAACAACTCGACCGAACCCATCTCGCGCAGATACATGCGCACCGGATCGTCGGTGCGCTCGCCGGGCTCCGACTTCTTCGCGGTGGTCAGCGACTTCGACGTGGTCTCTACGAGATCCGAGCCCGTATCCTCGTCGTCATCGTCGTCTTCTTCCTCGCCGTCGGTGTCTTCGGCTTCGACGACGTTAATGCCCATGTCGTTCATCATCGCGAGCACGTCTTCGATCTGCTCGGAGGTGACTTCTTCCGACGGCATCACGTCGTTGAGCTGGTCGTAGGTGACATAGCCGCGCTTTTTCGCGGCCTTGATCATCTTCTTGACGGCAGTGTCGGAGAGATCGAGCAGCGGGCCGGCTGCATCCTCGCCTTCGGCGGGCTGTTCGGTGTTGCCGCCCTTCACGGGGGCGGTGGCGCCGGCCGCACGCTTGATGCTTTCCACGCCGGCCGCGGTGCGGCGCGTGTCGGCGGGAGCCGTCTCCTTCGCGGCGGGAGCAGCGGGCAAGGTCTTGCCGCCGACGATCGCGCGCAGAAGATCTTTCGCCTTGCCGAAGGTGGTACCCAAGCCGCCGCCGGCCGCGGGCGCGGGCGCGGGCGCTTTACCCGGCGAGGCCTTGGCGGCCTGCTTCACCGGAACCGGAACGCTCTTCGGCTCGGGCTTCTTCGGCTGGATCCGGTCGGCGGCCGCGAGCGCTTTCTGCAGCGGCGTCAGCGGCTTCTTCTTCGCAGCGGCGGCTTTCGCCTTGGCCGCCGCAGCCGCCGCCTTTTCTTTTTCCTTGGCGGCTTTTTCCTTGGCCTTCTGCTTCGCGGCAGCTTCCTTCGCCTTGGCAGCGGCCTGTTTGGCCTTCGCTGCCTTCTCTTTTTCTTTTTTCTTGTTGTCGGTTTTCTTGGCTTTGTTCTTGGAGGCCACGAGCAAGTCCTTGTGTTCCAAGGCCGCCCGGAATCCGAATCGGCCTGCCAGTTCTACATTGTACGCGCCGGACGGCCTGACTGCGCCCCGAAGCCTTCGATCAGAGCCTCCGTCCCGTCCAGGATCGCGAGCCGCTCTTGAAGGTCCAGTAGCCGGGCTTGGTTGGCCTCGGTCGGCTCCGCGCCGAATGCGCGTTCAGCCTCCCGCAACTCTCTAGATAGCGTGCGCTTCCGCCGATGCAAGCTTACGATCTGGTGCCACCAGGCCAGCACGTCGCCGGGCGCCGAATCCGGCCGGATTTCCCAGTCCGCGCCATGGGAAATGGCACGTTCCATGCGTGTCCGGATGGGCGCCACGCCGGCTGCTTCCAGCCTCTCCGCGAGCGCCTTCGGATCGGCAATATCGCCTCTGGCTGCGGCTTCCAGCACGACCTTCCGGAGTGCCACGGCGTCGCCATGGGCGAGTTCCAGCTCCGCGAACTCCTCGGCATGGTCCGAGAGCAGCCAGGGATGGTTCAAAACCGCCAGCAGGATCAGCACTTCGCGCGGCGGCACTGCGGCATGATGCCCGCGCAAAATCGCGCTGTTTGCGAGATTGGGCGACCGTGTCGTCATCACGCGGGTCGGATAGGGCCGGCCCGGCTGGCGCGGACGGAATTCCCGGGCCTCGCGGCGGGGAGCGATGGCGCGGACCTGGTCGGGCGTGAACAGGCGCGAAAGCCGCGCGCGGAAATCGTCGCGATAGTAGCGCCGCACGGTTTCGTCGGCGATCTGCTGAAGCAGTTCGCCGATCCGTTTCTCCAGCGCGGCACGCTGCTCCGGCGTATCGAGCCGCGCGCTCTCGATCTCGCGCAGCCATAGCATCTCTACGAGCGGCCGCGCGCCGTCGAGCACCTGCTGCATCGCTTCGGCGCCGGCCGAGCGGATCAGATCGTCGGGATCCTTGCCCTCGGGCAGCGTCGCGAAGCGCAGGCTTTTTCCCGGCGCGAGAAACGGCAGCGCAAGTTCGACCGCGCGATAGGCCGCGCGCTTGCCGGCGCCGTCGCCGTCGAAGCACAGGATCGGCTCGTCCACCATGCGCCAGCAAAGTCCGAGCTGATCCTCGGTAAGCGCGGTACCGAGCGGCGCGACCGCACCCTCGAACCCGGCGACGGCACAGGCAATCGCATCGACATAGCCTTCGACCACGATCAGCGGCTGGCCTTTCTGCGTCGCCGCCCGCGCATTTGCGCCGTTGTAGAGCAAATGCCCTTTGTGAAAGAGCGTGGTCTCCGGCGAGTTCAGATACTTCGCCTGCGCGTCGGGCGAGAGCGCACGGCCGCCGAAGCCGACGATCCGGTTTCGGAAATCCGCAATCGGAAACATCACGCGCTCGCGGAAACGGTCGTAGGGTACGGGAATATCCTCGCCGTGAATGAGCAGTCCCGTCTCGATCATATCCTCGACCGGAACGCCCTTGCCGCCGAGATATTCCTTGAGCGCAAATCGCTCGGCGGGCGCATAGCCCATGCGGAAGCGCGATTGAATCTCCGGCGTCAGCCCGCGGTCGTTCAGGTATCCGCGCGCCCGCGCGCCGGTGCGCGACTGCAGACTTTCCTCGAAGAATTTCGCGGCCAGTTCCATCACGTCGTGCAGCGTGCGGCGCCGTGCTTCCTTCTTCTCCATATCGGGAGAGGCGACCGGCATCGGCACGCCGGCGATGCCCGCGAGTTTCTCGACCGCCTCGGGAAACGTGAGGCCTTCGGTTTCCATCACGAAACCGAACTGGTCGCCGTGCTTTCCGGAGGAGAAGCAGTGATAGAAGCCCTTCTGGTCGTTCACCGTGAACGAGGGGGTCTTTTCCTGATTGAACGGCGAAAGCCCCTTCCACTCGCGTCCCGCTTTTTTGAGCGCCACGCGCCGCCGCACCACTTCCGAAACCGGAAGACGGGCGCGGATTTCGTCGAGAAATGACGGCGGGAAGCGCATGAAGCGACCAGTGCGGAAATATCCAGGATCGGCAGGAATGTAGGGACGCGCGTGCCACAAATCCAAGTTTTGTGGATTTCGGGCAGTTCTGCCTGTGGACATCGGCCCCCACCCGCTCGCTATCGCTCGCTTCCCTCCCCCGCTTGCGGGGGAGGGATAAAGAGTGGAGGTTATTTTGTTCTTGACTTAATTAAGTATCCGCTTATATAAAGCGGCATGGAAACCATCGCCGCCCTCTCGGACCCGACACGCCTCAAGATCGTCGAGATGCTCGCCGGCAAGGAATTGCCCGCCGGTGCAATCGCCGCGCGCTTCGACATCAGCGCGCCCGCGGTCTCCCAGCATCTGAAGGTTCTCAAGGACGCGAAGCTGGTCACCGTGCGCGCCGACGCGCAGCGCCGCCTCTATTCGCTGAACCGCGACGGCTTCGAGGAAATGGAAGAGTGGCTGAGCCGCATCCGCCGCTACTGGATGAAGAACCTCGACGCACTCGAAAAAATTCTCCGCGACCAGGACAAGGCAAAAGGAAAAAGATGATGAGTAAACTTCTGGACAAGGACGGCGTGCTGCTCGACGAAAGCACCATCCGTTTCGAGCGCCTGCTCCCCGGACCGATCGAACGGGTCTGGGCCTATCTGACGGAATCCGACAAGCGCAAGCAGTGGCTTGCCGCGGGCGAATTCGAGTTAAGAAAAGGCGGCAAGACGCACATGTTCTTCCAGCACAAAAACATTGCGAAGCCGGGAACGCAGCCGCCGGAAGCATTCAGGAAGATGCACGACGAAGGCCACCGGATGGACGGCGAAATTCTGGAAATCGACGCGCCGCGCCTGCTTACCATGACCTTCGGAGAACATTCGGAAGTGACCTACGAACTAACCGAGCAGGCCAATGGCGAGGTGCTGCTCACCCTCACCCACCGCAAGCTCACGGCGGGCGACATGAAGAATGTCAGCCCGGGCTGGCACGCGCATCTCGCGATTCTCGCGGACCGCCTCAACAACCGGAACGAAATCGACTTCTGGGCGCTTTGGCAGGAGAAACACAAACACTACGGCGAGAAGTTTTCAAAGTAAGGAGCGAATGAGAATGACGAAGCGTTATGCCGGCGGTTGCGCCTGCGGCGCTGTTCGTTACGAAACGGATAGCCATCCGGTCGTCGAACTGCACTGCCAGTGCCGCCACTGCCAGCAGCGAAGCGGCACCGGACACGGCTCCTATGTCGTGTTCGCGGACGGCGCCAACATGTCGATCACCGGCAAAGCGAAAACCTGGAGCCTCGCCGGGGACAGCGGCGCTGAAAAAATCCACGCCTTCTGCCCGAATTGCGGCGCTCCGGTCTATCTGACCTTCCCTGCAAAGCCGGAAATGATTGCGGTTCACGCGGCGAGCCTCGACGACCCGAGCCAATTCAATCCGAAGATCGTGACCTACGCGGTCAGCGGGCACGCCTGGGATAAAATCGACAGTGAACTGAAAAAATTCGAACGGATGCCGGGATAGGGGTTTTGTAATGCGCGTAAGACTGGAAAGCATCGTCGTCGACGATCAGGCGAAGGCCGTGAAATTCTACACCGAGACGCTCGGCTTCAAGGTGAAGATCGACATTCCGGGCGGCGGCGGGCGGTGGATCACGCTGGTGCCGCCGGACGAGCCGGACGGCCCCGAACTGCTGCTGGAGCCCTGCGGCTTCGATTTCGCGAAGACCTATCGCGAGACGCTCTACGGCAAGGGCATTCCCTTCACCATGCTCGCGTCCGACGACGTGCAGAAAGAATACGAGACGCTGAAAGCCAAAGGCGTCCGCTTCGCCATGCCGCCGCAGCCGACGCCAGACGGCAATTCCAAGATCGCCGCCTTCGACGACACCTGCGGCAATTACATCATGATGTACGAGATCGGGAAGAAGCCGTGAGCGCCGCGCCGCCACGGATCGTGGTAACGCGCCGGTATCCGTACCCGGCGGAAAGCGTGTTCGATGCATGGCTGACCCCGGAGCTCACGCGCCGCTGGCTGTTCACCACCGACGACAGCGAAGTCATGAAATGCGAGATCGACGCGCGGGTCGGCGGAAAGTTCGAGATCGTCGACAGGCGCGACAGCGGCGAGTTCAAGGGCGAAATCCGGCACATCGGCGAGTATCTCGAGATCGACCGCCCGCGCCGGCTGGTCTTCACCTTCGGCGTGCCGCAGTTCGATCCGAACATGACGCGGGTCGAAATCGACATCGTCACAAAAGGTTCAGGCTGCGAATTGACGCTCACGCATCACGGCGTCCCGGCGGAGTGGCGCGAACGGACAACCGGCGGCTGGACGATGTTGCTCGGAAATCTGGAGCGGGAGATTTCACTTTAATTCCTCCTCCCCGGCTGGGAGAGGTGAACTATCTTTCGCTGAACAGCACGCCCGCTTTCATCTTCAGTTCGCGCGGCGACTCCATGATCGTGACCGTCACCGCTTCCTTCGGCGTGCCGAAGTTTTTCACCACCGCCTCGGTGATGTCGAGCATCAGCTGCTTCTTCTGCTCGGGCGAGCGGCCGGCGGCGGCGTGGACGATGACTTCAGGCATGCGTGCCTCCCGTTACTGATACAGCCCGTATAGCGACCACTGCGCCTGCGGGATTTCCTCGCCGATGCTGTACTCGAAGGAGATCACGCGCAGGCGGTCGGGCGTGGCCTTGCAGGTGAAGGCATATTGATACCACTTGCCCTTCGAGCGGAACGCGCCGCCGCTGCCGCTCAACGTATCGTCCTTCACGCGCGGCTCCGAAAGCGCGCTCACCACCGAACGGTCGATCCGCAAGGCGCGGTTGTCGCGGTTGATCCGCTTCATCGCCTCGGCGTCGCAGACCTGTTCGAGCCGCGTTGCCGGGTCCAGGCGCTTCAGCATGGTTTCGAGTTGCTTCTGACGCCTGTCGGACGCGGATGCGGACGCGCTCGTCAGCACCAGCAACACGAAAACCGACGCAACGACTGCCCGCACGACCCCGCCCTCAAATCAGCGCGGCGTTTCTACCCCGCTGCGCGGGAAACGCCAACCGCCCGCGTGGATAAAGCGCGGGCGGCGGGCTGCGCGAACTGCCGCGAACGGCAGGGTATTTACTGCTTGGCGGCCTTGAAGCCGGAAAGTTTTACCGCTTCGCCCCAGAAGGCGGAGTCCTTCTTGTGGATTGCAGCTATTTCCTCAGGCGTAGAGCCGGTTGCATAGAGCCCAAGCTCCAGCAAACGCTTCTTCAGTTCCGGCTTCTTGAGCGCATCCGAGAATATCTTCGAGTAACGCTGGACGATCGCGTTCGGCGTACCGGCCGGCGCATAGACGGCGTACCAGGATGTCCCCACGATGTCGTAGCCAGACTCCTTGAAGGTCGGGACTTCCGGCACCAGCGGCGAGCGCTCCGAATCCGAAGTCGCGAGGATGCGGATCTTGCCGCCTTTGTGCGCGCCGAGCAGGTCGCTGGTCGTCGTCACAATGATCGGAATCTGTCCGCCCAGCACGTCGGCAAGTGCGACCGCGGAGCCGCGATAGCCGACATGTTCCAGTTCGACGCCGGCGGCCTTGCCGAAAAGAATGCCGAAGAAGTGCGGCAGCGCGCCCGCACCCGGCGACCCGAAGCTGGCCTTTTTCGGGTTCGCTTTCATCCAGGCGACGAGTTCCTTGAGGTTCTTGGCGGGCACTTCCGGACCCACCGCGATTCCGAACTCGAACTTGGAAATCTGGGCGACCGGCACCAGATCCTTGTCGGGATTGTACGGAAGGTCGTCGAACACATGCTGATGCACAGCGGTCGGCGCGATCGGCGTGAGCAGGATGGTGTCGCCGTCCTTTTCGGCCTTCACGACTTCGAGAACGCCGAGACGGCCCGCCGCACCCGTCTTGTTTTCCACGATCACCGGACGGTTCATGCCTTGCCGCAGTTCTTCCGCGAGCAGCCGCGCCAGCGCATCGCCCGCACCGCCGGCGGCGTACGGAAACACGATGCGAATGGGCTTCTCGGCGAGCTGCGCCTGCGCGGGCGCTGCCGCCAGTCCGAGTGCCGCCGCCAATGCAGCGCACAAAATTGCCCGTCTATGCATGTCTCCCTCCCTCTGACTTTTTTGACGTCTTTTGATCGCGCGATCAGGCCACAGGAAAAGCGGCACGCCGCAATGAAATTCGATCCGTTCCGGCTGCCGGAACGTTGCGGCGGCGCGCCGGAGCGGCCAGTATCGGGCCGGGAGGAAAGTATGGGCAAGGAAACCATGCGCGGACTGGAGCGCGGGCTCTCCGTGCTGCGGGCGCTCGAGCGCACTGAAGGTCTGGCGCTGCGCGACCTGCATCGCGAAACCAAGCTGCCGAAGCCGACGCTGCTTCGTATTCTGCTCACGCTCGAGGAGAACGGCTATGCGCGCCGCCGCCTCACCGACGGCGCTTGGCGCCGCGCGGCGCGCAAATCCGAAACCCCGCAGTCGCAGCTGCACGACCTGCTGCTCGACGTCGGCGGCGAAGTGCTCGACGACCTCTGCAGCCGCATCGCCTGGCCCTCCGACCTCGCGGTCTACCACCGCGGCATGATGCACATTCTGGAAACGACGCGGAAGAAGACGCCCTACGCCGTGAACATGACCGGCATCGGCTACCGCGTGCCGATGTTGCAGACCGGTCTCGGCCGCGCCTGGCTTGCCTTCTGCACCGATGCCGAGCGCGAGAAGATCATTGCCGAGTTGCGCCGCTCCGAGAACCCGTTCGATCGCGCGGCGCGCGAGCCCGAAACCGTCGCCAGGATCATCGAGGAAACGCGAAGCAAGGGTTACGGAACGCGCGTGCCGGGTTTCACGCTGCGCGCGGAAGGCGAGGACAAGACCAACGGCGTGGCCGTGCCGGTCATGATGCGCGGGCGCGTGATCGCCTGCGTGAGCCTGGTATGGACGATTTCCGCCCAGAACGAGCAGACGGTGGTGAAGCGCTATCTCGCCAAGGTGCAGGCGGCGGCATCGCGCATCGGCTACGAAATCGAGAAGCGGCTGCCCGAGGGTGTGATCTAGCCTTTCCCTGGTGGTGCGCCGCCGCCGAGATAGCCGCTCCAGAGCTCGTCGGGAATTTCCTTCTCGTCCCAGATCCCGATCAGGATGCCCTTGCGTACCGACTTGCCGCGCCCGCGCAGAATCTCGCTCTCCGATTTCGTCGTGCGCTGCGAGAGCCGCAAGCCCCAGGCGTGCAGCACGGAAGCGAGACGGTTGCGCTCCGATTCATATGCCGGATCCGCGCCGAGATCGCGAAACTCGTTCGGATCGTTTTCGAGATCGTAGAGCATCGGCCGGAAGCCGATGGCGTGGATGTATTTCCAGCGCTTGTCCGTCACCATGAACAGCCGCGCGTCGCGCGGCGCGACGTTCAGGTTCGCGGCCGCCGGAAACATCGAATAGTCGTATTCGGAGATCGCGAAGCGCCGCCAATGCGCGGGCGGCTCGCCGCGCAGAAACGGCATGAGCGAGCGGCCTTCGAGCCGGTGCGACTGCTCCGCCGGGTCCCCGCCCGCGAAGTCCAGAAAAGTCGGCACGAGGTCGATGGATTCGACCAGCTCGTCGCAGACTTTCCCTCGTGCCGGCTCCGGCGCCGACGGGTCATAGACGATCAGCGGAATCTTCACCGAAGGCTCGTGAAAGAGATCCTTCTCGCCCATCCAGTGATCGCCGAGATAGTCGCCGTGATCGGATGTGAACACGATCATCGTGTTCTGCATTAGCCCGTTCTCTTCCATATACTTGAAGAGCACGCCGAGCTGGTCGTCGATCTGCTTGATGAGGCCCATATACACGGGCACGACTTCCTCGCGCACCTCGTCGCGCGAGAAGATGTTGCTCACGCGATGTTTCATGAACTCGCGATAGACCGGATGCGGGTCGCGGCGTTCCTCCTCCGAGCGCACGACCGGAACGAGATCCTTCGCGCCGTACATCGAGTTGTAGGGCTCCGGCGCGATGTAGGGCCAGTGCGGCTTTATATAAGAGAGATGCAGGCACCACGGCGCCTTCGCGTCTTGCATGAATTCGATCGCGCGCCGCGTCATGTAGGGCGTCTCGGAATCTTCTTCCGCGACGCGCGCAGGCTTGCGCGCGTGGCGCATGGCCCAGCCGGAGGCGAGCGCATTGCCGTCGCCCTGCGCGGCATTGGCCCAGTCGTGCCACGGGTTGTCGCCACCGTAACCTTTGTCGTTCAGGTACTGGTTGTATTTCGGAATCTTCGGGTCATAGCGGCCGTCCGGCCCGAGCGCATGCAGACCGTCGTCGCGCTCGTAAGGATCGAAGCCGCATTCGGAAACGCGCACGCCGATGATGGACTCAGGATCGATGCCGAGCCGATCCATGCCTTCTTTATCCGCTTTCATGTGCGTCTTGCCGATCAAGACCGCGTCCATGCCGAGCGGGCGCAGGTAGTCGCCGAGCGTGAGCTCGCCGACCTTCAGCGGAAAATTGTTCCAGGATGCGCCGTGCGAGTCGACATAGCGCCCGGTGTAGAAGCTCATGCGCGACGCGCCGCAGACCGGCGACTGCACATAGGCGCGCGAGAAGCGCACGCCCTTTGCGGCGAGCCTGTCGATGTTCGGCGTCTGCAGCGTGGGATGTCCGGCGCAGGACAGGTAATCCCAGCGCAGCTGGTCGCACATGATGAAGAGGATGTTGCGGACTTGCCGTGTCATACGCCCTTAATAGCATGACAGGCGCTAATTTCGTCATGGCCGGGCTTGTGCTCGGGCCGGCGAAGCCGGACCCGAGTGCCGGGCATGACGAGTAGCAAATTCGACAGCGCCGCTTTCACCAAGTCCGCCCCATTACGCGCAGCGGAACGGCTTTCGATTTAGTTCGACAGCGCCGCCTTCACGAGTCCGCTGGCACGCCCGAAGTCCATCTGGCCCGCGTATTTGCCGCGCAGCACGCCGATCACCTTGCCCATGTCTTTCACGGACGCGGCACCGGTCTCGGCGACCGCGGCCTTGATTGCGGCCTCGACCTCGGCGTCCGACATCTGCTTCGGCAGGAAGCCCTGGATCACCTCGATCTCGCCGCGCTCGCCGGCGGCGAGTTCCGCGCGGCCGCCCTTCTCGTAAAGCTCGACCGATTCCTGCCGCTGTTTGATCATTTTCTGGAGCAGGCCGAGCAGCGCCGCGTCGTCGAGCGGGCCTTTGCCCTGCCCGCGCGCCTCGATATCCGCGTTCTTGATCGCGGCATTCACCAGCCGGAGCGTGGAAAGCTTCAGCTTCTCGCCGGATTTCATCGCGTCTTTCAAGGCGCTGTTGATCTGATCGCGTAGCATCGTTCCTCGCTTCGAAACTGGTCAGCACCGCTCGCGCTGCACGGGCGGGCACGGCATGGAGCCATAGGAGCAGAAAACGCAGCAATCGCCCTCCAGCGGCGTCAGCGTCTTTCCACAGGCCTTGCAGACATAGCGGATAGCACAGGAATTTTCCGGCATTGTTTCCGGCGATTGATGGCCGCAATGCGGGCACGTAAGGATCGACTGGAGAATCGGCTGAAATCCCGGCACGTCCGCTCCAAGTAACTTTTCACTTTATATATCTGGGACTCGCCGCTATTTAGGCCGCTTATGAACCCGAAACAAGCGACGAACGGCTGGGCCGAAGAAAAGCCCACGGCCCTTTTGGTGCTGGCTGACGGCACGGTGCTGGAAGGCTTCGGCCTCGGTGCAACCGGCAGCCAGGTCGGCGAAGTGTGCTTCAACACCGCGATGACCGGCTATCAGGAGGTGCTGACCGACCCTTCCTATGCCGGCCAGATCATCACTTTCACCTTCCCGCATATCGGCAATGTCGGCGTCAATGACGAGGACATCGAAACCGTAAACATGGCGGCCGTGCTCGGCGCACGCGGCGTCGTGCTGCAGGCCGACATCACCGATCCGTCGAACTATCGCGCGACGCGCCATCTTGACGCCTGGCTCAAGGCGCGCGGCATCGTGGGGCTAGCCGGCATCGACACCCGCGCCTTGACTTCGCTCATTCGCGAGAAAGGCATGCCGAACGGCGTGATCGCACATGCGCCGGACGGCAAGTTCGATCTCGAAACGCTGAAGAAGCAGGCGCGCGAATGGCCGGGCCTGGACGGCATGGATCTGGTGCCGACGGTGACCACCGCGCAGCGCTATTCCTGGGACGAGACGCCGTGGGAGTGGGGCAAGGGCTACGGCCGCGAGGAAAATCCCGAATACAACGTCGTGTGCATCGACTACGGCATCAAGCGCAACATTCTGCGCCTTCTCGCCGCGAACAAATGCAAGGTGACGGTGGTGCCGGCGACGACCTCCGCCGAGGATATTCTCGCAATGAAGCCGGACGGCGTGTTTTTGTCGAACGGCCCGGGCGATCCCGCGGCGACCGGAAAATATGCCGTGCCGGTGATCCGGAAACTGATCGACAGCGGCACGCCGACCTTCGGCATCTGCTTAGGCCATCAGATGCTCGGTCTCGCGATCGGCGCGAAGACCATGAAGATGCATCAGGGCCATCACGGCGCAAACCATCCTGTGAAAGACAAAACCACCGGCAAGGTCGAGATCACCTCGATGAACCACGGCTTCGCGGTCGATCGCGACACGCTGCCGGCCGACGCCGAGGAAACGCACGTCTCGCTGTTCGACGGTTCCAACGCGGGCATCGCGCTCAAAAGCAAGCCGGCCTTCTCGGTGCAGTATCACCCGGAAGCGTCTCCCGGCCCGCGCGACTCGCGCTACCTGTTCGAGCGCTTCGCGGATCTGATGAAGAAGAATAAGAAAATGTAATCTGCTTTCCCTCTCCTTTGCGACAGAGGGATAAAGAGATGCTTATGCAATTCCGCTCATTCGTAATTCTCCTGTTCCTTTTGTTGCTTGCCCTTCCCGCCTCCGCCCAATCCTTCGACGGCCGCTATGACGGCACCCTGCTGCTCACGCGCGACGGAGGCGATTGCGGCAACAAGACCGAAAAGTTTCAGGCCGAGATAAAAGGCAGGATCATCCGCGTCACGAGCCCGCGCGCCGAGAAAACGCTCGAAGGCGAGATCGGCAGCGACGGGCAGTTCTTCGTGCGCGGTAACGGGCGCGGCAAGGCCACGCTGGAATGGCGCGCGCAGATTCTCGCGAGCAAAAGCGGGCTTGGTTCGTTGCTCGTTCGCCGCGGCGACAGCCTGTGCCAGTTCCTGCTCTCCTTGCGCGCGAACTGACGCCTGCCGCTTTTTTTTGCGAGGCGGGCCCGAAAGCGGCTAGACTGGCCGCGGCATGAAGCGGAACGCGATCACGATCGGACTTGCCGCCGCCCTTGCGCTGCTCATCGCGGTTCCGGCGGCTGCGCAGTCCTTCGACGGCCGCTACGACGGCAAGCTCACGCTGGCCGGCGGCGACAACTGCGGCGAGAGCACGGAGTTCTGGGCCGAAGTCAAAGGCAATTCGATCCGCGTCTACAGCCCGCGCGCGCAACGCGCCTTCGACGGCGTCATCAGCAACAGCGGGCGCTTTATCGTCGGCGGCATGATCGCGACCGCCTCGGACCGCCTGTCGCTGGAATGGAACGGCCAGATCGCCACGGAGGACCGCTCGCTCGGCACGCTCACCCTGCGCGGCAATATCGTCTGCCAGTTTCTGTTCTCGTTGCAGAAGAACTGAGCGCCCGGCGATGGTCGGCTTCTTCCGGTTCCTCGCCGCCTTCTTTCAGATGGACGAGCGCGCCTGGGAACGTCACGCCAATCCATGGAGCGTATGGACCCGCTTCGCGAGCTTTCCGCTGCTCATGCTCGCGCTCTGGAGCGCACACTGGATCGGCTGGTATTGTCTAATTCCGGTCGGTCTGCTCGCCATATGGCTCTGGCTCAATCCGCGCATCTTTCCGCCGCCCGCATCCACGCAAAGCTGGGCCTCGCGTGCGGTACTCGGCGAGCGCGTCTATTTGATGCGCATGCTGCAGCCGGTGCCGCTCGAACATACCAACGTGATTACGCTGCTCGGGATCGGCTCGGCGGTCGGCGTGCTGTTCATGGCCGCGGGCCTGATCGCCGCCGAGCCGTTCGCCTATGTCGCAGGCGGCATCGCGGTGATCGTCTTCAAGCTCTGGCTCTGCGACCGTATGGTGTGGCTGTTCGACTTCATGAGCGAGCACGTTCCGGAATACCGGAACTGGCGGCGCTAGCACCATGCAACCATTGAAATCGCGCCGCGTTTGAATACGCGGCAATAGGAGACGCTTCTTATGCAGATCGACTGGCTCAACTTCACGCCCTGGTCCGCGCTTGCGGGCGGCGCGCTGATCGGCATCGCCGCGGCATTGCTGATCAATTTCAACGGCCGTGTCATGGGCGCGAGCAATATCGTGGGCGGGCTGTTTCGCTCGCTTTCCGACGCGCCGTGGCGCCTGAGCTTTCTGGCGGGCCTGATCGCGCCCGCGCTCGCCGCAGCCGCCTTCGGCGCGCCGCGGCCGGTCTTTTTCGCCGGCACGGCGACGCTGATCGTTGCTGGGCTTCTGGTCGGCGTCGGCACCCGCATGGGCAGCGGCTGCACCAGCGGCCACGGCGTGTGCGGCATATCGCGGCTCTCGGCGCGCTCGATCGCGGCGACGCTGGTCTTCATGCTGGCGGGCTTCGCCAGCGTCTTTGCCGTGCGTCACGCGTTCGCGGGAGTTGCGTCATGAAATACGCGGTCGCATTCGCTATCGGTCTGATCTTCGGTACAGGCCTGCTGGTTTCCGGCATGTACCTTCCCGCCAAGGTGCTCGGCTTCCTCGATCTCGCCGGCAAGTGGGACCCCTCGCTGGCCTTCGTGATGGGCGGGGCGCTTCCTTTTTCCGCGATCGGATTCGTTCTGGCGCACAGGCGCGGCAAGGCGGTCTTCGGCGATCCGCTGCATATTCCGGAGCGGACGCGGATCGATCCGCGGCTGCTGGCGGGTGCTGCGATCTTCGGCGTGGGCTGGGGCTTGTCGGGCGTTTGCCCGGGACCTGCGATCTTCAACCTCGGCTTTGCGAGCGGGCCGGCCTTCGTCTTCTTCGCGGCGGTGGCGGCGGGCATGGCGGCCTATGAAGCCTATGACCGCGTTACCGCGCAGCCTTAGCTCGGAGCATCAGTAGTTCTCCCAGAGGCCCGGCGTCGCAAATTCGAGCAGGTTTCCGTCCGGGTCGCGGAAATAGATACTCTCGCCGCCCTTCGGCCATTGCATGCGGCCCTCGATCTCGATGGCGTAGCTTTCGAGCAGCGTCTGCCACTCGCCGAGTTCTTCTTTCGCTACGGCGAATGCGACATGCATCGGCCCGCGGCCGTCGTGCGGCGGAATGGTGCCGCCCGGCAGCCTTACCGGGATGTTGGAATCGCCGCGCCTGAACAGAAGCAGGACCGTTTCGCCGAGCGCATAGGCGCTCATGCGGCCGTCCTCGACCATAGGCTTCAGCCCGAGCGAACCTTCATAGAAGGCACGTGCGCGCTGCAGGTTCGCGGTGTAGAGCGCGGTTTCCAGCACGCGGCCGATCGCCGGCATCAGATGCGGTCCTTCAGGCCCTTCACGCCGGATTTTTCTGCGCAGTGGTCGCAGCAATAGAATTTCCCGTCCGCCTCCATGCCGTGCCCGATGATGCGGCAGCTGCAATGCGCGCAGACAGGCGCCAGCGCCTGGATCGCACATTCGAAGCTGTCGAAGGTGAATTTCTTGCCGGAATGAACGACGTCGAAGGACTTGTCGTAGTCGTTTCCGCAGGTGTGACAGGTGGCCATCGGTTCCTCCTTCGTGAATGAAGGAGCAACGCGGGCATCAATCGCCCGGTTCCCGGCAATCGACCCCGGCTTCGGGAACCGGCACGATTTTCTTCGTCTTCCAGTCGAACATCCACGCGCCCCGGAGCGCGCTCGGCGTGCCGTCGCCGTCCGCCTTGAAGGCCGCGAAGGCAAGCACATACTGCCCCGGCGGCGCATCCGGCCCCGGCTTCAGGTAGCAGCCGACCGTATAGAGATCGAGCCCTTTCGGCTTCTGCACGCGCAACACCTGGACGATCTCGAAAACGATCGACTCCGTCTTGGTCCGCTCGCCGGTATCGCGCAGCAAGAGCAGCACGGCGTTCTTTTTATAGCTGCCGTACTCGATCGCGAATTCCGTCTGCTCGCCCTTGTCGTCTAACAGGATCATGCCCTGCTCGCTTTTGAATTCGGGCACGTCGATATCGCGCTTGCCGAGCAGTTCGTTCTCGAAAGCCTGTGCAGGAAGGGCCGCTGCAACCGCAATCGCCGCAAATATGGCCCGGATGCGCATGGGCCGTCCTTTCGTGAATCGCTTCCGCCATGCTATCCGGTCGGCATCGTTCCCGCCAATCGGTGCCGCCGCGAATGCGCGACTGGATTTCATACTGGGATTCCGACCACCCGATCTACGTCAATGCCCGTCATTTCGACGTGCATTACGCGAACATCGCCGATGACATCGTCCGTTTGCTGCCGGGGAAGCAGGCGCGCGTGCTCGACTATGGTTGCGGTGAGGCGCTGCACGCGGACCGGATCGCCGCGCATTGCGCGACGCTTTATCTGTGCGAGGCGGCGCCCACGGTGCGCACACGGCTGAAAGAACGCTTCGGCAGGATCGCAAACATCGCGGTTACGACGCCGGAAGACGTCGCGGCCATGGAGCCCGAAAGCCTCGATCTGATCGTGGCGAACTCGCTGATTCAGTATCTCAAGCGCGGCGAACTGCTGGCACTCCTGAAAGTCTGGCGCAGGCTGCTCTCGCCCGGCGGCACGCTTGTGGTCGCCGACGTCATCAGCCCGAAGCAGAGCGCGATTGCCGACGCGCTTTCGCTGCTGCGCTTCGCCGCGGCGAATGGATTTCTCACCGCCGCCTTCATCGGCCTCGTGAAGACGACGCTCTCCGACTATCGCAAGCTGCGCGCGGAGCTTGGCCTTACCACCTACGACGAAGCGGAAATGCTGACGTTACTTGCCGAAGCGGGCTACGACGCCGCACGCCTTCGCCCCAACCTCGGTCACAACCAGGGCCGCATGGCGTTCCGCGCGCAGAAGAACCCGGCGCTCGCGGGCTGATTACCACCCGCTTCCGCCGCCACCACCACCGCCGCCACCCGAGGAACCACCTCCGAAACTGCCGCCGCTGGAGCTCGAGTAGCTCGAACTCGAGCCGCTGTAACTCGAACTCGTACCCGGGGCGACCGAAGAAGAGGCGACCGCCGTCGTGAGACTCGACGACACCGCGCTCGCGACACCGCCGGCGTCCCTGCCCCAGTCGCGGCTGCCGGAATACCAGTGCGAAACCGCAGCACCCGAAGCCGCAGCCGCGGCCGGCGCGAGCGCCGCAGCGGCGAGCACGTTCTTGAACTTTTCCGCCCATGAATTCTCGACATCGAGCGCGATCGCATAAGGCAGCATCCGCTCGAACAGCTCCGGCGTCTTCGCAGGCGGATTGAGCGCCTCGAGCCGCGATCCCTCGTCGGCAGTGCTCAGATATTCGCGGAAGCCCTCGATGTGATCGAGCAGGCGGCGCCCCTCGCCGGTCGGCGCCTCCATCCATTCCAGATAGAAGGCGCAGAGCATGACCGAGGCAAACGCGCAGATCGTCGGAACCAGCTCATAGAATCCGTCCACGCTCCACCAGACATAGAGCAGCCCGAGCGCGGCCGGAACGATCCCGAAGATCACGCCGGCGCCGATCAGGAAACCGTTGTCTTCGCGTGCGGTAAAACCGTTGTTCAGCGCGAACGACGCGAGCAGCAGGGGAATGATCGGCAAAAGCGTGCCGATGAAAGCGTCGGAAGCGTAGCGGCTGCTGAACTGGATACCGATCCCGGTGAGACACAGCACGACCGCGACGAAAGTGAGCAGCAGGCCGAAACCCCACTTGCCGTAGTTGTTGCGGAACAGATCGTCGTAAAGCCGCTTGAGATTGGATTTCAGCGCGTCGCGGGCGCCGCCGACCTGCGCGTGATTGCTCTGCACCAGCGCCAGCGAATTCTTCTTGGTGAAGAGGTGCCGCTTCACCGCCTCTTCGCCGTCGTAGATCCGTTTGCCGCCTTCCTGCTTTTCGACCCGCGTGCCGGCTTTCTCCTCGACGATCTTCAGGTGACCCTTGACGCCGAGCTCCACGATCGCGGCGGTGAAGGTCTTGTTGTCGAAGTTCGCGTATTTGTCGACGAAGCGCATCCCGGCCGCGGACATGCCGGCGGGCGGCTCGAACACCGGAATGATCGTGCCCTTGGCCGGATCGCGCCCGTAGCGGAACCACTGGTAGAAGAAATAGAAGAACACCATCGCGAAGCCGAGCGCCGAAAGCGAGACCGCAATGTTGTCGAAGAGGAAATAGCGCGCGGCGAGCAGCGGCCCCGGCGGCGAGACGATGCCTTTCTGCCATGCGATCGCCACCGTCAGTCCGTGCGCGCGCGGCAGCGGTTGCGTCGTGCGAAAGACGATGACGTTGCCGCTGTCGCCGACGATGCGCGCGTTCTGCCCCTTCTCGCCCTGCGCCCCGGTGTAGAACGAGCGCGCCTGAATCTGCGCGCCTTCCGGCAACCGGATGGTGGCGACCGCGCTTTCGATCTCGAAGGTCCAGCCGGTGCCGGTCACGTTCCAGTAGAGTTCGTCGAACGCGGGATAAAAGCCGATCTGCCGCGTGGTGCGGTATCGGATGGTGTAGGTATGCGTGCCGGCGCCGAGCAGCGCCGAGGCGCTGCCGATGCGGATACGCTTGCCGTTATAAAGGCTCTCGACCGAATAGGGCTCGCTCCTGCCGTTGCGCTGGACCGAGATCAACTCGAAGCCGACCACGACGCGGCGCCCGTCCGGCAGCGCATAGGTCGTCGGAAAATCGCGCAGGATGCCGCGCCGGATTTCGCGCAATTCCGCCTCGACCGTGATCCGCTCGGTGACGAGGAGATCGCCGTTGGCCTGCACGTCGACTTCGCTGTCGAACAGCCGGATGCGCTCGACACCCGAGGCCGCGTTGCCGAGCACCGCGAGCAGAAAGAGCGAAACAAAGAGTCTGCGGATCATCCTTTGAAGCGGCGGCTCACCAGCCCCCGCCGCCCCCGCCGCCGCCTCCGCCGCCGGAAGAACCGCCGCCGCCCGAACCGCTCGACGAGCCGGGCGCGGTCGATGCCGACGAAATCGCCGATGCGACCGCGCTGCCGAGATGGCTGGAGAACCCCGCCGGGTCGCGGCTCCAGTCGCGCTTGCCGTGATACCAGGCGTAACCGCCCGCTCCCGCCGCGGCTGCCGCCGCCAGCACCCCCGCGAACTTCTTGCCCCATTCGTTCTCGACGTCGAGCGCGATCGCATAGGGCAGGAATTTCTCGAAAAGTTCGGGCGTCTTCTTCGGCGGATGCATGAAGTTCAGCCGGTCCTCTTCCGCGACGCCGAGATATTCCCGGAAGCCCGCGATCTGGTCGCGGATCTGCTGCCCTTCGCGGCTCGGCGCCTTCAAGAGATAGAAGCCGAACAGCGCAAGCGAAAGGATCAGATACGAGGCGAGCGCGGGGATCATCAGGTTGAGGTTCACGCCGCCGCCGAGGGAATAGATGAAGGCAAGACCGCCCGCCGCGATCAGGAGCCACAGGATGCTCCCGGTGATGATCCAGCCGTTCCAGCGCTTGTGTGAGCTGAAGCCCGCCATCGTCACGCCGCAGGCGACCAGCAGAAGCCCGCACGGGATCAGAATGCCCATAACGCCGGCGGCGACGTCGTCGCCGGCCTTGGTCGATACGATCGCGAATATCATCGTCCCGATCGCAATAAGCGCGAGCAGAAAACCGAGGATCGACCAGCCGTAGTTGTTGTTGAACAGCACGCCGTTGTATTGCGCGGAGAGGCGGTTCTCGAGCGCGGTCTTCGCCCCGCCGACGATCTTGTGATTGGCCTGCGCGAGCGCGACCGGAGAGCCGCCTGCGAAGAGTTGCGTGTGCATCTCGTTCTCGGCGAGCTTCAGCGGCTCGCCGCCGGCGCGCTTCGAGATTTGCGAGAAGCTCGGCGTCTCGTCGATACGGATATGTCCCTTCACGCCGAGATCGACGATGGCGGCGGTAAAGGCGCGATTGTCGAAACTCATCTGGTCGACGTAGCGCACCGCGGCCGGCGACATGTCGTTCGGCGGCGCGAATAGCGGAATGATCGTGCCGGCCGGCGGGTCGCGCCCGACCCGCGACCAGGCCGAAAGATAATAGAAACCGATTCCGATGACGCCGATCAGCGCGGCGAGGATCGGCAGGTTGTCCTGCAGAAAATAAACCGCCTGCTGCGCGCCGCTCGGCGGAGCGACGATGCCCTTCTGCCACGCGACCGCGACGGTGAGGCCGTTGAACGGCGGCAGGCGGCGCGTGGTGCGCCAGACGATGCGGTTCGCTGTCTGCTCGACGACCTGCGCATCCTTGCCGTTCGCGCCTTGCGGACCGGTATAGAGCGCATTCTGCCCGATCTGCGCGCCGGCGGGCAGCGTGATCCGCGCCTCGGCGGATTCGATCGTAAACGCCCAGCCGTTGCCGGTCGCGTTCCAGTAGAGTTCGTCGAACTTCTCGAAGAACCCGATCTGGCGCGTTGTGCGGTAGCGGATCGCATAGGTGTTCTGGCCGCGCGGGATGAACACATCCGCGCTGCCGATGCGCGTGCGCACGCCGTTGGAATAGCTTTCGGTTCGATACGGCTCCGGCCTGCCGTTGCGCGTGACCGAAATCACCTCGAAGCCGACGATCACGTTGGTGCCGTCGGAGCGGCGGCGGTAGCTGGTCGGGAAGTCGCGGAAGATGCCGCGCCGGAACTGGCTGCCTTCGGCCTGAATCGTGATCGTCTCGGTAACGTCGAGGTCGCCGTTCGCAAGCACCGTGACGTCGCTGATGAAATTGAGGATGCGCTCCTGCGCCTGCCCCGGAACCTGCGCGGCGAATAAAACGAGAGCGGCAAAGAGAATGCGGCGCATGTTCACGCTCTCCGCTCGAACGAGATATTCGGATTTGCGCCTTGCGCGCGGTCGTCGAGTTCGAAGAACGGCCGCTCGGAGAAGCCGAGCGGCCGCGCGATCAGCATTTCCGGGAACGACTGGATCGAGATATTGAGGTTGCGCACCGCGCCGTTGTAATAGCGTCGCGCATATTGAAGCTGCTCCTCGATCTCGGAGAGCTGCTCCTGCAATTTCAGAAAGTTCTCGTTCGCTTTCAGCTGCGGATAGGCCTCCGCGACCGCGATCAGCCGCCCGACCGCCGAGCCGAGCTGCTGGGTTGCCTGCGCGTTCTGCGCGACATTACCCTGCGCCTGCGCGTCGATGCTGAGAGCGCGCTTCTGCGTGACTTCTTCGAGCAGCGTCCGCTCATGCGTGGCATAGCCCTTCACGGTCTCGACCAGCGCCGGTACCAGATCGGTGCGGCGCCTGAGCTGCACGTCGATGCCGCTCCAGGCCTCGCGCACGACGTTGCGCTGACGGACGAGGCGGTTGAAGACGATGACGGCGTAGACGAGAACGGCGGCGAGAACGCCGTAGGCGACCCAGTCCCAGCGCATTGCGGGCTTCCCCTGAATTTACGGGTGCGCAGTCTGTCGCAGGGCGTACAGCGCCTCAATGGGGAACCGCGATTTTCGCAGTAAATTCCGCGTGGTTCGGGCGCCCGCGCGCGCCCTGCGATCTGCATGAAAAGCGGCCTGTGGGCGGCGCTCTTTAGGCTTCCTTGCCTTCCGAATCTGGTCTAAGACCCCGGCCAGCCGCGGGCCTGCATTCGCTACCCGAGCTTCCGCGAGGATGGAAAGGACGCGCGACCGCGCGGCCTTTTTTTGTGCCCTCATTCAACTCCTCTCGCCGGCGGGGAGAGCGATCAAGAGCTGATGCCCAAACGCACCGACATCAAATCGATCCTGATTATCGGCGCCGGTCCCATCGTGATCGGCCAGGCCTGCGAGTTCGATTATTCCGGCACGCAGGCGTGCAAGGCGCTGAAAGAAGAGGGCTACCGGATCGTGCTGGTGAATTCCAATCCGGCGACGATCATGACCGACCCGGAGCTTGCCGACGCGACCTACATCGAACCCATCACGCCGGAAATCGTCGCAAAGATCATCGAGAAGGAGCGCCCCGACGCGCTGCTGCCGACCATGGGCGGCCAGACTGCGCTCAACACCGCGCTGTCGCTGCGCAAGATGGGCGTGCTCGAAAAATACAACGTCGAGATGATCGGCGCGACCGCAGACGCCATCGACAAGGCCGAAGACCGCGAGCGCTTCCGCGAGGCCATGACCAAAATCGGGCTCGAAACGCCGCGCTCGCACCAGATCAAGACGCTCGCGCAGGCGCTCGACGCGCTGAACGACATCGGTCTGCCCGCGATCATCCGCCCCTCGTTCACGATGGGCGGAACCGGCGGCGGCATCGCCTACAACAGGGCCGAATTCATCGAGATCGTCGAGCGCGGCATCGACGCCTCGCCCACCAACGAAGTGCTGATCGAACAGTCGGTGCTCGGCTGGAAGGAATACGAGATGGAGGTTGTCCGCGACAAGAAGGACAACTGCATCATTGTCTGCTCGATCGAGAACCTCGACCCGATGGGCGTGCACACGGGCGACAGCATCACGGTCGCGCCCGCGCTGACGCTGACCGACAAGGAATACCAGATCATGCGCGACGCCTCGCTCGCGGTGCTGCGCGAAATCGGCGTCGAGACCGGCGGCTCCAACGTGCAGTTCGCGGTGAATCCCGCCGACGGCCGCCTCATCGTGATCGAAATGAACCCGCGCGTGTCGCGCTCCTCCGCCCTCGCCTCGAAGGCCACCGGCTTCCCGATCGCGAAGGTCGCGGCGAAACTCGCGGTCGGCTACACGCTGGACGAAATCGCAAACGACATCACCGGCGGCGCCACGCCCGCCTCCTTCGAGCCGACCATCGACTATGTGGTCACGAAGATTCCGCGCTTCGCCTTCGAGAAATTCCCGTCGAGCGATCCGAACTTCAACGTGCTCACGACCTCGATGAAGTCGGTCGGCGAAGCCATGGCCATCGGCCGCACCTTCCGCGAAAGTTTGCAGAAAGCGTTGCGCTCGCTGGAGACCGGCCTTTCCGGCCTCGACGAGATCGAGATCGAAGGACTTGGCCAGGGCGACGACAAGAACGCGATCCGCGCGGCGCTCGGCCGGCCGACGCCGGATCGCTTGCTGAAAGTGGCGCAGGCCATGCGCCTCGGCACCACCAACGAGGAAATCTTCAACGCCTGCAAGATCGACCCGTGGTTTCTGGATCAGCTCCGCGCCATCGTCGATCTCGAAGCCGAGGTGAAGACGAAAGGCTTGCCCACAACCGCAGGCCCGATGCGGAAATTGAAAGCGCAGGGCTTCTCCGACGCGCGCCTTGCGAAGCTGACCGGCATGTCGGAAGCCGAGGTCGCGAAGAAGCGCCGCGCGATGGGCGTGCGCCCGGTCTACAAGCGCATCGACACCTGCGCTGCCGAGTTCGCATCGCCCACGGCCTATATGTATTCGACCTACGAGATGCCGTTTGCGGGTGCGCCTGCCGACGAAGCGAAGGTCTCCGCCAAGAAGAAAGTCGCGATCCTCGGCGGCGGCCCGAACCGCATCGGCCAGGGCATCGAATTCGATTACTGCTGCTGCCACGCTGCCTTCGCGCTGCGCGATGCCGGGTTTGAGACCATCATGATCAACTGCAATCCGGAAACGGTGTCGACCGATTACGACACCTCGGATCGCCTCTATTTCGAGCCGCTCACCGCCGAAGACGTGATCGAGATTCTCGACCGCGAGCGCACCAACGGCGTGCTGCACGGCGCGATCGTGCAGTTCGGCGGCCAGACGCCGCTGAAGCTCGCCGACGCGCTGGAAAAGGCCGAGGTGAAAATCCTCGGCACCTCGCCCGATGCGATCGACCTTGCCGAAGACCGCGACCGCTTCAAGCAGCTTCTGGAGAAACTCAACCTGCTCCAGCCCGAGAACGGCATCGCCAAATCCGCGAAAGAGGCGCGCGAGATCGCGGAGAAGATCGGCTACCCGGTCGTGATCCGCCCGTCCTATGTGCTCGGCGGCCGCGCCATGGAAATCGTTCACGACGCGACCCAGCTCGAGCGCTACATGAAGGAAGCCGTCGTCGTCTCCGGCAAGAGCCCGGTGCTGATCGACCGCTATCTCTCGGATGCGATCGAAGTCGATGTCGACGCGCTGGCCGACGGCGAAACCGTCTTCGTTGCCGGCATTATGGAGCACATCGAGGAGGCGGGAATCCACTCCGGCGATTCCGCCTGCTCGCTGCCCACGCATTCGCTCGATGCGAAAACCGTCAGGCAGCTCGAAGACGAGACGCGCGCGCTTGCGCTCGCGCTCGATGTCGGCGGCCTCATGAACGTGCAATACGCGATCAAGGACGGAAAGATTTACGTCCTTGAAGTGAACCCGCGCGCCTCGCGCACGGTGCCGTTCGTGGCAAAGACCATCGGCATTCCGGTCGCGAAGATCGCCTCGCTGGTGATGGCCGGCGTGCAGAAGGTGAAGGGCCTGAAGGCGCCGAAATACGATCACATCGCGGTCAAGGAAGCGGTCTTCCCGTTCGCGCGTTTCCCGGGCGTCGATACCGTGCTCGGCCCGGAGATGCGCTCGACCGGCGAGGTCATGGGCCTCGACCGGGACTACGCCGTCGCCTTCGCAAAGAGCCAGCTCGGCGGCGGAACCATCCTGCCGAAGACCGGCACCGTGTTCGTTTCGGTGAAGGACACGGACAAGCAGCGCCTACTCCCTTCGTTGAAGATGCTGTCCGAACTCGGCTTCAAGCTGATCGCGACTTCGGGCACCCTGCGCTACCTCAAGGAACAGGGCCTGCCCGCGGAGAAGATCAACAAGGTGCTGGAAGGCCGCCCGCATATCGTGGACGCCATCACCAACGGCGAGGTCCAGCTGGTCTTCAATACCACCGAGGGTGCGCAGGCTTTGGCGGACAGCCGTTCGCTGCGCCGCGCCGCCCTCTTGCATAAAGTGCCCTATTACACCACGCTATCCGGAGCCGTTGCTGCAGCGCAGGGCATCAAGGCCTATCTGGCCGGCGATCTGGAGGTCCGGGCGCTGCAACACTACTTCGCGAAGGCCGGATAACCTCCGCGGAAAGACGGCACGTTCGTTTAGGGTTCGCTCGATCGCGGGCAGCCGGCAGGTCCGGCGCGCGGTTGGCGAACTTTACTGAGTCGGCCGCGTTATCGGCCGGCCGGAACTGGAGACGAGGATGGAAAAGATTCCGATGACGGCCGCAGGCTATTCGCAGCTCGAGGCAGAGTTGCGCCAGCGCCAGTCGGTCGATCGTCCGCGGATCATCCAGCAGATTTCCGAGGCGCGGAGCCACGGCGATCTGTCGGAGAATGCCGAATACCACGCCGCCAAGGAGCAGCAGTCGCTGAACGAGGGCCGCATCGCGGAGCTCGAAGACAAGATTTCGCGCGCCGAGGTGATCGACGTATCCAAGCTTTCCGGCGACACCATCACCTTCGGCGCCACCGTCACGTTGGTCGACGAAGACACCGACGAACAGCGCAAGTTCCAGATCGTGGGCGAGACCGAGGCCGACGCCAAGGCCGGCAGGATTTCCATCACCTCGCCGATCGGACGCGCGCTGATCGGCAAAAAGAAAGGTGCGTCGGTCGAAGTCATGACGCCGAAAGGCGCCAAGGGCTATGAAGTCCTGAAGATCGAATGGGTCTGACCGGCCGCATCCGGCCAGCGCAAGATAGAAACAGAAAAAAGGAACCGCCGATGCGGAAACAACTCGTCATTCTCGCCGCAGCGCTCGTGCTCGCGTTTGCGGGCCACGCCGAAACCGCGCAGGCGCGCGACACCGCCTATCGTTCGGTCGCGGTCGATACTTCGCGGCTCTCCGCCAAAGGGCACCGGCATCTTGCCGTCGCGATGCAAAAAATGCTGGCGGAAGAAATCGCAAGGGCGATGGGTCCGCGGCTCGGCCGGCACGGCGGGCAGCTGGTCGTGCGCATCAGCAGGCTCCGCATTCCCCCGACCGGCGGCGATTCCGACGCCGATGTCGCGAACGCCGACCGCATCGAAGGCGTCGTGATCGTGCCCGGCCGCGGCGCGATTCCCATTCGCGTGCAGTTGCCGCCGAGCCAGGCGGGCGCGTGGTACGCAGAAAATTACAACGAGCGCCGCATCTACCGGCTGATCGAGGCCTTCGCGCAGTGGGTCGCGCGCGAAGCCTGATCCCGCAAATGCGTCTTGCACTTCTCGCGCTGGGCCTGTGGCTCGGCGCTTTTCTTTCCGGCGAGGCGCAGGCCCAGCGCGTCACGCTCGAAATCGCGCCTTCCGTTTCGCGCGGCGAGCCGCAGCTCATGGCCTATGTGCGCGGCACCCTGCCCGGCGAAATCCGCAAGGCAGTGGCGGGGAAATACAAGGGCGCGCTGCGCGTCCGCATCCTCGACGCGAAATTCATGCGTCACCCCGGTTTTGGCATCGTCGACCGCGCGGATTTCCTCGACGGCGTGCTGATCGTGCCGGGCGGCACACCGAAGCCGATCCGGCTCACCCTGCCCTTCGACCGCTCGCTCTTCATGTTCACGCCGCAGGGCGAAAACGTCCGCGCGCAGAATCTCGTGTCCGTGTTTGCGCAGTGGGTGGCGAAGTATATTTGAGCGTCAGAGATTGCTGAAAGGTACCGCATGGTTCGAGACGCCCTTGCGCCTCATCCTGAGGAGCCTTGCGAAGCAAGGCGTCCGAAGGGTGAGGCGCAAGCGCTTCTCACAACGAGGCAAGAAAGCTCTCAGACTTTCTTCTCCAGCGGCACGTTCGGCGCATCTTTCGAGCGGCCGAGCGTGAGCGAAGTCTTCACGTTGCGCACGTTCGGCGCCGCGGTCAGTTCGGAGACGAAGGCCTGAAACGTCGCCAGATCCGGCGCCACGCATTTCATGATGAAATCGAATTCGCCGGAGAGCATGTGGCACTCGCGCACCAGCGGCCACTTCTTCACCCGCTCGTTGAACGCATTGAGGTCGCTCTCCGCCTGGCTCGCAAGGTGAACCATGGCGAAGACCGTCACCGGGTAGCCGAGCGCGTTCTCGTCCAGGAGCGCGCGATAGCCGCGGATAATTCCCGCCTCTTCCAGCGCCCGCACCCGGCGCAGGCAGGGCGGCGCCGAAATGCCGACCCGGCGCGAGAGTTCCACATTGGTGATGCGGCCTTCCTCCTGAAGAATCTGAAGGATGTGCCAGTCGATCTTATCCAGGCTCGCGAGCAAGGCGGTCTCCGCAACAATCTTTCGCGCACCCTAGAGCATGAAACCTGCTCGCGAAACAATATTGCGTGAGCAGCCGGTTGAAAGTTGGGCATTGCGCTTGCGGCGCTACCGGACAGTACCCTAGATATATGCGTGCAGCGCATGGCTCAGGGGGGCACCTGACCCGGGGCGCTTCAATGCCTCCATCGGGAAGTCCGCCATGTCCGCAACACACGCGAAGGTCGTCATCATCGGCTCCGGCCCGGCCGGCTATACGGCGGCGATCTACGCCGCCCGCGCGATGCTGGAGCCCGTGCTGATCGAGGGCATCCAGCCCGGCGGCCAGCTCACCATCACCACCGACGTCGAGAATTATCCGGGCTTCGCTGACGTGATCCAGGGCCCCTGGCTCATGGAGCAGATGAAGGCGCAGGCGGCGCATGTCGGCACCAAGCTTGTCGCCGACCATGTCAAGGAACTCGACCTCGCGCAGCGTCCGTTCAGGGTCACGCTTGAGTCGGGCGGAGTCTATCTCGCCGATACGGTGATTCTCGCGACCGGCGCGCAGGCCAAGTGGCTCGAACTTCCCTCCGAGCAGCAGTATCGCGGCGCTGGCGTCTCAGCCTGCGCGACCTGCGACGGCTTCTTCTATCGCAACAAGGATGTCGTGGTCGTCGGCGGCGGCAACACGGCGGTCGAGGAAGCGCTGTTTCTCACGAACTTCGCCTCCAAGGTGACGCTCGTGCATCGCCGCGACTCGCTCCGCGCCGAGCGCATTTTGCAGGATCGCCTGTTCAAGAACCCCAAGATCGAACTGGTCTGGGATAGTGCGGTCGAGGAAATCACCGGCGGCGGCGATCCGGCCAAGGTGACCGGCGTGAAGCTGAAGAATGTCCGCACCGGTGCGCTTTCCGAGCGCAAGACCGACGGCGTCTTCATCGCGATCGGCCACTCGCCCTCGACCGAACTCGTTGTGGGCAAGGTGAAAATGAAGCCGAACGGCTATGTCTGGACCGCGCCGGATTCGACCGCGACCTCGGTGCCGGGGCTGTTTGCGGCCGGCGACGTCACCGACGACGTCTTCCGCCAGGCCGTCACCGCGGCCGGCATGGGCTGCATGGCCTCCCTCGAAGCGGAGCGCTTCCTCGCCGCCGAAGGCAGCGAGCGCGAGGCCGCCGAATGAGCAGCAACGGCATGGACTGGGACAAGCTCAAGGTCTTCCACGTCGCGGCGGAGGCGGGCTCCTTCACGCACGCCGGCGAGGCGCTCGGCCTTTCGCAGTCGGCGGTGAGCCGCCAGGTTTCCGCGCTCGAGCAGGAACTGAAGGCGCCGCTCTTCCACCGCCATGCCCGCGGACTGATTCTGACCGAACAGGGCGAAATGCTGTTCCGCACGGCGCATGACGTGTTCATGAAGCTCGAAGCGGTCCGCACCAAGCTCACCGACAACCGCGAGAAGCCGAACGGCGAAATGCGCGTGACCACCACGGTCGGGCTCGGCTCGTTCTGGCTCACCGCGCGCATCGACGAATTTCTGGAGCTTTATCCGGACATCCGCATTCACCTGCAGCTGACCGACGAGGAACTCGACCTCGGCATGCGCGAGGCCGACGTCGCGATCCGGCTGCGCCAGCCGGTGCAACCCGATCTCATCCAGCGCAAGCTGTTTACGGTGCATTTCCATGCCTACGCCTCCACCGAGTATCTCGCGAAAAAGGGTCACCCGCGCTCGCCCGAGGAACTGGACGGCCACCGGATTCTGATGCTCGGGGGCAACGTGCCCGGCTATTTTTCCAATCTGAACTGGCTCAGCGAGATCGGCCGCGCGAGCGGCCAGCCCCGCGCCGCCTCGATGACGGTGAACAACGTCGTCGGACTGAAAGTCGCCGTGGAGAACGGCGTCGGCATCGCCACGCTCCCGGATTATCTCGTCGAGGGCAACGAGAAGCTGGTGCGGCTGTTTAGCGAGCGCGACGCGCCGGCGCTGGATGCCTATTTTGTATATCCCGAGGAGCTTCGTTCGGTCGCGCGCATTCAGGTGTTCCGGGATTTCCTCATTGCAAACGCCCAGCGGTGGAAATACTAGGCTTTCCGCTACGGAACCGGTCCTTGCGAATACCGCATGGCGGCTATGTAGCTACCCCGATTGCTGCGCGTACCAATCGGTACAAGTATTGATCCGTGTCCTGTAGCTTCGTGCGCTCCCTTCCCCCTTCCCTGCGCGCGCGAAGGCAACTTCTCCCTCTGGCAGGCCACCGCCGCGCAAGCGGCGCGACTATCCAGCCGGGCTTCGCAAGAAGCCCGGCTTTTATTTTTCAGGCTTTGTTGGGGCTCCGCGACCGCTGGCAAGCAAAAGATCGACAGTGTGCACGGCGATTTTCTTCAACTGTGCTTCATCGCCGAAGGCACGCTCGAGGACCGCAAGACCTCGCGTGACAGTAACGACATGCAGTGCTGCGGCTTTTGCGTCGCCGCTGAACTCTCCGCGTTTTGAAGCCTCGGAAAAGGTTTCGTCCAGCAAATCGGTAATTCTATCGAGTAGCTTCGCGAAAGCTTTTTTTGCTTCTTCCTGTTCGCTTTGATCATCGATCGTCAATTCCATCAGCCCGCGCGTTGTCGGGCAGCCTCTGGGCGGCGAACCGGAGCGGAATCTTCTGATCGTAAGATCGAAGAAAGCATGTAGCCGCGCACGCAAGGTTCCCGCGGCAACCGCCCTGCGCAGGCTTTTCAGATATTCTGTCGCGTAGCGCTCATAAGCGCGGACAAAAAGTGCTTCCTTGCTTCCGAAAGCATTGTAGAGGCTGCCTCGCTGCACACCCGCATCACGCGCGATATCCGAAAATGACGCGGCACGAATGCCTTTGCGCCAGAACTGGTCGAAGGCGACCTCCAGCACATGATCCTCATCGAACTCGCGCGGTCTCACGCTTTCTCCGCTTTCGCGCCAATCAGGCACGGGGAAGTATTTGACATGAAGTCAAATACTATGCAATCTGATATTAACGTCGCGTCAAAAACTACGAAAGGACCTCGCCATGCCGCTTACCCGTGTTTCCCTGCGCCGGGGCAAATCCGCCGCCTACAAGAATGCGATCCTCGACGGCTTGTATGAAGCAATGCGTGAAACCTACAACGTGCCGGAACGTGACTATTTCATGCTAGTTCAGGAATTCGACGAAGGCGATTTCCGTTGCAGTCCGGATTATCTCGGCGTTGCGCGTAGCGACGACCTCGTGGTGATCGAGCTCACGGTCAGCAACACAAGAAATCTGACACAGAAGCGTTCGCTCTACCAACGTATTGTAGAGAAGCTCGCCGGCAAGCCGGGAGTTCGTTCGGAGGACGTGTTCATCAATCTAGTCGAAACGCTGCCAGAGAACTGGTCGATGGGTAATGGGGCTGCACAATACGCGACCGAAGAAACGGCCTAGCGAATGCATTGTCGGAAAGCGACCCAGCGATCCTCATTTCCACGATCACCCGTTTGCAAAATCACGCCCAGAGCCGCTCGCCCTTAAGATTCTTGTAGAGATCCGCGACGTATTCGCCGTAGCCGTTGAACAGCACGGTGTTGCGGCGCTCGCCGGTACCGATGTCGCGCTCGGTCGCCTGCGACCAGCGCGGGTGCGAGACTTCCGGATTCACGTTGGCCCAGAAGCCGTATTCCTGCACCTGCAGCTTTTCCCAGTAGCTCACCGGGCGCTTGTCGGTGAAGGTCACGCGCACGATCGACTTGATTGCCTTGAAGCCGTACTTCCACGGCATCATCAGCCGGATCGGCGCGCCGAATTGCTTGTAGCCCGGCTTGCCGTAGACGCCGGTCACCATCAGCGCGAGTTCGTTGTTGGCTTCCTCGATGGTGCAGCCTTCGACGTAAGGCCAGTTGCCGTCGGAGAGAAAGCCGGGACGCTGCTCCGGCGCCATCTTCGGATCGTTGAAGGTCTCCATGCGGATGTATTTCGCGGAGGATAACGGCTTCGCGAACTTCACCAGTTCCGCCATCGGAAATCCGGTCCACGGGATCACCGCCGACCACGCCTCCACGCAACGAAGGCGATAGGTGCGCTCCTCGAGCGAGGGCGCGACCGCCTTGATCAGCGTGTCGATATCGACGGTCTGCTCCTTCTCGACCATGCCGTCGAACCTGATCTGCCAGGGGCGGATGCGGAGCTGCTGCGCAGCGGCGGCGATGTATTTGCTGGTGCCGTACTCGTAGAAATTGTTGTAGTTCGCTGCGATCTTCTCTTCGGTGAGCTTGCCGTCGAACTTGTATTTCTCGTTCTTCTTCGCGGGATAGAGCGCCGCGGTCGGATCGGGAATGTCGGTCGCGCGCTGCGCCGCCGCGAGCTCCGGAAAGAACGAGGCTGCGGCGAGCGACGCCCCCGCGCCGAGCAGTTTGCGGCGGCTGAAATAGACGCTCTCGGGTGTTGCCTGCGATTGCGGAATTTCCCAGCCGCGCTTGCGCCTGATCAGCATGGTCCGTCTCCTCGAATGGCTAACCCCATCGAAGCTAGACCGTTGCCAGCCGAAAAAGGCAATTCACGGAAACGTGTGTTCCATTTTGTCGTCCCGGCCAAGGCGCGCAGCGCCGCGAGCCGGGACCCATAACCCCGGAATCAACTTTGGGCACAGGGGTTATGGGTCTCCGCTTTCGCGGGAACTACAGAAGTTATTTCTCGTGCGACGCGATAATGGCCTCGCCCACGCGCACGAAGCGGCCGCAGGGATTGTCGTGCGGCATGCTCTGGCAGCAGACCCGCGCGCCCTCGAGCAGCAAAAAGAGTTCGTCCGCAAGCAGTTCCGGCTCGTTCAGCCCGGCATCGGCACAGAGTTTCGTCAATCTGTCGCGCTGCGCGCGCTTGTGTTCTTCGATTACGCGGCGTGCCGGATGATCCTTCTCTGCGAGTTCGACCGCCGCGTTTGCAAGCGCGCAACCGCGTCCTTGCGGATCGTTCGCGTCCTTGCCGGCGGCTTCCAGCCAGGCACCGAGCTGCCGGCGGAAGTCGCCGGGATGCTCGCGCTCGATATGCGCCCAGAATTGCTGCGATTTTCCGGAGAGCCGGCGCAGATACTCGGCCACCAGCGCGTCCTTCGACTCGAAGTGCCGATAGAGCGTCATTTTGTTGGTGCCGGCGGCTTCCGCGATGGCGTCGACGCCGACCGCGCGGATGCCCTGCCGGTAGAACAGGTCCGAGGCGGCGTTGAGGATGCGCTCGCGCGGGGGCAAAGCCGGCACTGGGGCCAAATCGGATTCGGCAGCTTCAGTCGAAAAACGTGGGGTCATGCCTCTTGACTCAGGTGTTACCGGTCAGTACCTATATGTTACCGATCGGTACCAAATCAAGCTCCTGCTGGTGCCGGCCCTCGAATGCAAGGAGAAGCCGATGAGTCGATGTCTGGACGCCTTTAATGCATTTAGCCTCTCCGCCCGCAATAGCGAGCTCAGCATGGCTGAAGCCCTGAACGACCCCCTCATCCGGATCGTGATGGATGCGGACGGCGTCGACCCGAAAGCCCTCGAAACCGAGTTCCTGCAGATCGCGGAAGACCGCGCCGAGGCGCTCGAAGCCTGAACTCCCCCTACCGCGGCAACCCTCCCCCAGCCGCGGGAACAGCCGGACGGCCTTATGCGTGCCCCCGCGGGGCCGTCCGGCACATCCTCCCCAAAGGGCGTCGCCAAAGGATTTCGCAAATGAACTTCCATGATCCGAAAGCAAACACGCTTTTCTCGCCCTACGAATTGGGCTCGATCAAACTTAAAAACCGTTTTGTGATGTCTCCGATGACGCGCTCGCGCGCGCTTGAGGGCCGCGTGCCGAACCCGCTCGCCGCCGAGTACTACGCACAGCGCGCCGGCGCAGGTCTTATCGTCACCGAGGCGACGCAGGTGAGCCCGCAGGGTATCGGCTATGTCCGCACGCCCGGCATTCACTCGAAAGCTCAGGTGGAAGGCTGGAAGAAAATCACCGAGGCCGTGCACAAAGCTGGCGGAAAGATCTTCCTCCAGCTCTGGCACGTCGGCCGCATCTCGCATTCCGATTTTCATGGCGGAGAGCCGCCGGTGGCACCCTCCGCGATCGCAGCCGTTGGCAAAACCTGGACCGGGCAAGGCCAGAAGGGCTACTCCAAGCCGCGTGCGCTGGACGCCGCCGAGCTGCCCGGCATCGTTGAAGATTTCCGCCGCGGCGCGCAGAACGCGAAGGACGCGGGCTTCGATGGCGTCGAAATTCACGGCGCGAACGGCTATCTGCTCGATCAGTTCACGCGCGACGGCACCAACCAGCGCACCGACAACCATGGCGGCTCGCTCGCGAACCGCCTGCGCTTTCCGCTCGAAGTCGTGGATGCGGTTGTGGGTGTCTGGGGCGCGGAGCGCGTCGGCTATCGCATGTCGCCCTACTTCACCGGACACTCGATGTCGGATTCCGATCCGTTGGCTACCTTCTCGCAGCTCACGGACGAACTGAACCGGCGCAAGCTCGGCTACATTCACGTCGTCGATGGCGCGAAAGCTTCGCAGCGCATTTCGCCGGTGCTGCGCGAACTCTTCGGCGGCACCTATATCGTGGCCGAAGGCTTCGATCAGGAAACCGCGTCTGCGGCGATCGCACGCGGCGAAGCCGATCTGGTCGCCTTCGGCAAGCCGTTCATCTCGAACCCAGATCTGCCGGAGCGTTACAGGAACGACAAGCCGCTTGCGGAGTGGGACACTGCGACGTTCTATCAGGGTGGCCCGAAAGGCGATGCCCAAGGATACACGGATTATCCTGCGCTGGCTTAAGCAGACATCAACAAGATCGTCATGGCCGGGCTGAACACTTGTCCCGGCCATCCACGCCTTAATTCGTTCATCGTCTGAAAGGCGTGGATGCCCGGCACCCGATGTCGGGTCTACCCGACATCGGCATATTTAATGCTCAAGTCGGCTAAAGCCGACTTGAGACAGCGGACATGACGCTTTGCGTCACTCCGCCGCGCGTCTCGACGCCACGATCTGGTCGGCCTGCTTGCCGGTCAGTTCCGCGAGATGATCGAAGCGCGAGGTAAGCCCGCCCACGCCGGCGGTCGCCGAACGCACTTCGACGATCAGATCGCCGATTGCCGACTCCGGCAGGGTCGCGCGCACCACGTCCCAGCCGTCCCAGCCTTCGCGTGCCTCGAAGCCGAGAATCTGTCCGCGCCGCTGCGACAGGATCGCGTTGATCTTCGCGGTGGCGTCGTTCGGACAGGTGATCTCCACTTCGAAGATCGGCTCCAAGAGCACCGGCTGGCATTGCGGCAACGCCTCCGACATTGCGAGCCGTCCCGCCATCTGGAACGCCATGTCGGACGAATCCACCGAATGGTAGGACCCGTCGGTCAGCGTCACCGCGACGTCCACCACCGGAAAGCCGAGCGGGCCGCACTTGAGATAGGACCGCACGCCGGCCTCCACCGACGGCACATATTGCTGCGGCACCACGCCACCCTTGATGGTGTCGCTGAACTGGAAGCCCGAACCGCGCGGCAGCGGCTTGATATCGAGCACCACGTCGCCGAACTGGCCGTGGCCGCCCGACTGCTTCTTGTGGCGGCCGCGCTGCGTGATCGGCTTGCGGATGGTCTCGCGGTAGCCGACGCGCGGCGGATGCGTATGCACCTTGACGCCGAAGCGGTCGCGCAGCCGCTCCACCGCGACCCGCAGATGCATCTCGCCCTGCCCCCACAGCACGATCTCGCCGAGGTCGGCGTTGTGCACGACGCTGAGCGAAGGATCCTCGTCCGCCAGTTTTGCCAGCGCCAGGCCGAGCTTCACGTCGTCCTTGCGTTCCGCCGCCGCGATCGCGAGCGAAAGCACCGGCGGATAGGGCACTACCGCGCCGAGCGAGACCGGGTTCTTTCCGGTGGTGATCGTCTCGCAGGTGGCGACCGGATCGAGCTTGCCGAAGCCCGCGAGATCGCCGGTGACGGCGGCCCCGCGCTTCTCGACGCTCGCGCCCCGGATCGAGAATACGCCTGCGACCCGCGCGGCCGCACCCGAAGACGCGGTGACGGTCGCGCCCTCGCCGATCTCGCCCGCGAGCACGCGCGCGATGGAGAGCTTGCCGCCGTGTGCGGTGTGCAGCGTCTTGACCACATCGGCGACGCCGTCGCTGTTCGCCTTGAGCTTCAGCCGCGCCGCGGTCTGCTCGACGCCCGGCGCCTCGTGGCGCAGCGCCTTCAGCAGACGCAGCACGCCGTTCTGGTGCGTGGCCGAACCGATCAGCACCGGACAGATCGCGCCTTCCCGCAGTTCTTTCGAGAGATCGTCGAACACCTTGTCGCGCGGCGGCTGGATGTCTTCGAGCAGCTGCTCCATCAGTTCGTCGTCGTGATCGGCGAGCCGCTCCAGCATGGCGAAGCGCGCGTCCTTCTCGCGCGTAGCGTTCTCGCCGTCGAGTTCGACCACTTCGCTCGCCGCGTGTTCGCGGTAGATGAAGGCGCGCTCCAGCGCGAGATCGACGAAGCCGGCCACGATGCCGTCCTTCCAGATCGGGATCTGGCGCAGCACCAGCGGAATACGGGATGCCGGCTGCAACAGCGCGAGCGTTTCGCGCAGGCGCCGCTCCGCCTTGTCGATCTTGTTGATGAAGAGAAAGCGCGGAATCCCCTGTGCCTCCAGTTCGCGCATGACGAGTTGCAATTGCGGAATCTTCTTCGGGTCCGCCTCGCAGACCACGACCGCCGCATCGACCGCGGGCACCGCCGCGCGCATCTCGTGCGCGAACTCGATCGAGCCGGGGCAGTCGATGAAATGGAAAGTCTCGCCGAGAAATTCCGTCGAAGCGACGTTCATCTCGACGCTCATTTTGTGCGCCCGGGCTTCCGCGCCGGCATCGCCGACCGAGGTGCCCGCATCCACGCTGCCGGCGCGCGCAACCGCGCCCGTGCGGGCGAGGAGCGCTTCCAACAGCGTGGTTTTTCCGGATTGAAACGGGCCCACGAGCGCAATCGCGCGCGGTCCCTTGCGACTTATGTCCTTGAGATTTCCTGCCCCGGCCGAGCCGTTGCGCGCGGGGCCTTTATTGTCAGCCATCGACACCTCCCTGACCCGGTGGTGTCGAGCGCCGCTCGCCCGGCTTGACCGGGTTGCCGGCCGAGAGAGGACGGCCGGGGAGTTATCGTTTCAGCGAAACCGCGCGAGCGCAAGCCATGAAACGCCTTGCGCCGCAACAATCCGACGTTCGATGACAGAGCTAACTAAAGGTGCAAAGCTTTGGTGCATTAACTTGAGAACTGCGAACCGGACTCTATGTATTTCAGAAAATGCACCAAACATTGGGTTGCTTGGATTCTCTCGCTTGCGATACCTGCCATCGCTTCCGCACAGACCGCTTCGCCCAATTCTCCGATTCCGCGTTTTCCCCAGGCAAGTAAGTTCGATTCCAATCTGCATCCACAATCTGCTGCACAACAAGGTTCCATGGTCCGTATTGCGGGCGGAACATACACGATCGGGTCCCCGGAGAATCATCCGTTCGCGAACCGCGCAGCGATGCCGGCCCATCCGGTGACAATCGCTTCATTCAGGATCGACCGGACCGAAGTTACCAATGCGCAGTTCGCAGAATTTCTGAATGCTTTACCCATCAAGCCCATCGGCACCGCGCTTAGCGGGCAGGTCGGCCCGGATAATATCGCGCTTGCCGACCGGCCGTTGCTACTGGAGTTTTCCAGCAAACCTTCGCCTTACACCATCATCGACTTGGACGATGCCGAAGCACGAATCGGCGTTCGCGACGGGCGCTTCGCACCGAACCCTGGATTTGAAAACCATCCGGTTACCGAGACGACCTGGGCCGGAGCGCTCGCTTATTGCCAATGGCGTGGCGCGCGGCTGCCGAGCGAGGTGGAATGGGAGGCTGCGGCACGCGGCACGGAAGCGCGTCCCTTCCCTTGGGGCGATGCTATGCCCACATCCGAACTAGCTGTCATTCAATTGCCGAGCGGCACAACTGTATCCGTCGGAAGCCGTCCCAAAGGCGCAACTCCAGAAGGCCTGCTCGACATGGCCGGCAGTATGCTCGAATGGACAAGCTCACTCGATCGTCCATACCCGTACCGCGCCAACGATGGCAGAGAGGATCTGTCTACGCCGGGAGAACGGATCGTGCGCGGCGGCAACTACATCTTTGACGATACGCCGGACAAACTCGTCGCGTGGAATCGCACGGTGGCTTGGCGCAATCCGGCTACCGGACACCGGCAGATCGGATTCCGCTGTGCGGCCGACTGAACGGGCCAGCGAATAACAAACGCGGCCCGGAAGCTCCGGGCCGCGCGATTTCGTTAAACCTGTAGCCGTCTAGTGCAGGTGCAGCTGGCCGACACCGACCGAAAGGCCGACACCGATATTGCCTTCGCCGGACAGCGGCTGCAGCGCGACCGTGTTGTTCGAGCCGCCGAACAGCACGTTGCCGCCGAGGCCGAGGCCGAGCGCGATGTTGCCCGATGCGCCCGTATAGGTGCCGCGCAGGTCGCCCGGATGCAGCCGGCGGTTATGCGCGTGAACCGCCCAGATCAGCACGCCGCCGCCGCTGATGTTCAGGTCGAGACCGATGCGGCCGATATCGGCCTTGTAGCGATGAATGCGGCGCTGGTTGATCGGATAGAAATTGCAGCCGGCGGTGCGGATCGAACCGACCACGAAGCTGACGTTCGGCGCGATGCGGCATTCGAGCGTGCCGATCCGCTCATAGTGCCGGCGCGGCTGGGCGTCCGCAGCGGTCGAGCCAAAAGCGAAGATCGCGGCCAGACCGGCCACGAGCGCGAGAAAACGACGGTTCATAGAGGCTCCCTTCGGAATTCGGCCCGTTTGCTTACGGGCTCGGTTGGATTCCAGACATATGCCGCAGGCGATAACTTTGAGCGAGGACAAAAGTTCCATTGCCTGCGGCACACTCTGCTGCGCCGCAGCAGCACGAGCGCGATCAACGGGTTAATAAAACAGCAGCGGCGCTACCGGAGATTGCCGCAGAAGCGCTGGATGCGCTTGCCGGCATCCTCGAGCTCCTTCTCCGACGTCGCATAGGAAATGCGGAACGCCGGCGACGAACCGAACGCCGCGCCATGCACCACCGCGACGCCTTCGGTCGCGAGCAGCTCTTTCGCGAAGTCCTCGTCGTTCCCGATCTTCCTGCCCGAGGGCGCGGTCATGCCGATCGTGCCCGCGCAGGACGGATAGACATAGAACGCGCCTTCCGGCGTCGGGCACTTGATCCCCTTCGCCTGGTTCAGCATCGAGACGATCAGATCGCGGCGGCTCTTGAAAGACGCGTTGTGCCTTTCGATGAAGTCATGCGGGCCGTCGAGTGCCGCCACCGCCGCCCATTGCGAGATCGCGGACGGGTTCGTGGTCGACTGCGACTGCAGCGTGCCCATGGCCTTGATGAGCGGCTCCGGCCCGGCGGCGTAGCCGATGCGCCAGCCGGTCATGCAATAGGCCTTCGACACGCCGTTCATGGTCAGCGTGCGGTCGTAGAGCGAAGGCTCGACCTGCGCCGGCGTTGCGAACTTGAAGCCGTCATAGACGAGCTTCTCGTACATGTCGTCGGTCAGCACCCAGACATGCGGATGCTTCTTCAGCACGTCCGTGACCTTCTTCAACTCGTCATGCGTATACGCCGCGCCCGACGGGTTCGACGGCGAGTTGAAGATGAACCACTTGGTCTTCGGCGTGATCAGCTTCGCAAGATCCTCGGGCTGCACCTTGAAGCCGTGCTCGGCCTTGGTCGGCAGCGGCACCGGCGTGCCGCCCGCGAACGCCACGATATCGGGATAGCTGACCCAATAGGGCGCCGGAATGATCACCTCGTCGCCGGGATTGACGGTCGCGACCAGCGCGTTGAACAGCACCTGCTTGCCGCCGGTGCCGACCGACACCTGCGACGGCTTGTACTTGAGGCCGTTGTCGCGCTCGAACTTGCGGCAGATCGCGGCCTTCAGTTCGGGAATGCCGTCGACCGCGGTGTACTTTGTTTCGCCGCGCTGGATCGCGGCAATCGCCGCGTCCTTGATGTGCTGCGGCGTATCGAAATCCGGCTCGCCCGCGGAAAGCGCGATCACGTCTTTCCCCGCCGCTTTCATCTCGCGGGCGACGTTGGAAATTCCGATCGTGGGCGAAGGCTTGATGCGCAAGAGCGCATCGGAAATGAAGGCCATTTTCTTGCTCCGGATTGCCCCTTTGGGGCGGCGCGGAAAGTAGTCAAACCGGCCCTACCCCGCAACCGGAACTTAAGGTCCGAGGCGCAAAAACTCGCGTAAGAATATGCCGGATTCACGAACGAGTCGGACATGAACGGTCTTGTGAGCGGCATCGCCTCCGGCGCCTGGCTGACGGCGGCGCGCCTGCGCGCCTATTCTCTGATTCTCGTAGGCCTCGCTGTGTTCGCGCTCGGCGCACTCGCCCTCACCGCCAGAGGCCTCAACGACTATCAGGGCCGCCCGCTCGGCACGGACTTCTCGAACGTCTATGCCGCCGGAAAGTATGTGCTCGAAGGCAGGCCCGAGGCCCCCTTCGATCCCGCGCTCCAGCATAAGAAAGAGCGGGAAATTTTCGGCGCAGATACGCCGTTCTACGGCTGGCATTATCCGCCGATCTTTCTGTTCCTCGCGGCGGCGCTTGCGCTGTTTCCTTATCTCGCGGCGCTCGCACTCTGGCAGGCGTCCACGCTCGCACTTTATCTGTGGTCCATGCGCGCGATCCTGCCGCGTGCCGAAGTCTGGCTGCCCGCGCTCGCTTATCCCGCCGTGCTGATCAACCTCGCGCACGGCCACAACGGTTTTCTCACCGCGGCGCTGATCGGCGGCGGGCTCTACCTTCTCGACCGTAAGCCGATTGCCGCCGGCATCCTGCTTGGGTTGCTCATCTACAAGCCACAGTTCGGCGTGCTGATTCCGCTGGCGCTCGCCGCCGGCGGCTACTGGCGTGCGTTCACCGCTGCAAGCGTCTCCGTGCTTGCGCTTTGCTCCGCAACGTACTTCGCCTTCGGCTTAGGCGTCTGGGAGGCGTTTCGCGAGAGCATGACGTTCACGCGCGAGATCGTGCTCGAAAAAGGCGACACCGGGTTCCACAAGATTCAAAGCGTGTTCGCGGCCGTGCGGCTGCTCGGCGGGCCGGTCCTGCTCGCTTATGCCGCGCAAGCCATGGTCTTTGCACTATCTGCCGCTGCCGTGGTCTGGCTCTGGCGCAGCCGCCGCGCGTTCGCATTGAAGGCCGCAATCCTGATCGCGGGCTCGATGCTCGCGACGCCATATCTGCTCGACTACGACCTGATGATCGCGGCACCCGCCATCGCCTTCCTGGTCGCGCACGCCCTGCGCAAAGGTTTTGCGCCTTACGAGAAATCCGCACTCGCGTTCGTCTTCATCGCGCCGCTGCTCGCCAGAGCGCTGGCGGAACACATGCTGCTGCCGCTAGGCTTGGTCGCGATCCTGCTGCTGTTTGGAACGGTTCTGCGCCGCGCGGCGCGGAATGCCGCAAGCAACCGTCACACGCGCAATACATAGCCCGCTTAAGCCGCAGCGCTGCCATGCCGGCCGCGGCTTTCCAGGCCGCCGCGCTTCGGCCACCTTGGGCGGCCTTTGCTGTACGCAAAGGATGGGGAGACGAGTCGTGCTGACGCTTTATTCGATGCAGTCCTCGGGCAACAGCTACAAGGTGCGCACGCTGCTGGCGCGCCTCGGACAGACCTATCATCTGGTCGAGATCGACCGTTTCAAGGGCGAGAACCGCACGCCCGAATATCTCGCGAAGAACCCCGAAGGCCGCCTGCCCGTGCTCGAACTAGACGACGGCCGCATCCTCGCGGAGTCGAACGCGATCCTGGTCTATCTCGCGAACGGCACGCCGTGGCTGCCGGCCGACCGTTTCGAATACGCCGAAACGCTGCGCTGGATGTTCTTCGAGCAGCACAGCCACGAGCCGGCGATCGCGGAGGCACGGTTCTGGCTGCGGTTCGTCCGCGGCGGGCGCGAGCTTCGGACCCACGAGATCGACCAGTGGATGGAGCGCGGCTACGCGGCGCTCGCGCTGATGGAGCAGCATCTGTCGAAACACGACTATTTCGTTGGCAATCGGGAAACCGTCGCCGATCTCGCGCTATACGCGCATACCCACGTCGCCCCGGAGGGAGACTTCGATCTCTCCGGCTTCCCCGGGATCGGCCGCTGGCTAGCCCGGATTGCCGCGAATCCGGCTCATATCTCGATCGATACTGTCCATTCGAGCGTCTCGTTCGGGCTGGCCCCGCTACGCGGGACCGCTTCGGTGTGAGCGGGCTGGGAAAGCTACGGATTGCACAAATGCTTAAGCATTTGCCATGATTTCGCCGCGTAGGGACCGCAGGGGAACTACAATAGCGTCGCGGGGATGCCGGTCTCGGCATGCAGGTTGCTTCGCTTGAAAGCGAAGCTGAGGCGCATGAGCCCGCGGGGCTCACGTTCAGTAGCGGTGAGTGAGCGAATGATTGACTTTACAGCAAACGATCGCGGACAGCATGCGGTCGCGGAATCCCGCCGCGTACGCGCATTCGGCGCGGCGCTTGCCGGACTTGCCCTGACCGTTTCCCTGATTCTGTCGACCGTCGCGATCCTCGCCGTCGCGGGCGCCACCGCCGCCTTTGCCGCCAGCCGCAGCGATCTGATCATGATGGAAGAGTCGGTCAGTTCCGGTTTCACCACGGTCGGCATCCTTGCCGTGATCGGCGTAGTCATGGGCGTGCTTACCATTCTCGCGCTGCGCGACGTCGCCCCGGCTCATTCCAAGCGCACCGATCGCCGGACCCTGCGCCGCTAACACCCGATCATCCCGGAATTGGCGCGTTGCGGATTAGGTCCTAGTCTCATCCGCATGAAAAAAACTCTCGCCGTCCTCCCCGCTTTCCTTCTGCTTGCCGCACAGGCCACCGCGCAGAACGAACCCGTCGTCGTCAAAAGCGAAAAAGCGAACATCCGCGTTGAAACGATCGCGAGCGGATTGCAGAATCCGTGGGGGCTGGCGTTCCTGCCCGACGGACGCGCGCTCGTCACCGAGCGCCCCGGCAGGCTTCGCATCATCGGCAAGGATAACAAGCTCTCCGATCCGCTCGGCGGTGTGCCGGAAGTGGCTGCCGTCGGCCAGGGCGGCCTGCTCGACGTGGCGCTCTCCCCGGATTTCGCGAAGGACAATCTGGTTTTCCTGAGTTTCGCCGAGCCGCGCGGCGCCGCGGGCTCCAGCACTTCGGTCGCGCGCGGCAAGCTCATCGAGAAGGACGGCAAGGCTGCACTCGAAGACGTGAAGGTGATCTTCCGGCAGGAGCCCGCGCGCCTCGGCGGCTTTCATTTCGGATCTAGGCTCGTGTTTGCGCGCGACGGCAATCTCTTCGTCACCACCGGCGAGCGCAATCTCAAGACGCCCTCGCAGGATCTCTCGAACCATATCGGCAAGATCATCCGCATCACGCCGGACGGCGGCGTGCCGAAAGATAATCCTTTCGTGAACGACAAGAACGCAAAGCCGGAAATCTGGTCCTGGGGTCACCGCAACGTGCAGGGCGCAGCACTGCACCCGCAGACCGGCAAGCTCTGGCTCACCGAGCACGGCCCGCGCGGCGGCGACGAGATCAACATTCCCGAAGCCGGCAAGAATTACGGCTGGCCGGTGATCGGCTACGGCGTCGATTACTCCGGCGCGAAGATTCACGAAGGCACGCACAAGGAAGGCATGGAGCAGCCGATCCATCACTGGACGCCGTCGATCGCGCCTTCCGGCGCGATGTTCTACACCGGCGATCTGTTCCCGGCCTGGAAGGGAAATCTCTTCACCGGCTCGCTCGTGTTCACATCCGTCTACCGGATCGAATTGAACGGCGAGAAGGTGGTGAAAGAGGAGCCGCTCCTGGAAAAACTCGGCGACCGCATCCGCGACGTGCGGCAGGCGCCGGACGGCGCGATCTGGTTGCTAACCGACGCCCGCAACGGCAAGGTATTGCGGTTAACGCCAGCGAAGTAGTTTTTCATGTCGATTGCCGGCACCCCGCCCGCCGCACAGCCGCGCCGCTGGCGCTCGCGCGTGCTGCTGCTCGTGCTGATGGCGCTCCCCGCCGTCCCGTCGATCTTCCTGCTGATCGTGTGGATTTACGGGAAAGCCGCCGGCTGCGATCCCGCCGGACCGGAATGCACCATCGGCGTCAGGTCGCTCGGCGATATGGCGAAGCGCTCGCTCGATGCCGCCGCCGCCTTCGCCTCCTTCTTCGTGTTTCTCGGCGGCCTGTGGTTCGCGCTTGCGCTCGTCTTCGTGCACCGTTCTTTCGCAGGTGCGGGCGCACGCCTGCTCGCCGCACTCCTGACCGCCGGCTGGTCCGTGCTCGGCCCGATCGTCGCGGGATTGTTTGCGCTTTCGCTGCTCGCGCCGCATTGCGCCTTCAACGAGGGCGGCGTCGGCACCTGCCGCATCTTCGGCGTGGCGACCACGGGCGGCCATCACATCGGCACCGCACTCTGGGGCGTCATGATCGGCGTGCCGCTCGCAGGACTGATCTTTCTGGGCTACGCCGTCATCGTCACCATCATTGCGAACAAGACAAAACCGAAGACGCTGACCTTCCCGCCGCGCAACCCGTCCTGATCTACCACTTGTGAAAGATGAAATAGGCGCCGCCCGCGATCAGCGCGAAGCCGACGAGATGATTCCACGAAATCCTCTCGCCGAGATAGAGCACCGAGAAGCCCGCGAAGACGAGCAGTGTGATGATCTCCTGCATCGTCTTGAGCTCAGCCGCGGAATAAACCTGATGCCCGATCCGGTTCGCCGGCACCGCGAAGCAGTATTCGATGAAGGCGATGCCCCAGCTCGCAAGAATCACGATGATGAGCGGCGAGGCCTTGTATTTGAGGTGCCCGTACCAGGCGAAAGTCATGAAAATATTCGAAATGAACAGGAGAACGATCGGCGAGATCGCGGGCGAGAGCGTCATGGGGGCACCTGAGAAAAGAGAAGGCGGGGTCGCGCGGAAAGGCGCGCGAAGCTAGACTTAATCCGATTCCCGCCGCAACGGGCGGCATCACATGGGAGACCCGCATGCGCCTGACCGCGCCGACCACCATCATGTTTCTGTTGTCCGTCGTGCTCGCGGTGCTGGCGCTCCTGAGCCTGATCCTGCCGATCCCGTTCGTAGGCCTGCACCGCTTCGCCTTCATGACCGCGGCCTGGGCCGTGCTCATGATCGGCGCCATGTTCAAGGGGCTCTAGGCGCCGGGAACTTCGCACCCCCTTCGCGCGTTCCGTGCCCGGTACTTTCCCTCGATTGCCGGAGACGCACTCATGGCCTTTCGCCGCGGCGGTTTTGCCCTCACCCCTCCCTCGACCCTGATCTTCGTTCTCTCGCTGGTATTCGCCGTCATTTCCATGCTGATCTATTACCGGGTGGTGTCGATCCCGGTGATCAACCCGCGCTATGTCTATGAGCTTCTGCTGATCGGCTACATCCTGCTCGTGATCGGCGTGGTGTTCCGGCGCGTCTGAAAAGCCGCAATCCGGGCCAATGCGCCGCCCTTCCCTCGGCGCATTCGCACGCGCATATTCGGGCCATGCCCAAAGAGTCGAAGCCGAAGGCCGGTAAGGCCGAAAAGCCCTACCGCACCGCGCGCGGCGTGAGCCATGGCATGGCCGAGCGGCCGCAGCTTGCCTTCGACACACCGGCGCTTTCGCCCGGCGTGGACCCGGAGCTTGCGCGCGCCGCCGGCTTCGAGAAGCCCGAGAGCGACGCCGACTACGTCCCGTCGATGGGCGTGAAGGCCTCCGCCGACGCGCTCGCCTCGCTCATCAAGGACGGCCGCCCAGAAATCAACAACGCGATCTGGGTGCCGCACCGGCCCGAACGCCCCGCGAAATCCGAGGGCGGCAGGAAATTCAAGCTGGTCTCGCCGTATCAGCCCGCCGGCGACCAGCCCACCGCCATCGAAGAACTCGTTAAAGGCGTGAACGACAACGAGCGCACGCAGGTGCTCTTGGGCGTCACCGGCTCCGGCAAGACGTTTACGATGGCGCAGGTGATCGAACGCACGCAGCGTCCCGCGCTCATTCTCGCGCCGAACAAGACGCTCGCGGCGCAGCTTTACGGCGAGTTCAAGAGCTTCTTCCCCGAGAACGCGGTCGAGTATTTCGTCAGCTACTACGACTACTACCAGCCGGAAGCCTATGTCCCGCGCACGGACACCTACATCGAAAAAGATTCCGCGATCAACGAGCAGATCGACCGCATGCGCCACGCGGCCACACGCGCTCTTCTAGAGCGCGACGACGTCATCATCGTGGCCTCGGTCTCGTGCATCTACGGCATCGGCTCGGTAGAGACCTATTCGCGTATGACCTTCGACATCAGGAAGGGCGCGAAGCTCGACCAGCGCCAGCTGATCGCGGATCTCGTGGCGCTCCAGTATCGCCGCACCGACATGGATTTCGCGCGCGGCACGTTCCGGGTGCGCGGCGACGTGATCGAGCTGTTCCCCGCGCACTACGAGGACCGCGCCTGGCGCATTTCGCTCTTCGGCGACGATGTCGAGGCGATCCACGAATTCGATCCCCTCACCGGCCAGAAGCACAACGAGCTCGACTTCATCAAGATCTACGCGAACTCGCATTACGTCACCCCGCGCCCGACGCTCAATCAGGCCATCGAAGGCATCAAGCTGGAGCTGAAAGCGCGCCTCACCGAACTGAACAAGGCCGGGCGGCTCCTGGAGGCGCAGCGGCTCGAGCAGCGCACGATGTTCGATCTGGAGATGCTGCAGGCCGCCGGCGTCTGCTCCGGCATCGAGAACTATTCGCGCTGGCT
>JBGFSD010000069.1:0-187021 GCA_041694745.1 Pseudomonadota bacterium
ACTTCCTCGCGCAGCTTGTCGTCGAGCTGCAGGCGCCGCCAGCGGTTCCTGAGCGCAATCGCGACCGCGCGCTTGGCGTCGTGCTGGCCGACGATGAAGCGGTCGAGTTCGGAAACGATTTCGCGGGGGGAGAAGTCGGACATCGAATACTCTTTTACTGGCCGATGGCGGTCTGCCACGCCTTGATGGATTCGAAGGGGTAGATGAACATCACGATGTTCAGCGTGAGATTGTCGCGGATTACATAGGCAGCGACGGCCTCGAGCGCCAGTGCGAGCAATACGGTGACGAGAACCGGCGCCCGCGTTGCTACCAGAAAGCCGAGCGCCATCCAGAGCGTGTCCATCAGCGAGTTGACGATGCTGTCGCCGTAATAGTTCAGCGAGACTGTGTTGCCGCGGTAATATTCGATGATCCAGCTCGCGTTCTCGACGACTTCCCATGCCGCCTCGATGAAGACCGCGAAGGCGAAACGCCACGCGACCGAGGCGCGGCGGAAGATCGCCCAGGCGAGGAAATAGAAGATGAAGCCGTGGACGATATGCGAGGGCGTGTACCAGTCGGCGAGATGCTGCGAGTTGCCTTCGCCGAAAGCGTTGCCTTCCCACAGTTTCACATAGCCGCAGGTGCAGATCGGCGTGCGGCCGAGCCACCAGAGTGCGAGCGCCTGCAGAACGACGAATAAGCCTGCAGTCAAAAGCGCTGCATTCACGGCGTGCGGCGACAGGCCGTTGCGTCCGTAGGAAGCCCCGGGAACGCTCATGACGCACGCTCCATCTTCGCATGATGCTGCATGATCAGCACATCGCCGGTCCGGTCCGCGAGCGCAGGCACCGGCCGGAAGCCGGCTTTTTCATAGGCGCGCACCGCACGCAGGTTGGCCGGATCGGGATCGATGATAATGGTCTCGCGACCCTGCGCGCGCAGCATCTCGACGAACTCCATGAGCGCCTTCGAGCCGAGACCGCGCGAAAGCTGATCCGGTTCTCCGATGGAGAGATCGACGCCGACCGCGTCGCGCGGCAACACCGCGAGCCAGGGATGATCTTCGATCCAGTCCTGATTCTGATGATGGCCGATGAACCAGTACTGGATGTAGCCCACCGGCATGCCGCTAGCGACGATGAGAAACGGCCGCGTGGTATCGCGCCCCTCCACCATGTCGCGAATATAGCCAAGCTCGATGTCGGGATCGCCCCACCATTCCCGCATGTGCGGCCTTCCGAGCCATGTCCGCAGCAGCGGATAATGCTCCGCTGCGACCGGCGTAAAGCTGATCGCGCGATCAGCCGTCATCCGACGGTCTCGATGGTTACGTTGCGGTTGGTGTAGATGCAGATGTCGGCCGCGATATCGAGTGCGCGGCGCGCGATCTCCTCGGCGTCATGCGTGCTGTCAGCGAGCGCCCGCGCGGCGGCAAGCGCGAACGAACCGCCCGAGCCGATACCGGCAATCCCATTCTCTGGCTCCAGCACGTCGCCGGTGCCGGCCAAGAGCAGCGTGATGTCCTTGTCGGCCACGAGCATCATCGCTTCGAGACGGCGCAGATAGCGGTCGGTGCGCCAGTCCTTCGCAAGCTCCACGCAGGCGCGCACGAGCTGGCCCTTGTGCTGCTCGAGCTTCGATTCCAGCCGGTCGAACAAGGTCAGCGCATCGGCGGTGGCGCCGGCGAAGCCGCCGATCACGTTGCCGCCGGTGAGGCGCCGGACCTTCTTCGCGTTCGACTTCATCACGGTATTGCCGAAGGAAACCTGGCCGTCGCCGGCGATCGCGACTTTTCCGCCTTTTCGGACCGTGACGATCGTGGTGCCGTAGAAAGTGTCTGGTTTGTGGGGGGTGTTCATGGGTGAGATCGGCCTCCGGTCCTTATTTAGGGCGCCGGGAGCCATCCGCAAACCATCCGGAAAGGTCGGGCTGGCATGGTGTGGCGGCCCATAACGAGGGCTGCTATGACCCCGCGCATTCAGGAGCGTTTTCAGATGCGTACCGGCGAAATCGCCCGCAAAACCAAGGAAACCGAGATTTCGGTGCAAGTTAATCTCGACGGCAAGGGCCGGAGCGAGATTGCGACCGGCATCGGCTTTTTCGATCACATGCTCGACCTGCTCGCGCGGCATTCGCGGATCGACATGACGGTCAAGGCCAAGGGCGATCTGCATATCGACCAGCACCACACCACCGAGGATGTCGGCATCGTGCTCGGCCAGGCGGTGAAGAAGGCGCTCGGCGACATGCGCGGCATCGCGCGCTACGCGAGTCTTTATATGCCGATGGACGAGACGCTGACGCGGGTCGCGCTCGACGTCTCCGGCCGCCCGGTGCTCGTCTTCAAGGTCGATTTTCCGCGCGACAAGATCGGCGATTTCGACTGCGATCTCGTGCGCGAGTTCTTCCAGGCGTTCGCGATGAACGCGGGCGTGACCCTGCACGTCGAGACGCTCTACGGCGACAACGCGCATCATGTGGCCGAGAGCTGCTTCAAGGGCCTCGCGCGGGCGCTGCGGATCGCGTTCTCGATCGATCCTGCGGCCGCCACGGAAATTCCATCGACCAAGGGTAGCCTCGGCGCGTAACTGCCCGGAGAACGCAAGTGGCGACGTTTCTAGTCTTCGAACCGGCGGACGGAGCGCGCACGCAAGCCAATGCGGAGCGTGTCGTCTTCCTGCGCGAGAAATTCTCGGTGTGGGCCTTCGTCTTCACGCCCTTCTGGCTATTGCGTCACCGGTTGTGGCTCGGCTTTCTGCTCTGGCTCGCGGCCTTCGCGCTGATCAACATTGCCGGCAGCAAGCTCGGCTTCGGCCCCTATGCGTCGCTCGCGGCTTCGTTCTTTCCCTCGCTGCTCTTCGGCATGGAAGCGGTCAGCCTGCGCAGCCGCAAACTCCTGCGCCAAGGCTATCGCGATGCAGGGGTCGTGATCGCCGAAGACCTCGATAGCGCCGAGCTTCGCTTCTTTGAGACATGGAAGGCCGCGCCGGCAGCGGACGCGGCGAAAGGCTATCGTTCCTTAACGCCGAATGCGGCGTCCGCTTACCCCGACGCTAAGTTTGCAGCGGCTTCCGCCGAGCAGAACGTGATCGGCATGTTTCCGACCCCGGGGCAGCGATGACTGTCGCGGTGATCGATTACGGCTCCGGCAATCTGCACTCGGCTGCCAAGGCGCTCGAGCGCGCGGCGCGGGAGGGCGGCACCAGCGCGAAGATCGTGGTCACCAGCGACCCCGACGATGTGCGCCGCGCCGAGCGGATCGTGCTTCCGGGCGTCGGCGCCTTCGCGGACTGCAAGCGCGGTCTCGATACGGTGTCCGGCATGGTGGCGGCGCTCAACGAGGCCGTGCTCAAGAAGGCAAAGCCGTTCTTCGGCATCTGCGTCGGCATGCAATTGCTCGCCGAGCGCGGACTGGAACACGGCGTATCGAACGGGCTGGGCTGGCTGCGCGGCGAAGTGGACCGCATCGCGCCTTCCGATCCGTCGCTGAAAATTCCGCACATGGGATGGAATACGCTGCGCATGAAGCGCAAGCATGCGCTGCTCGAGGGCATCGAACTCGGCGACCGGGGGCAGCACGCCTATTTCGTGCACTCCTATCACTTCAAGCCCAAAGACAGCGCCGATCTCGTGGCCGAGGCGGACTACGCCGGCCCGATCACGGCGATGGTTGCGCGCGACAATATCGCGGGCTCGCAGTTTCATCCCGAGAAGAGCCAGCGGCTGGGCCTCGCGCTGCTCGCAAACTTCCTGCGGTGGAAGCCGTGATTCTGTTTCCCGCCATCGATCTCAAGAACGGCGAGGCCGTGCGCCTGCAGCAGGGCGACATGGCGCGCGCAACCGTGTTCAATTCGAATCCGGCGAAGCAGGCGCGCGCGTTCGAGGCGCAGGGCTTTTCCTGGCTGCACCTCGTCGATCTCGACGGCGCGTTTGCCGGCAAGCCGGTGAACGCGCTGGCGGTCGCGCAAATTCTGAAAGCCGTGAAAATTCCGGTGCAGCTCGGCGGCGGCATCCGCAACATGAAGACGGTGGAGTCCTGGCTCGCCGAAGGCGTTTCCCGCGTCATCATCGGCACGGCGGCCGTGCGCGAGCCGGCTTTCGTCAAGGAAGCCGCCCGCAAGTTTCCGGGCCGGATCGCGATAGGCATCGACGCGCGCGGCGGCAAGGTGGCGATCTCCGGCTGGGCCGAGGAAACGCAGCTCGAGGCCGTCGAAGTCGCGAAGCTGTTCGAGAGCGCGGGCGTCGCTGCGCTGATCTACACCGACGTCGAGCGCGACGGCATGCTGCAGGGATTGAATCTCGACAGCACGATTGCGCTCAGCGAAGCGGTTTCGATTCCGGTCATCGCCTCGGGCGGCTTCGCCTCGATGAACGACGTCATGGCATTGCTCGAGCCGCGTGCGAAAAAACTCGAAGGCGCGATCGTGGGCCGCGCGCTCTATGACGGCCGCATCGATCCAGCGGCAGCGCTTGCCCTTTTGAAGAACGCCTGATGTTCAAAGTCCGCTTGATCCCCTGCCTCGACGTGAAGGATGGCCGCGTCGTCAAGGGCGTGAAGTTCGTGAACCTGCGCGACGCCGGCGATCCGGTGGAGGCGGCCAAGGCTTACGACGCCGCAGGCGCGGACGAGCTTTGCTTTCTCGACATCACCGCGAGCCACGAAGGGCGCGGCACGCTCCTGGAGGCCGTGCGCCGCACGGCGGAAGCCTGCTTCATGCCGCTCACCGTCGGCGGCGGCGTACGCACGGTCGAAGACGTGCGCGTGCTGCTTTCTTCCGGGGCCGACAAGGTTTCGATCAACACGGCGGCGGTGAACGACCGCAAGTTCGTTGGCGCGGCCGCGGAGAAATTCGGCGAACAGTGCATCGTGGTTGCGATCGACGCGAAGAAGGTCTCGCAGGACGGCGAGCCGCCGCGCTGGGAAATCTTCACGCATGGCGGCCGCAACCCGACCGGCCTCGACGCCGTCGATTACGCGCGCGAAGTCGTTACGCTCGGCGCCGGCGAGATCCTGCTGACCTCGATGGACCGCGACGGCACCAAGATCGGCTACGACGTCGCGCTGACCCGCGCGATTGCCGACTCCGTGCCGGTGCCGGTGATCGCTTCGGGCGGCGTCGGCACGCTCGACCATCTGGTCGAAGGCATCCGCGACGGCCACGCCACCGCGGCGCTAGCCGCCTCGATCTTCCACTTCGGCGAATTCACCATTCGCGAAGCCAAGGAGCACATGGCCAAAGCCGGACTTCCCGTGCGGCTGGACGCCTGATAAAGCCGCGCCATGGCTAGGTTCACGCTCGAAGACCTTGAGAAGATCGTCGCCTCCCGCGCCTCCGAAAGCGCTTCGGTCTCCTATACGCGGAAGCTGCTCGACGCCGGCATCGAGAAATGCGCGAAAAAACTCGGCGAGGAAGCGACCGAAACCGTGATCGCGGCGACCGCGGGCACCAGGGAGCAGGTCGTCGCGGAAAGCGCCGATCTGCTTTATCATCTACTTGTCGTGCTGAAGGCGCGCGGCGCCGATCTTTCCGAGGTCTATGCGGAACTGGAGCGCCGCACCGCGCAATCGGGCCTCGAAGAAAAAGCGTCGCGTAACAAGTAAAGCGTAAGAGCTGAGCCGTCATGGAACAGCGTGTGGAATCCGAAATCTCCCCCTACCGCGTGTTCACGCGCGCGGAATGGGCCGCGCGGCGCGAAAACACGCCGATGACGCTGACGCAAAGCGAGATCGTCCATCTTCAGGCGCTCAACGACAAACTCTCGATGCAGGAGGTCGAGGAGATTTATCTTCCGATCTCGCGCCTGCTCGCGTTCTATGTCGAGGCGGCGCAGAAGCTGTTCGACGGCCTGCAGCAGTTCCTGAGTGCGCGCGACGGCAAGATGCCCTACATCATCGGCGTTGCGGGCTCGGTCGCGGTCGGGAAATCCACTACCGCGCGCGTGCTGCAGGCGCTGCTCGCGCGCTGGCCGAACACGCCCAAGGTCGAGCTCGTCACCACCGACGGCTTCCTGTTTCCAAACGCTGTGCTGGAAAAAGAGAAGCTGATGGAGAAGAAAGGCTTTCCGGAGAGCTACGATCTTCCGGCGCTCCTGCGTTTTCTGAACGACGTGAAGGCCGGACGGCGCAGGGTGAAGGCGCCGGTCTACAGCCATGTTTCCTACGACGTCATTCCCGGCGAAACGATCGAGGTCGACCAGCCGGACATTCTGATCGTCGAAGGACTGAACGTGCTGCAGACCGGACGGCCGCCCAAAGACGGCAAGGCGATCCCCTACGTCTCGGATTTCTTCGACTTCTCGGTTTATATCGACGCCGAGGAGACCGTGCTGGAGCGCTGGTACGTCGAGCGTTTCCGCGCGTTGCGTTCGACCGCGTTCCGCGATCCGCTCTCCTACTTCCATCGCTATTCGCAGGTGACGGACGAAGAGGCGCAGGAGATTGCGCGCGGAATCTGGTCACGGATCAATCTCCAGAATCTTCGCGAGAATATTTTGCCGACGCGCCAGCGTGCGAGCCTGATCCTGAGGAAGGGCGAGGATCACTCGATCCAGTCGGTCGCGCTCAGAAAGCTCTAGGCCGCGATCTTCTGCTCGTCCGCGCCGCCGACGAAGCGGTCGCGATAGCGCGCGGTGATGTTCTGCATCGGCAGCACGATCAGAACGTCGGTGGTGCCGAACTGGTGATCCACCACCGCGCCGTCGCCGATATAGGCGCCAAGCCGCAGATAGCCCTTCACGAGCGGCGGCAGCTCGCGAAGCGCAGCCTTGGCGTCGATCGCTTCCTTCGGCACCCGGTTCATTTCCACATAGCGCGACGGCAACGCCGAGGCGCGCCATTGCTCCGGCGCACGCGCGAAGTGATGCAGGAAAGAAAGCTGGCTCGCGAGCTTGTCCGGGTTCGTGCCCTCGAGGCTCGCGCAGCCGATCAGCACGTCGAGCCGGTGCTGCGAGACGTAGTTCGAAATCCCGTGCCACAGGAGCTCGACGGTGCGCTTGTTGCGATAGGGCGGCAGCACGCAGGAACGGCCGAGTTCGAGAAAACGCAGCGACGGGTGGCGCGCGATCAGCGCGCCGACGTCGAACTCGGACTGCGTGTAGAAACCGCCGTGCCGCTCGGCCACTTCCTGCCGCAGCAGGCGATAGGTGCCGACCACACGCGGCCGCGTCAGCCCGAATACGAGACGCGGCCAGTCGTGATCGACCACGTTCAGATGATCGCAGATCGTGTCGAAGGCATCGACATCGCGGCGCGCGATCAGCGTCGCGGCGGCGGGGATCGCCGACATTTCCCGGTAGAAGACGTTGTAGCGAAGCCGCTGGGCGCTCCGCACTTCATGCGCCTTTCTTGCGAGTCTCACTTCGAGCGAGCCCGCGCGGCCGAGCGTTTGCGCAAAATCGCTCTTTGCCGCCGGCAGCCGCAGCCCGCTATAGGCGCGCAGCTTCGGCAGAAGGTTTGCAACCTTTCCGCGCGAGACGAGATGGTTCATGGCGTTTGCGGTTCCCCCGAGGGATGCGGACGATAAAACGCGATCAGGCCACTGATTCGACGGTCCGTCTGTCGCTAAGGAACATAGGTATTGAACGGGTTTGTGACAACGCTGCGGCGGTCACAAGACCGTGTAACCCCTTGTTTTGCAGGGGTAAATCCGCCTAGGCGGCGCTTTCCACGGCCGCCGTACGCCCTCTGGCCACGACTTCCGAGAGCGCGGCCTCAAGCCGGCTGCGGTCCACCGGCTTCACCACGAAGCCGTTCATCCCCGCAGCCCGGCAGTTGGCCCTATCCTCCGGGAAGGCGTTGGCGGTGAGCGCGATCACCGGGGTCGTGCCCGCCGCGCCGCCGAGTGCACGGATGCGCCGCGTCGCCTCGAGCCCGTCCATGCCCGGCAGATGCAGATCCATGAGCACGACGTCGTAGGGCGCACCCATGGTGTGCGCGCTCGCGACCGCGTTCACCGCGACCGCGCCGTCCGCGACCACGGCGACGCGATGGCCGAGCCGCGCGAGCAGCGCCTGCACCAGGAGCGCGTTGATGTCGTTGTCTTCCGCGACCAGTACCGAAAGCGATCTTTTTCCGGCTGCGGCGTCCACTTTCTCGGGTTGGCGTTCCTCCGCCGCGGCGTCCGCGGAAGGATCGCGCAGGCGTGCCGCTAGCGACTGCGCCCGCACCGGCTTGATCAGGTAGCTTGAGAGATTTTGAGCGCCAAGCAGCGGCAGGTCGCGGCGCTCCGCCGGCGTCAGCAGGACATGGCAATGTGCGGCGTTGGCTTTTGCGATCTGGTGCAGCGCCAGCGTCTCGTCCGGCCCGAACGCGCGGTCGATGATGCAGTGGCTCCAGTTCCGCTCGGGCAGCAGCGTCCGTGCGAGGGTAGCGCTTTCCGCTACCGCGACGCGCGCCTTCCATTGCTCGAGCTGACGCGCGAGCAGCGGTCCGACGATCGGGGAGGGCGACAGAACGAGGATGTCGGTATTCGAAAAATCCGGCGTCTGCGTTTCGCCGCCCTCGACCGCGGGCAGGCGGACGGCAAAGCGGAATTCGGTGCCGCCGCCGGCATTGCCGGAAAGCGCGATTTCGCCGCCCATGCGCTCGACGATGCGGGATGCGATCGCAAGCCCGAGCCCGGTGCCGCCGTGCTTGCGCGCGAGCGTGCTGTCGCCCTGTTCGAACTCCTCGAAAATGCGCGCTTTGGCGTCGGCATCGATGCCGGGCCCGGTATCGCGCACGAAGAATTTGATCAGCTCGCCTGCGCGCTCGACGATTACCGCGACTCCGCCGCGGTCGGTGAACTTGACCGCGTTGCCGGCGAGATTGAGCAGCACCTGCCTGAGCCGCGCTGCGTCGCCGGAAACGGTGCGCGGAAGATCTTCCGAGAATTGCGCGGCGATTTCGATGCCCTTCGCCTGCGCCCGCGGACTCAGGAGCTCGACGATTTCGGTAACGAGTTCGGCGGGATCGAACGGCGCGTTCTCGAGCTCGATCTTGCCGGCTTCGATCTTCGAGAAGTCGAGAATTTCCTCGATCAGCCCGAGCAGCGCCTCGCCGGAGGATTTCACCGCGCGGGCATAGGTCTGCTGTTCCTGGCTGAGGGGCGTCTCCATCAGAAGATGTGTCATGCCGAGAATGCCGTTCAGCGGCGTGCGGACTTCGTGGCTCACAACCGCGAGGAAGCGCGATTTGGCGCGGCTTGCGGCTTCGGCCTGCTCGCGGGCCTCTTCCAGCGCGCGCTCGGTCGCGACGCGCGCGGTGATGTCGCGTCCGGTCTTCTGGATTTCGACAATTTCGCCTTCCGCATTGCGCACCGCCGCTTCCTTCCAGGCGATCCAGCGCGGGCCGGCGGGGGTTGCGATTTCCTGATCGTAGATGCGCGTGCCGTCCGGCAGCGCGTTTCGCGCGCCGCCATGCAGCACCTCGAGCTTCAGCGGTTTTCCTAGCACCGCGCCAAGCTCCTTGCCCGCGAGCGCGCAGACGGCGGCGCTCGCATGGGTCGTGCGGCCATAGGCGTCTTCGCGCAGCACGAGGTCGTCCTGGCCGTCGACCAGCGCGGTGAGATGCGCGAGCCGCTCCTCGAGCGCCCAGATTTTGTCGTCGCGCTCCTCGACTTCGTTCTCGAGGCGCTCGGCTTTCTCGTGCAATGCGACCGAGCGACGGTTGAGAATCCCGAACACGATGCCGATCGCGCAGGCGATCATGCCGCCGAGACCGATCCATCCGAGGTCGGGTCCGTCCGCGATCAGTTCCTGCGCCTGCGCAAGCGACGGTATGACAAGAAGAATGCCGGCCAAAGCCATGCCTGCGGGACGGGGACGAACGATCTTCGTCATGACGGGCCTTCGGAACGCGAATACTTCGGCCCGAAAGATGACACTCCGGCGCTTAATGCGGAGAAATCGGGACGCCGCCCGCGCCCGAAATTGCGTCACTGGTTAAGAGAAGGTTAATTCACGCCGCGAGCGCGACTTTGTCCTGCGCCGCGCGGTAGGCGAGCGCCTCGGCAAGGTGCACGCGCCCGACCGCCTCGGCGCCGTCGAGATCCGCGATCGTGCGGGCGACCTTGAGCACTCGGTGATAGCCGCGCGCGGAGAGCCGCATGGCTTCGGCGGCGTCTCTTAGCAAGGCAAGCCCGGCGCTGTCGGGCGCCGCCAGTTCTTCGATCAGCTTGGCGTCGGCTTCGGCGTTGGTGCGCAGGTCCTCGCGGCCGCGCGCCTTGAAGCGGGCGCTTGCGATCTCGCGTGCAGCCAGCACGCGTGCTGCGACTTCGCGGCTGCCTTCGCTGGGCGCGGGCAGCACGAGATCGGCGGCCGACACGGCCGGCACTTCGATATGCAGGTCGATGCGGTCCATCAGCGGGCCGGATACGCGCGACTGATAGTCGGCCGCACAACGCGCATTCGGCGCGCGTTTGCAGGTAAAGCCGAGTTCGGTCGCGCGGCCGCAGCGGCAGGGGTTCATCGCGGCGACCAGCTGGAAGCGCGCGGGATAGGTGACGCGATGGTTCGCGCGCGCGATGACCGCCTCGCCGGATTCCAGCGGCTGCCGCAGCGAATCCAGCACCTGCGGCGAGAACTCGGGAAACTCGTCGAGAAACAGCACGCCGAGATGCGCGAGCGAAACCTCGCCGGGCTTGGCGCGCAAGCCCCCGCCGACCATCGCCGCCATGCTCGCGGAATGATGCGGATTGCGGAACGGGCGCCGGTTCGTGAGCGCTCCGCCTTCGATCGCGCCTGCGACCGACTGGATCATCGAGACTTCCAGCAATTCCGAAGGCGACAGCGGCGGCAGAATGGTCGGCAGCCGTGCGGCGAGCATGGACTTTCCGGAGCCCGGCGGCCCCGCCATCAACAGGTTATGCCCGCCGGCGGCGGCGATCTCGAGCGCGCGCTTGGCGCTTTCCTGTCCCTTGATGTCTTTCAGATCGAGCGGGCTTTCGGAAAATTCGCGGATTTTCGGCGAAGGCCGCGCGAGCACCTGCGTGCCGCGCAGATGATTGACGAGTTGCAGGAGCGAGCGGGGCGATACGATATTCATGTCGGGCGAAGCCCAGGCCGCTTCCGCCCCGCAGACCGCCGGACAAATCAGGCCCTGATCGCGTTCGTTGGCGGCAACCGCCGCAGGCAGCACGCCCGAGACCGGCGCGAGCGAACCGTCGAGGCCGAGTTCCCCGACCACCATGAACCCTTCCGTTGCGTCGGACGGAATAGCGCCGATCGCCGCCATCAGCCCGAGCGCGATCGGCAGATCGTAATGGCTGCCTTCCTTGGGCAGATCGGCGGGCGCGAGATTGATGGTGATGCGTTTTGCGGGAAGCGCGAGGCCCGACGCGATCAGCGCCGCGCGCACGCGCTCGCGCGCTTCGGAGACCGCCTTGTCGGGAAGCCCGACGATGTTGAACGCCGGAAGTCCGGGCGCGACCTGCACCTGCACGTCGATCGGCCGCGCTTCCACGCCCTCGAAGGCTACGGTCGAAACATGCTGCACCATGGCAGCGGCTCTCCCCGGATATCGGAAGAGGCTAAGGAACTCGGTTCACATCGTCAAGAACAGAAAGTGAACAAAATAGCTACGCTATTTCAATAGCGTACGCAGATTCGGGAGGCCTTTGATCGGCGCGGGCGCGCCGCCAAGTTTCATGATCCCGCTTGCGCGCACGGCCGGCGCGCCGTTCGACGAAACGATGCACTGGCAGAACAGGAAGTTTCGCGTGACCCGCAACAGATCGGTGCGGCCCTCGACCCAGGCGCCGAGCGGCGCGGGCGCGAGAAAATCCGCGGTCATGGAGACGGTCGGCATGAAGCCGAAGTCTTCTTCCGAATCGAAACGCGCGCCGAGGCCGAGCTGCATGTCGGCGAAGGTCATCAGCATGCCGCCGTGGCAGATGCCGCCGATATTGCAGTGGCGCTTCTCCACGCGAAAGCCGAGCACGAGCCTGTCCTTCTCGCGCTTGCCCCAGAGCGGGCCAGTGAGCGAGAGAAAATGCTCGCCGCCGGAAAAGGGCAGCTCGATAAAGCCCGCAGGCACGGCGTCGGTCTGTACGTTCATTTGCGCTTCTTCTCGATCGCGTCCCAGATCAGGGCGGCGACATCCGGTCCGCCGAGATTCTTGATCGCGCGGATGCCTGTGGGCGAGGTCACGTTGATCTCGGTGAGCCAGCCCGCGATCACGTCGATGCCGGTGAACAGAAGGCCGCGCTTTTTAAGCTCCGGCCCGAGCCGGTCGCAGATTTCGCGCTCGCGCGCGGAGAGATCGGTTTTCCTCGGCGAGCCGCCGCGCACCATGTTCGAGCGCAGATCGCCTTCCGCCGGCACGCGGTTGACGGCGCCCGCGAACTCGCCGTCGACGAGAATGATGCGCTTGTCGCCGTCCTTCACCTCGGGGAGAAACTTCTGCACGACCCAGGCTTCGCGGAAGGTGACCGAGAAGAGATCGTAGAGCGAGCCGAAATTGAGATCGCCCGGCGCGACGCGGAAAACCGATTCGCCGCCCTTGCCGTACAAGGGCTTCATCACGATGTCCTTGTGCTTTTCGCGGAACGTCTTGATCTCGTCGAGATCGCGCGTGATCAGGGTCGGCGGCATCAGGTCCGCAAACTCCATCACAAACATTTTTTCCGGCGCATTCCGCACCGAGCGCGGATTGTTCACGACCAGCGTTTTCGGATCGAGCTTTTCCAGGAGATGCGTGGTCGTGATGTAGTGCATGTCGAACGGCGGGTCCTGCCGGAGCAGGATCACGTCGAAGGAAGCGAGATCGATGCGTTTTGCTTCGCCGAGCGTGAAGTGATCGCCGGCCTTGTCGCGCACGTTGAGCGGCTGCGCGCTCGCGTAAAGCCTGCCTTCCGAGAGCGATAGCCGGTCGGGCGTGTAATAGGAAAGCTCGTGGCCGCGACTTTGCGCTTCCAGGAGCAGCGCGAAGGTGGAATCGCCCGCGATCTTGATCCGTTCGATGGGATCCATCTGGACGGCGATTTTCAGTGCCACGCGGGGCCTCCGGCTAATATTCGGCGTCGAATGCCGCCTCGATATGACGCGGAAGGCGCTTTGGCGCAATCAGTACCGCGTCGAAACGCAGGTCATGGCTCATATGCTCGGGGTGCGCTGCGAGCCAGGCTTCCGCGGCGGCGGCGATGCGCTTTTGCTGTCTGGGCAGCACGGCTTCCGCGGCGGCGTCGAGATCGGCGCGCGTCTTGACTTCCACGAACACGACGAGATTGCCGCGCTTGACCACGAGGTCGATTTCGCCGGCCGGGCTTTTCCAGCGCTTGGCCAGCGTGCGGTAGCCCTTAGCGGCGAGATAAAGCGAAGCGCGGCCTTCCGCCGAGACGCCGCGCAGGAACGCATCCTTGCGCTTCGGATCCGCGTTCCGCGGGGCGGCTTTGCCGGCACGGTTCTTGGCGGTCATCGCTTCTTATCCGCAAGCGCAAGCGCGCGGGCATAGATTTCCTTGCGCGGCCGACCGGCTTCGGCGGCGATCGCAGCCGCGGCATCCTTGAGCGAAAGTTTTTTCAGCGCAGCTTTGATTTTCGCGTCGATGTCCGCGTCGTCGGGCGGCGCTGCTTCGCCCGGCGGCGAAACCATGACGACGATCTCGCCCTTCGGCGCGCCGGCTACTTCATAGTGGGACACAAGTTCTTCGAGCGAACCGCGCCGCACTTCTTCATAGGCCTTCGTCAGTTCGCGGCAGACGGCGGCGTCTCGCGCGCCGAGGGCGGCCGCCATGTCCGCGAGCGAACCCGCAAGCCGCGGTCCGCTTTCGTAGAAGATCAAGGTCGCCGGAATCGTCCGCAGTTCCGAAAGCCGCGCTTTTCGCGCGGCACTTTTCGGTGGCAGGAACCCCTCGAAGAAGAAGCGGTCCGACGGCAGGCCGGCGCAAACGAGTGCGGCGAGTGCCGCCGACGCGCCGGGAATCGGGAACACGCGATGTCCGGCTGCGATCGCGGCCTCGGTCAGCTTGAACCCCGGATCGGAGATGAGCGGCGTTCCCGCGTCGGAGACGAGCGCGACCGCGGAACCCGTCGCGAGCGCTTCGAGTACGCGCGGCCGCACGCTTGCGGCATTGTGGTCGTGATAGGCGAGCAGCTTCGGCGCGAGGTTATGCCGATCCAGAAGTTTGCGCGTGACGCGCGTATCTTCGCACAATACGAGATCGGCGGAACCGAGCACCTCGAGCGCGCGCAGCGTGATGTCGCGCAAGTTTCCGATCGGGGTCGCGACGACATAGAGACCCGGCGCGAGCCGCGACGCTTCGCTTCGCTCAAGGGGTCTCACTTCCGCCTCTTTGGCGCGGCGTCTGTCGGTCATGGCGCTATGGTGCATGATTTCTTAAGCGGCTTCGCGGAGAATCCGGGAAGGCCCGCGCAGCAGAGGCGAAAAGCGCAAGGTTTTCAAGGCGAAAGCCATTTTTGACAGCGGCATGACCGCCCCCCAAAGTAGCTCCGAGGGCGGGCGTAAGGGTGAGTAGAGCGTGCGGAAACGAACCTCCCGTAGCACGACGAGCGGCATCGACACGGCATTGTGGACGCGCCGCGGCGCGCTGACGCTGCCTCTGGGCTTTGCGCTTTCGGCGTGCTCGTCGTCGCTGCCGAGTTTCATGGACGACCGGCAGCCCGCGCCGCAGGGCCCGAACGCGAACAACCAGATCGAGACGCAGCCGCTGAACAACATCGGCGCGGGCAATGTGCGCGTCGGGCTGGTTCTGTCGCTCAGCGGTTCGGGCAACGCCGGTATCGCCGCGCAGTCGATGCGCAACGCCGCCGAGCTTGCGCTGTCGGAATTCAACGATCCGAACATCCAGCTCATCGTCAAGGACGACGGCGGCACCGGACAGGGCGCGCGGGCCGCGGCCGAGCAGGCGATTTCCGAAGGCGCCGAGATCATCCTGGGGCCGCTGTTCAGTCACGCGGTCGCCGCGGCCGGGCAGGTTACGCGCACGCGCTCGGTGCCGATGATCGCGTTCTCGACCGATTCGAACGTCGCCGCGCGCGGCATCTATCTCCTGAGTTTCCAGCCCGAGAACGACATCGACCGCGTGATTTCCTACGCGGTATCGCGCGGCAAGAAGTCGATCACAGGTTTTGTGCCGGACAACGCCTACGGCAACGTCGTCGAGGCCGCGATCAAGCAGTTCGCTTCCTCGCGCGGTGCGAAGGTGAACGCGGTCGAACGCTACGGCACCGGGCAGGCCGATCCGCTTTCCGCGGTGCGCCGCGCACAGGCCGCCTATCGCGTCACCGATACCATCGTCATTGCCGACGGCGCCGAGGCGACGCAGCGCATGTTGCAGGCGCTGAATTCGGTGGGGGTCACGCCGCGGCGCATGCAGTTTGTCGGCGCCGGCCTGTGGGACGATCAGAACGTCTTTGCGATCCGCGAGCTCGACGGCGCCTGGTTCGCGGCTCCCGACAACAGCGGCTTTGCCGGTTTCGCGCAGCGCTACGGCGCACGGTTCGGCGCACAGCCCGCGCGCACGGCAAGCCTCGCTTATGATGCGGTTTCGCTGGTCGCGCAGCTCGTGAAAACGCAAGGCCCCCGCCGCTTCACCGAGGAAGTTCTGACCAACCGCTCCGGCTTCGCGGGGGTGGACGGCGTGTTCCGCTTCAGAAGCGACGGCACCTGCGAGCGCACGCTTTCGATCATGGAAATCCGCGGCGGCACCTCGCGCGTGATCCAGCAGGCGCCGGGCAATTTCAACGTGCCGCAGGCCGCGAACAACTAGGCGGCAAGATCGGCGACGATCGCATCCAATAGCGGAAAACCCGAAGCCGTCACGCGCAGCCGCGCATTCCCGCTGCGCTCGACCAGGCCCTCGCCTTCGAGAAACGAAACCCGCTCCGGGTTCAGCGAAACTCCCGCAAGCCGCTCGAAACGCGCGACCTCGATGCCTTCCGCGAGCCGCAGGCCCATCACGAGCATTTCGTCGGCCTGCTCCAGCTGCGAGAGTTTTTCTTCCTCGATCAGGCCGTGACCTCTTTCCTCAGCTAGCGCGAGCCAGCGCTCGGGATGCTTCTCGGTGGAAGTCGCGACCCGGGCACCGTCCGCGCCGATGCGGCCATGCGCGCCGGGGCCGGCACCGGCATATTCCTGATAGCGCCAGTACACGAGATTGTGCCGCGACTCCGCGCCCGCCTTGGCGTGATTGGAAATTTCATAGGCGGGCATGCCGCGCGCTTCGCAAAGCTCCTGGGTGACATCCCATAATGCGCGGGCTGCATCGGCGTCGGGGGTAATGAGCTTTCCCGCGCGATGGAGTATTTCGAAGGTCGTGCCGGGCTCGATCGTAAGCTGATAGAGCGACAGGTGCTCGGGCGCATAGGCCAGCGCCTTCGTCAGTTCCTCTCGCCATGCCTGCGGCGATTGATCGGGCCGCGCATAGATCAGGTCGAAAGAGATGCGCGGAAAATTCTTCCGCGCGACTTCGACGGCTTTGAGCGCTTCGTCGGCCGTGTGCATCCGGCCGAGAGATTTCAGAGAGACGTCGTCGAGCGCCTGCACGCCGAGCGAGACGCGGTTGACGCCGGCCGCGCGATAGCCGCGGAAGCGTTCCGCCTCGACGCTCGTCGGATTGGCTTCCAGCGTGATCTCGGCATCCGGCGAAATCGTCCAGTGCTTCGCGATCTCATCGAGCACGCGCTGCACGGTCGCAGGCTGCATCAGGGACGGCGTACCGCCGCCGAAGAAAATGCTGGTGACTTGGCGCGCGTTCGTGCGCGGCGCCACGTAGGCAAGTTCCCGCGCGATCGCGCGGGCGTAACGCGCCTCGTCCGGCTTTTCGTGGCGGACATGCGAGTTGAAATCGCAATAGGGGCACTTCGCGAGACAGAACGGCCAATGCACGTAAACGCCGAAGGCATCACGCAAGGCACGCCTCCGCGAGTTTCAGGAACGCGCGCGCGCGGTGCGAAAGGCCTTCGCCGAGCGGCGGCAGGCCGTGTTTCTCTTCCGCGGTCATCTCGCCGAAGGTTTTCGTTTTCCCGTCGGGCAGAAAAATAGAATCGTACCCGAAGCCTGCCGTGCCGCGCGGCGGCCACACCAGCGTGCCGTCGACGCGCCCTTCGAAGCAAATCGCTTCCCCGTCGGGCCAGGCGACACAGAGTGCGGAAACAAAGGCGGCCTTGCGTTGCGCGGGCGCTTTCGCGTTGGCCTCGTGAAGCTTTTCCTCGATCACGCGCATGGCGCGCGAAAAATCCTTCGACGGTCCGGCCCAGCGCGCGGAATGGATTCCCGGCGCGCCGTTCAGCGCTTCGACGGTCAGACCCGAATCGTCGGCGAAGGCGGGAAGGTTCGCGGCCATCGCCGCCGCAATCGCCTTGATCCTTGCGTTCGCTTCAAACGTCGCTCCGTTCTCTTCAGGCTCCGGCAATCCGAGTTCGCCCGCCGATAAGACCTCTACGCCATGCGGCGCCAGCAATTCGCGCATTTCCCTGAGCTTCCCGGAATTGTGGGTCGCGAGCACGACTTTTCCGGAAAGCCTGCGCGTCATCGTCTCAGGCGACCGTCATCTTCTGCATGTCGACGAGCTTTGCAATTCCGCCGCGCGCGAGCGCGATCAGTGCATTCATCTCGTCTCCGGTGAACGGCTTCTTCTCGGCGGTGCCCTGGATTTCGATGATGCCGCCCGAGCCGGTCATCACGAGATTCATGTCGGTCTCGGCAGTGGAATCTTCGTCGTAGTTGAGATCGAGCACGGGGGCGCCTTCGACGATGCCGCAGGAGACCGCCGCGACGTGATCGGTGAGCACGGGCTTCGTCACCATGCCGCGCTTCTTCATCCACGCGATGCAGTCGTAAAGCGCGATCCACGCGCCGGTGATCGCGGCCGTGCGCGTGCCGCCGTCGGCCTGGATCACGTCGCAGTCGAGCGTGATCTGCCGCTCTCCAAGAGCGACCAGATCGGTGACGGTGCGCAAGCTGCGCCCGATCAGGCGCTGGATTTCGAGTGTGCGGCCCGACTGTTTGCCGCCCGCGGCCTCGCGGCGCGTGCGGTCGTGGGTCGAGCGCGGCAGCATGCCGTATTCGGCGGTAACCCAGCCGCGGCCCTGCCCCTTGAGCCAAGGCGGCAGCCGCTCCTCGAGCGAGGCGGTGACCAGTACATGCGTGTCGCCGAAGCGCACGAGACAGGAGCCCTCGGCATGGCGCGAATATCCGCGCTCGAAGGAAACCGCCCGCATTTCATCGTTCGCTCGTCCGCCTGGCCGCGCCATCATCGCTCCTTGTTGGTTACGCGCGTCTTCATACGGGCAGGCGGCGTTGCGCGGCAACCCGGCCTTGCTCGAACCGCAGGAAAACACGAGATATAAGGAACTACCGGGCTTTCCGGGCTGTCAGGAGCACGCAAGTTTGTCCGCCGAAATTCCGATTCGCCCAGCCGGCCAGACCCTGCGGGAACTGGACGAGCGTTCGCGCGAGATTTTCCGGCAGATCGTGGAATCCTATCTCGCGACCGGCGAGCCGGTGGGCTCGCGCAATCTCTCGCGGATCATTCCGATGCAGCTCTCGCCCGCCTCGGTCCGCAACGTCATGGCGGATCTCGAGGCGGCCGGCCTTATTTTCTCGCCGCACACCAGCGCAGGCCGGCTGCCGACTCAGCAGGGACTGCGCTTCTTCGTCGATGCGCTGCTCGAGATCGGCGATCTCGCGGAGAGCGAGCGCCGCAATATCGAAGCCCAGGTCAGTGCCTCGCGCGGCGGCAACATCGAGTCGGTGCTGGGCGAGGCATCCGCGTTGCTTTCCGGGCTTTCGCGCGGCGCCGGCGTGGTGACGGCTACGAAAACGAATCCACGGTTGAAACAGATCGAGTTCGTGCGGCTCGACCCCGGCCGCGCGCTTGCGGTGCTGGTCTCCGAAGACGGGCAGGTCGAGAACCGGCTCCTGAACATTCCGAAGGACGTGCCGAATTCCTCTCTGGTAGAGGCGACGAACTTCCTGAATGCGCGCATCCGCGGCCGCACGCTCGGTGAGGCGCGTAACGACCTCGAAAAATCGCTTGGTGCCGCCCGCGCGGAGCTCGACGAGCTGACGCAGCGGATCGTCGCGGACGGTCTCGCGAGCTGGTCCGGCGGCGACGACGGCTCGCGCCGCCTGATCGTGCGGGGTCATGCGAAGTTGCTGGAAGACGTCAATGCCGCCGAAGACCTCGAGCGGGTGCGGCTCCTGTTCGACGATCTCGAACAGAAGGGCGAGGTCGCTGAACTCCTGGGAAAAGCCGAGGAGGCGGAGGGGCTCCGCATCTTCATCGGCTCGGAGAACAAGCTGTTCTCGCTCTCCGGCTCCTCCACCATCGTCGCGCCCTATCGCGACGGCAAAGGCCGTGTGGTCGGCGTACTCGGCGTGATCGGGCCGACACGGCTCAACTACGCCCGCGTGATCCCGATGGTGGACTATACCGCGCACGTGGTGAGCAGGATTCTCGGCGGCAAATAGTTATTCGGGAACTTGATTTTTCCGCGCTTGGCCCTGATATGCGGGTCGAACGGACGAAGGGCTTATGAACGGCGACGAGAACACCAAGAACCCGGCCGATCCCGCACCGGCGGCGAACGAAAATACGGCCCCGGAGGGCCGCGACGGCGGCGCCTATGTTGACGAGCGCATTGCCCTGGAAGCGCAGGTCGCGGAACTGAAGGACAAGTATCTGCGCGCGCATGCGGAGATGGAGAATACCCGCCGCCGCGCGGAGAAGGACGTCGCCGACGCGCGCAATTATTCGATCGCGGGTTTTGCGCGCGACATGCTGGCGGTCGCAGACAATCTGGGACGCGCGCTTGCGGCGGTCGATCCGGCTGCGCGCGAGGCCGCCGACAATACCTTGAAGACGCTGCTTGAGGGCGTTGAGCTGACCAACCGCGAGCTCACAAAGACGCTCGAGAAGCACGGCGTTCGTTTGCTCGACCCGATCGATCAGAAGTTCGATCCGAACTTCCATCAGGCCATGTTCGAAATCCCCGACGATACGGTGCCCGCCGGGACCGTGAAGCAGGTGGTCCAGCCGGGCTATGCCATCGGCGACCGGGTGCTGCGCCCGGCCATGGTCGGGGTCGCCAAAGGCGGCCCGAAAGCGGCCGCCGCGAACGGCGCGGGGGTCGACAAGACCGCTTAACCTATTTCCGAAAGCGGATATTAACGGCGTCTTACTAGGGTTCCGCGGGCTTATCGCCCCGGAACTCAGCTCATGATCCCGCGCGCCCCGGACGGCGTCCGCTACAGCCTCGTCCTTCCCGTCTTCAACGAAGAAGCGGTGCTGCCGCTCCTCCTGCACCGTCTCGACAAGCTGGTCGCCTCGCTCGACGCGCCGGCGGAAATCATCTTCGTCGATGACGGCTCGCACGACACCTCCGCGATCCTGCTCGAGGCGCTCGCCAAGGAGAAGCCGCACGTCCGCTTCATCAAGCTCTCGCGCAACTTCGGCCAGCAATATGCCGCGACCGCCGGAATGGACGCGGCTTCCGGCAGCGCCGTGATCCTGATGGATGCCGATCTTCAGGATCCGCCCGAAATCGTGCACGAGATGATCGCACGCTGGAAGGAAGGCTACGAGATCGTCTATGCGCGCCGCCGCTCGCGCGACGGCGAGAGCGCTTTCAAGAAGTTCACGTCGAAACTTTTCTACCGGCTGCTCGGCCAGATTTCCGATGTGGATATTCCGCGCGATGTCAGCGACTTCCGGCTGATGGACCGCAACGTGGTCGAAGCATTTCGAGAAATGCCGGAACGCGACCGCTACGTGCGCGGCATGATCCACTGGCTTGGCTTCCGGCAGACCAGTGTCGAATTCGACCGGCCCGCCCGCGCGGCCGGCGAGACCAAGTACAATTTCTGGAAACTGCTGCGGCTCGCGATGAGCGCGGTGGTCAGCTTCTCCGATGCGCCGCTGAAACTGGCGGTCTGGATCGGCGCCGGCGTTTCCGCCTTTGCCGCGGGCTACGGCGCCTATGCGATCTATCGCGGGTTGTTTGCCGACGACGCGGCGAGCGGCTGGGCTTCGACGGTCGTCATTATCTCCTTGCTGTGCGGAATCAACATGCTGCTGACCGGCATGGTCGGCATCTATGTCGGCCGCATCCATGCGGAAGTGAAGCGGCGGCCGCTCTATGTTGTATCGAAACGAGTGGGCTTCGAAGCGGCGCAGGGAGAGTCCTCCAGCGACAAGGCGCGCCGCGCCGGATGAGCATGGACGTTCTGCGGACGGATAGCCGCAGCGCGCGAAGCGAAGCGCTGTATTCGGCGTGGCTGCCGCTGCTCGCGATTTTCGCGTTCGGCGTTCTGCTCCGCCATCTCGTGGTCGCGAACACCGATGTGAGCTGGCTGATCACGCTCTGCGAGAAGATGCTCGCGGGCGAGCGGCCTTATGTCGACTTCGTAGAGACCAACCCGCCCGCGGCGTTTCTGCTGTACTTGCTGCCGGTGATGCTCGCGCGCGCGCTTGCGCTGCGCCCGGAGCCGGTGGTCGATGCCTTCATATTCGCTGCCGCCGCCGTTTCGCTGTGGCTTTCGGCTGCAACGCTCGGCCGGTCGCAGTTCCTTGCGCGCGAAACGATCTTCCGGCTGGCCGCGCTTTTCGCCGCCGCGCTCGTCATCCTGCCCGCGCAGACCTTCGGCGAGCGCGAACACATCGCGCTGATCGCCTTTCTGCCGCTGCTTGCCGTGGGCGCGGTTCGTGCCTCGGGCGGATCGGTTGCGGCCGGATTCGCGGCCGCTGCGGGCCTTGGCGCGGGCGTGATCGCCATCATCAAGCCCCACTTCATCCCGGCGATCGTGCTGGTCGCGGCCGCATCCGCGTGGCACGCGAAAAACTGGCGCGTCTTCCTTGCGTTGGAAAACTGGATCGCGGGTATGCTGTTCGCGGGCTACGGCGCCGGTGTCTATTTCGCGTTCCCGGTCTTCGTCTCGGAGATTCTCCCGCTGGTGGCGGAAATCTATGTGCCCATCCGCGCGCCGCTCTGGAAGTTTTTCATCCATTTCGGCACGCCGATCTATATCGCGGCACTTGCGATGATTGTGCTTCTGAAGGGCCGCGCGGTATTCCGCGCGCCTTTCTCGTTGCTGCTCGCGGCTTCCTTCGGCTTCTCGTTCTCCTACTACAGCCAGATGAAGGGCTGGGCTTATCATGCCTATCCGATGCTGGCGCTGGCGCTCGCGGCGCTCGCAATCGCGTTTGCGCAACGCTGGCCGCCCGGATCGGGCGGAGAGATTCCGCGCGAGCGCTCGAAGCGGCTTTTTTCCGCGTTTGCCGTTGCGGTTCTCGCCGGCGCGACCTTCGTCTGGATGAACTTCGCGATCGACATGCGGCCGCTTTACGGAACGATCTCGCGTTCGGTTTCGCAGCCGAAGGTGCTTGCGATCACCTCCGACATTGCGATCGGCCATCCGCTGACGCGCGCGCTCGGCGGCGCCTGGGTCGGCCGTGTATCCGGGCAATGGATCGCTACCGGAGCGCTCGTTCTCCGCCTCGGAGAGCAGGACGAAGCCAGGCTCCGCCGCTTCGATGCGCTCGAAGCGCAGGATCGCAAACTGCTGATCGAGGACATTCGAGCGAACAGGCCCGACATCATTCTGGTCGACCGCATCCGCTTCGACTGGTGGCAATGGGCGCAGCGCGATGCCGCGCTCCTTCGCGAGCTCGACGGCTACCGCCGTCTCGATCAAATCAACGGCGTGCTGATATTGCGCCGCAAATAACCGCACGATTGACTTCGCCGCTGCGCCGCCGCCTAAGTCTGCGCGCATGAATCAGATTTCCATCCTGCTCCAGACACTCGACTACGTCGGCATCGCGGTCTTCGCCGCGACCGGGGCGCTTGCGGCATCCCGCAAGCAGCTCGACATCGTGGCCTTCATCTTTTTCGCGACCGTCACCGCGATCGGCGGCGGCACGTTGCGCGATCTCCTGATCGACGTCCCGGTATTCTGGGTGCGCAGTCCCGCCTATCTCGCAATCCCGCTCTCGGTTGCGGTACTCGTCTATTTCACCGCGCACCTTTTCGAGTCGCGCTACCGCGCGCTCCTGTGGGCGGATGCCGTGGGGCTCGGCGCCTACGCGGTGGTGGGTGCCGCAAAGACGCTGGCGGCGGGAGCAGGCGCCGCCGATGCGCTGGCGCTTGGCGTGCTGACCGCGACCTTCGGCGGCGTGATCCGCGACGTGCTCGCGGGCGAGCCTTCGGTGATCCTGCGGCGCGAGCTCTACATCACATGTGCCTTCGCGGGGGCCGCCGCCTTCGTCATGCTCGCGGCTGCCGGCGCACCGTTCTGGACCGGAGCCACCCTGGGGTTTCTCGCGGCTTTCGGCATTCGCGCGGGTGCGCTCGTCTGGGGCTGGGCGCTTCCCGTTTACCGTGCCCGTCCGGGGCGCGATTCCACCAGACTTTGATCCCTTGCAAAACCTTGCGGCATATCGGCCCCCTGCCTATATGCCACGCGAACAGCCGCGGGGATTGCCGCGGCAATCCCCAACGCGGGGGCCGCGGGGAACGGCAAGCGAACAGCCCGTTTCCAGAGGGTGCCTGAGAGGACCCTGCCGGCCTGCCGGAAATGAGAGGTAAGCCATGTCCAAGGTCATCGGAATCGACCTCGGTACCACCAATTCCTGTGTCGCCGTCATGGACGGCACCACGCCGAAGGTTCTGGAAAATGCCGAAGGCGCGCGTACCACGCCCTCGATCGTCGCCTTCACCGGCGAAGGCGAGCGGCTCGTCGGCCAGCCCGCGAAGCGCCAGGCGGTCACCAATCCCGAAAAGACGTTCTTTGCGGTGAAGCGCCTGATCGGCCGCCGCTACGACGACCCGATGGTCGAGAAGGACAAGAAGCTGGTCCCCTATCAGATCGTGAAGGGCGAAAACGGCGACGCCTGGATTTCGGACGGCGACAAGAAATATTCGCCTTCGCAGATTTCCGCTTTCATTTTGCAGAAGATGAAGGAGACGGCGGAATCCTATCTCGGCGCCAAGGTCGAGAAGGCCGTCATCACCGTTCCCGCCTATTTCAACGACGCCCAGCGCCAGGCCACCAAAGACGCCGGCAAGATCGCGGGTCTTGAGGTGCTCCGCATCATCAACGAGCCGACCGCGGCCGCGCTCGCTTACGGCCTCGACAAGGGCAAGCAGGGCATGATCGCCGTCTACGATCTCGGCGGCGGCACCTTCGACATCTCCATTCTCGAAATCGGCGACGGCGTGTTCGAGGTGAAGTCCACGAACGGCGACACCTTCCTCGGCGGCGAGGATTTCGACATGCGCCTGGTCGGCTATCTCGCCGACGAATTCAAGAAGGAGCAGGGCATTGATCTTCGCAAGGACAAGCTCGCGCTGCAGCGCCTGAAGGAAGCCGCGGAAAAAGCGAAGATCGAGCTCTCGTCGGCGACCCAGACCGAAATCAACCTGCCCTTTATCACCGCGGATGCCTCGGGTCCGAAGCATCTGACCATGAAGCTGACCCGCGCGAAATTCGAAGCACTGGTCGACGATCTGATCCAGAAGACCGTCGAGCCGTGCCGCCAGGCGCTGAAAGACGCCGGCCTTTCGGCGGGCGAGATCAACGAAGTCGTCCTCGTCGGCGGCATGACCCGCATGCCGAAGGTGCAGGAGGTCGTGAAGCAGTTCTTCGGCAAAGAGCCCCACAAGGGCGTTAACCCCGACGAAGTGGTCGCGATCGGCGCCGCGGTGCAGGCGGGCGTGCTGCAGGGCGACGTCAAGGACGTGCTCCTGCTCGACGTGACTCCGCTTTCGCTCGGCATCGAGACGCTCGGCGGCGTGTTCACGCGCCTCATCGAGCGCAACACCACGATCCCGACCAAGAAGTCTCAGGTGTTCTCGACCGCCGAGGACAATCAGGGTGCCGTCACCATCCGCGTCTCGCAGGGCGAGCGCGAAATGGCGGCCGACAACAAGCTCCTCGGTCAGTTCGACCTGGTCGGCATTCCGCCGGCGCCGCGCGGCGTGCCGCAGATCGAGGTCACCTTCGACATCGACGCGAACGGCATCGTCAACGTGTCCGCCAAGGACAAAGGCACCGGCAAGGAGCAGCAGATCCGCATCCAGGCCTCGGGCGGCCTGTCGGATGCCGAGATCGAGAAGATGGTCAAGGACGCGGAGCTGCACGCCTCCGAGGACAAGGCGCGCCGCGAAGCGGTCGAAGCCAAGAACCAGGGCGAGGCGCTCGTGCACGCGACAGAAAAGTCGCTCGCCGAGTTCGGCGACAAGGTCGACGCCGGCACCAAGTCCTCGATCGAGTCCGCGCTGAACGACCTGAAAGAGGCGCTCAAGGGCGACAACGCCGAAGCCATCAAGGCGAAGACCAACGCGCTCGCGCAGTCCTCGATGAAGCTCGGCGAGGCGATGTATGCCGCCAAATCCGCGGAACAGAATGCGGGCTCGGGCGACGCCAGCGCCAAGAAGGACGACGTCGTCGATGCCGAGTTCACGGAAGTGAAGGACGACAAGGACAACAAGAAGTCCGCTTGAATGGCGGCCTTCTGAAACGAGTGAATGCGAATGGCCTTCGTCCCGCGTAGCAGACATGCGCAACGGACGAGGGCCATTTTTCTGAACGGTGCTCGCTGATGGCCAAGCGCGATTACTACGAGGTCCTGAGCGTCGCGCGCACGGCGTCGGACGGCGATCTGAAGTCTTCCTACCGCAAGCTCGCGATGCAGTGGCATCCGGACAGGAATCCGGGCGACAAGGAATGCGAGGCGAAATTCAAGGAAATCAACGAGGCCTATGACTGCCTGAAGGACCCGCAGAAGCGCGCGGCCTATGACCGCTACGGTCATGCCGCGTTCGAAAACGGCAATGCCGGCGGGCAAGGCGGGTTCGGCTTCAGTGGGGATTTCACGTCCACTTTTTCCGACATCTTCGACGATCTGTTTGGCGGCATGGGCGGACGCCGCGGCGGGCGTTCGCCGGGCCGCGAGCGCGGCGCGGACCTGCGCTACAATCTCGAAATTTCGCTCGAAGAAGCGTTTCGCGGCAAAACCGCGAAGATCGAGATTCCCACCAATGTCACCTGCGAAACCTGCTCCGGCACCGGGGCGAAGGCGGGCACGCAGCCCGTGCAATGCAAGACCTGCCACGGCACCGGCCGCATCCGTCACGCGCAGGGCTTCTTTACGCTCGAGCGCACCTGCGCGTCGTGTCAGGGCCGCGGCTCGGTGATTCAGGACCCGTGCAACTCCTGCAAGGGCGCGGGACGCGTCGTGAAGGAGCGCTCGCTCGAGGTGAACATTCCGCCGGGCGTCGAAGACGGCACGCGTATCCGTCTCGGCGGCGAAGGCGAAGCGGGCGTGCGCGGCGGCGGCAACGGCGATCTCTATATTTTTCTCTCGGTCAAGCAGCACCCCATTTTCCAGCGCGAAGGCGCGGACCTCTATTGCCGCGTGCCGGTCTCGATGGTGACGGCGACGCTTGGCGGGGAGTTCGAAGTGCCGGCGGTCGACGGCTCGCGCTCGAAGGTGAAGGTGCCGGAAGGCACGCAGACCGGGAAACGCTTCCGTCTTGCCGGCAAGGGCATGCCGGTGCTGCGCTCGCGCGAGCGGGGCGACATGGTCGTGCAGGTCGTGGTCGAGACGCCGCAGAAGCTCACCAAGCGGCAGAAAGAGTTGCTCAAGGAATTCGAGAAGGATAGCTCGAAGGACACCCAGCCGGAATCCGCCGGATTCTTCGCAAAAATGCGCGAGTTCTTCGAGTAGGCCGGCGGCTTGCTTGACGCTGGTCGCAGCCAGGCGCTAGGCCATCTGCCGAAGCGTTGAAGAAAGTTGGCGGCCCATGCAGGCGAATTCCGGCAACGAGCCTATCCCGCAGCAGTCCGCGCTTCTCCATTTTCTCACCTGCTGGTTCAGAAATCCGAAAACCGTCGGCGCGATTGCGCCGTCCGGCCCCGCGCTTTCGCGCACCATGGCCGCACTCGTCGATCCCTCGATGGAGGGGACGATCGTCGAACTCGGTCCGGGAACGGGACCGGTCACTGCGGCGTTACTGGAACGGGGGATCGATCCCTCGCGGCTCGTGCTGGTGGAGTATGATAATGCCTTCTGTGAAGCGCTTCGCGGCAAGTACCCGCAGGTGAAGGTCGTGCAGGGAGACGCCTTCGCACTGGACGAAACCTTGCGGGGGCACGCCAATGCGCCGTTCGCGGCCATCGTGTCGAGTCTGCCGCTGCTCAATTTCGCGCAGGAACAGCGGCAGCGGCTGATCGAAATCTCGATGAAAATGCTGCGCCCGCGCGCCCCCTTCATTCAGTTCACCTACGGCGCGAATTCTCCATTGCCAGTGGAATCGCAGCTCTACGAAACCTCGGCCTCCAAGCGCATCTGGTGGAATCTGCCGCCGGCGCGGGTCTGGACCTATCGCGCGCGATAAGGAGTGAGATGAAAAAGATTCTCGTGTTCGCAGGCTCCATCCGCTCAAACGCGCTGAGCGGCAAGCTAGCCGCCCATGTCGCGCGCGAACTTGCGCTGATGAACGCGGAATCGACCCTGATCTCGCTCGCGGACTACGAGCTGCCGCTCTACAACGGCGATCTCGAAAAGGAGGAAGGCGTTCCTGAGAACGCGAAAAAGCTGAAAGGCATGATGCTCGCGCATCAGGGCGTCTACATCGCCTCGCCGGAATATAACGCCTCGATGCCGCCGCTCTTGAAAAACGCCATCGACTGGGTCTCGCGCGCAAAAGAGCCCGCGGGCAACCCTTACAGGCAATGCACCTTCGCGATCGGTGCGACGTCGGACGGCCGTTTCGGCGGTTACCGCTGCCTCTATCATCTGCGCCAGTCGCTGGAACTGGGCCTCGGCGCGCTCGTGATTCCCGAACAGGTCGCGATCGCGGGTGCGGGCAGCGCCTTCGACGAGCGCGGCGCGCTCAAAGACGAGGGCAACCAGAAGATCCTCAAAAGCCAGCTCGAAAAGCTGATTGCGATGAGCGGAGCGCTGGCATGAGCCGCGAGATTGCCGCGCGCGACCGCGTGATCGTCGCGCTCGATCTCGCGGATGTCGAGACCGCCGAGAAGGCGGTCTGGACGCTCGGCGACAGCATCGGTTTCTACAAAATCGGCTATGAGCTTGTAATGGCCGGCGGCCTTTCGCTTGCCGAAGACCTCACGCACAGCGGCAAGAAAGTGTTTCTCGACATGAAGCTGCATGACATCGGCAACACCGTCATGCAGGCGACCCGGCGCGCGGCAAAACTCGGCGCCACCTTTCTCACGGTCCACGCCTTTCCGCAGACCATGCGTGCGGCGGTCGAAGGCCGCGGCGACAGCAGTTTGGAAATTCTCGCAGTCACCGTGCTGACTTCCTGGGATGACGGCGACCTCAAGGACGCCGGCTACTCCGTCACGGTGCCTGAGCTGGTTGCGCGCCGCGCGGCGCAGGCCGAGGCGATCGGCATCGACGGGTTGGTCTGTTCGCCGGCGGAAGCGAAAGACCTGCGCCAGCGTCTCGGGGTGAAAATGATGCTGGTCACGCCCGGCATCCGTCCGGCAGGAAGCGAAAAGGGCGACCAGAAGCGGATCATGACGCCGGCTGAAGCGATCAAGGCAGGTGCCGACTACATGGTGATCGGACGTCCGATCCTGGCAGCAGATGATCCGAAGGCGGCCGCGGAAGCGATCGTCCACGAAATCGAAAAAGAATTCGAGAAAACAACCGGAAACGCGAAGAAGTAAGGGGAGCGAAATGGCCAAGGGTTACTGGATTGCGCGCGTCGATGTGCGCGACGACAACGTCTATGCCAAATACCGCGATGCGAACGCGATCGCCTTCAAGAAATACGGTGCGCGTTTCGTCGTGCGCGGCGGCAAGTTCGAGAATCCGGAAGGCTCCTCGCGCGCGCGCAACGTGGTGATCGAATTTCCGAGTTATCAGGCCGCGCTCGATTGCTACCACTCGCCCGAATACAAGCACGCGATCTCGATTCGCGCGCCGATCTCGGAAGGCGACATCGTGATCATCGAAGGCTACGACGGCCCGCAGCCGTCCTAGACGCCCGCGCTTTCCTAAATCGCCCGAGCCGCGCTATACCCGCGCCCATCTTTTGGAGCGTGAAATGGCCGAACTTCGTCTCGTCATTGCAGGTGCCGGTGGCCGCATGGGCCGCACGCTGTTGCGCGCCGCCGCCGAAGTGCCGGGGTTTACGCTCGCGGGTGCGGTGGACCGCGAGGGTGCTGCCGAGATCGGCATGGATACCGGCGTGCTCGCGGGTCTTGCGGCTTCCGGGAAGAAAGTGACGAGCGACGCGCTGCCGTTGGTGGCGCAGGCCGACGCCATCATCGACTTCACGACACCGGCTTCGACCGTCGCGCTGGCGGGGCTCGCGGCCCAGGCGCGCATCGTGCATGTCATCGGCACGACCGGTTTGTCGGCGGCGGATGATGCGAAGCTCGAAGCCGCCGGGCGTCACGCGGCTTTGATCAAGTCAGGCAACATGAGTCTCGGCGTCAACCTGCTTGCTGCACTCGTGAAGCGCGCAGCAGCCGCGCTCGGTCCGGAGTTCGATATCGAGGTGCTCGAGATGCACCACAACAAGAAGGTCGACGCGCCCTCCGGCACGGCGCTGCTTTTGGGCAAGGCCGCCGCCGAGGGCCGCAACATCGCGCTTGAGAAGAATTCCGTCCGCTCGCGTGACGGCCATACCGGCGCGCGCAAGTCTGGCGACATCGGCTTCGCGGCGTTGCGCGGCGGCACCGTGGTCGGCGACCACACCGTGATATTCGCCGGTCCTTCCGAGCGGATCGAGCTTTCCCACAAGGCCGAGGACCGCATGATTTTCGCGCGCGGCGCATTGGCAGCGGCGAAGTGGGGCAAAGGCAAAAAACCCGGCCTCTATTCGATGGCCGATGTGCTCGGGCTGTCGTAACTGGCGATGAGGCTTTTTGCCTGTGCCGTTCTCGTTCTTCTGCTCGCAGCGCTTTACGTCTATTTCATCGGCACGCTCTGGCTCGCAGGTCTCACCGGGATCAGTCCGCGCGCAATCTCGCTTACGGCGGGCTTCGCGGTCGTGCTGCTTGGCATCACCGCAATCATGATCGGCAGGCTTTCCGCCCAGCGCGGCCAGGACAAATAGACAGCCGCCTTGGTTCCCGCTAAGCGCTTGCGTAATAAACCGAACAGGAAAAGGCAATGGAACGTCTTTTGGTTCTCGTCCGTCACGGGCAGAGCGAGTGGAATCTCAAGAATCTGTTCACCGGCTGGCGCGATGTCGATCTCACCGAGCAGGGCGTCGTCGAAGCGAGGGCCGCCGGCAAGCGCCTGAAGGAGCGCGGCACAACCTTCGACGTCGCCTATACGTCCGCGCTGAAACGCGCACAGCGCACGCTCGGGTTGGTTCTCGACGAGATGGGCCTGAACGGCATCCCGGTTCACAAGGATCAGGCGCTGAACGAGCGCGACTACGGTGATCTCAACGGCATGAACAAGGACGACGCCCGCAGAAAATGGGGCGAGGAGCAGGTGCATATCTGGCGACGTTCCTACGACACGCCGCCGCCGGGCGGCGAAAGCCTCAAAGATACGGTCGCTCGCGCGCTGCCCTATTACGTCCAGCACATTCTGCCCGGCGTGCTGCGGGGCGAACGCACGCTGGTTGCGGCCCACGGCAATTCGCTGCGCGCGCTAATCATGGTGCTGGAGAAGCACACACCGGACAGCATCATCAAACGCGAACTCGCAACCGGCGTTCCGATCATTTACCGGCTCAACGCTGACGCCACGGTCGCCGAGAAGACCGATCTCGCTGGCTGATTATTTTGCGACGTACCTGCGGTGAATGATCTGGCCGACCACGATACCGAGAAAACACGCAATACCGATTCCCGCATAACGTGCGACCGGCGATGTAACGTTCATTCCGCCGAGCGCCATCATGATGATGACGATGAAAACCGCAATGCTGATTGCGAGTGTAACAATCATGGACCAAGACATGAATTGAACCCCACCCTTCGTTGATGTGGCAAGCATAGACAGGCGCTAGCGGGATTCAATACGCTGACTTAGGCGATCAGCTTGGCCTGCTCCCAGCCGAGCATCGCGCGCTTGCGCGTCAAGCCCCAGTGATAACCGGTTAGCGCGCCGTTCGAACCCACGATGCGGTGGCACGGCACCACGAAGGAGATCGGGTTCTTGCCGACCGCAGCGCCAACCGCGCGGGGCGCGTTAGCTTTTCCGATTCTCCGCGCGACATCGCTATAGGTCGCGGCCCGCCCGAGCGGCACCTTCAGGAGCGTTTCCCACACGCGCACCTCGAAATCGGTCCCGATCAGGACGACGCGCAAGGGCGTATCGGGCTTCCAGCGCTCGGACTGGAAAATGCGCGCAGCGATGTCGGCGGTGGCAGCCGAATCCTCAGCATAGCGCGCGTTTTTCCAGCGCGCGCGCATATCCTTCAATGCCGCGCTTTCTTTTCCGGGATCGGCAAAGGCGAGCCCGCACAGTCCGCGCTTTGTCACCATCACCAGCGCGGTCCCGAACGGCGAAGGGTGAAAGCCGTAGCGGATTTCCAGACCCTCGCCGCCGCTCTTCCATTCGCCCGGCGACATGGCTTCATGCACGACGAAGAGATCGTGCAGCCGGCCGGGGCCGGAGAGGCCGAGTTCGTAGCTCGTCTCCAGAATGTTCGGTGAGTCGGCCAGCAGCTTCTTCGCGTTGTCGAGCGTGACGGCCTGCAGGAACGCCTTCGGCGTCAGTCCGCACCAGCGGCGGAACAGATCGTTCAGCGTGCGAGGATCGGTCTTCATCGCTGCCGCGACGGCTTCCACCTCCGGCTGCTCGCGATACTTCTTTGTCAGGTACTCGATTGCGCGCCGGACCGTTTCGTAGTCCTGGCGTTTCGCGACGTCGGAAATCTTCATGGGTCTTGCGAGCATGGCAAAATCCTCCGTGATCGATGGAGGACATAGGCTTCGAGATTAGCGCAAACCACCCGATTCCGCGGGAGAAAAGTCATCGCTTCGCGGCGGCAAGCGCAGTTGCGAGCGATCTTGCGAGCCGCTCTTTCCCCGCGGGTGGCAGAAACGCACCCACGACCCGCGTAATCCTGCGCTCGGTGAGCGCCACGCGCGTGACACCGGAAAGCTCGTCCGAGGTCGTCTCGAGCCTTACCCAGCGCGGGTTCATGGTGTCCTCGCGCAGCTCTCCGCGCGTGGAGAAACGCCGCCACACGAGCCGTACCGGCGTGACCAGAATTTCCTCGAAGGCGCGCGCTGCGCGGTAGTTAGCACGGAACGCGAGCCACACGAGGAACACGTCCAGCCCGAGAAAGCCGAACACCGGCCAAGCGCCCATCATCAGGAATGCGATGCCGACCGCGAAGCTCGCCCCGCCGAGGACGAGCATCAGAACGGCAAAGCCCTGCGCGCTCAGGGAGCGGTGCGGGGATAACCGCTCGAACAGAAGGGTCTGCTCCGGAATCGGGTTGCTCGGATTCATGCGCCGATTATAGAGGAGCGATGGGCAAAAAAGCGACCGCCAGAAAAGCCGCGCCGAAAGCGAAGCCGAAGCGGAAAGCCGCCGCGTTGGAGCGCTTGAGCGAGCGCGAAATCGTGGAGACGTTCGAGCGCTTTCAGAAGGCGAACCCGCACCCCAAGGGCGAACTGGAATCGGTCAATCATTTCACGCTGCTGGTCGCGGTGGTGTTGTCCGCGCAGGCGACCGACGCCGGCGTAAACAAGGCGACGCGCGCACTCTTCAAGGTCGCGAACACGCCGGAGAAGATGGTCGCGCTCGGCGAAGAGAAGCTACGCGACTACATCAAGACCATCGGCCTCTACAAGAGCAAGGCGAAGAACGTGATCGCGCTTTCGAAGATGCTGATCGAGAAGCACGGCGGGCAAGTGCCGAGAACGCGCGAGGAATTGCAGGCGCTGCCCGGCGCCGGCCGCAAGACCGCGAATGTCGTCCTCAACATCGCCTTCGGCGAGCCGACACTCGCGGTGGATACGCACGTCTTCCGCGTGAGCAACCGCACCGACCTGGCGCCGGGAAAGAATCCGCTCGAGGTGGAGCTGGAACTGGATCGCGTGGTTCCGGCGCGTTTCAAAACGCACGCGCATCACTGGCTGATTCTGCACGGCCGCTACACGTGCCTTGCGCGCAATCCGAAATGCGCGGCGTGCATCATCAACGATCTGTGCCGCTGGCCGGAAAAAACGCTTTAGCCGGCCGCGCGCGCCGCAGGCAGGATCTCGCGCGGCGGCGACAACCGCTTGTGCCGCCGCACCATGAAGGCGGTCGCGAATACCGGCGTGATCAGGTTCAAGACCGGCACGGTCACGACCGCCGCGACGATCATGCCGGAAATAAAGACCGATACGGCGTGCTCCCGTCTGAGCCTGCGCGCTTCTTCCGGGGCGCGGTGGCGCATCGCCGCCATCTCGAAGAATTCGCGGCTGAGCAAATAGGCGTTCGCGAGGAAAAACACCGCGACGTTGAACACCGGAACGACGAACCACAGCAGAATTGCGGCGAGGTTCACGAGCAGTACGACACCGAAGAATTTGACGGAAAGCGCCATCGCGCGCGGGATCGAAAGCGGCTTTCCCTGCGCATCCGCCGGAAACTTCGTCCGCTCCACTTCGTCGGCCACCTCGTCCAGAAAAATCGCCGCCATCAGCGAGGTCACCGGCGCCATGGCGAAGAACGCGAGCACGAGCGTGAGCGCGCCGAGCAGGATCGCCGCGATGGTGTCGTAGGGCGAAGCCAGCGGCAGCAGGAATTGCAGGAGCCACTGCAGCAAGGCGCCGAGCGCGACAAGCAGCAAAAGCGCGAGCCCGGTCGACTTCAGAAGCACTTTCCGAAGCGGCGGGGAAAACACTTGCGCAAAGGCGCCGAGGGCATCCGAAATCATGCCCCGCGTCTTGTAGCGGGCTTTATGCCTTGATTGAGGCGGCGGCCGGCGCGGGCTCAGGAAGTTCGGGGACGAGGGGCGGATTCCCGCCCTCCGCTAAAGGGCGCGGGACATGATCCCTTTCGTCTTCCGGCGGCAGCGGGCGATTTGCCCAGCGCAGTTCGCGGTAATTGAAGCCGAGCTCAATCGTCGGCTTCACCACGCGGAAATAGGGCGAGATGTCGAAATCGCGCGGCATGTAGAGCGAGTGGTGGCGGATGTGCAGGATTTCGCGCCGTTTCTCCTTGCTCTCCACGAGTTCGATTCGCGGCAGGATCGGGTAGCGCACGTGCTCGAAAGCCTGCGCGATCAGGCCGGAGCAGATCACCTTGGTCGGCACGCCCGAGCCGAACGATAGCAGGCGGCGGCGATAGCGCGCCGGGATCGGCGCGGGAAACAGATAGCGCAGCAGATCGATGATGTTCTTCACGTCGTACTCGATCCCGAGGCGCTTGATCATGAAATTCACGACCTCTTCGCGGTCCTCCTCGGAAAGGCCGACCGGGCGGCAGATGCGGGTATGGAACGAGGTGTATTTCGAAAGCGGCGCGGTAATCACACCCTGGCCGAGATTGGCCTCGATCAGCACATGCGGCGTGCCGTCGGCGGCTTTCTTGTTGAAGCGCGGGCCGACATAGAGCGCCGAATGCGACCAGGTGGACTGCGTGAGATACTTGATGATGCCTGAGACGCGCGTGTTGCCTTCGACCAGAAGCACGTCGCCGGGCTGCAGCACGGAGGCGAGCGCCGACGGATCGCTCGGCGTGAACGGCTCGATTCCCTCGGAGGGCTGCTCAAGGCAGCTGATGATGCGGCGGCTGATCCAGCCGTGCAGAAGGTCCATCCCGAATCCCCGCCCGGAACGCCGGGCCTGTAGCGTTTCCCCTGCGCGGACGTTAGCGCAATCCGGTTTCCGCGCGGTTTCCGCGCCGCGCAGAAACGCGTTTCGCGGCACGGAAAGCCGCGTGCTAGGCTTGCCGCGTTAAACCCGTCTTTACCATGCCGCAGTTTTTCCGCGCCAGATGAAGCCGAGAGCGCTGATCGCATGGTCGAGCGGAAAGGACAGCGCCTGGGCGCTGCACCGCGTGCGGCTTGCCGGCGAGATGGAGGTCGTCGGCGCACTCACTACGATTACGGAAAAATTCGGCCGCGTTTCCATGCATGGCGTGCGGCAAGAGATTCTCGAAGCTCAATGTGCTGCCGCGAACCTCCCGCTGTATCCGGTGACGATCCCGTTTCCCTGCCCGAAAGGGATTTACGAGCGGCGCATGGCGGACGCGATGCGCGCGGCGCGCGAGCAAGGGATCGCGCGTATTGTGTTCGGCGATCTGTTTCTGGAAGACATCCGCGCCTATCGCGAGGCGAAGCTGCGCGGCAGCGGCATCGAGCCGGTGTTTCCGCTCTGGAAAATCCCGACAGAGGCGCTAGCGCGTGAGATGATCGCGGGCGGGCTAAAGGCCCGCGTTGTGACGCTCGATCCGAACAAAGTGCCGCGGGAGCTGGCCGGTGCGGCGTTCGACGAGAAACTGCTCGCGGCGCTGCCGCCGGATGTCGATACCTGTGCGGAGAACGGAGAGTTTCACACCTGCGTCATCGGCGGGCCGATGTTTGACAACGATCTGAACGTTAAGGCAGGCGAAATCGTCGAGCGGGACGGTTTTGTGTTTGCGGATCTGAAGCTGGCGTAGAGCAAAGCAAACAAACTCGTCATGCCCGGCACTCGGGTCCGGCTTCGCCGGGACAAGCCCGGCCATGACGAAGAAATTAAGCGCGCAGCGTGGCGCCGGTCTTTTTCGCGACCTCATCGACGATCTTTTTCGCGACCGCCTCGATCTCGGCATCCGTCAGCGTTTTTTCGCGCGGCTGCAATGTGACCGCGATCGCGAGCGACTTCCTGCCTTCCGGCACGCCCTTGCCTTCATAGAGATCGAACACCTCTACGCTTTCGATCAGAGCTTTATCGGCGGCTTGTGCGGCACGAGTGATATCGGCCGCGGTCACCTTCCGGTCCACGAGGAACGCGAAGTCGCGCACGACCGGCTGGAATGCGGAGAGTTCGAGCTTCGGCTTGACCTTGGTCGGCTTCGCCTTCTGCTCGGGCAGACGGTCGAGGAAAACTTCCGCCACCGAGACCGGACCTTCGATGTCGAGCGCATCCAACGTCAGCGGATGCAATTCGCCGAAATAGCCGAGGATCAGCTTCGGCCCGAGCTGGATCGTGCCGGAGCGGCCCGGATGCAGATAGTTCGGGCCGCCAGCCACGATCTGCACCTTGTCCGTCGGCGCACCGCAGGCAGCGAGCACGGTGAGTGCGTCGGCTTTCGCGTCATAGACATCGACATTCGCGGATGACCCCGACCAGTGACGGCCGCTGCCCGAAACCTTCGCAACACCCCGGCGCAAGCTCGTCGCTGCCATCAGCTGATCTTCCGGCCTGTCGCCGAGAAAAATCTGCCCGACCTCGAAGAGCGCCACGTCGGCATAGCCGCGGTCGGCGTTCTTCTGCGCGGCTAGCGCAAGACCGGGAATAAGGCTCGGACGCATGTCGGAGAGATCGGACGCGATCGGATTCGAAAGCGCGATTTCCGGCTTGCCGCCGCCGAAGCGCTCGGCATGTTCCTTGGAAATGAACGACCAGGTCACGCCCTCGACCGAGCCGCGTGCAGCCAGCGCGCGTTTCGCTGCGCGGGTGCGTTTCTGCAGCGCGGTCAAAACCGGCTTGCGCGCATTGTCGTCGCGCTCGAACGGCGTCAGCGGCACGCGCTCGAGACCGGCGATGCGGACGACTTCTTCCACGAGATCGGCCTTGCCTTCGATGTCGCCGCGCCAGGTCGGCGGCGAGACTTTCAGCGTGTCGCCGGAGCCTGCCGTGGTGAATCCGAGATGCGAGAGAATGCGCTTGATTTCGTCGGCCTTGATTTCGATGCCGGTGAGGCGCTTGGGCTCCGAGAGCGGGAAGTCGATCACCCGGCTCGTATCCGGCACTTCGCCCGCAACGAAGACTTCCGAAGGCTCGCCGCCGCACATTTCGACGATCAGCTGCGTCGCAAGCTCGAGGCCCGGCAGCATGAAGGCCGGGTCGACGCCGCGTTCGAAGCGGAAGCGCGCATCCGAAAGCAGGCCGAGCTTGCGGCCGGTCTGCGCGATGTTGAGCGGGTTCCAGAGCGCCGATTCGACAACGACATCGGTGGTGGCTTCCGAGACGCCGCTTTCCTCGCCGCCCATGACGCCGGAGAGCGATTCCACCGCGCGCTCGTCGGCGATCACGCAGATCGATTCGTCCAGCTCGTAAGTCTTGCCGTCGAGCGCAAGCAGCGTCTCGCTCTTCTTGGCGCGGCGGACGACGAGATTGCCCTTCACCTTGGCGGCATCGAAGACGTGCAGCGGGCGCGAGCGGTCGTGTGTGAGAAGATTCGTAATGTCGACCAGCGCATTGATGGGGCGCAGCCCGATGGCGCGCAGGCGCTTCTGCAGCCACTCTGGCGAAGCGCCGTTCTTTACGCCCTTGATCACGCGAATGCCGAAGGCCGGGCAAAGCTCCGGCGCCTCAATCCTGACCTTGAGCGGGCAGGGGAACTTGCCGGGAATTTTCTTCGGTGCCTTCTCGTTGAAGGTGCCGAGACCTGCTGCGGCGAGGTCGCGCGCAATGCCGTGCACGCCGAGCGCATCGGGACGGTTCGGTGTCACCGCAATGTCGAACACGGGGTCGTTGAGGCCGAGGACCTCCGCGAACGGCCTTCCGAGCGGGCTGTCCGCCGGCATTTCGATGATGCCGGTGTGCTCGTCGGAGAGGCCCATCTCGCGCTCCGAGACGAGCATGCCGCGCGATTCCACGCCGCGGATCGCGCCGATCTTCAAGACATCGCCGGAGGACGGGATCGTGGTGCCGGGCCGTGCGAATACGCCCTTCATGCCCGCGCGCGCATTCGGCGCGCCGCATACGACCTGCACCGGGTTGCCGTCGCCGATATCGACCATGCAGACGCGGAGCTTGTCCGCGTTCGGATGCTTCTCGGCGGAGATCACGTTCGCGACGACGAAAGGCGCTAGCGTGGCGGCCTTGTCTTCGACGGACTCCACCTCAAGGCCGACTTCGTTCAGCTTCGCGGAAATCTCAGAAACCGTCGCGTCGGTGGTCAGATAATCCTTGAGCCAGGAGAGGGTGAATTTCATGACGTGACCTCTCCGCTTGCGTTACCGCGCTCCCTCCCCCCTTGCGGGGGAGGGCTGGGGAGGGGGGTATGATCTCGTGTAGCCTCCACGATTGTTTGCAGCACGCCGGAAAGATTCTGCAAAACGTCCGTATTCCAGAAGCGTAGAACACGATAACCCTTTGCATTGAACCGGCGGTCGCGCCAAAGATCGCGTTTGGAATCGGCGTGTTGTCCGCCGTCTACTTCGATAACGATACGCCGTTCGTGACAAACAAAATCAGCAATGAAAGCGCCAAACGGCACCTGGCGGCGGAAACTCAACCCTTCGGGCCGGTGAGCGCGTAGAGCGTTCCACAGGCGTTGTTCGGCTTCCGTCATTTCTCTGCGCAAAGTCTTTGCGCGCATACAAAGCATCGGTCGCACAGCGCGATGCGCGGATGCGTTACCCCCCTCCCGGATCGCTGCGCGATCCGACCTCCCCCACAAGGGGGGAGGTGAAGAGTTGTTCGTATGCTTGTTCACGTGCTCAGCCCTCCCGCAAGCGTCGGGAAGTCGAGCGGCCGGAAGCCGTAGTGCTGGAGCCAGCGCACATCCGCTTCGAAAAACGGGCGCAGGTCCGGCATGCCGTATTTCAGCATCGCGATGCGATCGATGCCCATGCCCCAGGCGAAGCCCTGGTATTCGTCGGGATCGAGCCCGCAATTACGCAGCACGTTCGGATGCACCATGCCGCAGCCGAGAATCTCGAGCCAATCCGTGCCCTGCCCGAACCTGATGTCGCCGCCCGAGCGGTCGCACTGGATATCGACTTCCATCGACGGCTCGGTGAAGGGAAAGAATGACGGGCGGAAGCGCATCTTCACGTCGTCGACTTCGAAGAAGGCCTTGCAGAACTCGGCGAGAATCCACTTCAGGTGTCCGAGATGCGATTTGCGGTCGATCACCAAGCCTTCGACCTGATGAAACATCGGCGTGTGGGTCTGGTCCGAGTCCGAGCGATAGGTGCGGCCGGGAATGATGATCTTGATCGGCGGTTTTTGCTTCTGCATCGAGCGGATCTGCACCGGTGACGTATGCGTGCGCAAAAGCTTCCGTTCGCCGTTCGCGTCGGGCGGGAAGAAGAAAGTGTCGTGCATTTCCCGCGCCGGATGGCCGGCAGGGAAGTTCAGCGCCGTGAAGTTATAGAAGTCGGTTTCGATGTCCGGGCCGTCTGCGACCGAAAAACCCATGTCGGCGAAGATCGCGGTCAGCTCGTCGATGACCTGCGAGATCGGATGAATCCGGCCGGTCTCCGCGGGAGCGGGGCGAACCGGAAGTGTTACGTCGGCGACATCGGCGGCTAACTTCGCCGAGATCGCTTTTTCTTTGAGTTCCGACTTCTTCTTGTCGAGGGCACCGGAAACGCGGTCGCGCAGCGCATTGATCTTCGCGCCCTCGGTTTTGCGCTCCTCCGGCGACATCGCGCCGAGGCCTTTCAGGAGTTCGGAGACCGAGCCCTTCTTGCCGAGAGCGCTTACGCGCACGGCTTCGAGCGCGGCTTCGTCAGCCGCGCCCGCGATCTGCGCGATGAGATCGTTCTCTAGCTTCGAAAGGTTGGCCACGGCGCGCGCTCAGTTAAGAGCGGCGCGCGCCTGTGCGACCAGCGCCTTGAACGCCGCCGGCTCATTGACGGCGAGGTCCGCGAGTACCTTGCGGTCGACTTCGACGCCGGCCTTGTTCAGGCCGTTGATGAAGCGGCCATAGACGAGGCCTTCTTCGCGCACCGCTGCGTTGATCCGCTGAATCCAGAGCGCGCGGAACGTGCGCTTCTTGTTCTTGCGGTCGCGGTAGGCGTACTGCATCGAACGGTCGACCGCCGCCTTCGCGGTGCGGATCGTGTTCTTGCGGCGGCCGCGGAAGCCTTTCGCGGCCTTGTAGGTTTTCTTGTGCTTGGCGTGTGAGGTTACGCCGCGTTTGACGCGTGCCATGGTGAAACTCCTGCGAGATCAGAAAAACGGAAAACGGCCTTTCAGCCGTTGGGGAGGAAAATCTTGCGGACGCGCACGGCGTCGGATTCGGAGATCGCACGCGTGCCGCGCAGTTTCCGGATCTGGCTGTTGGTCCGCTTGATCATCCCGTGGCGTTTTCCCGCCTGGCCGGCGATCACCTTGCCGGTGGAAGAAATCTTGAAGCGTTTCTTCGCGCCGGATTTGGTCTTCAGCTTGGGCATTTTGCTCTCCATGGACTTGAGGCGCGGGCAAGCCCGGCTAAGTCACGCAAATTGCTCGGAATTGAGCGCTCGAAAGCCGCCACGGCAGCCCTGATGTTGGCCGGTCGGCTCGAAGGCCGTCTCGATAGACGAGGTGGCCATATTTTTCAAGCGAAGCAGGGGTTTGGCGTCGAGCGGAACCGCGCCTGGCGCGGCATATCCCCGCAAAAGGCGAATCTATTGTTGTGTCAATGGGATAGCATCCCTATGGTGGTTTCCGGGCAGGGCAAGTTGTCCAATTCCTGAAACTCGGAGGTCCGTACGGTCCGCAAACCGGAGGCTATCGCCTATGAACAAGCATTCCGCGACGCTCGCTTTCGCCGCCATCAACGACGGCAAGGCGAACTTCGACGACATCTATGTCTCGGCCGACCCGCGCCGCTATTTTTCCGTCCTCGGCCAGCTCGACTACATCATCCCCCATCTCGCGCAGCCGGTCTTCGACCAGCTCATTCAAGCCCGCGCCGAACAGCAGGACGAGCCCGTCACCGTGCTCGATCTCGGCTGCTCCTACGGCGTCAACGGCGCGCTGATGAAATATGCGCTGAGCTATGACGCGATCCGCGAGCGCTACACCTCGCCTCATCTGCAGGCGCTGTCCCATGACGAGCTGGTCGCGCATGATCGCGCCTTCTACCGTGCCTGGCCGAAGCACGACGCCGTGCGCGTGATCGGTCTCGACGTTTCCGAAAACGCGGTCCGCTACGCGCAAGCGAGCGGTGCGATCGATCTCGGTTACGCGCTCGATCTCGAGCAGAACGATCCGAGCCCGGAGCAGGCCGAGCAGCTCGCGAAAGCCGATATCATCGTTTCGACCGGCTGCGTCGGCTATGTGACGAGCAAGACCTTTCACCGGTTAGCGAAGCTCGCACGCAGAGGACGCCCCACCTGGGTCGCCTCTTTCGTGCTCAGGATGTTTCCCTATCGCGCCATCACCCAGACGCTCGCGGAGCAGGGTCTCGTGACCGAAAAATTCGAGGGCGCCACTTTCGTGCAGCGCCGCTTCGCGACGCTCGATGAAATGGATACCACGGTGCGCTCGGTGGAATCCCTCGGCTTCGATCCCTACGGCCGCGAAGCCGACGGCTTCTTTCATGCCGATCTTTTCGTCTCGCGTCCGCAAGGCGAAATCGACCGGGTGCCGCTACGCGACATTGTCTCGGTCGTCAGCGGCGCCAACAAGCCCTGGCCGATCGGCGCGAACGTGTTGAGCGGCATGTCGAAGCCCGCACGCCGCATCGCGCGGGAACGCGAGCAGCGCGCGGCGGGATGAGTATGGAAACGGCGCCGCGATTTATCGCGGCGCCAGGATCATCACGATCTGCCGGCCTTCGGACATTGGCTCCATCTCGACCTTGGCGATGGTGCTGGTGTCCTCTTTCAGCTTCTGAAGCAGTTTGTAGCCGAGTTCCTGGTGCGCCATTTCGCGCCCTCTGAAGCGCAAGGTGACCTTCACCTTGTCGCCCTCTTCGAAGAAGCGCTGGATCGACCGCATCTTGACGTCGTAGTCGTGCTTGTCGATGCCGGGCCTGAGCTTGATTTCCTTGACCTCGACGGTCTTCTGCTTCTTGCGCGCCTCGGCGGCTTTTTTCTGGGCCTGAAACTTGAATTTGCCGTGGTCCAGGATCTTCACGACCGGCGGATTGTTGTTCGGCGAAATCTCGACAAGGTCGAGACCTGCATCACGCGCCATCTGGAGGGCTTCCGGGGTCGGAACGGTCCCGCGGTTCTCGCCATCGGCATCGATCAGCTGAACTTCGCGGACACGGATTTCTTCGTTGACGCGCGGGCCGTCTTTCTGCACCGGCGCGGCGGATCTCATCGGACGACGAATGGGGGCAGTCTCCTCTAGCTGTTAAAACAAGTGCCGTGCCGCTCGTGCCAGAACCTTCAAAGGAAGGCCAGCCCGATCGGGCGAAGCAAGGGAAAGATCGGTAGAAACGGACGGCAAGTCAACGGGCGGACCGGCCGCCGGACTTGGCGACAACGTCGCGGTACACCGCGAGCAGGCGCTCGGCGAAGGTCTCTTTCGAGAATTGCGAGGCAATCCACTCGCGCCCGCGCACGCCCATGGCGCGGCGGGCGGACGCGCCCATCGCCAGAAGCTTGAACAGCGTCTGTGCAAGTTCCGAGGAATCCCCGGAAGGGTAGAGTACGCCGGTCGCGCGTGCGTCCGATACATAGGGCGCGGCCCGCACGATCTCGTCGCCGTTCTCAGAGTCCGAAACGGCGACCGGGATGCCCATGGCCTGCGCTTCGAGAACCGCACGGCGGTGACCGCCCTGACTCACCGAGGTGCAGACCACGATATCGGCGAGCGCATAGGCGGACAGCATGTCGTCGCAGTGGCCGACGAAGCGCATGCGGTTCGAAAGGCCGAGCTGGTGCACGCGGTCCCAGACGTCTCCGGCATAGCCCGAGCGGCCAGGATGTTCGCCGGCGAAGACGCAGATAAAATCCTTGAGGCCCGCCTCGCGCAGACGCGCCGCCGCTTCGACCAGCAAATGCGGTGCCTTGGGCCGGCTCAAGCGACCCGGCAGCAGGATCACGCGATCCCGCGGCTCGATGCCCCACTGGTTTGCGAGCAGCGCACGCTTCTCCGGATCGACGTTGTTCGGATTGAGCGCGTTCAAATCGATGGCATTCGGCACGATGGAAATCTTTTCGCGTGCGGTGCCGTAGCGTTCCTCGACCATTTTCGCGAGCCGCTCGCCCGGCGCGATCACGCGGGCGCCACGCACCATCACGCTGTTGTAGAAGCGCTTCAGCGGGTTGTGCTCGGAGAAGCCGCCGTCATAGGTCGCGATGAACGGCACTTTGGAGGTGCGGCTCGCGAGCAGGCAGCTCCAGGCCGGCGCGCGGCTTTGAGCGTGTAGAAGATCGGCAGAAAGATCCCGCGAGAGCTCCGTGAGCCTGCGCGCATTCGCGACCATCTGCGTCGGGTTCTTGGATGCCACCGGAAGCTTGATCACAGTCGCACCCGCGCGTTCCGCGGCACTTTCCAGACGTCCGCCTTCCGACACGATAACCGCGCGATGCCTGCCGCGCGTCAGCGCCTCGGCGATCTCGATCGCATGGTTCACGGTACCGCCCGGTTGCAGGTTTGGAATAACCTGCACGACGGTGAGCGGCTGCTCGATCGGATGGTGCGCGGGAATCGCCACGGTGCGGACTCTTAAAATCCGGATGCGGCATTCGCAAGGCAGCTTGCGTTCGCTTCGCCGTCATATTACGCGGCGAATATGAGCGAAGACCCCGAATATCTATCGGTAGGCAATCCGCCGCGCCGCATCGCTATTCGTGCGCGCGAAGGAGCCGCGCCGGGACTGTTCTGGCTCGGCGGCTTCAAATCCGACATGCAGGGCACCAAGGCTGTCGCATTGCATGAACATGCGGCGAAGCGCGGGCGCGCCTGCCTCCGCTTCGACTACTCGGGACATGGCGAGTCGGGCGAAAAGTTCGAGGACGGCACGATTTCGCAATGGCTGGAAGAGGCGATTGCGGTTTTTGCGAGTCGCGCGCAGGGACCGCAGATCGTGGTCGGTTCCTCGATGGGCGGCTGGATGGCGCTGCTGCTCGCGCGGGCGTTGGCGGAGAATTCTTCGCTCGCGCCGTACGCGAAACTGGCGGGACTCGTGCTGATCGCGCCCGCACCCGACTTCACCGAAGAACTGATGTGGAAGAATTTCTCCGCGGAAGTCCGCCGGGAGATCGATACCAAGGGCCAGTGGCAACGGCCTTCGGCCTATGGCGAAGAACCCTATCCGATCACGAAGAAGCTGATCGAGGATGGCCGCCGGCATTTGATCATGGGCAAGCCCATTCAGGTGAAGTGCCCGGTGCGGATCCTGCAAGGCGTACTCGATCCGGACGTGCCGTGGCAGCACGCCATGAAGCTCGTCTCCTGTCTCGCGCAGGACGACGTCACAATCACCCTCGTGAAGGACGGCGACCACCGTCTGTCGCGCCCTGAAGACATTGAGCGGATGTTGCGAACGGTGGACGAGCTTGTAGCCGAAATCGGCACTTAGGCCGCGTTCCATTCGGCCGCGACGGATTCGTCCTTTTCGCCAGGAGATCTCTCTGCGCGAAGCGCAGCATAGTCTGCAGCGCTCAGGAGTTGCGAGACCGCCCAGACCGCGGCGCCGCGCACCAGCGGCGAGGCGTCGTCAAGCCGCGCGATCACATGCGGCACGAGCGACGACGTTTCCGAGTTGCCGATCGCAATCAGGACATTGCGCACGAAGCGTTCGCGTCCGGAGCGCTTGATGGGAGATTTCGAGAAGCGTGCGCGAAACGCCGCATCGTCAAGCGCGGCCAGCTCCGCGAGCGCCGGTGCGCGGTTCTCTTCGCGTGCGGCCAGCTTCCGTTCGCGGCTTTCGCTGGCGAACTTGTTCCAGGGACATACTGCAAGACAATCGTCGCAGCCATAGATGCGGTTGCCGATTGCCTTCCTGAATTCGCGCGGGATCGGGCCTTTGTGCTCGATGGTCAGGTAGGAAATGCAACGCCGCGCATCCAGCTGATAGGGCGCGGGAAACGCATCCGTCGGGCAGACGTCGAGGCAGGCGCGGCACGAGCCGCAATGGTCGGTCTCGCGCGCGTCGATGGGAAGTTCGAGTGCGGTCAGCATCGCGCCGAGAAACAGCCACGAACCGCGTTCGCGCGAAACCAGATTGGTGTGTTTGCCCTGCCAGCCGAGGCCTGCGGCCTGCGCGAGCGGCTTTTCCATGAGCGGTGCGGTATCGACGAAGACCTTGAGATCCTCGCCGGTTCTGTGCGCGAGCCATTGGCCGAGCCGCTTGAGCTTGCCTTTGATGAGATCGTGATAATCGTCGCCCTGCGCGTAAACCGAGATCGCGGCGCGCATCTTCTGCTCGAGTATTTCGCGCGGGTCGCGATCGGGTCCATAATTGAGGCCGAACATCACGACCGTACGCGCGTCTTCCCAAAGCGCGTTCGGATGCGCGCGGCGGTTCGCATAGGTTTCCATCCAGACCATGTCGCCGTGGTGCTGTTCTGCGATCCATTTGCGAAGATGCGGCGCTGCATCCGGTATCGAGTCCGGATGGGCGACGCCGACAACATCGAAACCTTCCTCGCGCGCCCGCGCGATCAGTTCGGATTTTATCTGCGCCGGATTTTTCAGAAGTCGAGGTTGGCGTAGCTTGAAGCCGGCGGCAGCCCCGGAATCGTTTCCGCCAGCAGCGCGCGAAACGACGGGCGCGACTTCACTTTCGCGTACCAGTTCTTCGCGTTCTCGTCTTCCTGCCACGGCACGTCACCGAAATAATCGCATGTCGACAAATGCGCCGCCGCCGCCAGATCGGCATAGGTCAGCCGCTCGCCGGCGAGCCATTTGCGGGTTTTCGCAAGCCAGCCGAGATAGCGCAAATGCTCGGTGACGTTCGCCCGCGCCGCGCGGATCGCAAACGAATCCGGCGGTCCGCCGCCCTCGTCCGGGCGCATGTAGCGCTTCCAGATTTTCTCGCGCGCGATCAGTTCGCTGACCTCCGCGAAGAACTTCGCATTGAACCAGGTCAGGAGCCGCCGTACCTCGACGCGCGCGGCGATATCGGATGGCATCAGGCGCCTGTCGGCGACCTGGCTGCCGAAGCTCTCGTCGAGATATTCCGCGATCACGTTCGCGCCGGGAACGCTCAGCGTTCCGTCCACGATCACCGGCACGGTGCCCGCGGGATTGAGCGCGAGGAACTCCGGCCGCCGTCTCCATTCGTGCTCTTCGACGAGCGCAGCCTCGATCCCGTATTCATCGAGCACGAGGCGGATGAAGCGCGAATGAGGACAGAAGAACTGGTGATAAAGCTGCATGGCCTGTCTTTCCTGCCCGAACTTCCTTAACTTTCTTAATAAATATGCGGCGCGGCCCGCGTAAAAACCGCGTGAAGCGGGCGAAGATTTGACACTGCCGCCTTTGCCGGAGGCATGACGGCGCGTTAATCGGGAGCGCGCCGCGCGAATCGGCGCCGGTGAACTGAGGGCCTCGCATGACGTTCGGCAAAATGCTGGAAGCGCTGCTGCTCGGCATTCTCGAAGGCGGCACCGAGTTCATCCCGGTTTCCTCGACCGGGCATCTCCTGCTGGCCACGAATTTCCTGAAGTTCGAGACGACCGGCAAGACCTTCGAGGTGCTGATCCAGCTCGGCGCCATTCTCGGCGTAGTCGTGGTGTATTTCACGCGGCTTGCGAGGGTCGCTTTCGCCGTTCCCTATGATCCTATGGCGCGCCGCTTCGCGCTCGGCATCGTGCTCGCCTTCATCCCCGCGGCTGTCGCGGGCGTGTTGTTGCACGGCTTCATCAAGACGGTGCTGTTCGAAAGCCCGATGGTGATCGCGATCGCGCTGATCGCGGGCGGCATTGTTCTGATCCTCGTCGACCGGATCGCGTTCAATCCCAAGTATCGGGACGCCATGACGCTGCCGCCTTTGACCGCGCTCGGCATCGGACTGTTTCAGTGTCTTGCGCTCATTCCCGGCGTGTCGCGCTCGGGCTCCACCATCGTCGGCGCGCTGCTTTTGGGTCTCGACCGCCGCGCCGCCGCCGAGTTCTCGTTTTTCCTCGCGATGCCGACCATGCTCGGCGCTTTCACCTACGATCTCGCGAAGAACTACAAAAACTTCACGATGGACGACGGTGTGCTCGTGGTGATCGGCTTTGTCGCGGCGTTCTGCGCGGCACTTGTCGTGGTGCGCGCGGTGCTCGATTTCGTGTCGAAGAACGGCTTTGCGGTTTTCGGCTGGTGGCGGATCGCAGTCGGCGCCGCCGCGCTGATCGGAATTTACCTGACGCAGTGAACTCAGGCCGCGGGCCTGGAAAACTGACCGGCCTTGCGATAGCGCCACAGATAGCTCGGCAGGATCGTGCGCATCGCGGTCGGACTGATACCGAGACCCTCGAGCGTGCGGCCTTCGCTGATTGCCTTTCCCGACACGACGTTGTCGGTTTCCAGCATTGTTACCTGATCGCGCGTCAGCATCGGCTTCGGCATGAATTCCATGAAGAAGGCCTGCACGCGTGCGACCGTCCACGGCAGCGGCAGCAACAGCCGCTTGCGTCCGATCTGCTCGAGCGTCAGTTCCAGTAGTTCGCGGAAGCTCATCACCTCCGGCCCGCCGAGTTCGTAGATTTTGCCACCCTCGGCTTCGCCTTCCACAGCCTTGGCGATCGCCTCCGCGACATCGCCGACGAACACCGGCTGGAATTTCGTGGTCCCGCCGCCGATCAAGGGCAGGAACGGCGAGATGCGCGCGAGCGAGGCGAAGCGATTGAAGAAATCGTCTTCCGGTCCGAACACGATAGAGGGGCGGATCACGACCGCGTCGCGTCTCGCCGCGAAGGCCGCCTGTTCGCCGAGCGCCTTGGTGCGGCCGTAAGCGGAGCCGGAATTCGGATCGGCGCCGATCGCGGACATCTGCACGAGCCGCGCGGCTTCCTGCTTCGCAGCCTTGGCGACGGCGTCCGCGCCTTCGGCCTGCACGGCATCGAAGCGCTGCGCGCCGCTCTGATAAAGGATACCGACAAGGTTGACGATCGCAGAGGCGCCTTCAGCCGCACGTGCGACGGAATCCGGAAAGCGCAGATTCGCCTGCACCGGCATGACCTGGCCCACGACGCCCAGCGGCTGCAGATGACCCGCGAGATCCGGGCGGCGTACCGCGACCCGGATGCGCCAGCCGCGCTTGGCGAGCGCGCGCACGAGATGGCGGCCGACGAAGCCGGAACCGCCGTAAATCGTCACCAAACGGTCGGACGGAATTTGCGCCATCGCTCTGCAATCTCGCTGGAGAAACCGGGCTCAAACGAGCGTTACAAGATCAATTTTTTGCCGTCAAAGCGCCGTTCGCCGCGCGCTTGGCGCTTCGATTGACAAGGCTGGAGGCGAAGCCGTACCAAGCGCGCCAACGGCCAGCGGCACCTGCCCAGGTGGCGGAATTGGTAGACGCACTAGTTTCAGGTACTAGCGGGTAACACCGTGGAGGTTCGAGTCCTCTCCTGGGCACCAGGCCTGCGCGACCGCAGGCGCGAATGCCGGCGAAACTTCGCGTGGCCGGCGCGGCCGGATTTGACCCGTTTCCGGGTTGCTGCTGGTTGGCGGCGTTAATCATTTTCGCATGGTGGACGGCTATGTTCGATCCTTGGGACGGGCCGCCGGTGCACCGATGCGCGGTCCGGGACGAGAGAGCGGCATGACCATCAGAACCCACCGCGGCGATCTGCCGGACCTTTCGCGCTACAAGGGCCCGGTTGCGATCGACACCGAAACCCTCGGTCTCAATCCCAACCGCGACCGGCTTTGCGTGGTGCAGCTTTCGCCGGGCGACGGCACTGCCGACGTCGTACAGATTCCGCCGGGCGACGTGCGTGCGCCGAATATCGCGAAACTGCTTGCCGATCCCTCGAGGCCGAAAATCTTTCACTTCGCGCGCTTCGATCTCGCGGTGCTCTACAAGAATCTCGGCGTCATGGCGCAGCCGGTCTACTGCACCAAGATCGCCTCGCGCCTGTCCCGCACCTACACCGACCGTCACAGCCTGAAGGACCTCGCGCGGGAGTTGCTCAATATCGACATGTCAAAGCAGCAGCAGAGTTCGGATTGGGGCGCCGGCGAACTTTCAGAGGCCCAGATCGCCTATGCGGCTTCCGATGTGCTCCACCTGCACGAGATCAAGGCGAAGCTCGACGAGATGCTCGCCCGCGAAGGCCGCACTGGTCTTGCCGAGGCCTGCTTCGGCTTTCTGCCGACCCGGGTCGTGCTCGATCTGAACGGCTGGGCGGAAGAGGATATCTTCGCGCATTCCTGAGCCTATCCGGCAAAGGCGAGCCGTTCGAATGCCGCAATTGCCGGGGATAGACGGTGCGAACCGATGAGTGACTACGCCCATTCGCGCCGGCCCGAACACGCCCCGGCAGCCGGCAGGCATCCGCGGCGGCAAGGCGCCGATCCGCGCCTGCAGGGCTATGGCCAGGCGGTCCGCCATTCGTCGCGCGTGCGCTTTTTGCGCCGCGTCCTGCCGGTGCTGGCGCTCGCCATCCTGCTGCTTGCGACCTTCATCGCCTGGCTCGATCCCTTCCGCATCGTGCGCGACTTTCCGATCGAGCTTCTGAAGCTCTCGATCAAGGACAACAAGCTCGTGATGGATGCGCCGAAGCTCACGGGCTTTACCAAGGACGGCCGCGGCTACAACATCACGGCCAGTTCCGCCGCGCAGGACCTGACCAAGACCAACGTCATCGATCTCGAAGGGATCAAGGCGAACTTCGTGCTGACCAATGACGGCATGACCGAATTGACCGCGGTCAAGGGCACCTACGACGCCAAGGCCGACATCGTCAGGCTTACCGAGGGCATCACGATCCGCTCGACCGCCGGCTATGAAGGCAAGCTCGTCGATGCCTATGTAGAGGTAAAGAAGGGCTACGTGATTACCGAGAAGCCGGTCGATATAATTTTCAACAACGGCACGCTGCGCGCCGACCGCATGGAGGTGCGCGACAACGGTGCTCACGCCTTCTTCGAAGGCGGCGTGAAAATGGTCGTGCGGCTGCCGCCGCCGCAGAATCAGCCGCAACAATGATGAACGGCACGAACAACAGTCTCTCGCGGCTCGCTGCCGCTGTGCTCGCCATAATGCTCCTCGGCGGCGCAGGTGCGTCGCTGTCGGTGGCGCAGAACACGGCGCCGGATGCCGCGAACCAGCCGACCAACGCCTTTCAGGGCTTCACGCGCAACCGCAAGGACCCGGTCAACATCGAGGCCAACACGCTGGAAGTGCGCGACAAGCAGAAGATCGCGATTTTCCGCGGCAACGTGATCGTGGTGCAAGGCGACACCACCATGCGCTGCCGGGAGCTCGAAGTGCATTACGAAGGCAATGCGCTCGGCACCGATCCGCGCGAGAAGGTTCCCGCGACCAAGAACCAGCAGAAGAGCGAATCCGCGCAGCGCATCAAGCGCCTTGTTGCGATCGGCGGCGTGATCGTCACGGCGAAGGACCAGAAGGCGGTCGGCGACAGGGGCACCTTCGAGATGGCGACCAACATCGTGGTGCTCGACGGCAACGTGGTCGTGACCCAGGGCCAGAACGTGATGAACGGCGACAAGCTGACCGTTAACCTCACCACCGGCACTTCGAAACTGGACGGCATGAAACAGCAGGGCACCCCGCGCGTGAAGGGCGTCTTCGTGCCGAGTTCGATGGACAAGAAAGACAAGGACAAAAAGGACGCCCGCCCGCCGCGCAAAAAGCAGCCGGAGGCCAATTAAGAATTGGCCCCGCTTTTGCTTGCCTGATTTGCCTCCCGCCTGCGAACGGGCTACCTAACCCTCATTCCGCTTGAAACCGGCTTGGCAGGTCTGAAATCCGGCCAAAACCGGTTCAATTCTCCGCGCGAGAAGCGCTCAAGCTTCCCTGCTCGAAGCCAAGCGATGCGAATGGAGTGAGGACGCTGAAAGTCCCCTGGTTCCGGTCCGGCAACAAAGACCCACGTGACGAGCCCGCGTTGCGCGATCAATGGCGGCTGGACAATCCCGCGCCGCGTCCTGCCGAGCGCCGGGCACCGCCGCAGGAGCCGCGCGAACCGCCGCGTCCGCAAATTGCAATTCCGCGCGCGACCCCGCAGCCGCCGCGCCAAGAGCCATACAAGGAACCGCACCAGGAGCCGAGGCCGCGACCGCAGCCGCAGGACGCGCCGATGCACGCAGCGAATTCCTGGCGTCCGCCCGTTGCCGAACACCGCTCCCCGGAACGCGCACCGGCACGGCCCCGACCGGATCGCGACGGGTTCGATATCGAGCGCCGCCTGCGCGAAATCGCGCGCGGCGAGGGCGGCGATCGTCCGCGTCCGCACGCGCATCCGCCGCATGTGCCGATCCCCGGCGAGGGCACACTTGCAGCCGAAGGCCTGCAAAAAATCTACGGCAAGCGCCGCGTCGTGAACGGCGTTTCGATCGATGTCACGCGCGGCGAGGCGGTCGGCATTCTCGGACCGAACGGCGCCGGCAAGACCACCTGCTTCTATATGGTGACCGGCCTCGTAGAGCCCGATGCCGGAAGCATTTGGCTCGACGGTCACGACGTCACGAAGCTGCCGATGTATCGCCGCGCGCGGCTCGGCATCGGCTATCTGCCGCAGGAAGCCTCGATCTTCCGCGGTCTCAATGTCGAAAACAATCTGCGCGCCGTGCTCGAGGTGGTCGAGCCCAGCAAGGCGCGGCGTGAGCAGCGGCTCGAGGAACTGCTCGAGGAATTCCAGATCCAGCACGTCCGCAAATCGCCCTCGATCGCGCTTTCGGGCGGCGAGCGCCGCCGCGTCGAAATCGCGCGCTCGCTCGCGACCAACCCGAGCTACATGCTGCTCGACGAGCCCTTCGCCGGCATCGATCCGATCGCGGTCGGCGACATCCGCGCACTGGTGCGACATCTCACCAGCCGCGGCATAGGCGTATTGATTACCGACCACAATGTTCGCGAGACGCTCGGTCTCGTCGATCGCGCCTACATCATCCATTCCGGGTCGGTGCTGATGGAAGGCACGCCCGAAGAGATCGTCGAAAGCGACGAGGTGCGTAGGCTTTATCTCGGCGAAGAGTTCCGGCTCTGATGGCGATCTCGCAGAAACTCGAGATGCGCACGAGCCAGGGGCTCGTAATGACGCCGCAGCTGATGCAGGCGATCAAGCTTCTGCAACTTTCCAATCTCGATCTCGTTGCCTTCGTCGAAGCCGAACTCGAGCGCAATCCGCTGCTGGAACGCGAGGAAGGTCCGGAACCCGAGCGCGGCGACGGCGTCCAGGACATTCAGGTACCCGAACAGTTCTCCGAAGGCGGCGAGTCCGGCACGACCGCAGAAGACTGGATGGAGGACCGCTACGAAAGCCGCGCAGCGATGGAAGAGCAGCTCGGCACCAATCTCGAAAACGTCTTTCCCGACGACGCGCCCTCGGCCCCTGCGGAGGCGACGCCTGCCGTGCAGGAGCCCGCGGCCTATTCGGAATGGGCGAACGTCGGCGCAGGCGGCCGCGCAGACGACGACTACAATCTGGAAGCCTTCGTCTCGGCCGAAGTCACGCTTCCAGACCATCTCTCCCGTCAGCTTTCGCTGGCCGTCATGTCCCCGGTCGAGCGCCTGATCGGACAGCACCTGATCGATTCGGTCGACGAAGCCGGATATTTGCGCGGCGACCTCGACGGCATGGCCGAAAAACTCGGCGCGCCGCGAGCAGCGATCGAGCGCGTGCTCGCGGAAATCCAGTCTTTCGACCCGCCCGGCGTCGGCGCGCGCGACCTTGCGGAATGTCTCGCGATCCAGCTGCGCGAACGCGACCGTCTCGACCCGGCGATGAAAACGCTGATCGATAATCTGGATCTTCTTGCCAAGCGCGATTTCGCGCAGTTGCGAAAGCTTTGCAACGTCGATGAAGAAGATCTCGGCGACATGGTGACGGAACTGCGCCGCCTGAATCCGAAGCCCGGTCTCGCGTTCGGCGGCGGCGTGGTGCAGCCGATCGTTCCCGACGTATTTGTACGTCCCGCCGCCGACGGCGGCTGGAACGTCGAACTCAATTCCGACACGCTGCCGCGCGTGCTGGTGAACCAGACCTATTATTCGCGCGTTACCAAGAGCCCGATCTCGGACAAGGAGAAGGCTTTTCTCACCGAATGCATGCAGACCGCGACCTGGCTGACCCGCTCGCTGGACCAGCGCGCCCGCACGATCCTGAAGGTTGCGACCGAGATCGTGCGCCAGCAGGACGCTTTCCTCGTGCAGGGCGTGCAGCATCTGCGGCCCCTCAATCTGCGTATGGTCGCGGAAGCGATCCAGATGCACGAATCCACTGTCTCTCGCGTGACCGCAAACAAATACATGGCCACGCCGCGCGGCATCTTCGAGCTGAAATACTTCTTCTCGTCGGCCATTGCCTCCGCCGGGGGCGGCGAGGCGCATTCCTCGGAAGCCGTGCGCGACCGCATCAAGCGGCTGATCGACGAGGAAAGCCCGGACGATGTTCTTTCGGACGACACCATCGTCACGAAGCTGAAAGATGCCGGCATCGATATTGCGCGCCGCACGGTCGCGAAATATCGCGAAGCGCTGCGCATTCCGTCCTCGGTACAGCGCCGCCGCGAGAAGCGCGGCGGACCGGTCTCCCGATAAGCCAAGGCGAGTAATAAAAATGCTGCGCGTATCCGGAAAAAGCGTGGACGTCGGAGAATCGCTTCGCACGCGGATCACCGAGAAGGTAGACGAGGCCCTTTCCAAGTACTTCCAGCACGGCTCATCGGGCCATGTAACGATTTCGCGCGAAGGTTCGGGTTTCCGCGCCGACTGTGTGCTGCATCTCGATTCCGGGATTGTGCTGGAAGCGCACGGCTCGGCGCAGGATGCGGTTCTTGCCGCCGACGAGGCGGCGATGAAAATCGAGAAGCGTCTGCGCCGCTACAAGCGCCGTCTGAAAGACCGGACCGCGACGATCCGCGCGCTCGAAGCGCAACAGTTCGCGGCGAAATATGTGATCGAGGCGCCCGACGAGGAATCGGAAGAACAGGAAGGCTGGAGTCCGGTGACGATCGCCGAATCGACGGCTGCCCTGCCCGAGCTTTCGGTGCGCGATGCCGTCGCCGAGCTCGACCTCACCGGCGCGCCGGTAATCGTGTTCCGCAACGCCGGCAGCGGCGGAATCAATATCGTTTACAAGCGACGGGACGGTAACATCGGATGGATCGACCCGTCCCCGCAATCCGCGAAATAGGACGTTGACCGCACGGGATGACGCCCCTATACCCGCGCCTTCGGTTGCCCCCGGTTGTTGCTGCGAATGAATGGCAGCGGCAATTTGGAGCCGGAACAACGGATCAGAGGTCATGCCGCTTAGCGATTTGCTCGCGCCGAACGCGGTCTTCCCCTCGCTCAAGGCCACCAACAAGAAACTCGCAATTCAGGAACTTTCGGCAAAAGCCGCGAGCCTGACCGGTCATGACGAGCGGGAGATTTTCGAGACGCTGCTGCGCCGCGAGCGGCTCGGCTCGACCGGCGTCGGCGGCGGCGTCGCGATTCCGCACGGAAAGCTTGCGCGGCTCGACCGCATCGTCGGGCTGTTCGCGCGGCTCGAGGTGCCGGTGGATTTCGAATCGCTCGACGGTGAGCCGGTCGATCTGATCTTTCTCCTGCTCGCGCCGGAAGCCGCGGGCGCGGATCACCTCAAGGCGCTCGCGCGCATCGCGCGGCTCCTGCGCGATCCGGAAGCCGCGCGAAAGCTGCGTGCCGCGCGTGACGCGAACGCGGCTTATGCACTGCTCACGGCTCCCGCCGCGAGCAACGCCGCCTGACCATTCGAATCAAGCTGTTCTAGTGGACGCTGACGGTGTTGAGCTCGTGCACGCGCGCGTTCGCCAGCGCCGCTTCGCGGCTGTCGGTGACGATGATCGGTGTGCCGTCCGCGGCATGCAGCGAGAACAGTTTCATGCCCGGCGCCATCAAGGGCGCCTGCGGGAAGAGCGTTTTTACGTCTTCCGATTTGATTTCGCGCACATAGGCGACCTCGCCACCGCCGAGAACTGCGAAGGCCTCGGGAGTGAGGACGGGTTCGTTGTTGTTGGTCATCTTCGTACTCCTTCCTAACGCGCGCCGCCGTTCGAGATTTCGACCCGGCGGACCTGGCTTGCCCGTTCGGGCCGCTCCAGATCGACGGAGAGCAATCCGTCACGCAGGTCCGCGCCGATCACTTCGATGCCGTCGGCAAGGACGAAAGTGCGCTGAAACTGCCGCGCTGCGATCCCGCGGTGCAGATATTCGCGGTTCCCGGAATCGTCCTGCTGCCGGCCGCGGATCGTGAGCTCCTTCTGCTCGACCGTGATGTCGAGTTCGTCACGGGAAAACCCCGCAACCGCAAGCGTGATCCGCAGCCGCTCGGGCTTGCCGTCCGCTCCCGCCAGCCTTTCGATGTTGTAGGGCGGGTAACCGTCCGCCGCCTTCGAAACCCGGTCGAGCGCCCGCTCGATCTGGTCGAAGCCGAGCAGGAACGGGCTCGAAAGGGATTGAATGCGCGACATGATGCAAAGCCCTCGTTCCAAGCGACTTTGTGGATGGGCCCAGATTCGGCGCCCAAAGCCGGAAACGATCGCCGCCTCCGGCCCTTCCCATATGGGAACCGGCCAGCGCCATTCAAGCACCGGAAAAGCTCCGCAGTTTCAAACCGCTACAGGCGATTCGGGAGATTTGGTGGAGCCAGGGGGAGTCGAACCCCCGACCTCTTGCATGCCATGCAAGCGCTCTCCCAACTGAGCTATGGCCCCACTGGCCGTCGCCGCGGCTCGAATCCGAACCGGGCTAGGGAACGCGGAAGTCTCTACTGCCAAACGGCAGCCAAGCCAACGCGCCTCGCTTAGTTCTCGTCTTCCTTGTCGATGCCCTCGCCGATGATATCGGAGACGTCGCCGCCTTCCTCCTCATCGTCGGTGACCAGGAAGGTATCGTCTTCCTCGTCGTCGCCCTCGACCTCGACATCGTCTTCGGCCTCGAGTTCCGGGTCGATCACACCCTTGCTCTTGGCACCGGTGGCTTCCGCATCGGCGTCTTCGAGCGAGATCACCTCGGCGCCTTCGATGCGCGTCTCAGCGTCGTCCGCGGCGGCAGCGCCCGCAACCGCTGCAGCGGCTGCGGCCGCGGCGGGCCGGCCGCCGCGCGTAACCGGCATCACGACCTCGTAGATCGCGCCGCATTTCGGGCAGACGATCGGATCCTTGGAGAGATCGTAAAACTTGGCGCCGCAGCTCTGGCAGACGCGCTTGGTGCCGAGTTCGGGTTTCGCCACGCCGCTCGCTCCTCGAATTCGCTTGGGGTCAAAGGCGGCTTCCCTTGGACTGCACTCCCAAGCCTGTCAAGGGCGGGAAACGCGCGAATGCGGGCCGCGAGACGGCCCGGAAGCCCATGTGCTAGGGAGCCCGCGCGATGTCCCGAGCCTCCGCTGATTCCGCGCCCGCTCAGCCCATGTCGGCGGCCAGAAGCGCCGCCCTTTCGGGCCGGCTGCGCGTGCCCGGCGACAAATCAATCTCGCATCGCGCGATGCTGATCGGGGCGCTGACGGTAGGCCGGACCGAAATCGAGGGCCTGCTCGAAGGGGAGGATGTGATTGCGACCGCGCGGGCGGTGCGCGCGATGGGCGCGTCCGTCTCGCGCGAGGCCGAAGGCCGCTGGCGTGTGAACGGCCTCGGCATCGGCACGCTGCTCGCGCCACGCGAGGTTCTGGATTTCGGAAACGCAGGCACCGGCAGCCGGCTCGCGATGGGCGTGGTCGCGGGGCATCCGTTCGAAGCCGTGTTCGACGGCGATGCCTCGCTCCGGAAGCGCCCGATGCGCCGCATTCTCGATCCTTTGATGCAGATGGGCGCGGAAACCGTGGAACAGGCGGAGGGCGGAAGGCTGCCCTTGCGGCTGCGCGGCGCCCGCGAGGTGATTCCGATTTCCTACGAGACGCCGGTGGCGTCGGCGCAGGTCAAATCCGCGGTGCTGTTGTGCGGGCTTTGCGCCGACGGCGAAACCACGGTCATCGAAAAGGAAGCGACGCGCGATCACACCGAACGGATGCTTGCCCATTTCGGCGCGAAGATTTCGACGGCAAAGCACGGCGAGCACGGCCGCAGGATCGTGCTGCGCGGGCGGCCCGAGTTGGGTCCGCAAAAAATCGTGGTGCCGTCGGATATTTCGTCCGCCGCCTTTCCCATGGTCGCGGCACTCATTGTGCCGGGCTCCGACATCGTCCTGGAGAACGTGCTTCTGAATCCGCTCCGCACCGGTCTGATCGAAACCCTTCGGGAAATGGGCGGCAAGATCGAAGAGGTGAGCCGCCGCGAAGAGGCCGGCGAAATCATCGGCGATCTGCGCATACGTCATTCGGCGTTGAAGGGCGTCGATGTTCCGGCAAGCCGCGCGCCGTCGATGATCGACGAGTATATCGTGCTTGCGGTAGCGGCTTCCTTTGCCGAAGGCGACACGCGCATGCGCGGCCTTTCGGAACTGCGCGTGAAGGAATCCGATCGTCTGGCCGCAACGGCGGCCGGACTGCGCGCGAACAGGATCGATTGCGAAACGCTCGGCGACGATCTGCTGGTCGGCGGGCGCGGCCATGCGGCGGGCGGCGGCTTGGTCGAGACCCACATGGATCATCGACTCGCGATGGCTTTCCTCGTCATGGGGCTTGCGAGCGACAAGCCCGTAGCCGTAGACGACGGCGCGTTTATCGCGACGAGTTTCCCGGGTTTCGTCGAGAACATGAGAAAGCTCGGCGCGGAGATTTCCGGGTGATCATCACCGTCGACGGTCCCGCCGCCTCGGGCAAAGGCACGCTCGCGAAGCGTCTCGCCAAACATTACGGCCTGCCGCACCTCGATACCGGCCTCCTTTACCGCGGCGTCGGCTTCCTGATGCGCGAAGCCGGACATGCGCTCGACGACGCGGCCGCCGCTGCGCGTGCCGCCCATGCGCTGGAGCCGTCGAAACTGGATCCAGAAATGCTTCGCTCCGACGAGATCGGCGAAGCCGCCTCGCGCGTGGCTGCGATTCCAGGCGTCCGCGCGGCCCTCCTAAAACTGCAGCAGGACTTCGCGCATCAGCCCGGGGGCGCGGTACTCGACGGCCGCGACACCGGCACGGTGATCGCTCCCGATGCGGACGTGAAGCTGTTCGTGACGGCCACGCCCGAGGAGCGGGCGCGCCGCCGCTTCAAGGAACTCGAGAGCCGGGGCGAACCCCCTGCCTTTGAGGCCGTTCTCGAAGACATCAGAACGCGCGATGCGCGCGATTCCGGGCGCGCGATTGCCCCCCTGAAGCCGGCCTCGGACGCGGTCTTGCTCGATACCACCCGCTTGGATATAGAGGCCGCGTTCCGGGCGGCCATCGAAATCGTGGAAGCACCCCGGGCAGGCCGAACGCGATCTTAACGTCGCGTTCCATATCTGGAGGATCGCCTGTCCCGCTTCTGCGTTAAGGCCAGAAGTACCCGGTCCTGAAATTCAAACTCTGTCTCGGATCGCACGGCGAAACCGCGCCGGCTTCGGCATTGTCATTGGCATTGGCCGGGGTTGCTTTGGGCTTCCGCCCGGGGCCCGTGGGATTTGAGGCGCCACACACACCAGTCCGGCGCATGTACGTTTAGGAAACAGAATGGCTAGAGCCGCTACAGCTACCGCAAGCAAGAACCCGAGCCGCGAAGATTTCGCCGCGATGCTCGAAGAATCGTTCGCCAGGAACGATCTGCAGGAAGGTTCGGTCGTCAAAGGCAAGGTCGTCGGAATCGAGAAAGACATCGCCGTCATCGACATCGGCCTGAAGACCGAAGGCCGTGTGCCGCTCCGCGAATTCGCGGGCCACGGCCGCACCGCCGACATCAAGATCGGCGACGAAGTCGAGGTCTTCCTCGACCGCGTCGAGAATGCACTCGGCGAAGCCGTGCTTTCGCGCGATAAGGCGCGCCGCGAAGAGAGCTGGGGCAAGCTCGAAAAGGCTTTCACGAATAACGAGAAGGTGCAGGGCGTCATCTTCAACTCGGTCAAGGGCGGCTACACCGTCGATCTCGACGGCGCGGTGGCCTTCCTGCCGCGTAGCCAGGTCGACATCCGTCCGATCCGCGACGTTGGCCCGCTGATGCACAATCCGCAGCCGTTCCAGATTCTCAAGATGGATCGCCGCCGCGGCAACATTGTCGTCTCCCGCCGCACGGTGCTCGAAGAGACCCGCGCCGGCCAGCGTCAGGAACTCGTGTCCTCGCTGGAAGAAGGACAGGTGATCGACGGCGTCGTGAAGAACATCACCGATTACGGTGCCTTCGTCGATCTCGGCGGCATCGACGGTCTGCTGCATGTCACCGATATCGCCTGGCGCCGCGTGAACCATCCGACCGATGTGCTCACCATCGGTCAGCAGGTGAAGGTCAAGATCATCAAGATCAACCACGAAACCCACCGCATCTCGCTCGGCATGAAGCAGTTGCAGGGCGATCCGTGGGAGAACATCGCCGACAAGTTCGTGGTCGGCGCGCGCATGAAAGGCCGCGTCACCAACATCACCGACTACGGCGCCTTCGTCGAACTCGAGCCGGGCATCGAAGGCCTTGTCCACGTTTCCGAAATGTCCTGGACCAAGAAGAACGTGCATCCGGGCAAGATCGTCTCGACCTCGCAGGAAGTCGAGGTGCAAATCCTCGAAGTCGATCCGGTCAAGCGCCGCATCTCGCTCGGCCTGAAGCAGACCATGGCGAACCCCTGGGAAGCCTTCTCCGAGAAGCATCCTCAGGGCTCCACCGTCGAAGGCGAGGTCAAGAACAAGACCGAGTTCGGTCTGTTCATCGGCCTCGACAGCGACGTGGACGGCATGGTCCATCTCTCCGACCTCGACTGGAACCGTCCGGGCGAGCAGGTGATCGAGGAGTTCAAGAAGGGCGACATGGTGAAAGCGGTCGTGCTCGACGTCGATGTCGAGAAGGAGCGCATCTCGCTCGGCATCAAGCAGTTGCAGGGCGATCCGTTCGCGGAAGCCGGCGATCTGAAGAAGGGCGCGGTCGTGACCTGTGAAGTGACTGCAGTGAACGACGGCGGCATCGAGGTGAAGATCGTAGACACCGACATGACCTCCTTCATCAAGCGCTCCGATCTCGCGCGCGACCGCAACGATCAGCGCCCCGAGCGCTTCGCGGTCGGCGAGAAGGTCGACGCCCGCGTGACCCTGTTCGACAAGAAGGCCCGCAAGGTCGGCGTGTCGATCAAGGCGCTCGAGATCGCGGAGGAGAAGGAGGCCGTTGCGCAATACGGCTCCTCCGACTCCGGCGCCACGCTCGGCGACATCCTCGGCACGGCGCTGAAGCAGCGGGACAGCAAGTAGGCAGCGCTTCGCTACCAGACTTGGCAAACGGCTCGTTAACGGCGGACCAAAATCCGCCGTTAACTGCTTTTTGAGTGGCGTGGATTGGAATCGCAGGCCATAGACCTGCTCATCCCGGCCGATACGGAGAAATCGCCATGTCTCTCGATGTTGATCAGGCAATCGACCGCCGCCGCATGCGGCGGAAAGTCACCTTCTGGCGAGTGTTCGCCGTGATCGCGGTGCTCCTTGCCGGAGGCGGTCTGCTCGCCGGCGCGGGCGGGGCCAACTACATCGAGAAATCGAGCGCGCATGTCGCGCGTGTCACGATCGGCGGGTTGATACGCAACGACAAGAAGCGCGTCGAACTCCTCGAAGAAATCGAGAAGTCCGGGGCCCGGGCGGTGCTCGTCATCATCGACAGCCCCGGCGGCACCGTCACCGGCTCGGAGCAGCTCTACAAGGCGCTGCGCAAGCTCTCGGAGAAGAAGACCGTGCTCGCCGTGGTCGAAGGCTCGGCGGCTTCCGGCGCCTATATCGCCGCCATGGGCGCGGAGCGCATCTTCGCGCCGAGAAGCGCGATCATCGGCTCCATCGGCGTGATCTTCCAATATCCGAATTTCCACCAGCTCCTGCAGAAAATCGGCGTCGATGTGGAATCGATCAAGTCGTCGCCCTTGAAGGCTTCGCCGAACGGGCTCGAGCCGACCTCGCCGGAAGCCAAGGCTGCGGTCGCTTCGCTCGTCGCCGACAGCTACGGCTGGTTCAAGAGCCTCGTACAGGAGCGCCGCGCGCTCGATGCGGCACTGCTCGCTAAGGTTTCCGACGGCCGCGTCTTCACCGCCGCGCAGGCCCTGCCGCTGAAGCTGGTCGACGAGATCGGCGACGAGAACACCGCGCGCGAATGGCTCGCCAAGAACAAGAATGTGCCGAAGGATCTGAAGACGCGGGACTGGCGCGTGCGCACGGTCGGCTCGGAGTTCCGCTGGCTCAGCACCGCCGCTTCGCTGTTCGAGGTCGCCGGCTTCTCGACGCTTGCGTCCGCGATTTCGAACGATTCGGTCTTGCGCGCCGCAGCGAGCGCGCAGCTTGACGGGCTTTTGGCGCTCTGGCACCCTGAATTGCGTAATTGATAGCTGACGCAACTCATTTTGATCGTTCGGCTTTTCCGATTTCTGCCGGGCGGTTGTAAGTTTTGAAGTTCAAAGCGGCGGACCGAAATTTGTCGATGATCAAATCCGAACTCGTGCAACGGATCGCCACTGCGAACCCGCATCTTTATCAGCGCGACGTCGAGAATATTGTCGATGCCATTCTGGACGAGATCACGCTGGCGCTCGCGCGCGGCGACCGTGTGGAGTTGCGCGGCTTCGGCGCATTCTCGGTCAAGAACCGCCCGGCTCGCCTCGGCCGCAATCCGCGCACCGGCGCGCAGGTGAAGGTGCAGGAAAAGGTCGTGCCCTATTTCAAGACCGGCAAGGAAATGCGCGACCGCCTGAACAAGCCGCGCACGCCTACAAAATAGATTTGTCGTATTTGCTGCAACCTTCCGGAGCCCGCTGAATGCGAAAGCTTCTGCGCTGGCTGTTTCTTGTGCCGCTCGCGATCGTGCTGGTGTTGCTCGCGGTCGCAAACCGTGCGCCGGTGACGCTATCGCTCGACCCGTTTTCGCGCGAGGCACCGGCCTTCGCCTTCACGCTGCCTCTGTTCGTGGCGCTTCTGGCCGCCGTTGTGGTAGGCGTGGTGATCGGCGGTGTCGCCGCCGGCATCGGCCGCATGCGCTGGCGCTATCGCACGAAAAAGGCCGAGCGCGAGGCGGAAAAACTCTCAGCCGAAAACGACGCGCTCTTCCAGGCCTCGGCCGTGCGCCGGCGCGATGCCGAAGATACGTCGCGCGAGATCGCGCTCAGGCAGTAAATGTCTTCAGGCAGGCTCCGTTTCGTCGCGGCGGACGAAATCGACGGAATCCTCGACTTTCCGTCGCTGATCGACGCGCTGCAGGCGGCGTTTTGCGCCGATATCGAGACGCCCCTGCGCCATCATCACGCGATCGCGCGCGACGATGGCGAGGCAGCGCTTCTCCTGATGCCCGCCTGGACCAGGGAGAAGGCGGGCGCCTTTCTCGGCACCAAGATTGTCACGGTGTTTCCCGGCAATCTCGCGAAGGGGCTCGGTTCGGTCGCGGGCACCTATCTCCTGATGTCCGGCGACACCGGCGAGCCGCTGCTCGCGATCGACGGACACCGGCTGACTTTATGGCGCACGGCCGCGGCGTCCGCGCTCGCCGCGAATTATCTCGCGCGCGAGGACGCATCGCATTTACTTCTGGTCGGTGCAGGCGCGCTCGCGCCCTATCTGGCGCGCGCGCATGCGGCGATACGCCCGATCAAAAAGGTCTCGATCTGGAATCGCACGCCCGAACGCGCAAACGCTTTGGCTGAAGAGCTCTCCGGGGAAGCATTCGACACCGAAGTCGTGCACCACGCCGAGGCTGCCGCGCGTGATGCCGACATCATTACCTGCATCACGCTTTCGCAAACGCCGGTCGTCGCCGGCGGCTGGCTGAAAGAAGGCGCGCATCTCGACCTCGTCGGCGCGTTCCGGCCTAATGCACGCGAGGCCGACGACGCCGCGGTGAAACGCTCGCGCATCTATGTCGATACCCGCCGCGGCGCCTTGAAGGAGGCGGGCGATCTCGTGATTCCGATCTCGGCCGGAATCATCAAGGAGAGTGCCGTGCAGGGCGACCTGTTCGAGCTCTGCCGCGGGCAGGTGGCGGGGCGAAAAACGCGCGACGAAATCACGCTTTTCAAGTCGGTCGGCAGCGCGATCGAGGACCTCGCCGCCGCGATCATGGTCTGGAGAAAGCTCGCCTAGGCCGCCGGCGTCCGAAAGTGGACAGGACCGCGGCGCCATGCCATCGGAAGCGCCAAGGATCGGCAAAAATGATCGTCAAAATCTGCGGGATCAAGGACTTGGCGGCAATGGACGCGGCGCTTGAAGCGGGCGCGGACATGGTCGGGCTCGTCTTTTTCCCGGCAAGCCCGCGCAATGTGACACCTGAGCAAGCTGCTAAGCTGGCGGAACGGGCCCGCGGGAAAGCGAAAGTCGTGGCGCTTTCCGTCGATGCCGGCGACGAGCTGATCGACGCGATCGAAACGAGCGTCGCCCCGGATATGCATCAGTTGCATGGAGCCGAGACGCCCGCACGCCTGCGCGAAATCCGTGCGCGCACCGGCAGACAGATGATGAAGGCCATCCCGGTGGCGACCGCCTCCGATCTGGCGCCGCTCGCCTCCTTTGAAGAAGCCGCCGACTGGGTCCTCTTCGATGCAAAACCACCGAAGGATTCGACGCGTCCCGGCGGCCACGGCCAGACCTTCGACTGGTCGCTTTTGAAGAATATGAAGCACCTAAAGCCCGTGATGCTTTCCGGAGGCATCAACCCGGACAATGTAGCTTCGGCGATTTCCAAGGTGCGTCCCGACGCGGTGGACGTTTCCTCCGGCGTTGAAAGCGCGCCTGGCGTGAAAGACCGCGACAAGATTTTCGCGTTTGTACGCGCCGCGCGGAGCGCAGTGATGGAGCAGGCATCGTGAGCAATCTCTTAAATTCACTGCGTACCGGCCCGGATGAGCGCGGACATTTCGGCATTTTCGGCGGCCGCTTCGTTGCCGAAACTCTGATGCCGCTCGTGCTCGATCTCGAGAGGGCCTATGAGGAAGCGAAGAGGGACCCGGCCTTCAAAAAAGAGATGGACTACCATCTCAAGCATTTCGTCGGCCGGCCGAGCCCGCTCTATTTTGCCGAGCGCCTGACCGCGCACTTCGGGGGCGCGAAAATCTATTTCAAGCGCGAAGACCTGAACCACACCGGCGCCCACAAGGTGAACAACGTGCTCGGTCAGATCATGCTGGCGAAGCGCATGAACAAGCCGCGCGTGATCGCGGAGACTGGCGCCGGCATGCACGGGGTTGCGACCGCAACGCTTTGCGCGAAGTTCGGCCTGCAGTGCGTGGTCTTCATGGGTTCGGTCGACGTCGCGCGCCAGGAGCCGAACGTGCTCCGCATGCGCGCGCTCGGCGCGGAAGTTCGCCCCGTGGAAAGCGGCTCGAAAACGCTCAAAGACGCGATGAACGAAGCGCTGCGCGACTGGGTCACGAACGTCCACAATACTTTCTATTGCATCGGCACAGTCGCGGGCCCGCATCCTTATCCGGCGATGGTGCGCGACTTCCAGTGCGTGATCGGCGAAGAGACGAAATCGCAGATCGTGGAACTCGAAGGCCGCTTACCGAATGCACTCGTCGCCTGCATCGGCGGAGGCTCGAATGCGATGGGCCTCTTTCATCCGTTTCTCGACGACCGCGAAGTGGAAATCTACGGGGTCGAGGCGGCGGGTCACGGCTTGGATAAACAGCACGCCGCCTCGCTTGCGGGCGGCAAGCCGGGCGTGCTGCACGGTAACCGCACCTATCTGCTCATGAACGAGGACGGCCAGATCGATGAAGCACATTCGATCTCCGCAGGCCTCGACTATCCCGGCATTGGTCCCGAGCATTCCTGGCTGCACGAGATCGGCCGCGTGAAATATCTCTCCGCGACCGACGACGAAGCGCTTGCGGCGTTCCAGCTCTGCTCGCGGCTCGAGGGCATCATTCCGGCGCTGGAGCCCTCGCACGCGCTCGCCAAACTCGAAGAGCTCGCGCGCGGCAAGCCGAAGGACCATCTGATCGTCGTGAACATGTCCGGCCGCGGCGACAAGGATCTGGCTTCTGTGGCGGGCTACATCAACAAGAAGATGTCGGCATGAACGCGCGCTTTCTCGCGAAAGCCCTGCTTGCGCCTGCGCTGGTCGCGGCCGGCGCACTCGCGGGCTACGCGCAGGAGCGCTTCGCCGAAAATCCGATCAAGGAAGGCGCCTGGGTCTATCCGACCGAGAAGATCGCACCCGCGATCATCGAAGCATTCTGCCAGGCGGGCTTCTCGATGCATTTCGCCGACGGCGGCTTTTTCACCGTGCTGAACCAGCCGATCGCGCGCATGAAGAAGAAGCTCTCGGTCGACACCACAGGAACCTGCAAATTCGACGCCGGGAAGCAGGCATCGACCTGCACCGGCACCGAAACGGACGGCAAAAGAAAGTTCGCGCTGAACGAGGAAAACGTGTTCGAGCGCGACGGCACGCACCTGAAGGTCACGACATATTTCGTCGACCGCGACACCAAGGAAAAAGTGACCTTCGTCACCTATCCCATGCGCTGCCCCGACAAGGTCGTGCGCGAAGTCCTGATCAAGGCGATCCCGCCCAAATGAGCGCCATGACCCGCATCGATGCCCGCTTCAAGGAACTCGCGGCCAAAGGCCGCGCAGGGCTCGTGACCTTCATCACCGGCGGCGACCCCGATTACGATACTTCGCTTGCAATCCTGAAAGCGCTCCCCAAGGCGGGCGCCGACATTATCGAGGTCGGCGTGCCGTTCACGGACGCCATGGCCGACGGCCCGCCGATTCAGGCGTCGTCGTTGCGCGCGCTCTCGGCGGGACAGTCGCTCAGGAAAACCATCGCCATGGTGCGCGAGTTCCGGGCGGCCGACGATACGACGCCGGTCGTGCTCATGGGGTACTACAACCCGATCTATATCTACGGCGTCGAGAAATTTCTGAAAGATGCGAAACACGCGGGCGTCGACGGCCTGATCGTGGTCGATCTGCCGCCGGAGGAAGACGAAGAATTATGTCTTCCCGCGATGAAGGCGGGCATCAATTTCATCCGGCTTGCGACGCCGACGACCGACGACAAACGTCTGCCAGCCGTGCTCAAGAACACTTCCGGCTTCGTTTATTATGTTTCGATTGCGGGCGTGTCGGGCGCGGCGACTCCCGAAACCCCGAAAGTGATTGAAGCGGTCGCGCGCATCAAACGTCATACGAATCTTCCGATTGCCGTCGGCTTCGGTCTGAAGACTCCGGAACACGCCCGCGCGGTTGCAGCCGGCGCCGATGCCGCAGTCGTCGGCTCCGCGCTGGTCGAGGCCGTGCGCACGAGCCTCGATGATAAATCCCGCGCGACGCCGAAAACCGTGAAAGCCGTGACCGATCTCGTGTCCGCGCTCGCCGAAGGCGTGCGTTCGGCGCGCCGCAAGGCCGCGGAATAGCGCGGTTTCGCGAAGACCGCGCGCACCCTATATAGTGTTTCACGCTATTCGACCGGAGCCCCGGCCATGAACTGGATCTCGAACGTAGGCCCGAAAATCCGCTCTTTTCTCGGCCGCCGCGAAGTGCCCGAGAATCTCTGGATCAAGTGTCCGGAGACGGGTCAGCTCGTCTTTCACAAGGACGTCGAGGCGAACCAGTGGGTGATCCCCGGCTCGAACTATCACATGCGCATGGGCGCAGTTCCGCGCCTGAAATCGACCTTCGACAACGAAACCTGGCTCGACATCGCGGTACCCGGCGTGCCCGCCGATCCATTGAAATTTCGCGACGAGAAGAAGTACGCCGACCGCATCAAGGACGCGCGCGCGAAAACCGGCATGCAGGATGCGGTCAAGCTCGGCTACGGCAAGTTAGAGGGCGTGCCGGCGGTGGTTGCGGTGCAGGATTTCGATTTCATGGGCGGTTCGCTCGGCATGGCGGCGGGTGAGGCGGTGATCAAGGGCCTCGATACCGCGGTCGAGAAAAACACGCCCTTCATTCTCTTTGTTGCGAGCGGCGGCGCCCGCATGCAGGAGGGCATTCTGTCGCTGATGCAGATGCCGCGCACCACGGTCGCGGTGCAGCGCCTGCGCGAAGCGAAGAAGCCCTATATCGTCGTGCTGACCAATCCTACGACCGGCGGCGTTACCGCGTCCTATGCCATGCTTGGCGACATTCATATCGCCGAGCCCGGCGCGCTGATCGGCTTTGCGGGTCCGCGCGTGATCGAGCAGACCATTCGCGAGAAGCTGCCGCATGGCTTCCAGCGCGCGGAATATCTGCGCGAGCACGGAATGGTCGACATGGTCGTGCATCGCCACGAGATGCGCAAAACGCTTGCGCGGATCTGCCGCCTGCTCACCAAGGCGCCCGATGCCGGCACGCAGGCCGCGCTGGCCGCGCCTGCAGGGGCGTGATTTGAGCGCGAACGCGCCGCCCGGTTCCTCTGCAGATTATGTTCTCGCAAGGCTTGGCGCACTTCATCCGAAACGGATCGATCTTTCGCTCGGGCGCCTGAACCGGTTGCTCTCGGCGCTCGGCAATCCGGAAAGAAAGCTGCCGCCCGTGATTCACGTCGGTGGCACCAACGGCAAGGGCTCCACGGTCGCATTTCTGCGCGCGATGCTGGAGGCCGCAGGCAGCCGGGTTCATGTCTATACCTCGCCGCATCTCGTGCGATTTCACGAGCGCGTCCGTCTTGCGGGCAGTATCGTGAACGACGAAACGCTCGCCTCCGCGCTCGAAGAGACCGAGCGCGCGAACGCAGGCGCGGAAATCACCTTCTTCGAAATCACGACGGCAGCAGCACTGCTTCTGTTCTCGCGCAATGATGCCGACGTGCTGCTGCTCGAAGTGGGCCTCGGCGGCAGGCTGGATGCGACCAACGTCGTCGAGCAGCCGCTTGCCACCGTGATTACGCCGGTGTCGATCGACCACACCGAGTATCTCGGCCCGACGCTCGCGCAGATCGCAGCCGAGAAGGCGGGCATCTTCAAGCGCGGCGTGCCCGCCGTGATCGCGCGGCAGGAAGAAGCGGCGCTGGCCGTTCTGGAGCGCGCGAGCCGCAAGACCGGCGCGACGCTGTTTGTTTCCGGCCGGCAGTGGCACGTGCATGAAGAGGGCGGACGGCTCGTCTATTCCGACGAGCAGGGGCTGCTCGATCTGCCGCGCCCACGCCTGTTCGGCCGTCACCAGATCGAGAATGCGGGAACGGCGGTTGCGACGCTGCGCGCGATTCCTTCGCTCGGGGTCCCCGCGGCCGCAATCGAGGCGGGCCTGCAAAAAGCCGACTGGCCCGCGCGCATGCAGAACCTTTCCGGCGGCAAGCTCGCCGCGATGTTGCCCGCGGGCTCCGAGCTATGGCTCGACGGCGGGCATAACGCGGCGGGCGCCGATGCCGTGTCCTCAGCGATCGGAGAGATGGAAGAGCGGGTGCCGCGCCCGCTCGTGCTGATCGCAGGGATGCTGAACACCAAGAGCGCGGACGATTTCCTGATGCGCTTTTCGGGCATCGCGCGGCATGTCTTCGGCGTGTCGCCACCAGGCGAGGCATCCCGCCCATCCTCGGAAATCGTCGCCGCGGCCGGTCGCGCGGGCATTGAGGCGGAAGAAGCGAGCGGACTGCTCGACGCGCTTGCGCGCGTGAAGGATCTCCGCCTCTCGGTGCCGCCGCGCGTGCTGATCACAGGCTCGCTTTATCTCGCGGGCGAAGTGCTCGCCGCAAACGAAACGCCGCCCGGCTGAGCCAGAGCGGCGTCTTCATATTCTTTGGTTCGATCGGATCAGACCGTCGTGTCGATCCACTGTTCGATCTTCGCCTTCGGGTAGGCGCCGATCAGGCGCGAGGCCATTTCGCCGTTCTTGAAGATCATGAGCGTCGGGATCGACATGATCCCGTATTTCGAGGCGACGTTCGGGTTCTCGTCGACGTTGAGCTTCACGATCTTGACCTTGCCGCCGTTCGTGCCGGCGATTTCCTCGAGCGCGGGCGCGATCTGCCGGCAGGGTCCGCACCACTCGGCCCAGAAATCGACCAGCACCGGCTCATTGGACTTGAGCACGTCGTTTTCGAAAGAAGCGTCGGAGACTTTATCGACGGCCATCACGGACCTCTCGGAGAAGTTGGAATCAGCGGAACTCTCCGCTTGCCGCATAGGTAGGAAGCGCGGGCGGGAGGGTCAAGCCACGATCATGCTGACGCAGGGCTCCATTGCGTTTTCAGTCGCAGCCAGGCGGATTCGAGCGATTCCGCAGGAATCTCGAAGACCCGCGGTGCGGCTGTGAATATCAGAAACGCCCGCTGCCTGCGGCCCGGAAAGGCCTGCGCGAGCGCCACGCGATAGGCGGCGAGTTGCTCGAGATGATGCTTTGGAATCTCGTCGGGCGAGGCGGGAACGGCTGCGTCGGATTTGAAGTCGGCAAAGAGGATGCTATCGGCGCCGACGACAAGCCGGTCGAGCCGCGCGGGAATTTCGATCTCGCGCTCGCCGTCGCGGACCCGCGCGATCAGTTCCGGCTCCGCGCGGCTCCCGGGTCCGAAGATTTCCGCGCAGTCCGGGTGCGCGATAACGCCGAGTGCTTCCTGTGCAAGCTTCTCTTTCGCTGCCGCGGAAAGTGCAGGTGCGGCCAGCGCCAGATAGCGCAGGGCCGCCGCCTGCCGCTCCTCGGGAGCAAGACCGGGGAGCGATTGCAGAAGGCGGTGCAGGAGAATACCGCGTGCTTTGCCGCCTTCGCTTCCCGGCCGGGCTTCGCGGGCAAACTCGTGCTGCAAGCGGGAAGGCCGTAGGCGTGAGATCTCCGCCGAACTTTCCTGCCAGGCCTGCACGAGCCAATCGGGTGCCGGATCCGGCGCAGGCTCTTTCTTCGCACCTTGCATGGCAAGCGGCGGAAACGGCGGTGTGCGCCAGCGCAGGATTTCTTCGTCGCAATAGGGAGCCTTATGGCGGGTGATGTGGTCCGCGTCGCCGGCCAGCGCCGAATGCACGAGATCGTACCAGGAGCCTTCGTCCGCCCCGTTCTTCTGCTTCCGGTTCAGGGCGCCGCAAACCACGAGCACGTCAGCCGCGCGCGTCAGCGCAACATAGAGCAGGCGGCGGTACTCCCCGAGCCGCAGATTGCGCGCGTCTTCGCGCGCATCGAGCAATGCCTGCGAGCTTTCCTTGCTGCCTTTGCGCCAGACCGGCGGCGCAGTCTCGCCGACGGCGACAAGATGCGGCTCGTTCTGGGGTGGCGGCAGCGTCGTGGTATCGGCAAGCACGATCACCGGGGCCTCCAGCCCCTTGACGCCGTGCACCGTCATCACGCGCACGGATGTGCTCTCCGCCTCGAAGTCGCGCTTCACCTCCGCGCCGGCGCGGCGCAGCAACGAGAGAAAACCGTGCAGCGACGGCGTTTCGGCCGACTCGTAGGAAAGCGCTGCCGCGAGAAACTCGTCGAGCGCATCCGCGGCTTCGAGCCCGAGCCGCGCCACCAGCTTCTTTCTGCCGCCGTCACGTCCCAGCACACGCGAATAGAAATCGAACGGACGCAGATGCAGGGCGAGTTCGCGCCAGCGCGTGAGCGTATGCGCAACATTCGCGTATTTCGGCTCGGCTGAATCCGCCAGACGCTGCATGAGCGTCCCGCTGCGCCCGTGGCACAGCACAAAGAGATCCTCGTCGCAGAGACCGAACAGCGGCGATTTTAGCACGCAGGCAAGCGAAAGATCGTCTTCGGCGAGCAGCAGCGCATCGCCGAGCGCGATCAGGTCCATGACGGCGATGTTCTCGGTGAGCGTCAGGCGATCCGCCCCCGCGACCGGCACTCCCTCGCGCTTCAGCGCGCGCAAAATTGCGTCGAACAGGCTCCCGCGCTTCTGCACGAGCACGATGATGTCGCCGGCGGTTACTGCGCGGGGCTTGTCGCCGTTCGAGCGATCGCCGACGGCGAGCCCGCCATGATGGGTCCATTGTTTGACCGCTTTCGCGATCCGGTTCGCAAGTTGCATCGGCGCGGACGCCTCGCGCATGCGGTCGAGCGGTTTGTCCCAGCCGTCGTCTTCGTCCGTGCCTTGCTCCGCTTCGACGAGAGGCCAGATTTCGACCATGCCCGGCGCGTTCTGGCGCACGGCGACATGCACCGGCTCGACATCGTCCGAAGCGGAAAGCCCGCTGCGCGCGGCGGGCGGCAGGAAGACCCGGTCGACCGCCTTCAGCACGGTATCGGCGGACCGGTAGGAGGTGAGGAGCCGCGGCTCCTTCAGGCTGTTGCCCGCCGCTGCGATCAGCTTCGCGAAGTGTTTCCGCATCTCGTCGAAGCGCGCCGGGTCGGCGCCCTGAAAGCTGAAGATCGACTGCTTCTCGTCCCCGACCGCAAAGATCGTCCGCGGATACTCGGACGCGCCTTTGCCCGCGAAGAATTCCTCCGCGAGTTTCGCGATGATGCGCCACTGCTCGGGGCTGGTGTCCTGTGCCTCGTCGACGAGGATGTTGCTGATGCCGCCGTCGAGCTTGAAATGCACCCAGGCGGATTCCTCGCGCTCCAGCAGTGCGACGGTCCTGGTTACAAGATCGGCGAAGTCGAGCACGCCGCGGCGCTGTTTTGCCGCTTCGTAATGCGCGACCACCGCGTTCGCGATGGTGAGCAGCGCCAGGCTGCGGTCGCGCTCGCGCACCGCATGAAGCCGGTTCAGGAGGTCGGCGAGCCGTGTGCGTTCCGCGAACAGCCAATCGCGCAACCTCTCGACCTGTGCGAGATCGTCCGCCGCGCCGAAAGTCTTGTCCGCCTTGGGCCGTCCGTCCGCGGTGAGAAAAACTGCGAGATAGGCGCTGATGATTTCCGCTTCAGGCGCGCGCGCCGCTGCGAGCAGGGCGTCTCCGGTCTTTGCGGCATTCTTGCTGCCGAGCTCCTGCAATGCTGTTGCCGCGCTCTCCCATTCGCTTCTGGGCAATGCGCCGCCTGCGAGGATGTCGCGTGTCAGCGTATCGATGGAATCGCCAGCCTGAAGACCGAGCGCGGCTGCCAACGCCGCGCCGGCTGTTTCGGGATCGAGTGTGCGCAACACTTGCCGCGCCCGCACGGCTTCGGAAATTACCTTCTCGATCGTGTCGTCGCCCGCAACCTCGATGCAGTGCGCGAGCGCCTTGCCGAGCGCGGAATCCGGATTGCGTCCGGCGTCGAGCAGCACCTGCAATCGCGCGTTCCCGATCATGTCGCGCTCCCCGAGATCGTCGAGCACTTCGAAGCCTGCCGGCACGTCGGCCTCGACCGGGAACATGTGGAGCACGCGGTCGCAAAAGGCGTGAATGGTCTGCACCTTTAGCCCGCCCGGCGTCTCCAGCGCCGACGCGAATAGCCTTCGCGCGCGTGCGCGGCGCTCCGGCGAAGGCTTGCCGGACTCGATCTCGGAAATCGCTTTATCGAGCGCGTCGTCGTCGAGACGAACCCAGGCGGAAAGTTTTTCCAGCACCTTGTTCGCCATGTGCGCGGCGGCGGCCTTTGTGTAGGTGAGGCAGAGGATGCGTCCCGGCGGAACCCCGTCGAGGAGCAACCGGATCACGCGCCACACGAGCACGGTGGTCTTGCCGGAGCCTGCGTTCGCCGAAACCCACGCCGAGTTCTTGGGGTCGGAAGCCTGTGCCTGCGGCGTTTCCTGTGCGGAAGCTTTCGCGCTCATTCGCCCTCCGACCATTCCCTGAAGCGGGCGAGATGTTCGTAGTCGTTGTAATCCTTCTGCCACTGCACCCGCGGCGCGAAGGGATAAGGCGTTTCCTGTTTCGCGTATTCGGCAAGCAGTTTCGCAGCACCTGCGCGCGCGTATTCCGCCGCCTTGTCGAGATGGTCGTCGCCGGAAATGCCGCGCGGCTCGGCAACGGCTTTGAACTCTTTGCTCTTCGCCAGTTCGAACAGGGCGAATTCGCCCGGCGGCTGCCCGCCTGAGATTTTGATCGGCCCCACTTCGGCGAGAGTGCCGGGGCCGATACCCGCAAATCCGCCTGTCCTTGCAATCGCGGCTTCCAGCAGAAGCTGTGGTTCGAACCCGAGAATCGCCGCCTTATAGCTCGGCAAAACACCCGTCTTGAAATCGAGTACCGCAAGCGTGCCGTCCTCGTTCACCTCGATGCGGTCCGCGCGCGCAGTAAGCTGAAAGCGCTCCTTTCCGGCGACGATCTCGATCGAGCCTGCGACCTCGGTGTGGATGCGCTTGATTTTGCTTCTGCGCTTGCGCTCTTCCTCGACGAACCATTTCGCCGCGCGCTGGAAGCGCGGCCACCAGATCGCGAGCGCTGCCGGGAAACTCCGCATCGGTGCGAACGCTTCGCGTCCGATCGCGATGAGATCGTCGAGCGCGGACGCCGGAAGCTCGCCGGGGTGACGCGCGGCGAATTTCGCGAGAATGTCGTGCAGGATCGTGCCGCGCTCGGCGAGCCCCGGATCTTCGTCGATGGGGTCGAGCCTGTAGAGGCCGAGTATTTTCCGCGCGTAGATCGAATAGGGATCGCGCGTGAGGTCCCTCATATCGCTCATGCTGAAACGGCGCGGCCGCGCGGAAGCTCGCGGCCGCGGCGAAGGCGGCGCCAAAGCCTCCGTGTGCGGAGCGGCCTCCAGTGCGCGGGCATAGGCGAGATAGCGCTCGCCATTCTCCCGCGCTTGCTTCCAGTCGGTCTCGTCCGCGACGGCTGCGATCCGCTGCACGAAGCGTGACGCAATCGTTTCGACCCCGCCTTGCTTGCGTGCCCGCACCAGGAACAGCTCTGATGCGGCCGCCGCCTGCACAAAATCGTGCGCGGAAAGACCGACCCGGCGTTCCGGAAGGTCGAGACCTATCGCCTTGCGCATCGGCCGGTTGAGCCAGGAGTCGGTGTGCGCTTCCGGCGGCCACACGCCCTCGCACAGGCCGCCGAGCACGATGCGGTCGGCCGAGATCATGCGGGCTTCCAGAGGTCCCAGAATCCGCAGCCGATCGTTCTCGGCCCGCGCGGGCCGGAGCGTGATCTCGCGGATCGTCGCGGGGAAGGACTCCGCGTAGTCCGCGAGCGTCATCGCGGGCGCATCGCGGCCCGCTTCGACAAGCGCACCTAGCGCATCGCGTATTTTCTCGCGGTGCCCGCCGTTGCCGGCAAGCAGCGGGGCCAGCGATACGGAATGCGCTTCGGCAAGCCTTATGAAATCATGCTCGCCGCGCGCAAGCGCGGTGAGCGGTGCAAGCGTTTCGGCAAGCCTCCGCGCGACCTCCGCAGCGCGGTCCCACTCCGCGTTCCTGAAGCCGTCGCGCCGGTCGCTGCCATGAAACTTGCTCTGTCTGAGCGCTGCGATCGCCGCGGGAAGCGCCGCAACGCCGCCTGCGGGCCGCGCCCCGCGCATGCACGCGATCTCCAACAGTGCGACGTCGTCGGTCGCGAAGGTTCCGCGCATATAGGGGTGGTTCAGAAACGCGAGCATGGTCGAGGGTGCGGCGTCTTCCGCCGCGGCCATCGCAGCGAGGCGCGCGAGCCGTCCTGCCTCGCTGTCGGCAAGCGGCAGCCCGGCCGAGTCGTCGATTTCGATATCCCAGCGCGTAAGCTCCGCGCAGACGCGGCGCGCAAGTGCGCGGTCGGGTGTGACGAGCGCCGCGGCTTTGTTCTCTTGCAGGGCCTCGCGTAGCACGATCGCGATTGCGAGCGCTTCCTCGCGCGCGTCGCCGGCTTCGACGATCGTAACGCCTTCGAGCGAGCCGGCCCGGGCAAGTCTGCGCGAAGTGTCTGCGTCGGCTTGCGGGCGGAAGGCGAGCGAGAGAATCTCCTCGCGCAGGGCATGCGCGGGCGCGCCAAGCGGGGCGACCGCCTCGCGCCGGATTCCTATTCTCTCGATCAGCCGCTTCAGGCCGAATTGCGGGTGGCCCGGCATGGGTTCGTCGGCATGACCGATCAGCGCGAAGGATTGCTTGTCGAGCTCCTGATCGAGGCCGGGCAGCACGACCGCGCCGTTCTCATGATGCGCTATCACGCGCAAGAGTTCCGCGACCTGCGGGAGCGTGCCGGTCGAGCCCGCGGCGATGACCGGTCCGTCATTGGCGCGCGCGAGCCGCTCCGCTTCGCGCGCGAGCAGGAGGTCGCGCCGCGCTGCGGCGTCGATGCTGCCCCGCTCCTTCAGAAAGTTGCTCCAGCCGGCGTCGACGATGGCGAGAAACTTTCGCGAGCGGCTCCAGTACTCGTCGAACTGCGCGAATTCCTCTTCGACCGCTTTCTGCGCGTCGGAGAATTTCATCCCGGCCGTGATGAAATCGTCCATTAGATGCGCAAGCTCGTCGGCAAGCGCGATTGCGATGGCGGGGGAAGCGGGAACGAGCGGCGTTTCCTGTTTGGCGAATCCCGCGATCAGCTTCGCGAGCGCGAGCCGCCGTTCGCCCGGGGCAATCGCCGGTGCGACCGGCTCGATGTCGCCCGGCTCGAAGGCGAAAGCCTCTTCGTCGACATCGCCGAGCGGAACGATCCGGGGCAGCAGCAGCGCATCCGACCTGGTCTCATCGAGGAGCACCGAGGCGAGCGCACGCGCCGCGCGCCGCGTCGGCAGGTAGATCGTGGCATCGGCCAGGCGCTCAGGCCGTTCGCGCGGAACGAATCCCGGGATTACGGTGCCGTCGAGAATGCCGCGCGCAAGCGTAGGCAGGAACGGCGCACTCGGCGGAATTGTGTAGACTCGGGGAGGGCGGCTCATGAAGTGCGAGACTACTCGCTGCTTCTGCGGATGGCATCCTCTGCACCGCGAATCGCATCCGGCGTACCGACATGCATCCAGGTACCGTCAAGCCGGAGCCCGAACAGGCGGCCAGCGCCTTCCGCCGTCTCGAAAGAGCGCAGGAGCGAGAACGCGCCTCTCGGCGCACCCTCGAACAGTCGCGGATGCAGGATCGCCGCGCCGGCATAAACGAACGGCGCCACCTCGCGCTCGGCTCGCTTCGCGAGCACGCCCTCGGGGCTCATCGAGAAATCGCCGGTTCCGGAATAGCCGACCGCGTCCGCCGTCGGCGCGAGCAGCAGGAGCGCGTCCATCCGCGATTCGTCATAGGCCGCCGCAAGCCGCGACAGATTGGGTGATGTCCCTTCGATCCAGATCGAATCCGAATTGACGAGAAAAAACGGATCGGCGCCGAGCAGCGGCAATGCCCGCACGATGCCGCCTCCGGTATCGAGCAGCATGTCGCGCTCGTCCGAAATCTCGATTCTGGGCGAAGTCCGCTTCTTCAGATGTTCGATCAGCACGTCGCCGCAATAGTGCACATTGACGACGGCACGTTCCGCACCTGCCAGGGTGAGCCGGTCGAGCACGCGGTCGATCAGCGCGACACCGTCGACCTTCACCATCGGCTTCGGCATGTTCCGCGTCAGCGGCAGCATGCGCTTGCCGTAACCGGCGGCGAGCACCATCGCAGCGGTAATTTGCCCGGTAGGAGGGTTCATTCTTTTTTGTCGGGTGCAGGCGCTTCCGGTGCGTGCAATTCTGCAGCAGACAGCTCTGCGCCGATTGCCGGTTCGGCGCTTCGCTCGCCGAAAGGCAGTTCGGGCTCGTCCGGGGTCGGCGTTGGCGCATTTGCCGGCGGCGGAACATTCGCCGTGTACCAGGCCTTGATCGCGGCAAGGGCAGGATGTTCGAGCGTGCGCGAGAGGTAGTTCCAGACACGCGGCATATGCTGCAGATACTGCGGCTTGCCGTCCCGCCTGTTGAGCCGCGCAAAGATGCCGAGAATCTTGGTCGCGCGTTGCGCGCCCATGATGACGTAGTCTGCGGCAAACTGCGCGTGGTCGAAAGCCGGATCGGTCTTGAGCCGCCCGATCGCATACTGTGACAGCAGCCGCACCTCGGTATCGTCGCTCACGGTGCAGCGCGCGTCCATCAGGAGCGAAGCGACGTCATAGGCGGCGGGCCCGATCAGCGCGTCCTGGATGTCCAGAAGCCCGATGCGCTGCAAGCCCTCGCGTTCCGCGAGCCAGAGCAGATTCGGGGAGTGAAAGTCGCGCAGCACCCAGGTCGCCGGCCGCGTCAGCGGCTGGATCAGCGCTTCGCGCCATAGCGCCCGGAATACGTCGCGCATGGTGGCGTCGGCCGGCTTCGCGCCGCGATGGGGCAGATACCAGTCCAGCAGAAGCTCCGCTTCGATCAGAAACGCGTCGAGATCGTAGCGCGGGATTGCGTATTCGACGCGGGGTGCGACGGGAAGCGAGACCGGCAGTTCCTGCGCGTGAAGCGCTACCAACAGGTCGATTGCGACGGCATAGCGTTCTTCGAGCGGAATCGGCGGGTCGCCGTCGACGACGCCTTCCGTACCGAGGTCCTCGATCAGCAGCAGCCCGCTGCTGAGATCGGCCGCGTAGATTTCCGGTGCGGAGAATCCGCGCGCACGCAGTCCCCGCGAGATCGCGACGAAAGGCTCGATGTTCTGCGCGAGTTTTGCGATCTCGCCGTAACTGCGTCCCTGGCGGATCGGCGGACCGTCCTTGCCGGCCGGCGCCTTCATCAGGATCGCGGTGCCGTCTTCGAGATAGAGGCGCTCGTAGCTGCGCGTGGAGGCGTCGCCCTGAATATGTTCGCGCCGCGCATGCTGGTAGCCGGAGGCTGCGAACAGCGCGTGCTCCGCACGCATGCGCGCAAGACGCTCCGCCCACGATCCGATTCCGGTGACCTGGATGCGGCGGTGTACGGGCGAAAGATCGGGCGCAAGCTCGATATGGACCTCGAGCCGCTCGGCCTGCAGGAGCGGTCCCGCCTTCTCTGGCCATTCGACGAGCACGGCCGCTCCCGAGGAGGCTTCCTCCCAGCCGAGTTCGGAGAGTTCGGCCAGTGTGTCCACACGGTAGAGGTCGGCATGCACGACGGGAAAGCGCGGCAGTTCGTAAACCTGCATCAGCGTGAACGTCGGGCTCGGGACTTCCAGCGCTTCATTGCCCGCCAGCGTACGGATAACCGCGCGGGCGAGCGCGGTCTTGCCCGAGCCGAGTTCGCCGCCAATCGCGATCACGTCCCCCGGCGCGATCGCGAAGGCGAGGTCGCGCGCGAATTCCCGGGTCGCCTGCTCGTCGGGCACGACGATCTCCCAGGTTTTCTGCGGCACATTCATAAGGTTGCTGTCGGTGCGTTCTTCGTATCTGGCGGCGTGAGCGGGAAGACACAGGTGATAACAGTACCCCGGTTCGGCTCCGAGTCGATCATCACGTCGCCGCCCTGGAGCTTCATTGCGGAACGCACCAGCGATAGCCCCAAACCCGCGCCGCGGTGCGTGGAATCGATCGGCAGGGTTTCCAGATTCTGAAACAGTCGTTCCTGCACGTCCCGCGGGATGCCCGGACCGCGGTCGGAGACGTGAAACAGAACCGCCTGCTGGCGGCGCTCGACCGAAAGGCCAATGGTCTCGCCGCGCGGCGAGTGGCCGGCCGCGTTGACGATGAGGTTCTCGAGCACCTGGCGCGCGCGCGCTTCATCGGCTGCAAAGCTGCCGATCCCCGCCGGCACGTCGATTACGAGCGAGAGCTGCTTCTCGGCGAGCCGCGTCCGGGTATTGACGGCGACGGTATCGAGCAGTTTCCCGATCTCGACCTGGGCGGATGCGGCGTTCCTGCCCCCGGCATCCAGAATCGCAAGCTGCAAGCCGTCGATGATCGACAGCAGTTCCGCGCTCGAGGCCGAGACGTGCCCGAGATACTCGCGCTGTTTCTCGGTGAGCGGCCCTGCTTCGGAGGTCGCAAGGAACTGCGTGTAGCCGGAGATGTTGTTCAGGGGCGAACGCAAGTCGTGCGAAATGTAGCGGATCACGGTGTCGCGGATGGCGTCGGCTGCGATCAGCGCGGCGTTGCGCTCGCGCAGAATCCGCTCGGCGCGCACGGTATCGCTGATGTCGCGGAACGTGACGAGATTGCCACCGTCCGGGAGCGGCACGACCGCGCAGTCTAGGGTTCTCGTCCCGGAGAGTTCGAGCCGCCAAGAATGTGTCCGGCGCTCGCCGGAAAGCGTGATCGCGCGCTCGACTTCGGTCCACATATCGTTGCTCGCAGGCTCGACCGCACGGCACAGGCGGCGGATCGCGTCGACCGGCGGATTCTCGGCGAGATCGACGTCGGAGAAGCGCCACAGATTCTGAAACGCCCGGTTGTGCAATTGGAGCCGGCCGTCCACGCCAAACACTGCGACGGCCTCGGCAAGGGCGTCCAGGGTTTCGCTCTGGGTGTTTTCCAGCGAGGAGAAGCGGCTCGCAAGCGCATAGCCTTCCGAGACGTCGTCATAGAGATAGGTGACGCCGCCCTGCGCGTTCGGGCTGATCGCAACGCGTAGCGAACGTCCGTCGGCGAGATGCCAAAGCGTCTGCCGGGGGTCGACGGACGAATAGGCCTCGTGCAATTGCGTCTTGAACCCGCGGAAATCCGTCGTTTCCGGCAGACAGCGCTGCGCGCGCAGCTTGTCGAGCACCATGGAGTCGTCCGGCATTTCGTCCAGGAACGCAGGGTCGAGCTTGAACAGGGTGAGATAGGCGTTGTTGTAGAAGTTCAAACGCCGGTCGGCACCGAAGCTCGCGACCGCGGTCGCCATCTGGTCGAGCGTGCGCCGGTGCGCTTCGGTGATCCGCGCGATTTCGCTGCGTGCGATCTCGGCTTCGGTGACGTCGAGTGCGATGCCGGCGGCGCCCCGCTTCGATCCCGCCTCGAAGACTTCGAGCGTGCGGCGCTTGCCGGCGACGATCGCGCCGACGCGCCGATGAAACACCGCGCCCTGCTCGCGTGCACGCGCGGCTTCGGCGCGGATCGGCTGGTCGAGAAGTTCGAGATTGCGCGCCGTCACTTCGTCCGGATCGGCGACCTCCACCGCGCTGGCAAAAGCGCGGTTTGCGAACGCGAGCTTGCCGTCCGCATTCCGGATCCAGATCGGTGCCGGCATCAGTTCGAGGAGATTGCGCACGAGTTCGATCTCGTCCTCAAGCTGCTTGTGCTTGGCCGCCACCGCTGCGTGATCGCGCTTGGCGCCGGTTACATCTCGAATGCGCAGCACTGCGACGCCGCCGACCGGGCGTCCTTCGGCTTCGATGTGTCTGCCGCGCGGGGTGAGAATGGAGAAGCCGAACGCCTTGCCGCGCTTGCGCAGCGAATCGACTGCGGCTTCCAGCGCTGCCGCCGGCTCGGCGCCGAGCCACGAGCCGAAGGCGAGAATTCTCCGCGAAGACTCCAGCCCACTGATCGTCGCGACATCGCCGAGCACCGCGGGTTCGGCGGTAAGGCTGCGCCAGATCACGACGACTTGCGGCTCGGAGAGCAACAGCGCCGTCATGCGGTCGGCTTCCGCGCGCAGCCGCGCGATTTCCCGCCTTGCGTCCGCGCGCTCGGCCGCGGCATGGGTGCGCGCACGCAACAGCGCGATCGCAGTCACCACCGCAAAGAGCAGAATGCCGAGCGTGAGCGCAAGCGACGTAACTTCCTGCCGGTTCAGCGCCTGCCCGAATTCGAGCAGCCGCTCGATCAGCGAAGGCTCGGCTGAGACGGGTTCGGCCAGAGCGAGCGGCAGCGCAAGCGCCACGCCGGTAACGGCCGCGCCTTTCACACGCCGGTTCGCTCCTTTGAGCGAGGTGCCGGTTTCCGCCGCTTCCGGCATTGCCGTAGAATTTGCCCTCTTTCGCGGCCGCCGCGGCCGCGAATCAAGCCACTTTACCCCGCAGGAAGGGGGAGAGAAGGGGGCCGGGCTCAGAGGCCTTCGAACAAAGCGGTCGAAAGATAACGCTCGGCAAAGCTCGGCACGATCACAACGACATTCTTGCCGGCGTATTCCGGGCGGCTGCCGATTTCGAGCGCGGCCGCGACCGCGGCACCCGATGAAATGCCGCCTGGAATGCCTTCGAACTTTGCGAGCGCGCGAGCGGTTTCGAATGCGGTCTGGTTGCCGACGGTCACGACCTCGTCGATCACACTGCGATCCAGCACTTCGGGCACGAACCCGGCGCCGATGCCCTGAATCTTGTGCGGTCCGGGCTGGCCGCCGGAAAGCACCGGACTGTCTTCGGGCTCGACCGCGAAGACCTTGAGCGACTTCCTGCGAGGCTTCAGCACCTGCCCGACCCCGGTGATGGTACCGCCGGTGCCGACGCCCGCGACGAAGGCGTCGATTTCGCCGCCAGTGTCGTTCCAGATTTCCTCGGCCGTTGTCTCGCGGTGGATTTTCGGGTTCGCAAGGTTTCTGAACTGCTGCGGCATCACCGCATTTTTCAGCTGCGCGATGATTTCCTCGGCCTTGCCGACCGCGCCGCGCATGCCTTGTCCGGCTTCGGTGAGCACGAGTTCGGCGCCGAGCAGCGAAAGCATCTTGCGCCGCTCCAGCGACATCGACTCCGGCATCACGAGAATCAAACGGTAGCCGCGCGCCGCAGCCACGAAGGCGAGCGCGATGCCGGTGTTTCCCGAAGTCGGCTCGACGAGAACGGTATCTTTCTTGAGCACGCCGGCCTGCTCCATCGCCTCGATCATGGAAACGCCGATGCGGTCCTTGACCGAAGCGATCGGATTGAAGAATTCGAGCTTGACGAGAATGTTCGCCTTCACCCCGCGCGACTCCGGAAGCCGCTTTAGCCGCACGAGCGGCGTATCGCCGATGGTTTCCGTGATTGAGTTGAAGATTTTTCCGCGGCCCGGCTTCGCCATGCTTCGCTCCACGCGCACTTCTGTTTTCGATGCGCGGCCTAGCATATTCACGTTTTCAAGTCGATGAAGGGAAATAATAACGAAAATTATATGTTGAAATCGGCAGTGGCCTGGGTCTCGCCCATTCCCTCGCGCTCGGCATCGCGGCACAGCGTGTCGATGGTGATTTCGGAGAGCGCCGCTTCGAAGGCGCGTTCGGCCTTGGCGAGCGCGGGCGCGATCACGTTCGCGACCACCGCGGGTTTCTTGCCTTTGCTTTCGTTCTCCGAACTTTCCGCGACCTGCGAGATCTCGGCGACCGAGATTCTGCGCCGTTCGCGCGCAAGTTCGTAGCCGCCGCGCGGGCCGCGCACGCCCTTGAGAATTCCCGCATGCACCAGCGCCTGCAACACCGGCTCAAGGTGCCGCGGCGGCAGGTTGTGACGTTCCGCAAGCGCTTTTGCCGCGACCGGCGCGCCGCGCGAATGAATTGCGACGTCCACTACGGCGGCGACGGCAAGCAGACTTTTTTCGGAGAGGCGGGCCATGACGCTAAACACTCTTTCGTGACGACTGAATACCGGTGGAGCCGAACCCGCTGCTTCCGCGCGCGGTATCGTCGAGCGAGCCGGCCTCCCGCAATTTCACCTGTTCGACGCGGGCAAAGACGATCTGCGCGATCCGCATCCCGCGCGAAACCTCGAACGGTTCATTGCTTGTGTTGACGAGAATGACTTTTATTTCGCCGCGGTAATCGGAATCGATCGTGCCCGGTGCGTTCAGCACCGTGACACCGCTTTTCAGTGCAAGTCCCGAACGCGGACGTACCTGGCCCTCGAAGCCCTGCGGGATCGCGAAGGCAAGTCCGGTCGGCACCGCGGCACGCGCGCCCGGAAGGATTCGCACCGGTTCGTCGGCCGGAACGGCCGCCATGAGGTCCATGCCGGCCGCGCCGGGGGTTGCGTATTCCGGCGCGGGCAGGTCCTTGCCGTTATCGAGGCGGGTGAACGAGATCGTGTTCATCGTGCGCCGCCGAGGGTTGTCGCGATTTTCTTGACAAGGCCGGCTGCAACCGCGTCCTTGGTCTGCATTGGCCAGGATTCGACGCCGGTCTTGCTCACGATATGCACTTCGTTGGAAACGCCGCCGAACGTGCCGGTCCCGGTGGAGACGTCATTGGCGACGATCCAGTCGCAGCCCTTTTTGTTGAGTTTCGCCCGCGCGTTGTCGATCAGGTTCTCGGTCTCGGCGGCAAAGCCGATCACGAGATGCGGCCGCAGGTTCGAGTGACGCGAGATCGTCGCCAGAATATCCGGGTTCTCGGCAAAGCTGAGCGAAGGAATTTTTCCGTCCTGCTTCTTCATTTTTTGCGCGGCTTCGGAAGCCACCCGCCAGTCGGCGACCGCGGCCGCGAAGACGGCGGCATCAGCCGGCAGCGCGCCCTCGGAAGCGTTCAGCATCTGCTGCGCCGTCTCGACGCGGATCGTCTTCACGCCGGAAGGATCGGGCAGCGCAACCGGACCGGAAACGAGCACGACTTCGGCGCCTGCCTGCGCCGCCATGCGCGCGATCGCATGTCCCTGCCTGCCGGAAGAATGATTGGAGATGTAGCGCACCGGATCGATCGGCTCGCGCGTAGGACCGGAAGTAACGAGAATCCTTTTACCTGCGAGCGCATCGCGCGCGGGCAGTTCGAACAGGTTCTGCTCGATCGCAGCCAAGATCGAAAGCGGCTCGCTCATGCGGCCGATACCGCGCTCGCCACTCTCGGCCATCTCGCCCGCTTCGGGGCCGACAAAAGCAACGCCATCGGCCTGCAGCCGCTCGGCGTTCCTGCACGTTGCAGGGCTATTCCACATCGCCGGGTTCATCGCGGGTGCAAGCAGAACGCGCCGCTCGGTTGCGAGCAGTACGGTTGAGGCAAGATCGTCGGCGCGGCCCTGCACCATCTTCGCCATGAGATCGGCCGTGGCCGGCGCCACAACGACGAGATCGGGTTCGCGCGCGAGCCGGATGTGACCGATGTCGAATTCGGCGGAGAGATCGAACAGTTCGGTGAAGGGCCGCTCGCCCGTGACGGCGCCGACGGCAAGCGGCGTGACAAACTCCTGTGCCGCGCGGGTCATGATCACGCGCACTTTCGCACCGCGCTCGCGCAGGCGGCGGATCAGGTCGAGGCTCTTGTAAGCCGCGATCCCGCCGGCGATGACGAGCAGAATGTTCTTGCCTTGAAGCGGCATGACCTACGCAGAACTCCGGGCCGTCCGCGCGAAACCGGCCCAATTATCAGAACTCGTCTGTATAATTGCACGGCAAAGCGTGACTGCCAATTGGCCGGCGCAACAGCGTTAACGGGGATGCCGGCTACCGGAACAGCCAGACCGCGAACAGCCCGGCGATGACCCAGAGCGCGAGCGTGGTCCAGCGCCAGTGTTTCGCCTCGGCGCGGCCGATCGCTTCCACGGTTTCCGGTGCCAGCACGAGACCGTCGCGGGTCTGCTCGTCGAAGCGCTCGAAGGCGGCCGAGGCGCGGGTGATCAGCTGCGGCGCATCGCCGACCATGCGGGCAATGCCGCCAAGTTCGGTCGCCGCGTTCTCGATACGGCCGACCGGACCGAGATGCCGTTCGATCCATTCGCGCACCACCGGCTCCGCGGTGGCCCACATGTCGAGCCGCGGGTCGAGCGCACGCGCGACACCCTCGACCACGACCATCGTCTTCTGCAGCAGCAGAAGTTCCGGCCGGGTGCGCATGTCGAACAGCGACGTCACCTCGAACAGCAGCGTCAACAGCTTTGCCATCGAGATTTCGTGCGCGGGCCGGTCGTGGATCGGCTCTCCGATCGCGCGGATCGCCTGCGCGAAGTCCTCGATCGAGTGGTGCGCGGGCACGTAGCCCGCCTCGAAGTGAATCTCTGCGGTGCGGTACCAGTTTTTCGTAATGAAGCCGTAGAGAATTTCCGCGAGGAAGCGCCGCTCCTTGAGCCCGAGCCGCCCCATGATGCCGCAATCGACCGCGACCAGATTCCCCTGCGCGTCGACGAAGAGATTTCCGGGATGCAGGTCGGCATGGAAGAAGCCGTCGCGGATCGCCTGGCGGAGAAAACTCTGGATGATGACTTTCGAGAGCCGCACGAAATCGTGACCGGCGGCAGCCAGCCGTTCGCGGTCGTTCAAGGGAATGCCGTCGATCCATTGTGTGGTCAGAACGTTGCGCGCGGTGCGGTCCCATTCGACCTTGGGCACGCGGAAGTCTGAATCGTCTTTGGTATTTTCGGCAAGCTCCGAAAGCGCCGCGGCCTCGAGCCGCAGATCCATCTCCATCGACACCGAGCGTGCGAGGGTCTCAACGGTTGCCACCAGCCGCAACCGCCGCGCTTCCGGCTCGCGCGCCTCCGCGTTCCTCGCGGCAAAGAAGAAGGTTTCCAGATCGCGTTTGAAACGCGCCTCGATCCCCGGCCGCAGCACTTTCACCGCAACGGGAATCGCTTCGCCGTTCTTGAAATATTCGGCGCGGTGCACCTGCGCGATCGACGCGGCGGCGACGGGCGTTCCGAAGCTTGCAAAAAGCTCCTTGACCGGCTTGCCGAGCGCGTCCTCGACGATCCGCTCCGCGGTCTTCTGCTCGAAGGGCGGCATCTTGTCTTGCAGCGTTTCGAGGTCGCGCGAGATCTGCGCGCCGACCACGTCCGGGCGGGTCGCGAGGAATTGCCCGAGCTTCACATAGGAAGGACCAAGACGCGTGAGCGCTTTCGCAAGCCGCACTGCGTTCGAGCCCGCTCCGCGCCGCTCGATCAGCCGCGCGATTTTCACGAGCGGCAAGGCGCCCGGCGGCAGCATCGCGGGATCGACCAGCGCCAGCACACCTTCGCGCGCGAACACGAAGCCCGCGCGGGCGAGACGGAACAGGTGCGTGAGCGAGGAGAGCAAGTTCAGAGTTTCCAGCCGGAATGCAGCGCCACGATGCCGCCGCTCATCGGTACCGCGCTGACGCGTGCGAACCCCGCTTCGCGCATCAGTTGCGAGAAGGCGTCGCGGTCGGGGAATTTCCGGATCGATTCCACGAGATACTGGTAGGCCTCGCGGTCGCCCGTGACCAGCCGTCCGATCTCCGGAATCGCGCGGAACGAGTAGGCGTCGTAGATCGCGTCCAGCCCCGGCAGGTCGACCTGGGAAAATTCGAGACAGAAGAACTGCCCGCCGGTCTTGAGCACGCGGAACATCTCCTTCAGCGCGACCGGAATACGCGGCACGTTGCGAATCCCGAAGGCGATCGTGACGGCGTCGAAATGCCTGTCCGGGAAAGCGAGCGCCTCAGCATTCACTTCAGCAAAGCGCACGGCGTGCGCGATCCCGCGGGCTTCCGCGCGCTCGCGGCCCATGGCTAGCATGTCGCCGTTGATGTCGGCGACCGTGACCTGCGTACCGTTGCCGCCGGCCTCGACGATACGGAATGCGATATCGCCGGTGCCGCCGGCGACGTCGAGCACCGAGAACTTCTGCCCCGAGATCGGCGGCCTGAGCTTAGAGACCAGCGCATCCTTCCACGCGCGGTGCATGCCGGCCGACATCAGATCGTTCATCAGGTCGTAGCGCCCCGCGACCGAATGAAAGACATCGTCGACCAGGCGCTGCTTTTCGGAAAGCGGCACGTCGCGATAGCCGAAATGGGTCGAGTTCTCTTGGCCTGTCATGGAGTTCCGCCGGAAGCGCCGGACCATAGCGCGCACGCTACCCTTTCGCTATCACATGGCGGAATCGCGCAAAAACAGCGTTACCGGATGCCAGAACTGCCTGAAGTCGAAACCGTGCGCCGGGGTCTCGCACCCGTTATGGAAGGCGCGCTCGTCGAGCGGCTGGAGGCGCGCCGCGCCGATCTGCGCTGGCCGCTACCGGAGCAGTTCGCCGAGCGCATGAAAGGACGCAAGATCGAACGGCTGCACCGCCGCGCGAAGTATCTGCTGGCCGATCTCGATCGCGACGAAACCCTGATCATGCATCTCGGCATGTCGGGCTCGTTCCGCGTGCTCCTGGGCAACGAGGAAACCTCGCCCGGCGAATTCATGTATCCGCGTTCCGTCGCGTCGAACCACGATCACGTGGTTTTTCATCTGAACCCGCGTGCGACGGTGACCTTCAACGATCCCCGTCGGTTTGGTGCAATGCTAATCACGTACACGGGCGGGCTCGAACAGCATCCATTATTCAAGAATCTTGGTCCCGAGCCTATGGGTAGCGACCTCACCCCGTGGTATCTGGCGCAAAAATGCGCCGGGCGAAAAACCAGCCTGAAGGCGGCGCTTCTCGACCAGCGCATCGTAGCGGGCCTCGGCAATATATATGTCTCGGAGGCGCTGCATCTCGCACGGCTCTCGCCGAAGAAGCCCGCGGGCGTGCTCGCTGATCGCAGGGGTCTACCGACCGAGGGCGCCAGGCGCCTCGTGCCGGCGATCAGGAAAGTGATTGCCGCCGCGATCGCGGCCGGCGGCTCAAGCCTGCGGGATCACCGCAGGACCGACGGCGAGCTCGGTATGTTCCAGCACCGCTTCCGGGTCTATGACCGCGAGGGCGCGAAATGCCCGACCCGCGGCTGCAACGGCAGGATCCGGGCCTTCGTCCAGAATGCGCGCTCGACCTATTTCTGCCCGGTCTGTCAGCGCTGAGATTGCCGGGTTGCGGAGCCTTGGCTAGCAAAGCCGTGATCCCGGGAAGCAGTACCGGATTTCGGAAAAGATCATGCTTGCAATGATCCAAGACGGAGGAGCGTCATGGCTTACGAAACTATTCTCGTTGAAACCCGGGGTCGCGTCGGCATCATCACGCTGAACCGGCCGAAGGCGCTGAACGCGCTGAATAAACAGATCGTAACCGAGATTTGTGCCGTACTCGACACCTGGGAGCACGACGCCAATATCGGCTGCGTGCTTGTCACCGGCACCGAGAAGGCTTTCGCGGCCGGCGCGGACATCAAGGAGATGGAGCCGCTCTCGTTTCCTTCGACCTATGTCGATGATTTCATTACCGCATGGGATCGCGTCGGCCGTTTCCGCAAGCCGATGATCGCGGCGGTGGCAGGCTACGCGCTCGGCGGCGGCTGCGAGGTCGCGATGATGTGCGACATGATCATCGCTGCCGATAACGCGCAGTTCGGCCAGCCCGAAATCAAGCTCGGCGTGATGCCGGGCGCGGGCGGCACGCAGCGTCTGACCCAGGCCGTCGGCAAGGCCAAGGCAATGGATCTCGTACTCACCGGCCGCATGATGGGCGCAGAAGAAGCCGAACGCGCGGGTCTCGTCGCCCGCATCGTTCCGGCCGCCGATCTGCAGAAGGAAGCGCTGAAAGTTGCCGAAACCATCGCCGGCATGTCGCTGCCGGCGGTCTTGATGGCCAAGGAGAGCGTCAATCGCTCGTTCGAGGTCTCGCTCTCGGAGGGCATCCGTTTCGAGCGGAGGCTGTTCCAGTCGATGTTCGGCACGCACGACCAGAAGGAGGGTATGAATGCCTTCGTCGCCAAACGCCCGCCGGACTTCAAACACCGGTAAAATATAGCGATTTTTGGCTCTATTCTTTGATTGACGAGGCTGGGCGGCCCGCCTATAGGAACGCCCGCCGCAGCATGGCCGTTCATCGCGGTCTCTTCCGGCAATCGAACAACCAAACTTACGGTTCAGGCTTCATGGCCAATACGACTTCTGCGAAGAAAGCGTCGCGCAAGATCGCTCGCCGCACCACGATCAACGTCAACCGCCGCTCGCGGATGCGCACGCTGGTGCGTAAAGTCGAGGAAGCGATCGCCGGCGGTGACAAGATCAAGGCGCGCGAGGCGCTTAAGGCGGCGGAGCCTGCGATCGCGAAGGCCGCGCAGAACGGAGTCATTCATCGCAATACCGCTTCGCGCACCGTTTCGCGCCTGACCGCACGCGTAAAGAAGCTCGGCTGACGCGCCAAGCCGAAACATTCTGATTTTTTACGGGAAGCCCGGCCTCGCGCCGGGCTTTTCGCTTGCATTCGGATTTTCCAGCGCGAGCGAAATTTTTTCAGGCGTCCTGGAGCAGAGTCTAGTTGAATTTCCTTGAACGGAAATCGCGAAGATTCACAAAACCTTGCCTAGTAAGCCAACTCCTGGAGTTGGAAATTCGGACTTTGTACCTGTGTGGCCGGAAAAAATGCTTTTCATCGTTTCGTCGCCGAACCGTCATCTGCGGAACTTACCGTTGCAGCGATTCTGCTTGAAGAGTCAGCGTCTTGCCTTCGCATGTGCAACGGCGAACGAGCGTCGGCGGTACCGCGGCAGATGGCTGGCTGACGATCATCACGAAAAGACCGTTGCGCACTCGTAAAGCGCTGCTATCGTCAAATCGTCCTTCGGAGTTTTCCGGCGGACTTCAGCTTCAGGGTTCTGGTGTATTGCACTCAAGTTTTTTGAGGCAGGACTTTTTTGTCTCAGAGACAGCGAGTGACCGCGTGTTTGCGCGGTGCAAACCCGAGGTAGACGTGAAGACGACGGCAGCGACAGTTACCCGGCGGTAACGCCGGAAAAGCAACAACAGAAGAACAGCGCGGCACATGTCCGTGCGCCGAGCGGGGCGGCAATGAAACGAGAATTCTTACTTCTTCGACATCAACTACTCTCCATACGCGCCGGGGTTTCGTCATGCAGGATTCCCCGACAGCGATGTTCTCGGCGAAACTGAAACGCCTCTTCTCGCCTAGCCATTCTATTCCCCAATTCAGGCTGCCAACTTCAGGCGCGTAACCGCGCCGGATGCGCGGCGCCGTCCCCGGTCAAGGTGGAGCGAAGCATGAACGTTCCGAAGAAGACTTCCGATGCAGGTTCAACCGGCGAACACGACGGCGAAGACTTCGCCGCACGCTGGGAGCGCATTCGCAAGAAGCTGCGCGCCGAGCTCGGCGAAGAAACCTATATGAGCTGGTTCGCAAGTGTTCATCTCGTCGACTGCGACGGTGCGAAAGCCCGGATGTCCGTTCCGACCCGTTTTTTGAAGTCCTGGATCGAGGAACACCACTTCGAGCGGCTCAAGGGTCACTGGCAGAGCGAGCTCGCCAGTATCGGAAGGATCGAACTGATCGTGCGGACCGCCGTCGTGCGTTCGCAGGTCGCGGCCGCGATGGCCGCCGCCGCGACACAGGCCAATCCCGACCAGGACCGCTTCGGAAAGCGCGGCGTGGTGCGCGTCACCGGCAATGTCCGCGCCGATGGCCCGGTCGGTTCGCCGCTCGACCCGCGCATGACGTTTGCGAGTTTCATCGTCGGCAAGCAGAACGGGCTTGCGCATGCCGCTGCGAAACAGATCGTTGAGGCGGGCATCGGCGCCAACGGCGCGCCCCGCTTTAATCCGCTTTACCTTCACGCGTCTGTGGGCCTCGGCAAGACGCATCTGTTGCAGGCGATCGCCCACGCTTATGACGCGCAAGGCCGGCGCGCCGTCTATCTCACCGCGGAAAAGTTCATGTACGGCTTCGTCGCGGCGCTCAAAAACCAGTCCGCGATCGCATTCAAGGAAGCATTGCGCGGGATCGACGCGCTGATCATCGACGATCTCCAGTTTTTGCAGGGCCGTGCGGTACAGCAGGAGTTCTGTCACACGCTGAACGCGCTTACCGACGCCGGACGGCAGGTCGTGGTCGCGGCGGATCGCCCGCCGGTAGAACTCGAGAACCTCGAAGACCGTGTGCGCTCGCGCCTAGGCGGCGGGCTCACGGTCGAAATCGGGGCGATGGACGAGGAGCTTCGGCTCAGCATTCTGATGGCGCGCGTGGCGATCCTGAAGGCCGAAGACGCGCGCTTCGACGTCCCGATGCCGGTGCTTGCGCATATCGCGGGGCAGGTGACGCAGTCGGGCCGCGATCTGGAGGCGGCGGTCACCCGCCTCCTGCATCACAGCCAGTTCTACAAGAAGGCGGTTACGACCGAACTCGCCGATGAAGTGATCCGCGATCTGGTACGGCCGACCGATCCGCGCCGGATTCGCGTCGAGGACATTCTCCGGGTGGTGTCGAAGCACTACAACGTGACCCGCGCGGATTTGCTTTCGTCCCGCCGCACCGCGAACGTGGTGCGCCCGCGCCAGATCGCGATGTATCTCGCAAAAGTGCTGACTCTGCGCTCGCTTCCTGAAATCGGCCGGCGCTTCGGCGGCCGCGATCACACCACGGTTTTGCACGCGGTCCGCAAAATCGAAGGCCTGGTGCAGGGCGACAAGGCGCTTGCCGAGGAAATCGAGGTCCTGAAGCGGATGTTGATGGAGTAGGGCCGCCAAGGCTTGCGCCCGCAGCGCAGACCCTTAATGTGACAGCCCCGGCGGCGTCCGGCGGCCCCTGTGAGGGTCGGCGCGCCGCCGGAATAGTCTCATAACGACGCGTCTATTCCGGGTTTCTTTCCATGAAGGTCACGATCGAACGCGCGCAGCTCGCGAAATCTCTCGCCCACGTGCACCGCGTGGTCGAGCGCAGGAACACGATCCCGATCCTTGCGAACGTGCTCCTCCGCGCCGGCAAGTCGAGCGTCGAGTTGAAGGCGACCGATCTCGATCTTGAAATCGTCGAGACCGCGCCGGGCGAGGGCAAGACCACAGGTTCGACGACGGTGCCTGCGCACATGATCCACGACATCGTGCGGAAGCTCCCCGAAGGCGCGCAGGTCGAATTGCAGAGCGCCTCCGACGGGACGCAGTTGCAGGTACGCGCCGGCCGCTCGAAGTTCACGCTCCAGGCGCTTCCCGAAACCGATTTCCCCGATCTCGCCGCCGGCGAGCTGTCGCATAGTTTCAACGTCGCTGCGAGCGACCTGAAGCGGCTCATCGACCGTACGCAGTTCGCAATCTCGACCGAAGAGACGCGTTATTACTTGAACGGCATCTATCTGCACGCGATCGACGACAAGTTGCGCGCGGTCGCCACCGACGGTCACCGTCTCGCACAGGCCGAGATCAAGGCGCCGAAGGGCACCAAGGGCATGCCCGGCATCATTGTTCCACGGAAAACAGTTGCCGAAGTGCAGCGGCTGATCGACGACGCCGGCGAGGAGGTGAAGGTCGAACTGTCCGCCACCAAGATTCGCTTTTCGCTCGGCAATGCCGTGCTGACCTCGAAGCTGATCGATGGCACCTTTCCCGATTATGCGCGGGTGATTCCGACTGCGAACGACAAGACTCTGATCGTTGACAAGAGCGAGTTCATGTCGGCGGTCGATCGCGTCTCGACGGTCTCCAGCGAGCGCGGCCGCGCCGTGAAGCTCGCGCTGACCGACGGCAAGCTCACGCTCTCGGTCGTCAATCCGGATTCCGGCTCCGCGACTGAAGAACTCGAGGTCGAATACGGCGCGGAGGCGCTCGATATCGGTTTCAACGGCCGCTATTTGCTCGACATTCTGCAGCAGGTCGAAGGCGAGAAGGCGCGCCTCAAGCTCGCCGATCCCGGCTCGCCGACGCTGATCGAGGATATGGAAGCGGCCGGCGCGCTTTATGTCCTGATGCCGATGCGGGTGTGAGCGGCCTTGAACCGCGAACCGACGTGATCCCGCGCGCCCGTATCATCACGCTCAAGCTCTCGAATTTCCGCTCCTACCGGCAGGCGTCGCTCGATCTCGAGGGCCGCACCGCGCTGTTTCTCGGGCCGAACGGCGCTGGCAAGACCAACATCCTGGAGGCGGTTTCGTTTCTGACGCCGGGCCGCGGCCTCCGGCGCGCGACCTTCGAGGACGTCGCCGCGACCGAGGGTGACGGCTCTTGGGCGGTCGCGGCCGAAATCGACGGCGCACTTGGAAAAGCCGCGCTCGGCACCGGTATCGACGCGCCCGCGGGCGACGAGAGCCCGCAACGCAGATCGCGGATCGACCGCGAGCCGGTTTCCTCCGCGGCGGCCTTCGCGGAGCATCTGCGCGTGATCTGGCTTACTCCGGAGATGGACGGAATCTTTCTCGGACCTGCGAGCGAACGCAGGCGGTTCCTCGACCGGCTGGTGCTCGCGATCGACGCCGAGCACCCGACGCGCGTGAACGCTCTCGACCGCGCGCTGCGCTCGCGCAACAGGCTTCTGGAGGAGCCGAACTTCGATACAAGGTGGATGGATGCGATCGAGCATGAGGTTGCGGAACTGGCGATCGCGGTCGCGGCAGCGCGCGCGGAGACCGTAAAGCGTCTCGCCGCCGAGATCGAAGCCGGCCGGAACGCGGAAAGTGGTTTCCCGACCGCGCAGATCGCGCTCGACGGCGAAGCCGAGCGTGCGCTCGAAATCGAGAGCGCCATCGAGGTCGAGGAGCGCTACCGCGAGCGGCTGCGCGACAACCGCCCGCGCGACCGCGCCGCGGGCCGCACGCTCGAAGGCCCGCATCGCTCCGACCTGCTTGTGCTCCATCAGGAGAAGGCGATCGAGGCGGCGCGCGCCTCCACCGGCGAGCGCAAGGCGCTGCTGGTCGGATTGATCCTCTCGCATGCGCGGCTCGTCGCTTCGATGCACGGTTTCGCGCCCGTGGTGCTCCTGGACGATGTGGCGGCGTTTCTCGACGCCGACCGGCGCGCGGCGCTCTTCACGGCGCTTGGAAAACTCGGGGCGCAGGTACTCGTCACCGGCGTGGACGAGAGCGCGTTTTCGGCGCTCGATGTGGAAGCCGCACGCTTTCGCGTGCGGCCGGGCGAGGCCGTGCGAGCGGACTGAATTTGCCAAAAATCGCACGCGGCAAACCGCATTCTGGGCGGTATTGGGCGAAAGCACCCAAACGGACCGATCCGCGCCGATTCGGCTAGTGATTTCATAGGGTTGCAGGCAGGCAAATCGGCTTCTTGGGGTTATTTTTTCGCAGCTTTCTAGACCCCATCTGAGGTAAAATTGGCTTCGAAAGATCATCCCCGAATCGCACGGAAAATCCGACAGATGGCCAAGGCTGCTGGCAGCACCCCCCCCGCCGACTACGGCGCGGATTCGATCCAGGTTCTCAAAGGACTGGACGCCGTCCGCAAGCGTCCCGGCATGTATATCGGCGACACCGACGACGGTTCCGGCCTGCACCACATGGTCTATGAGGTGGTCGACAACGCGATCGACGAGGCGCTCGCGGGTCATGCGACCGAAGTCACCGTCACGCTGAACGCGGACGGCTCCTGCACCGTCACCGACAACGGCCGCGGCATCCCGACCGACATCCACAAGGAAGAAGGCGTCTCCGCAGCCGAGGTCATTATGACCCAGCTGCACGCCGGCGGAAAATTCAACCAGGATTCCTACAAGGTCTCCGGCGGCTTGCATGGCGTCGGCGTCTCCGTGGTGAACGCACTTTCCGAGTGGCTGGACCTCACGATCTGGCGCGACGGCAAAGAGCATTTCATGCGCTTCCGCCATGGCCATCCCGAGAAGCCGCTGAAAGTGATGGGCGACGCCAAGGGCAAGAAGGGCACCCGGGTATCCTTCATGCCGAGCAAGGAGACGTTTTCGAAGATCGAGTTCGATTTCGCGACGCTCGAGCATCGCCTGCGCGAACTTGCTTTCCTAAACTCCGGCGTGCGCATTGCGCTCTCCGACCTGCGCGGGCCTGAGCCGAGGGTTGAGGAGATGCTCTACGAAGGCGGCGTCGAGGCCTTCGTGAAGTATCTCGACCGCAACAAGCAGTCGCTGGTTTCGCAGCCGGTCATGATCAAGGCCGAGCGCGAAGGCGTTACGGTCGAATGCGCGATCTCGTGGAACGACAGCTATCACGAAGCGGTGCTTTGTTTTACCAACAACATCCCGCAGCGCGACCGCGGCACGCATTTCACGGGCTTCGCGGCGGCATTGACTCGGCAAGTTATCAACTACGCCGAGACTTCCGGCATTGCGAAGAAGGAGAAGGTGTCGCTCTCCGGAGAAGACTGCCGCGAGGGCCTGACCGCGGTGCTCTCCGTAAAGGTGCCTGATCCGAAGTTTTCCTCGCAGACCAAGGACAAGCTCGTCTCCTCGGAAGTGCGCCCGATCGTGGAAACGATCGTCTCCGACGCGCTCTCCGAGTGGCTGGAGAAGCGTCCGCAGGAGGCCAAGGCCGTGGTCGGCAAGGTGGTCGAAGCGGCCTCGGCGCGCGAAGCCGCGCGCAAGGCGCGCGAACTTACGCGCCGCAAGGGTGCGCTCGATATCGCCTCGCTGCCCGGCAAGCTCGCCGACTGTCAGGAGCGCGATCCGGCGAAATCCGAGCTTTTCATCGTCGAGGGCGACTCGGCCGGCGGCTCGGCAAAGCAAGGCCGCGACCGCTCGTTCCAGGCGGTGCTGCCCCTGCGCGGCAAGATTTTGAATGTCGAGCGCGCGCGCCTCGACAAGATGCTGACTTCCGAACAGATCGGGACGCTGATCACGGCGCTCGGTACCGGCATCGGCCGTGAGGATTTCGACGTCTCCAAGCTGCGCTATCACAAGATCATCATCATGACGGACGCCGACGTGGACGGTGCGCATATCCGCACGCTGCTCTTGACGTTCTTCTTCCGCCAGATGCCGGAACTGATCGAGAACGGCCATCTCTTCATCGCCCAGCCGCCGCTCTACAAGGTGACGAAGGGCAAATCCGAACAGTACCTGAAAGACGAGCGTGCGCTCGACGACTATCTGATTGCGGGCGGGCTCGAAGAGGCGGTTCTGAAACTCGCGAACGGCCAGACCCGCGCGGGCGGCGATCTCGCCGACATCGTCGAGCAGGCGCGGCAGGCGCGCGGCATCTTGCGCGGGCTGCATCCGCGCTACGACCGGCGCGTGGTCGAACAGATTGCGATTGCGGGCGCGCTTTCGGAGAAAGTTCTCGCCGACAAAAAAAGCGCATCGCAGGCCGCAGCTTATGTTGCAAAACGTCTTGACCTGCTCTCGGACGAAACCGAACGCGGCTGGGAAGGCGCCTCGGACGAGACCGGATTCAAATTTACCCGCACGCTTCGCGGCGTAAAGGAAGTCGTGAATGTCGATCAGGCGTTCCTGAATTCGCTCGATGCCCGCAAGCTCGACCAGATGGCGGCGCATTTGCAGGAAATCTACGAGCGTCCGGCTAAACTCGTCCGTAAGGAAGAGGAAGTGACGGTATTCGGCCCGGTCGGGCTCTACGAAGCTGCCGTCGCGACCGGCCGCAAGGGTCTCTCGCTCCAGCGCTACAAAGGCCTCGGCGAGATGAACCCGGAGCAGCTCTGGGAAACCACGCTCGACATCAACGCGCGCTCGCTCCTGCAGGTGAAGGTGAAGGAGGTCGACGAGGCCGGCGATCTCTTTACCAAGCTTATGGGCGATGAGGTGGAGCCCCGGCGCGTCTTCATCCAGGACAACGCGCTCGCTGCGAACGTGGATATCTGACCTCCACCCTTAATCTCTTCCCCGCAACGAAGTCGGCTTTAGCCGACTTCGTCAATTACAAATTCCCAAGTCGGGTAAACCCGACTTGGGTCGGGGGAGGGAAGCGAGCGTTAGCGAGCTGGTGGGGGCTACCGCCCCGGCAACACGATCATCGTTCGCGTCTTCGGCAGTCTGTCGCGCGACATGACGATGCTGGCGCTCGGGTGCCGCTGTACCTCGTATATCTGCCCCATCTTCTCCAGAAAGCGCTGTAGCGTGCCCTCGCCGAAGATGTGCATCGGGATCGCGACCGGCGCGTCGATCTGTTTCAGCACTTCCACCATGCCGTCGGTATTGAGCGTGAACGAGCCGTCGACCGGCACCAGCACCACGTCGATCCGGCCCATGGCATCGAGCTGCGCGGGCGTGAGCGTGTGATGGAGATGCCCGAGATGCGCGATACAGAGCCCCGCGATCTCGAACACGAAGATCGAGTTCTGCCCGTAGATCGTGCCGCCCTGCCAGTCGCGGATGTTGGTCGGCACGTTGCGGACATAGACGTCGCCGAGTTCGAGTTCGTGGCGCGCAGGCTGCTCGCCCTCTCCCCAGCCGCGCAGCACATGCTTGATCGCGGGATCGGGGTTCAGCGTGTAATGCGTCGAGTGCGCGCGGTTCATGGTGGCGATATCTGGGATCGCTTCGGGGCGCACGAAATCGTTGTAGTCGGTCGCGATCTTCACGCCGCCCGCGCTCTCGATCAGGAATGTGGAATGCCCGACGAAGGTGATGTTGACGACGGGCTCCGCTTTCTTCTGCGCGAGCCGCAGCGACACTTTCTGAAGCGGCGGTGGCAGCGAGGAAACCAGCCTCGGGCAGCGGTCGTTGATCTGGGCCGTGGCCGGACTGGCGGCGAAAGGCAAGGCCAGCGCGGCGAGTGCGGCAAGGCAGCCATACGGTAAGCGGAAACGCTCGTTTGCGGCCATCGCGGCATGATAGGCTGAACCCGCGAAGAATTGCGAGGTTGGATTATGGCGTTGTCGCCGGAGGAACTCGAACGCTACGCGCGCCACATCGTGCTCCGCGAAGTGGGCGGGCAGGGGCAGGCGAAAATCCGCGCCGCGCGCGTGCTCGTGATCGGCGCGGGCGGCATCGGCTCGCCCGCGCTCCTCTATCTCGCGGCCGCGGGCGTCGGCACGCTCGGCATCGTGGACGACGACAAGGTCTCGCTTTCGAATCTGCAAAGACAGGTCATCCACGCGACCTCTCATATCGGCCGCCCCAAGACCGAAAGCGCTTCCGCCTCGATTTCGCGCCTGAATCCGCATGTGAACGTCGAGGTGCACGATATGCGACTCGATGCGGGGAACGCCTCGCGCATCGTCAAGAACTACGACGTGGTGCTCGACGGCTCGGATAATTTCGCGACCCGCTATCTCGTTTCCGACACCTGCTTTCACCAGAAGAAGGTGCTCGTGACCGCGGCGCTCGGCACCTTCGACGCGACGCTGACTACGATCCGGGCACACGAGCGTGGCACAGACGGCAGGCCGAATCCGACCTATCGCTGTCTCTTTCCCGAGCCGCCACCCGCGGGCACCGTGCCTGCGTGCGAAGAGGCGGGAATTCTGGGCGCGATCGCGGGGGTCGCCGGCACGCTTGCCGCGGTCGAGGTGCTGCGCGCGATCGTCGGCTTCGGCGAGAGCCTGGTCGGGAAACTCCTGATGATGGATCTGCGCAATATGCGCTTCGAAACGCTGCGCTACGAATGGTTGGCGGAGAATCCGCTTTCGGGCACGGCGCCCGCGCCGAAGACGCGGCTTTCCGCGCTCTGATTTACTCCGCGCGGTGGCAGACCGCTTCCAGCCGGTTGCCGTCCGGATCGATCAGGAACGCCGCGAAATAATGTTCGTGATAGTCGCGAAGCGCAGGCGCGCCGTCGTCCGTGCCGCCATGCGCCAAGCCCTCGCGATGAAACGCGATTACCGCTGCCCGTGAAGGCGCGCGGAATGCCCAGTGGCGCCTCGACTCCGATCGCTTCGGCAGGCCGCCGCGGATCGAGATGTAGCAACGCTCCGGGTGTTCGGCGGACGAGCGCTCGCCATAACCGATGCGGCTTTCGTCGCGCACGACCTTGGGATAGCCAAGCGCACGCATGATTGCGTCGTAGAACTTTTCCGCGCGCGCAAGATCGCCGACGATGATGGAAACATGGTCGATCACGGTAGATCAATCCCTTGCGGCCGCTCAGAGCATCGACGGCAGCACGCGGTCGGGCGGCCGGTGGCCGTCCATGAAGGTCTTGATGTTGACGATCACCTTCTCGCCCATGTCGACGCGGCCTTCGATGGTGGACGACGCCATGTGTGGCAGCAGCACGACCTTGTGGTTGCGCGCGAGCTTCAGGAGCTTCGGGTTCACCGCTGGCTCCTCCTCGAACACGTCGAGACCGGCGCCGGCGAGTTCGCCCGCCTCGATCATGCGCGCCAGCGCGCCTTCGTCGATGACGTGGCCGCGCGCCGTGTTCACGACATAGGCCTCGGGCTTCAACAGCTTCAGCCGCCGCGCCGAAAGAAGATGATAGGTCGCCGGCGTATGCGGGCAGTTCACCGAGACGATGTCCATGCGCGCGAGCATCTGGTCGAGGCTGTCCCAATAGGTCGCCTCGAGTTCTTCCTCGAGGTCGGCCGCGACCTTGCGGCGGTTGTGATAATGAATTTGCAGGCCGAAGGCCTTGGCGCGCTTTGCCACGGCCGAGCCGATGCGTCCCATGCCGATGATGCCGAGGCGTTTCCCCGCCATGCGCTTGCCGAGCATCCAGGTCGGCGACCAGCCGCCCCATTCCGCGTCATTGGTAAGAAGCTGGGAGCCCTCCGCGATCCGGCGCGGCACAGCGAGGATCAGCGCCATGGTGAGGTCGGCGACGTCTTCGGTCAGCACGCCCGGCGTATTCGTGACGGTAATGCCGCGCGCGAGCGCGCTGGCCACGTCGATATGATCGACGCCGTTGCCGAAATTCGCGATCAGCTTGAGATTGGGGCCTGCCTGCGCGAGCACGCCGTTGTCGATACGGTCGGTAATCGTGGGAACGAGCACGTCCGCCATTTTCACGGCTTCGGCGAGTTCGGTCTGGCTCATGGCGCGATCCTCAACGTTCAGGCGCGCGTCGAACAGTTCCCGCATCCGCGTTTCGACCATGTCGGGAAGGCGTCGCGTCACGACGACGAGCGGCTTCTTCTTCGGCATCGCGCTTCCCGGTTGGCCTCTTGCCACAATGAGATGGCCGGGCTGCGCCGGCCGGTTCCAAACTTGGTCTAGCAGAGGGTTTTTGGAAACTCAAAGCAGGGAAAGCGCGGGCCCGTGCTATTGACATCGCGGCACCACGACGATTTTTTGGCGCCGGGGGACGTGATCAATCCGGAACGGGAATGCACAAGATTCTTCGCGTCCTTCTCGCGGCCGCCATCCTTCTCGCCGCCGACCTTTCGGTTCCGGTGCTTGCACAGCAACAGGGCAAGCTGCCGGTTCCGCGTTTCGTCAGCCTGCGCAGCGACAAGGTGCACGTCCGTATCGGACCGAGCCAGAAACACGAGATCCGCTGGACCTTCGCGAAGGCGGGACTGCCGGTCGAGATCATCGCCGAGTTCGAGAACTGGAGACGCATCCGCGATTCCGACGGGGCCGATGGCTGGGTGCATCAGGCCATGCTGTCGGGGCGCCGCACCGCGCTCATTCGCGGCAGCGCAGACGCCAGGACCATTCCGGTCTACGAACGCGCGCAGGCGCAGGGCCGGCTGGTCGCTGAAGTGCAGCCGGGCGTCATCGCGAGTGTGCGCAACTGCGACCAGGGCTGGTGCCGGATTTCCGGCGAGCGGTTCGACGGATTTATTCTTCAGACGCTCCTGTGGGGCGTCTATCCGGACGAGAAGATCGAGTAGCGCTTACGGCTGCTGCCTGCGGCGCAGACGCACCACGACATCGACCCGCGCGACCTCGAAGCCTTCCGGCGGCGTCGGCATGCGATCGACCATGACTTCCGCGCCGGGGATATCGAGAAGCTCATTCTGCCCTTCGACATAGAAGTGGTGGTGGTCGGAAGCGTTGGTGTCGAAATAGGTCTTGGAGCCGTCGACCGCGACCTCGCGCAACAGGTTCGCTTCGGTGAACTGGTGCAGCGTGTTGTAGACGGTCGCAAGCGATACCGGGAAACGCGCCCGCAGCGCCTCTTCGTGCAGCGACTCCGCCGTGATGTGGCGGTCGCCCTTCGCAAACAGGAGCCAGCCGAGCGCGAGCCGCTGTCGGGTCGGGCGCAAGCCGACCTCGCGGAGCATTTCGCGCACGTCATGGAACGGGCAGCCGGTGCGGCGGCCCGCCGGTTGTTCGACGCGCAGCCGCTCGACCGGCAGGGCCTTCTCGTCTTCCTCGAAGACGATGCGCGGGCTGGTTTGGTTCGTGGATTCGGCCATCTCAACTACCGTTACATAGGCGAATTTGGGTGTAACCAAGATGGCTTGCGCGGCAAAGCGAACTCTCCGCGCTGGCGTTTGGTCATGCACTATAATACGTCGGCGCAAAGAGCGGTGCAATAATCCAGAAAACCCGTTTATTCCAAAGTATTTAGCTGCGGCAACACCCGGCCTTCCTATGGCCGATTGCCTTTGCTACGCAGATCAAGGGATAACGGGACGAAAACCGGCCGAGGGAAAATGACCGAGCGGCGCTCAAACTTCGCCTATGAAGATCTTCTGGCCTGCGGCCGTGGGGAAATGTTTGGACCCGGCAATGCGCAGTTGCCGCTGCCGCCGATGCTGATGTTCGACCGTATCACCGAGATTTCGGAGACCGGCGGCGAGAGCGGCAAGGGCTACGTCCGTGCCGAGCTCGACGTGAAGCCGGACCTCTGGTTTTTCCAGTGCCACTTCAAGGGCGATCCCGTGATGCCCGGCTGCCTCGGGCTCGACGGGCTGTGGCAGCTCGTGGGATTTTTCCTGGGCTGGGTCGGCGCCGAAGGCCGCGGCCGCGCACTCGGGGTTGGCGAGGTGAAGCTGACCGGCCAGATCGTGCCAACCGTAAAAAAGCTGATCTATGGTGTTGAGTTCAAGCGCGTCATGCGCTCGAAACTTGTGCTTGGCATCGCCGACGGCTGGCTCAACGCGGATGGCGAGGTCGTCTACCGCGTCAGCGACATGAAGGTCGGTCTATTCAAGGATGCGGCGCCGGCGAGCGCCTGAAGCGCGCGAGCCTTTGCGCAGAAAACAAGAGGGACGGGATGCGTCGGGTTGTCGTCACCGGAATGGGCATCGTTTCGTCCATCGGAAACAACACCCAGGAAGTGCTCGCCTCGCTGAGGGAAGCGAAGAGCGGCATTACCTTTGCGAAGGATCAGGCCGAGATCGGATTCAGGAGCCAGGTCGCGGGCGCGCCGACGCTGGACGCGTCCGCGATCGTCGATCGCCGCGCCATGCGCTTCCACGGCGGCGGTACCGCGTGGAATCACGTCGCGATGGATCAGGCCATCCGTGACGCAGGTCTGGAAGAGGGCGACATCTCCAATCCCAAGACCGGGATCATTATGGGTTCGGGCGGACCATCGACCCGCACCATCGTCGAGGCCGCGCAAACCGCGAGGGAAAAAGGCCCCAAGCGCGTAGGCCCCTTTGCCGTTCCCAAGGCAATGTCGTCGACCGCGTCGGCGACCCTTGCGACCTGGTTCAAGATCAAGGGCGTCAACTACTCGATCTCGTCGGCATGTGCGACCTCAAACCACTGTATCGGCAATGCCTATGAGCTGATTCAGAGCGGCAAGCAGGACACGATGTTCGCAGGCGGCTGCGAGGATCTCGACTGGACGCTCTCGGTGCTGTTCGACGCTATGGGCGCGATGTCGTCGGGCTATAACGAAACGCCCGCCAGGGCCTCGCGTGCCTACGACAAAAATCGCGACGGCTTCGTGATCGCGGGCGGCGCGGGCGTGCTCGTGCTCGAAGAGTATGAGAAGGCGAAAGCGCGCGGCGCGAAAATCTACGGCGAGATTGCAGGTTACGGCGCTACTTCCGACGGTCACGACATGGTGCAGCCCTCCGGCGAGGGTGCGGTGCGCTGTATGAAGATGGCGATGGAGGGCGTGAAACTGCCGGTCGACTACATCAATCCGCACGCGACCTCGACGCCGATCGGCGACATCAAGGAGATCGAGGCGATCCGCGAGGTGTTCGGCAAGAACGTTCCCCCGATTTCGGCGACGAAGTCGCTGACCGGGCATTCGCTCGGCGCGACCGGCGTGCAGGAAGCGATCTATTCGCTCTTGATGATGAACAACGGCTTCATCTGCGAGAGCGCGCATATCGAGGAAATCGATCCGGAGTTCGCGGATCTTCCGATCGTGCGCAAGCGCCAGGACAACGTTCAGCTCAACTGCGTGCTGTCGAACTCCTTCGGCTTCGGCGGCACCAATGCCACCCTTCTTTTCAAGAAACCGGATGCGTAAGAGTTTTCGATGCAGGGACTGATGCAAGGCAAGCGCGGCGTCATCATGGGCGTCGCCAACGACCATTCGATCGCCTGGGGAATTGCGCAGGCGATTGCGAAGCAGGGCGCCGAGATCGCCTTCACCTACCAGGGCGAGGCGCTGGAGCGCCGGGTGCGGCCGCTTGCGCAATCGGTAGGCTCGGACTTCGTGCTGCCCTGCGATGTCGAGGATATTTCGACCGTCGATGCGGTCTTTGCCGAGCTGAAGAAGAAGTGGGGCACGATCGACTTCTACGTCCACGCCATCGGTTTCTCTGACAAGAACGAGCTGAAGGGCCGCTTCGCCGACACCTCGCGCGAAAACTTCATACGCACCATGGTGATTTCTGCGTTCTCGTTCGCAGAAGGCGCGAAACGCGCGGCGGAACTGATGCCGCGCGGCGGCGCGATGCTGACGCTGACCTATAACGGCGGCGATCGCGCCATGCCGAACTACAACGTGATGGGTCTGGCGAAGGCGGCGCTGGAGGCGAGTGTGCGCTATCTCGCGGTCGATTTCGGCCACCAGAAGATCCGCGTGAACGCGATCTCGGCGGGTCCGATCCGCACGCTTGCGGGCGCGGGCATCGGCGACGCGCGCGCGATGTTCGCGTTCCAGCAGCGTCATTCGCCGCTCGGCCGCGGGGTCACGCTCGAGGAGCTTGGCGGCGCCGGGCTCTATCTCCTGTCCGACCTTTCGGGCGGCGTCACCGGTGAAATTCATTTCGTGGATTCCGGGTACAACGTGATTGCGATGCCGAACCCGGAAGTGCTGCGCCAGGAAGCGGCGGGCAATTCCGCCAAAGCCGCCGAATAAGCCATGCGCGGCCTGCGGACATTGCTCGCAACGGCCGCGCTCCTTTCGCTTGCGATTGCATCGCAAGCCTAGAAGAATACGCGAATTCCGGAACTTCAGGACGCCTAGCCGCCGGCGAGCGCCTCGATCTTCTCGCGCGACTCGATGCAATAATAGCCCGCATGGCGGCTGACGAGCTTCTCGCGCATCCACTTGTTCAGAATCCGGCTGATATTCTCGCGCGCGATACCCGCCATTGCCGCGAAATCGCTCTGCTCGATCTTATGCCGGATCAGAAGCCGGCCATTGCCGATGTCCTCGCCGAAGGCCTCCGCGATTTCGAGCAGCGCATGCGCGGCACGGCCCTCGAGCGAAAGAAAACTCCAGGCCATTGCGATGTCGTTCATTTCGCGGACGCGCTGCGCCAGGAGCGTCGCGATATGGAGATAGAGCTCGGGGTGCGTTTCCGCGAAGGCGAGAAACGCCGCGCGGCTGACATAGGATAGTTCCGAATCGCTCACCGCATAGACCGCGGTCGAGCGCGGTGCGCCGTCGACCATCGAAAGCTCGCCGACGATCGCACCCCGACCGAGCACGTCGAGGATGCGTTCGCCGCCGTCCGGCGAAAGAATGCTGAGTTTCACGAGTCCGCTTTCGATACGGTAGCAGCCGTTGCCGTCGTCGCCTGCCGAGAACAGAAGTCCGTCGGCCGCAAGCTTTACGCGCGCCGCTTTGGCGAACAGCCCGGACGAGAGCGCCTCGGGCAGCGCCGTTACGAACTGATTGTTTCTTCTGAATTGCCCGCGCTTCTCTTCCATCCCGGGGAAGTAAAGCCGCGCACCAACCCAAAAAGCAATCCGCCCGGCTGGGGGCGCCGGGCGGCTTGTCGGGAGGTCATATGAACCGCCTGCTTAGTAGCAGACGTAGCTCTTGCCCCACTTGGTCCACTTCACGAAGCAGCTGGGATAGGCCGGACCGTAGAAACCGTAAACATACGGATTGTAGTAGCTGTAGAAGTGCCAGTGCTTGTGCTTCCAGCCCGCTTCCGCGGACGTCGTGCCCGCCGAAAGGCTCACGACAGCGAGGGCGACAGCGGCGGCAGCACCCGTCAGGATCTTCTTCGTCTTGGTCATCGTTCTCTCCATCCGTTTTCTCGGGAGCGACCATCGCTCCGTCGATGGGATGGAAGGTAGGCCGGCGCGGCTGAACCGCGTGTGATGGCAATCACAAAACACATGCGCCGCGCATCACACTCGCGTGAATGAATGCCTGTTCAAGTATATGAAAAGCAAAGAGAAAAAGGCGATTCGGAGAATCGCCTTTTGTGAGGTTCGCGTTGTCTGAACACTTATTCAGCGGCGATCGCTGCGTCCAGCTCGACGCCGACGGCAGCGGCGACGCCTTTACCGTATTCGGGATCGGCCTTGTAGAAATGAACGAGCTGCCGCTTGATGATTTCGACCGGCACGCCGTCCATCGCAGCCTTGATGTTGTGGAAGAGCTGCTGCTTCTGGTCCGCGGTCATGAGCCGGAACAGGTCGCCCGGCTGGCGGTAGTCGTCGTTGCCGTCGCGGTGATTGTAGCGGTCCGCGTCGCCCGAAATCTTCAGCGGCGGTTCGCGGTACTGCTCCGCCTGCACTGGACCGCCGACCGTGTTGGGCTCGTAATAGGCGTCCGGGTTCTTGTGTCCTTCGAGGCGCATCGAACCGTCTGCGTGATAGGTATTCACCGCCGAGCGCGGCTTGTTCACCGGTAGCTGATGGTGATTGACGCCGAGGCGATAAAGGTGCGCGTCGGCATAGGAGAATATGCGCGCCTGCAGCATCTTGTCGGGCGAGTGGCCGACGCCTGGCACGATGTTCGATGGCGCGAGCGCAGCCTGCTCGACTTCCGCGAAATAGTTCTCCGGATTCCTGTTGAGTTCGAGCACGCCGACCTCGATCAGCGGATAGTCCGCATGTGGCCAGACCTTGGTGAGATCGAACGGGTTGTACCAATGCTTGTCGGCGTCCATCTCCGGCATCACCTGCACGTAAAATTTCCAGCGCGGAAATTCCTTGCGCTCGATCGCCTCGTAAAGATCGCGTTGATGCGTTTCGCGGTCGTGCGCGATTTTCTCGGCGCCTTCCGCGTTGGTCCAGTTCTTGATGCCCTGTTCGGACTTGAAGTGGAACTTGACCCAGAAGCGCTCATTGTTCGCGTTGATGAACGAGTAGGTGTGCGAACCGAAGCCGTCGATGTGGCGGTAGGTCTGCGGCAGTCCGCGGTCCGACATCAGGATCGTCACCTGATGCAGGCTCTCGGGCGAGAGCGACCAGAAATCCCACATCGCCGTCGGCGAGCGCATGTTGGTGCGCGGATGACGCTTCTGCGTATGAATGAAATCGGGAAATTTCAGCGGGTCGCGCAGGAAGAACACCGGCGTGTTGTTGCCGACGATGTCCCAGTTGCCTTCGTCGGTATAGAAGCGCAGCGCAAATCCGCGCACGTCGCGCTCGGCATCCGCAGCGCCGCGTTCGCCGGCGACGGTCGAGAAGCGGAGAAACGCCTCGGTTTGCTTCCCGACTTTCGCGAATACGCTCGCGCGCGAATACCGGGTGATGTCCTTCGTGATTGTCAGCGTGCCGTAAGCGCCGGAGCCTTTGGCGTGCACGGTGCGCTCAGGAATCCGCTCGCGGTTCTGGTGCGCGAGTTTTTCGAGCAGCTGGAAATCCTGCATCAGGAGCGGTCCGCGCGCCCCGGCGGAGAGCGAATTCTGGTTGTCGGCGACGGGCGCGCCGCCAGCGGTCGTCATAACGGGTTTATCGGCCATGCGTGCTTCCTCCTCTTCCTTCTTCGTGGCGCCCAAAATGACCGGCATGGCTGATAAGGTCCAATCGTATTGCCTGCTGCAACCGATAAGAATAACTTACCGATATGAAAGTCATGCCAGCGCTCACGTTCCGCCAGTTGCGCTATTTCGAGGCCGCGGCACGGCTCGGTCATTTCGGCAAGGCTGCCGGAGAATGCGCGGTGAGTCAGCCCGCGCTCTCCATGCAGATCAAGGAATTGGAGGAAACGCTCGGCGCTGCGCTGTTCGAGCGCCGCCCTGGAGAAATTGTACTGACACAAATCGGACGCGAGATCGCAGAGCAAGCCTCGAAAATTCTGCTCGCTGCAAACGACCTTGCTGCGATCGCGAGACACCGCAGCAAAATTCTCAACGGTCCGCTCTCGCTCGGCATTATTCCGACGCTCGCGCCCTATATCCTGCCGGAGCTCTTGAAGTATCTCGCGAAGCATTTCCCCGCGCTGAAGCTCGAATTGCGCGAGGCACAGACCAAGGCGATGCTCGGCGAGTTATCGCGCGGCGAACTCGACCTTGTGATGGCGGCAATCCCGAACGACAAGTCTGACCTTCACGAGGAGCATCTGTTCGAGGACCGCTTCCTGCTTGCGGTGGCGTCCGAAGAAATGAGGCGCACGCGCGTCGACCCGGAAACGCTGGACCCGTCGAATCTGATCTTGTTGGAAGAAGGTCATTGTCTGCGCGATCAGGCGCTGAGTTTCTGTTCGCACGAGCGCGGGATCACAAAGGCGGGTCTTGGTGCGACTTCGTTGTCCACGGTGATGCAGATGGTCGCAAACGGCTACGGCGCAACCTTCATTCCGGAAATTGCAGCGGAGACCGAGGCGCGCGGGCGCAAACTTTCGCTTCAGCGTTTCACCTCGCCCGAGCCGTCACGAAAGATAGGTCTTGTGTGGCGCAAGACCTCGCCGCGCAAGCGCGACTTCGAGGCGTTTGGTGCGGCAGTAAAAGAAGCGCTGAAGCTGAGAAAGAAATAGGCGCAAACAAAAAAGGGCGGCTCGAAAGCCGCCTTTTTATCTTCGTCATGCCCGGCACTCGGGTCCGGCTTCGCCGGCCCGAGCACAAGCCGTGTGCCGGGCATCCACGCCTTCGAGAATTTCAGCGCTGTAAAGACGTGGATGGCCGGGACAAGCCCGGCCATGACACTTTGGCTTACTCCGCCGCCGGCTCGGCCGCGGGCTGTTTCTTGTGCTCGATGTCCTCGCCGGTCTGCTGATCCACGGCCTTCATCGACAGGCGCACTTTGCCGCGCTCGTCGACGCCAAGGAGCTTCACCTTGACCATGTCGCCTTCTTTGACGACGTCGGACGGCTTGTTCACGCGATGCGCCGCCATCTGGCTGACATGCACGAGGCCGTCCTTCGCGCCGAAGAAGTTCACGAAGGCGCCGAAGTCGACGACCTTGACGACCTTGCCGTCGTAGATCGCGCCGACTTCCGGCTCCGAGGTGAGCGACTTGATCCACTTGATCGCGGCTTCGATCGCTTCGCCCTTGGAAGAGGCCACCTTCACGGTGCCGTCGTCCTCGACGTTGATCTTGGCGCCGGTCTTCTCGACGATCTCGCGGATCACCTTGCCTCCGGTGCCGATCACGTCGCGGATTTTGTCGGTCGGGATCTTGATGACCTCGATGCGCGGCGCGTGCTCGCCGAGCTGCGGACGGGCCGCGGTCAGTGCCTTCGACATTTCGGAAAGAATATGCAGACGGCCGTCCTTCGCCTGGCGAAGCGCGACCTGCATGATCTCTTCGGTGATGCCCGCGATCTTGATGTCCATCTGCAGCGCGGTGACGCCTTTCTCGGTGCCGGCGACCTTGAAGTCCATGTCGCCGAGATGATCTTCGTCACCGAGAATGTCTGAGAGCACGGCGTATTTCTTGCCCTCGAGAATGAGGCCCATCGCGATGCCGGCGACCGGCGCGCGCAGCGGCACGCCCGCGTCCATCAGCGCGAGCGAGGTACCGCAGACGGTTGCCATCGAGGATGAGCCGTTCGATTCGAGAATCTCCGACACCACGCGGATCGTGTAGGGGAACTCCGTTGCGGGCGGCAGCATCGGATGCACCGCGCGCCAGGCGAGCTTGCCGTGGCCGACTTCGCGGCGGCCGGGCGAGCCGATGCGGCCCGCTTCGCCGACCGAGAACGGCGGGAAGTTGTAGTGCAGGAGGAAGTTCTCCTTGTAGGTTCCCGGCAGCGCGTCGATCCACTGTTCGTCCTCGCCGGTGCCAAGTGTCGCGATGCAGAGCGCCTGCGTCTCGCCGCGCGTGAACAGCGCGGAACCGTGCGTGCGCGGCAGTACGCCGACGAGCGCCTCGATCGGGCGGACCGTTTTCACGTCGCGTCCGTCGATGCGCTTGCCGGTATCGAGGATCGAGTTGCGGACGATTTCCGCTTCGAGTTCCTTCAGGACTTCGCCGACGAGCGACGCAGACGGCGCGTCGGGATTGGTGCCGTCGCCGACGACCGCGTCTTTCGCCTTCTTCTTTGCATCCGCCACAGCGTTGTAGCGGTCCTGCTTGATCTTGATGCCGTAGGCCGCACGAAGATCGGCCTCGACGAGAGCCTTTAGCTGGTTCTTCAGCGCCGAATTATCGGGCACGTTCAGTTCGCGCGGCTCTTTCGCGGCTTTTTCTGCCAGACGGATGATCGCCTCGATCACCGGCTGGAAGTGCTTGTGGCCGAACATGACCGAGCCCAGCATCACTTCTTCGGAGAGTTCCTGCGCTTCGGATTCGACCATCAGCACCGCGTCCTTGGTGCCGGCGACGACGAGATCGAGCTTCGACTCTTTCATCTCTTCCAGCGTCGGGTTCAGGACATATTCGCCGTTGATGAAGCCGACCCGTGCGCCGCCGATCGGGCCCATGAAGGGCGCGCCGGAGATCGTGAGCGCGGCCGAGGAGGCCAGCATCGAAACGATATCCGGATCGGTTTCGAGGTCGTGCTGCAAGACGTGGATCACGATCTGCGTTTCGTTGCGCCAGCCGTCTGCGAACAGCGGGCGGATCGGGCGGTCGATCAGGCGCGAGATCAGGGTCTCGCGCTCGGTCGGACGGCCCTCGCGTTTGAAGTAGCCGCCCGGAATACGGCCGGCCGCGTAGAATTTTTCGATGAAGTGCACCGAAAGCGGCAGGAAGTCGATGCCGGGCCTCGGTTCTTTCGCCGCGACCACGGTCGCGAGCACGCTGGTGTCGCCATAGGTGGCGACGACGGCGCCGTCGGCCTGACGCGCCATGTGTCCGGTCTCGAGGACGAGCTTGCGCCCGCCCCAGTCGAGTTCTTCACGATGTATTTCGAACATTTCTATTTCCCATCATCGGACGACGAGCGGGAAAGTCATGGGCAAGATAACGAGGCGCTCTTCCGCGCGAACTTCGCGAAAGTGAAAAGAGCGTCTGGCAATCCTGCCATGACTTGTCCTGATCCGTCGGTTGTTTGCGGCGGCGAATTCCGCCGCGTCATACTAGGGCCTCTCGCGCGGGACCATTCCCGCGCGTGGCCGTTACCATCCGCCTTAGCGGCGGATGTTGAGCTTCTCGATGAGCGCCTTGTAGCGCGCTTCATCTTTCTTCTTCAGGAAGTCGAGCAACGAACGGCGGTGCGAGACCAGCTTGAGCAACCCGCGGCGCGAATGGTTGTCCTTCACGTGCGTCTTGAAATGCTCGGTCAAATTCGCGATGCGCTCCGAGAGGATCGCGACCTGCACTTCCGGCGAACCGGTGTCGTTCTTCTTGACCGCATTGTCCTTGATGAGCGCTTGCTTGCGCTCGGCAGTGATCGACATCGGGTGCTCCTGTTGGCTGGAGGTCAAAAAGCGGCCGGGCCGGGATGTCGTCCAGCGGGGTCGCGACGAAGTGCCGGGGCCAAGCCCCGACGCGCGCTGTTATAGCCAAAAGCCTCTTGAAAGCGAGAAAAAAGCACTCTCAACCGGAATCAGGCTAAGTCCTTATCGGGGAAGGTTAAAAATGCGCCGGGGGTGGATCTGCCCGGCCTCCATTTCGGCCAGCGCAACAAGATTGCCCGAAACCGAAACCGAGACCGGCCCCTCGAAGAAGGGCGCATCCCGGCCGCGCAGGAAGACGCTCTGGCCCTGCACGAGCCGCTGGGCATCGGACTCCGAAACTTTCACGGCCGGGAGCGATTGCAGGCCGGCTGCGACAGGCCGCAGGAGGGCCAGAAGCGAGGCGTTGTCTGCGCCCGCCTGCTCGAGCTGCACGAGGGTGACCGTGTTCTCTGCCGTAAAATCTCCGACCCGCGTGCGGCGAAGCACGCTTACATGGCCGAGACAGCCAAGCTTGCGGCCGAGGTCGCGGGCAAGCGAACGGACATAGGTGCCCTTGCCGCACTCGACCTCGAACTCCGCGTGATCGACGTCCGGCTGGGCCGAGAGCTTGAAAGAATCGATTTCGATTTCACGCGGTGCGAGTTCGACCGTTTCGCCCTCGCGCGCGAGATCGTAGGCGCGCTCGCCATTGACCCTGAGTGCGGAGAACTGCGGTGGCGTTTGCAGGATCGTGCCGGTGAAGGCGGGGAGGAGCGCTTCGATCGCCTCGCGCGAAGGGCGCCGCTCCGAGCGCGCGGTCTCTTTTCCCTCCGCGTCGTCGGTATCGGTCTCGATGCCGAAGCGCACCGTGAAGCGATAAATCTTTCGCCCGTCCTGTACGAAGGGCACGGTCTTGGTCGCTTCCCCGAGCGCGATCGGCAACACGCCGGAGGCGAGCGGATCTAGCGTGCCGGCGTGTCCCGCTTTCTCGGCCTTGAAGATGCGCCGCACCGCGGCGACCGCCGTCGTCGAGGTCATGCCGGGCGGCTTGTCGAGCACGACCCAGCCGTCGATCTTGCGCTTCTCGCGCCGCGGCCGGTTCATTCGTCGTCCTTGCGAAGATCGCGCAGCACTTCGGGCTGTTTGAGCAACCTGTCGATCTGCTCGGCGCGGTCGAAGCGCTCGTCGATGCGGAAGTGAAGATCGGGCGCGAATTTCGCCTGCACCTTCTTCGCGACGACGCCGCGCAGGTATTTCTTGTTACGGTTGAGTGCGTCGAGTACCGCGCGCTCGTCCTTGCCGCCGAGCGGCATCACATAGGCGGTGGCGTGCCGCAGGTCCGGCGTCATCGCGACTTCCGGGATGGTGATGACGTGCCTTTCCAGCACTGGGTCGTGCACGTCCCCGCGCGAGAAGACTTCCGCGAGCGCATGGCGCACCAGTTCGCCCATGCGGAGCATGCGCTGTGAGGGGGCTTTTTCGTTGTTCTTTGTCATAAAATAAAAAACGCCCGCCCGGGATCGAACCGGAGCGGGCGCCCAAGCCGTGTTTAGAGCGCGCGGGCGATCGATTCGACGCGATAGCACTCGATCACGTCGCCCTTGCGCATATCCTGGTAGTTCTCGAACGACATGCCGCATTCCTGGCCGGCCACCACCGAGGTCGCGTCGTCCTTGAAGCGCTTCAGCGTCGATAGCTTGCCCTCGTGGATCACGACCTTGTCGCGGATGAGCCGCACGTTCGCGCCGCGCTCGACGCGGCCGTCGGTGACGCGGCAGCCTGCGATCTTGCCGACCTTCGACACCGCGAAGACCTCGAGCACCTCGGCGTTGCCGAGCATGGTCTCGCGCAACTCGGGCGCGAGCAGGCCCGACATCGCGGCCTTCACGTCGTCCACGAGATTGTAGATGATGTTGTAGTAGCGGATTTCGACGCCCGCCTGCTCGGCGGCAGTCGCCGCTTCCTTATGCGCGCGAACGTTGAAGCCGATGATCGCCGCGTTCGAGGAGGCGGCGAGCGTCACGTCGGATTCGGTGATGCCGCCGACGCCGGCGAGCAGGATGCGCGCCTTGACTTCATCCGTGCCGAGTTTCTCAAGCGCGCCGACGATCGCTTCCACAGAGCCTTGCACGTCGCCCTTGATGACCAGCGGAAATTCCGCAGCACCCGCCGTCTTGAGCTGCGTCATCATCTGCTCGAGCGAACCGCGCACGTTGGAAGAGCGCGCCGCTGCCTTGTCGCGGCGCTCGTTCCTGCGGTAATCCGCGATTTCGCGCGCACGCGCTTCGGATTCGACGACCGCAAGGCGGTCGCCTGCTTCCGGTGCGCCGTTGAAGCCGAGGATTTCGACTGGCGTGGACGGCCCCGCGCTTTTCAGCTGTTCGCCCTTGTCCGAAATCAGCGCGCGGACGCGGCCCCATTCAGCGCCGGCGAGCACGATGTCGCCGACGTTCAGGGTTCCGCGCTGCACGAGCACGGTCGCAACCGTGCCCCGGCCCCTGTCGAGCTTGGCTTCGATCACGGTGCCTTCTGCCGCGCGGTCCGGGTTGGCCTTGAGTTCGAGAATTTCCGATTGCAGCCCGATAATTTCGAGCAGCTTGTCGAGGTTCGTTTTCTTGGTTGCGGAAACCTCGACGTCGAGCACGTCGCCGCCCATCGATTCCACCTGCACTTCGTGCTGCAGGAGTTCGGTGCGGACGCGCTCGGGCTTGGCGTCGGGTTTGTCGATCTTGTTGATCGCGACGATCATCGGAACCTTCGCAGCCTTTGCGTGCTGGATCGCCTCGATCGTCTGCGGTTTCACGCCGTCGTCGGCGGCAACGACGAGAATGACGATGTCCGTCACTTTCGCGCCGCGGGCGCGCATTGCGGTGAAGGCCGCGTGGCCCGGCGTATCGATGAAGGTGATCTTCGCGCCGGACGGTGCCTGGACCTGATAGGCGCCGATATGCTGCGTGATGCCGCCAGCTTCGCCAGCGACGACGTTCGCCTCGCGAATCGAATCGAGTAGCGACGTCTTGCCGTGGTCGACGTGACCCATGATGGTCACGACCGGCGGCCGTGGCCTCAGGCTCTCCGGCGAGTCAGGGGCATCGAACAAACCTTCGACCACGTCGGAAGCGGCAACGCGCTTGACGGTGTGGCCCATTTCCTCGGCGATCAGCTGCGCGGTATCGGCATCGATCAGATCGGTAACCAGCTTCATCTGGCCCTGCTTCATAAGAAGCTTGATCACGTCGACGCCGCGCTCCGCCATGCGGCTTGCGAGTTCCTGAATCGTGATCGTTTCCGGAATCACGATTTCGCGCGAAACTTTCTCTTTCGGCTCGTCACGGTGGCCGGTAATGCGCTGCGTACGGCGGCGGAACGAAGCGGTCGAACGTTGACGCTCCTCGTCGCTGGAAAGCGCGTTGGTGAGCGTCAGGCGGCCGCGCTGCTTGACTTCGCCGATACGGGTCGGGCGGGCAGGAGCCGGTGCCTTCGCGCCCGGGCGCCGCGGGCGACCCTCTTCTTCGTCGTCGGCCACGATCGCGCGGCCGGCTCCGGCGCGTGCCGCCAACCCCTCGTCGCCGAAGCGCTTGCGTGCTTCGGATTCGGCCTTTTTCTTGGTTTCTTCTTCGTGCTGGCGGCGCTTGTCCTCTTCTTTTTTGCGCGCTTCGGCGGCTTCACGCTCGACTTTCTCGATCGCCTCGCGCTCGGCGCGGCGTTTGGCTTCCTCGATCGCTTCGCGGCGTTCCTGCTCCTCGCGCTCGCGCGCATCGATCAAGGCTTTGCCGCGCGCCTCGCGCTCTTCTTCGCTGAGCGTGCGCAGCACCATGCCGCCCGCCCGTGGGGCGGTGGAGGATTTGGCAGGAGCAGTTGCGGGTTTCTTTTCGGGCACGACCGGAGCAGCGGGTGCGGCTTTGGTTCCGGCCTTTGCGGTCGCGGCGCCCGCCCCGGCCTTGGCGGCCGAGCGCGGTCCGCGCTTCACTTCGACGACAACCGTCTTCGAGCGGCCGTGGCTGAAACTCTGCCGCACGGTCCCGGTCTCCGAACGCTTCAGGGAAAGCGTCTTCGAAGGTGCGCGCGTCTTCTCGCCAGGGTCTTTGGTATCGCTCATTCGTGTTCCAATTCTTGCTTGCTCTTGCCCGGCACGCCCTCGCCAAAGGCGATGTCGCCGTCACGCCAGCGCTTAAGTCTTAGGCTGCGTTCGAGAAAACCGCCGCTCGCCGGGCTCGCGAGCAGGGCAGCATGTACCACATTTGGCCGCCCGAGGGCCAAATCCATTTGGTTTCCGGTAAATAGGGTCAAAGCGGGCGCTTTTGCACCCCCTTCCGCCTCGATTCGGCGCAAAAGCGCGTCGAGCTTGCGCTTTCCGTCCGCCGCGCCGTCGTTGGAATGAAAGATGGCAAGCACTTTGCCCGAAAGGATCGCGCTTTCCACTTTCGCGTTTCCGGTGACGATACGCCCCGCCTTGTTGGCGAGCGAAAGCGCTTCCAGCGCCGCACGTTCGATCAGATGATCGGTGAGTGCGAGCAGCCTTTCGTCGGCTTGCGCCTTGCCGCGAAATGCGCGTGTGAACGCCTTCTGTGCGATCGCTTTGCCGACGGCTTCACGCGATGACGTGACCCATGCGCCGCGTCCCGGAAGATCGCGCGACAGATCCGGCACCACCGAGCCGTCGGGTGCCGCCACGAAACGGATCATGCGCTCGATCGGGACAACTTCGCGCGTGGCAAGACAGGTCCGTGCGGGAGCCCGCCGCGCGTCGGCGAGGCCCTCGTCGGTTTCCATGTCTTCCATCTGCGCGAGCATCCATGCTCCTTAGCTCTGCGCTGCGGCGGCTTCGGCCTCTTCAGCCTCCGCCGGAGCGAGTTCGGCTTCATCGATCCAGCCCGCCTTGACGCGTGCCTGCATGATCAATGCTTCCGCGGCTTCGCGGTCGAGGTCGAAGCCTTCGAGGAAGCCGGCGTGACGCTGCGCTTCGCCGTCCTTGCGCTCGGTCCAGCCGATCAGATCGTCGGTGGCGCAGCCAGCGAGGTCCTCGACGGTTTTCACGTCGTTCTCGCCGAGTGCGACCATCATCTTCGTGGTAACGCCCGGCACCTCGGCGAGCTCGTCCTTCACGCCGAGCGCCTTGCGCTTTTCGTCGAGTTCCTTCTCGATGCGGTCGAGATAGTCCTTCGCGCGATTTTGCAGCTCTTCCGCGGTTTCGGCGTCGAAGCCTTCGATACCGGCGAGTTCATCGGCCGGAACGAAAGCGAGATCTTCCACCGAGGTAAAGCCCTCGGACGAGAGCAGCTGCGCGACCGTCTCGTCGACGTCGAGGCTTTCCATGAACATGTTCGAGCGTTCCGCGAATTCCTTCTGGCGGCGCTCGCTTTCTTCCGCTTCGGTGAGAATGTCGATGTCCCAGCCGGTGAGCTGCGAGGCAAGGCGCACGTTCTGGCCGCGGCGGCCGATCGCGAGCGAAAGCTGCGCGTCCGGCACCACGACTTCGATGCGCTCGCGCACTTCGTCGAGCACGACTTTCACGACTTCCGCCGGCGCCAGGGCGTTCACGACGAAAGTCGCGACATCCTGCGACCACGGGATGATATCGATCTTTTCGCCAGCGAGTTCGTTCACCACCGCCTGCACGCGCGAGCCGCGCATGCCGACGCAGGCGCCGACCGGGTCGACCGAGGAGTCGCGCGAGATCACCGCGATCTTGGCGCGCGAGCCCGGATCGCGGGCGACCGCCTTGATCTCGATGATGCCGTCGTAGATTTCCGGCACTTCCTGCGTGAACAGCTTTGCCATGAACTGCGGATGCGTGCGGGACAGGAAAATCTGGGGTCCGCGCGGTTCGCGGCGCACGTCATAGACATAGGCACGGACGCGGTCGCCGTTGCGGAACGTCTCGCGGGGCAGCAGCTCGTCGCGGCGGATCACCGCCTCGCCGCGGCCGAGATCGAGCACGGCGTTGCCGTATTCGACGCGCTTCACGACGCCGTTCACGATCTCGCCGATGCGGTCCTTGTATTCCGCATACTGGCGGTCGCGCTCGGCCTCGCGCACTTTCTGCACGATAACCTGCTTCGCCGACTGGGCGGCGATGCGGCCGTATTCGAGCGGCGGCAGCGTATCGGCGATGGTATCGCCGACTTGCGCCGCCGGGTTGTGACGGCGCGCGTCCTCGAGCGTCATTTCGATCGCGGAGTTTTCCACGTTCTCGACCACCATCATATGGCGGGAGAGACGAAGCTCGCCGGTCTTCGGGTTGATTTCCGCGTGCACGTCGGTCTCCGCGCCGTAGCGGGAGCGTGCGGCCTTCGCGATCGCATCTTCCATGGCGGCGATCACAATCGAGCGTTCGATGGATTTCTCGCGTGCGACGGCGTCCGCGATCTGGAGGAGTTCGAGTTTATTGGCGGCGACGGCCATTGTGGCGTTCTCCGTTAGGTCTAGGCCCGGCGCTTGGCCGGGTGTTTGTGATTGTTCGGTGCAGGCTGCGCATCGGCGTTCTCGTTCGCTCGCTTGTCGCGGCGAAGCGATTCCTCGATCAAAGCGTCGGTTAGCACGAGCTTTGCTTCGGCGATTTCGCTTAACGGCAGGAGTGCGTCTTCCTTGCCCTCGGTACTCTTGAGTTTCACAGCATCGTTCTCGATGCCTTCGATGATGCCGCGGAAGCGCTTGCGGCCTTCCACCATCATCGCGGTTTCGATCTTCGCTTCGTGCCCGACCGAGCGCTCGAGGTCGGAACGCCGTACCAGCGGCCGGTCGATGCCGGGCGAGGAGACTTCGAGCCGGTAGGCGCCCTGGATCGGATCCTCGACATCTAGGATCGGCGAGAGTGCGCGGCTTGCCGCCTCGCAGTCGTCGATCGTAAACGTGCCGTCCGGCCGCTCGGCCATCACCTGCAAGGTGCCGCCGTCCCGGCCCGTGACTTTCACGCGCACGAGCCTGAAGCCGAGCGTGCCGAGCGCAGGTTCGATCGCGCTCGCCACGCGCGCGGCAAGACCGGATTCCACGACAAGGCGCGGCTCAAACGGGTCGGCTTCGATCTGCATTCGCGCGTCACATGACCGGCGAGAAACGGGAAAAAGAGCGGGGCCCGGCCGGTCCCCACTCTCATAATCGGCCCATGGACCGTTCTGAGATGTTGTTGATTGGCCGGGAATATAGCGCCGATCCCCGGAATCGCAAGGTTTATTCAGAGCCGCCGGAACTCGAGATAGCTGGGTTTTCGGCCCTCTCGGATGGCCTTCTGCTCGTAGCGGGTACCGGGCCAGCCGGGCCATGGCCGGCGCCAGTCGTCGGCTTTCTCGGCGAGCCAGAGGAATTCACGGTTGCGCAAGAGCCGCACCAGCGTCCATTCGACATATGTGCCGATGTCGCTCGCAAAGCGAAGGATTCCGTCCGGCTTCAATATCCGCGCGAAGCGCACGACGTTCTCGTCCGAAATGAAACGCCGCTTCCAGTGCCGCCGCTTCGGCCACGGGTCGGCATAGAGAATGTCGATCCGGTCGAGCGAGGCATCCGGTAACCAGTCGAGTAGATAAAGTGCGTCACCCGGATGCAGCCGGATATTTTGCGTCTTCTCGTGCGAGATCGCGGCCAGCATCTTCGCCATGCCGTTGATGAAGGGTTCGCAGCCGATGAAGCCCGTCCTCGGGTGCATGCGCGCTTCGTGCAGCAGATGTTCGCCGCCGCCGAAGCCGATTTCGAGTTGAAACTTTTCGGGCGCGAACGGAAACAGGCTTGCAAGATCGCGCGGCGCAGGCTGTGCGATATCGAGCGATAACTTCGGGAGCAGTTGTTGGTAAAGTTCGGCCTGCTGCTTGCGAAGCCGGTGCCCTTTGCGGCGGCCGAAAAAAGCGCCGCGCCGGTGCGCGGCGCCCGTCTCCTCGTTTATCAGAACGCTTTGCGGAGCTTGTCCGCGAGATCGGTCTTCTCCCATGAGAAGCCACCGTCCTTGTCCGGCTGACGGCCGAAGTGGCCGTAGGCGGCGGTCCGCGCATAGATCGGCTTGTTCAGCTTCAGATGCGTGCGGATGCCGCGCGGCGTCAGGCTCATCAGTTCCTGGAGCACCTTCGCGATCTTCTGCTCGTCGGCTTTGCCGGTGCCGTCGGTGTTCACGTAGACCGAGAGCGGATGCGCGACGCCGATCGCGTAGGAAAGCTGGATCGTGCAGCGGTCGGCGAGACCGGCGGCAACGACGTTTTTCGCCAGATAGCGTGCGGCGTAGGCCGCCGAGCGGTCGACCTTCGACGGATCCTTGCCGGAGAAGGCGCCGCCGCCGTGCGGGGCCGCGCCGCCGTAGGTATCGACGATGATCTTGCGGCCGGTGAGGCCCGAATCGCCGTCAGGGCCGCCGATCACGAAGCGGCCGGTCGGGTTGACGTAGACCTGATCCAGCGGCGGCATCCAGCCCTCCGGAAGCACCTTCCGGATATAGGGCAGCACGAGCTGCTTGATGTCGCCCGACTCCAGAACTTTCTTGCCGTCCTTCTCTTTATGCTGCGTCGAGACGACGACGGCGGTGCACCTCACCGGCTTGCCGTTCTCGTATTGCAGCGTGAACTGGCTCTTCGAGTCCGGCTCGAACAGCTTCTGCTTACCGGAGTGGCGGTCCTCCGCCATCAAGCGAAGCACGTTGTGCGAATACTGAAGCGGAGCCGGCATCAGTTCGGGCGTTTCGTTGGTGGCGTAGCCGAACATGATGCCCTGATCGCCGGCACCCTCGTCCTTGTTGCCGGCCGCTTCGACTCCCTGCGCGATATCGGAAGACTGGCCGTGCAGATGAACCTGCACTTTCGCGTTCTTCCAGTGGAAGCCCTTCTGCGCATAGCCGATGTCTTTTACGGCCTTGCGCGCAAGTTTTTCGGCGAGCGCCTTGTTGACCTTGCCGGTCTTGCTCATGATCTCGTTCGGCCCGGCGGCCGTCTTCGCCATTCGCACTTCGCCGGCGAGTACAATCAGGTTCGTCGTGACGAGCGTTTCGCAGGCGACCTTCGCCATCGGGTCGGCTTTGAAGAACTGATCGACGATCTCGTCGGAGATGCGGTCGCAGACCTTGTCGGGATGGCCTTCGGAAACGGACTCGCTCGTAAAGATGTAGTTCTTGAGGGACACCGGTAAACTCCTGCGCGTCGGCGTGAAATCTCGTGAAAGTACAGACATGGCTGTATTTCGCGGCAAGGGTTCTCGCAGCGATGCCAAGCATGGTCAAGGTGTGGGCGAATTGGGCAAAAGCCCCGCTCTCGAGCGGGTAAAACCCTACTTTTCTTCGGCCTGACCGGCTGCGACCATCGCCTCGACAAGATCGACGATCCGGCGGCGCAGCTTCGGATCGGAAACCTTCATGAAGGCCTTAGAAAGCGCGAGGCCTTCGGACGTCGCGAGGAAATCCGAGACGTATGCGGGGTTCCCGCTCTCTGCGAAGCCCGTTGCACCCTCGGCGTTGGGCGTGCCCTCATAAAAGAACGCGACCGGCACGCCGAGAATGTTCGCGATCTGGTGCAGGCGGCTCGCGCCGATGCGGTTCGTGCCCTTCTCGTATTTTTGCACTTGCTGGAAGGTGATGCCGAGACGCTCGCCGAGCTTCTCCTGGCTCATCGAAATCATCATGCGCCGCATTCGCACGCGGCTGCCGACATGCCGGTCGATGGGGTTCGGCGTTTTCTTGGTCATGCGCCTTCCGACAGTTACTCTAAAACTACTACTTCGGTCGTAGGGAAGGAAGCGCGCCGGTCCGTACAAAACTGGACCGCTTCAAAGAAGAAACGCGGCGGTTTCTTACGCGCCGCGCCTGGTCTTACGCCGTCTCGCAGCAATGGCGCCGATAGCGAAGATGATCGCCAATAGCAAGGCGGGACCGTTCCGATGGCGTGAATACACGGTTTCTCCGAGCGCGTTCGGCAGCGCGCCGTCGATCAATCCGTCACTGCCGAGCGGCAGCGAACGGACGATCCGGCCCAGGGGATCGACGATCGCCGAGATGCCGTTGTTCGCCACGCGTACCAGCGGCAGGCCCTCCTCGATCGCGCGAAGCCGCGCCTGCACGAAATGCTGGTAGGGGCCGGGCGTAATGCCGAACCAGGCATCGTTCGTGAGATTCAGGATCCACCGCGGCCGCGCGCCTTCGCTGAGAACGTAGCCCGGATAGATCGCCTCGTAGCAGATGAGCGGAGCTGCCGGCGGCAGGCCGGGAATGGTGAGCGTGCGCCGGCGCGTGCCGGCAGTGAACCCGCCGCGCACGCGCGTGAGCTGCTGCAAACCGATCGATTCAAGCAATGACTGAAACGGCAGAAATTCGCCGAACGGCACCAGATAGAGCTTGTCATAGGTCGCGACGATCGCGCCGTCGTCGCGCAGCACGCGGATCGAGTTGAAGACGCGCGCATCGGTGCGGCCCGGCAGTGGCGCATCGAGCCGGATCGCGCCCGTGATCAGCGATACGCCCGGCGGCAGCAGTTCTCCGATCTGTGCGAGCGCCTGCGGCTCGCGGTCGAGAAAGAACGGAAACGCCGACTCCGGCCAGATCAGATGCGTGATGTCTTTCACGCCCTGCCGGTCCGGCGCGGTCGCCTGGTCGGAAAGCGAAAGATAGCGGCGCATCACCGCGGGACGCTGCTCGGGCTGCCACTTCAGGTTTTGCGAAATGTTCGGCTGCATCAGGCGCAGCCGCACGCCTTCGACGTTCGCAATCTCGGTGTTTGCAAGCCGGTGCCAGCCGTAGGTCCCCATGAGAAAGAGCGCGAGCGCGGAAACGATCACCGGCAGCCACGGATGCTGCGTGCGGTCGCGCGCGTCCGCGATCGTCGCAGGCGATGCGAAGATCGCGAGCGCGAGCAATGTGAGGCCCCACAGGCCGACGAGCGATGCGCTTTGCGCAAGCTGCGGTACGCTTGTCAGCGCATAGCCGAAACTGTTCCACGGAAATCCGGTGAGGATGGTGCCGCGCAGCCATTCCGAAAGCCCCAGACCAAACGCGAAGGCGAGAATGCGCGTGGGTCCCGTTGTCCATAGTGCGCGCGCAATCAGCGCGCCGCTTGCCGTGAAGAGAGCGAGGCCTGCGGGAATGCCGAGCACCGCGAATGGCAAGAGCCACGCGAACTTGTCGGCTTCCACGAAGAGCGCCATGCCGATCCAGTAGAGCCCGGCGACGAAGTAGCCGAAGCCGAACCACCATCCCGCGCCGAAGGCGGCGAGCAGCCCGCGCGGGCCCGCGCCGGTGCCGTCGAGCAGCCAGACGAAAACCGGTAAGGTGATCGCAAGCACGAGCGATAGTTCGAACGGTGCCATAGCAAGCGCCGAAAACGCGCCGGCGGTGAACGCGATGCCGCGGCGTTTCCAGCCCCCGGAAAGCACCACGCGATTCGCGAAATTGGCGAGCGTCATGCGCGCGGGGTTAGCCGCTGGCGCTGCGGTTGTCCATGTCGGTAGGCGCCGGCGAATCCGGTTCGGCGGTCTGTGTGACCGGAGAGTCCGTCACCGCCTTCGGCTTGCGCTTGCGCTCGCGTTTCGGCGGATCGGGCGGGCGGCGGAAGATCCGCACGCGCTTCACGCGGCGCGGGTCGGCGTCGATGATTTCGAAATCGAAATCGCCCGGCCCGCGCAGTATCTCGTTGCGGATAGGCACGCGCGCGGCAAGCGTGACCAGAAGCCCGCCAAGCGTATCGACCTCATCCGCGGAAGCGCCGACGTCGAAGCCCTCGCCGACCGCCTCGGCGGTTTCGGCGAGCGAGGCACGCGCATCGGCGAGGAAACTGCCGTCGCCGAGCGCGACGACCCGGCTTTCCTCGTCGTCGTGCTCGTCTTCGATGTCGCCGACGATTTCCTCGACGATGTCCTCGATGGAGACGAGACCGTCGGTGCCGCCGTATTCGTCGATGACTAGCGCGAGATGGATGCGGGTCGCCTGCATCTTCACCAGAAGATCGACAATCGGCATCGATGGCGGAACGTAGAGAATGCGCCGGACGATTCGGGTCGCGGACAGCGGCTGCGCGAGATCGATCGATTTCGGATCGAATTTGCGCCGCGTACGCCTGCCCTTCTGTATGGCCGCGGCCTGTTCCGTCAGATAGGAGACCAGATCGCGGATGTGGACCATCCCGGTCGGCTCGTCCAGCGTTTCGCCGTAGACCACGAGCCGCGAATGCCCGGCCTTCGCGAAGGTCTGCAGCAACTGTCCGATCGGGATATCCTGTTTCACCGCGACCATCTCGGCGCGGGCGATCATGACGTCGGAAACGCGGCGTTCCCTGAGCGCGAGCACGTTCTGGAGCATGGTCTGCTCGGCGGGGGAAAACTCCGGAGCGGTTTGTGCCGGCGCTTCCGCAAGCACTTCCGCGAGATCGGTGCGGAGCGATTTCTTGCGCGAGAGACCGAGCTTAGCGAGCACGCGTTCGCGCCAGGACGGCTTATCGCCGTTTTCGTGACTGTTGCTTCTGTCGCTGTTGTCGCTCATGCCCGCGCCGCGGACGATCCGCGCTCCGCGTAAGGATCCGGGATGCCGAGCCTCGCAAGGATCGTGCGCTCGCGGGCTTCCATCATCTCCGCTTCTTCCTCGTCCTCGTGGTCGTAGCCGAGCAGATGAAGAACGCCGTGCACGACGAGATGCGAGAGATGGTGCTCGATGGCTTTCGATTCCTCCGAGGCTTCGCGCGCCACGGTCTCGTAGGCAATCACGACGTCGCCCAGCACGCGCGGCGCGCCGGCCGGCGTTCTGATCCGGGCGGCCGGAAAGGAAAGCACGTTCGTGGGCTTGTCCAGCCCGCGGTGGTGCTTGTTCAGTTCGCGAATATGCTCGTCGTCCGAAAGCACGACCGAGATTTCGGACGGCGGCGCGTCGCTATCGAGCATGGCGGCTTCCGCTGCGCGGCGCACATGGCTTTCGAGATCCGGAACCCTCGACCAGCCCTCCGACTCCGCGGATATGTCGATCGAGAAGCTCAACTGTTCCCGTCCTTTTTCTTCTGATCGTCCGCCTTGTCGTAGGCGGCGACGATACGGCCCACGAGTTCGTGACGCACGACGTCGGCGCCGGTAAACTGAATCTGCGCGATATCTTCGACACCGCTGAGCAGCGCGGTCGCTTCGACCAGGCCCGAACGCTGTCCCGGTGGCAGGTCGATCTGCGAAGGGTCGCCCGTCACGATCATATGCGAGTGCTCGCCGAGGCGGGTCAGAAACATCTTCATCTGCATCGGCGTCGTGTTCTGCGCCTCGTCGAGGATAATTGCGGCGTGCGCGAGCGTGCGTCCACGCATGAAGGCGAGCGGCGCGATTTCGATCTCGCCGGATTGCAATGCACGCTCGACCAGCGCGCGGTCCATCAGATCGTAAAGCGCGTCGTACATCGGGCGCAGATAGGGATCGACCTTTTCACGCATGTCGCCGGGCAGGAAGCCCAGCCGCTCGCCGGCTTCGACCGCAGGACGGGAAAGCACGATACGATCGACTTCGCGCCGCTCATAAAGATGCACGGCATGGGCCACCGCGAGCCAGGTCTTGCCGGTGCCGGCGGGGCCGATGCCGAACACGAGCGTGTTGCGCTGCATGGCCTTGATATAGGCGTCCTGCATCGGTGTGCGTGCGCGCACTGCACGTTTGCGCAGACGGATGTCGCCGAACGCGGTTTTCTCCGTCCCGGATTCGGAGTCGAAGAACGAGGTCTGCGTCTGTGCCGCGCGCAGCGCGCCTTCGACGTCGCCGGCCGTTACATCGCGCCCCTCGCGCAGTTCTTCGTAAAGACCCTCAAGCGTCTTGCGTGCCTTCTCACAGGCGTCGCGCGGCCCGTCGATGGAGACGTGATTGCCGCGCTGGTCGATGGCGACGCCGAGCCGGCGCTCGATCAGCGCGAGGTTCTCGCCATAACGCCCGAACAGCACGGAAGCCAGCCGGTTGTCGTCGAACGCAACCATGAGGCTTGCATCGGCGTCGCGGCCGCGTTCCCACGGTGCTCTCTTGCCGGCTTCGGGACCCGGGCTACGCAAACGCGTTCACCTCCGCGGAGAATTCCGGCTGCGCCCGTTCTTGCGCGCCATGCGGCGCATCGACAAAGTCGCCGGTGAAACTGTAGCCCTGCAATTCCTTGAGCCGAATCCGCGCGACCGTGCCGATCAGCTCCTTCGGCGCAAACACGGGCACCGGCTGGAGATAGGGCGTGCGCCCGACGATCTGACCTTCGTGGCGGCCCGGCTTTTCGAACAGCACGTCGACGTCGCGGCCGATGCAGGCGCGGTTGAATTCGTGCTGCTGCGCCTCGATCAAATCCTGAAGCCGATAGAGCCGCTCGTTTTTCACGTTCTCCGGAACCTGCGCATCCATCTCCGCGGCAGGTGTGCCGGGACGCGGGCTGTATTTGAAGGTGAAGCACTGCGCGAAGCCCACTTCACGCGCGAGCGTGAGGGTGTCCTCGAAATCCCGATCGGTCTCGCCCGGGAAGCCGACGATGAAATCCGAGGAGAAGGCGATGTCGGGCCGCGCCTTGCGCACGCGCTCGACGATCGCAAGATAGTCCGCGCGCGTATGCTTGCGGTTCATCTCGTCGAGAATACGGTCGGAGCCCGACTGCACCGGCAAATGCAGAAACGGCATCAGTTTTTCGATATCGCGATGCGCTTCGATCAGTTCGTCATCCATGTCGCGCGGATGGCTAGTCGTGTAGCGGATGCGCAGGAGCTCCGGAATAACCGCGAGCCGGGCGATCAGTTTCGAGAGCGTCCAGTCGCGACCGTCCAGCCCGCGTCCGTGATAAGCGTTCACATTCTGGCCGATCAGCGTGATTTCCTTCACACCCTGCGCAATCAGGCTCTCGGCTTCCGCTAGGATGCGCTCGGCAGAGCGCGAGATCTCAACGCCGCGCGTATAGGGCACGACGCAGAAGGTGCAGAACTTGTCGCAGCCTTCCTGCACCGTGACGAAAGCGGAGATTCCCCGGGCGCGGGTCACTTCGGGCCTCGGCGCTGCCAACTGTTCGAATTTATCCTCGACCGCGAATTCGGTATCGACCACCGCTTCGCCTTGGTTCGCGCGTGCGACCAGTTCGGAAATGCGGTGGATGTTCTGGGGTCCGACCACGATCCGCACCGAGGGCGCCCGGCGGATGATTTCGCGGCCTTCGGCCTGCGCGACACAGCCCGCGACAGCGATCATCGGATTGCGGCCCCGGACGGCCGACCCGGCCTTCATTTCGCGCAGGCGGCCGAGTTCCGAATAGACCTTTTCCACCGCCTTCTCGCGGATGTGGCAGGTATTCAGGATGATGAGATCGGCATCCTCGGCGGACGCGATCTCGCTGTAGCCGTCGGACGCCAACGTATCCGCCATACGACGCGCATCGTAGACGTTCATCTGGCAGCCGAAGGACTTGATATGAACCTTGCGAGCTTCGCTCATTGCGCCGGAATGCGCAGCCTCCCGCCCAGGTTGCGGGGGTACGGCAATTCACCCTGTATTGGCATGGGGGAAACTCTTAGCGCCTTTCCCCGGCCAAGCAAACGGAATCCGCAAGCAGCTCCGGACGGCCCGCCAGCGCCAGCGAAGTAAGCCTCCTTACCGTCGATTCCACGTTGCGGGACAAGGCCTTGCGGTCGTCGTGATGGGCCACTTCCAGCACCTGGCCGAACGCGACGGTAACGTCGATTGCCCCTTCTTTCAGCACCCGAAGGAGGTGCGGAATCAGGTCCGTGTCGCCGTACCAGGCCGCGATTTCGCGATGCTGCCGGCCCATCGGGATGCCGTGGAACTTCCGGTAGGCGATGGAAACCGGCTGCACGAAGCCGCGGCCGTTCTCCTCCATGGCGTCGCGCAGGCCCCCAAGGAGCGCGGAACGGAATTGCAGCACCCGGTTGCCGTCGCTCGAGGTGCCCTCGCCGAACAGGACGACCGGGTCGCCGCCGGAAAGCGTCTTTGCGATCGACTTGTTCACCTGGCCGGTGCCGTGACGTTTCGACCGATCGACGAAGATCGAGCGCTGCATGCGCGCAAACATGCCGAACAGCGGCCATTTCGCGATCTCGCTCTTTGCGATGAAGCAAAGCGGCCCGGTGGAGCCGAGTACGACGATGTCGAGCCACGATGCGTGATTGGAAACGAAAAGCAGGGGCCGGTCCTGTTTTGACGGTGCGCCGAGGACTTCGACCCTGATGTTCAGAATTCTCAGGATGGTGCGGTGAAACCACACCGGCAGGGTTCGCAGAATCGGCAGCTTCAGCTTCAGCGCGACCCACTGTGTCGGCACCGTTACCGCCAGCATCAGAACGAACAGCGTAGTGCGATAGGCGAAGCCCATGGTTCTAGGAGGATTTGTCCTTGAGCCGCACCGCGTAAAGCTCGAGCCGGTGGCCGACCAGCCTGAAGCCGTGGCGCCGCGCGATCTCCTCCTGAAGGCGTTCGATTTCCTCGGAATGGAATTCGATCACGGTGCCGTTGTTCACGTCGATCAGGTGGTCGTGGTGCTCGTCCGGCACCTGCTCGTAGCGCGAACGGCCCTCGCGGAAGTCGTGCCGCTCGATGATGCCCGCGTCCTCGAACAGCTTCACGGTGCGATAGACGGTCGAAATCGAAATCTTGTCGTCGATCGCCGACGCCCGTCGATAAAGCTCTTCGACGTCGGGATGATCCTGCGAAGCGCCGAGCACGCGCGCGATCACGCGGCGCTGTTCGGTCATGCGCATGCCCTTGGCCGCGCAGGCCTGCTCGATCGAGGAAAGTTCCTTTGCAGTCGTCAATTCGAAGCCTCGCCAACAATGGCGCGGATTCTAGGCGCCGCGTGTTCGCGCGTCCACCCGACGTTATCCGCTAAGGTCGCGGCCGAGCACGAGCGCGGCGCCGCTGCCTTCCGGCGTACGATAATACCCGGCACGGCGCCCGACTTCGCGAAAACCCGCGCGCGCATAGAGTTTCCGTGCAGAAGTATTGCCTTCATCGACCTCGAGAAATACGCGCCTGATGCCGGCGGCCGCCAGGCGGCCGAGATGCCTTGACAACAGCTTTGTAGCGGTGCCGTGACCGCGTTCTCCGGGCGCCAGCGCGACCAGAAAAATTTCCGCTTCGTCCCCCACAGAGTGAGACAGCACGAATCCGACGACTTCACCGCGTCCGCCGTTCGTGCGCGCGATATGCGCAGTCGCCGCGCGGTCCGAAAGCAATCGCTCGAACTCGTTCTCGCTCCAGCCATGACGGAAGGAGACACGATGAAGCGCCGCAAGCGCTGATGCATCGCCGGGCCGCGCGTCGAGAATAGCGGGCTCGGCCCGGCGAAACAGCGCTGCCAGCTTTCCGATCATTGGCGCGCGATGTGATGCGAAGTCTGCGGCGTCACGTCGGGCGCGCGCAGATAGAGCGGCTTGGCAGGCGAACGGATCGGTTCGACGGTTGCGGCGAGCCGCGCCACCCATTCGATGCTCGGCTTGCTACGAACATCGACGGATACCGGTGCAGTGCCGATATGCCGCGGCCATTTCGAGGCGAGCAGCGCCGCAGCAGGACCGGTGATGCGGATCGGCCCGGCGGCGATCGTCTGGATCGCTTCTTCGAGCGAGGTGTGACGCGCGCTGAGCAACACGCGCTGTCCCGCTCCCGCCATATGGAAGTATACGTTGCCGTGCCGCGCGTCGATTGCGGCAACGACCGGCACCGCCGGATCTTCGGCAATCAGCGGCGCGCTCAATCCCGCAAGCGTTGTAATGCCTACCGTGGGTTTGCCGGAGGCGATCGCCAGACCCTTCGCGGCGGAGATGCCGACACGCAGGCCGGTATAGCTGCCCGGCCCCACCGTGGTCGCGATGCGGTCGAGATCGCCGTAGTCGAGCCCGGCCGCCTTCATGGCATCGGCAATCACCGGAATCAGAGTCTCGGCATGGCCGCGCCGCATGTCGTGCGACAGCATCGCGAGCAGCCTCTCTTCGCCGGAATCGAACACCGCCGCCTGACAGGCGTCGAGCGCGGTATCGATCGCGAGGATTTTCATGGACGGCGCAATCCGGTTTGCGGCGGCGCAGGCGTCTTAAAGGAAACGGGCGGCCCGATAAAGGCGGCCTGCGTCATCACATCGGACGGACTTCCTGAACGTCCGGGACGAAATGCTTGAGCAGGTTTTCGATGCCGTTCTTCAAGGTGGCGGTCGAAGACGGGCAGCCTGCGCAGGCGCCTTTCATGTTCAGGAACACGACGCCGTCCTTGTAGCCGCGGAAGGTGATGTCGCCGCCGTCGTTGGCGACAGCCGGGCGCACCCGTGTCTCGATCAGTTCCTTGATCGTGGCGACCGTGGGGGCGTCGTCGGCGTCGAAAAATTCCTCGTCATCGGCGGTTGTCGCGGACGCGCCGGACTTCAGGACCGGTTCGCCGGAAAGATAGTGCTCCATGATCGCGCCGAGGATCGCGGGCTTCAGGTGTTGCCACTCGCCCTCGGACTTCGTCACCGTGATGAAATCCTGCGCGAAAAAGACGCCCGAAACCTGCGGAATGTCGAAGAGCTTCGCCGCCAGCGGCGAGCGCGCCGCATCTTCCTTGTTGCGAAGATCGAGCGTGCCCTGCGGCAGCACAGTTTTGCCGGGCAGGAACTTCAGCGTGGCCGGATTCGGCGTGGTTTCGGTCTGGATGAACATGGTTCCGGCCTCCTTCAGGCCAAATCAGCGTTCCCGGATCGGAATGTAGGGGCTCCAACCGGATTCCGGAAGAGAGGCGTCTGCAGGACCTTTATGCGAGGGCGTCGAGCTCTTCGTCGGTGAGCTGGCCCGGCACGATCGTGATCGGGATGGTCATGGTGACCGAGCGCGAGCTCGCCAGCGAGGAAACCAGCGGGCCGGGACCCTGATTTCCCGTGCCGGCGGCAAGGACCAGGATGCCGATATCGGGGTCTTCTTCGATGAGTTTCTGGATTTCCTCGGCCGTGCCGCCTTCGCGGATCACACGCTCGGCGTCGATGCCGGCGAGGTGGCGTGCACGGGCGGCATAGTGATCGAGGCGCTTTTCGACCTCGTCGCGGGCTTCGGCGCGCATCAACTCGCCGACCCCGAGCCACTGGCGGTTTGCTTCGCCCGTTGAGATGCAGGCGAGCATCACGAGCTTGCCGCCGGTGCGCACCGCGCGTCGGCTCGCGTAATAGACCGCCCGGTCGCATTCGGGCGTTTCGTCGATGACAACGAGAAACTTTCGGTGATGGCCGGACTCGAAACTCTGGCGCGTGCGGGGCATTTCGCTTTTCCGGTGGACGGGCAAGCCTGCCACGCGAAAGACGCGCGGCCAAGCGGGCGGAAAGTTCTAGCGCCGCGTCAGGACGAAGAACCGACGAAGCCGACGATTTTACCGACTTCCTTCATCGTCTGGTTCGCAATCGCCCGCGCGCGCACAGCGCCGTCGGTGAGCACGGAATCGATATAGGCCGGGTCTCCGGTCAGCCGCTTCATTTCGGCGCCGATCGGCCCGAGCTTTTCGACCGCAAGTCCGGTGAGCGCTTCCTTGAACTTCGAGAATTGCGCACCGCCGAATTCCTTCAAGACATCTTCAGCGGTCTTGTCGGCGAGCGCGGCGTAGATGCCGATCAGGTTGTCGGCTTCGGGCCGCGCTTCCATCTCCTTGATCGTCGAGGGAAGCGGGAGCGGATCTGTTTTTGCCTTGCGGAGCTTCTGCGCGATCGTGTCGGCGTCGTCGGTAAGATTGATGCGCGAGTTGTCGGAGGCTTCCGACTTCGACATTTTTTTGGTGCCGTCGCGCAGCGACATCACGCGTGTCGCGGGTCCCGAGATCAGCGGCTCGGTCAGCGGGAAATAGGCGTCGCCGAAACCGAGATCGGAAATGCGCTTGCCGAAGTCGTTGTTGAACTTCTGCGCGATATCGCGGCAAAGCTCGAGATGTTGTTTCTGGTCCTCGCCGACTGGAACATGCGTGGCGCGATAGACCAGAATGTCCGCGGCCATGAGGTTCGGATAGGCGTAAAGCCCGACCGATGCGTTCTCGCGATCCTTGCCCGCCTTCTCCTTGAACTGGGTCATGCGGTTGAGCCAGCCCAGCCGCGCGACGCAGTTGAAGATCCAGGCAAGCTCGGCGTGCCCCGAGACCTGGCTCTGGTTGAAGACGATGTGTCTCGCAGGATCGATGCCGCAGGCGATGAAGGCGGCAGTCACTTCGCGGATGTTTCGGGTGAGTTCCTCCGGATCCTGCCAGACCGTGATCGCGTGCAAATCGACCACGCAGTAGATGCACTCGTGCTGCGACTGCAGTTCGACGAAGCGCTTGATCGCGCCGAGATAATTGCCGAGGTGAAGGTTTCCGGTGGGCTGAACGCCGGAGAAGACCCGCTGGTGGAAGGCGGCCATCTGTTTGATCCTCTGAATGTCGCGGCGGGTCATGCCACGCGCATTATGGATGGCGCAAGTGCGGCTCAAGACCCGCGCTCTTTCCAACATTGCCGGAAGCGCCGGGCTTTGCTACCCGGGGCCGGACCGGGGGGAGACTTTTCAATGTCCGCAACGCGATACGACGTCATCGGCATCGGCAACGCCATCGTCGACGTGCTTTCCCATTCCGACGAGGACTTTCTGAAGCGGCAGAAGATGCCGAAAGGTTCGATGTCGCTGATCGACGAGAGCCGGGCCGAGGCGATCTATAACGCCATGGGTCCGGTGATCGAATGCTCCGGCGGTTCGGCGGCGAACACCATCGTCGGCGTTGCGATGCTCGGCGGCAAATCCGCTTTCATCGGCAAGGTGAAGGACGACGAGCTCGGTCACACGTTCGCGCGCGACATTCGCGCGTCCGGCGTCGCTTTTTCGACGCCGCTGGCGAAGGACGGCCCGGCGACCGCCCGCAGTTTCATTCTCGTTACTCCGGACGGCCAGCGCACGATGAATACTTATCTGGGTGCCGCGCAGAATCTGACGCCGGACGACATCTCGGTCGACGAAATCCGGTCCTCGAAAGTGCTCTATCTCGAAGGCTATCTCTGGGACCCGAAGCAGGCCAAGGAGGCTTTTGTGAAGGCTGCGGGCATCGCGCACGAAAACGATCGCACGGTTGCGTTGACGCTATCCGACGCTTTCTGTGTCGACCGTTACCGCAAGGAATTTCTCCATCTGATCCGCAGCAAAACCGTCGATCTGCTGTTTGCAAACGAGGCGGAGCTGAAGAGTCTCTACGAAACCGGAGATTTCGACGCCGCGGTAGAGGCGCTGCGCAAGGACGCGGCGATCGCAGTCGTTACGCGCAGCGAAAAGGGCGCAATGGTCGTGACGCGCGAAAGCACCGAAACCGTTCCGGCGTTTCCCGTGCATCGCGTCGTCGACACGACCGGCGCGGGCGATCTCTTTGCAGCGGGATTTCTCTATGGCTTCGCGCACGACATGTCGCACGTAAATTCATTGAAGCTCGGCGCGCTTTGCGCGGCTGAAATCATTTCGCATATCGGGGCGCGGCCGGAGAAAAATCTCCGCGACCTCGCGAACGAGAACGGGCTGTTGCGATAATTTTGCTGGTCCTTCCCGCTTTCGCGTGGATGACCATTGAAGTTCGTTTACGTCCCGGAATACGAGCGCTACCCGCTCACATTGTAAGCCGCTATCGCGGCCATGTTCACGAGATCGCTATCCTTCGCCGACAGCGGCACGATCTGCACCGAGCGGTCGAGACCCACGAGCAGCGGACCGATCACGGTGGCGCCGCCCATCTCCTGCAGGAGCTTGGTCGAGATCGACGCCGAGTGGAACGCAGGCATCACGAGCACGTTCGCGGAGCCGGTGAGCCGGCTGAACGGATAGGCCGCGGCGAGTTCGCGGTTGAGCGCGACGTCCGCCGCCATTTCGCCGTCGACTTCGAAATCGACCTTGCGGTTATGAAGCAGCTTCACCGCATCTTTCACGTGCTGGGTGCGCTCTCCCGGCGGATGGCCGAAGCTCGAGAACGCGAGCATCGCGACGCGCGGCTCGTAGCCGAGACGGCGCGCGACACCCGCGGCTTCGACCGCAATCTCTGCAAGTTCCTCCGCGGTCGGCAGTTCGGTGACGGCGGTGTCTGCGATCAGCACCGTGCGGCCGCGCGAAACCACGATGGACACGCCGATCACGCGGTGGCCGGGCTTCTTGTCGACCACACGCCGCACGTCTTCGAGCACGACCGAGTAGTTGCGGGTGACGCCCGAAACCATCGCGTCGACGTCGCCCATCGCGACCATGCAGGCCGCGAAATGATTGCGGTCGTTGTTCACGAGCCGCAGACAGTCGCGATAGAGATGCCCTTCGCGCTGCAGCCGCTCGTAGAGGTAGTTGGCGTAATCGGTGGTACGCTTGGAGAGCGCCGCGTTGTGGATCTCGACGCCCTCGGGAAGTTCCACGCCAGCATGCTTTGCCGTCTCCTTCACGCGCTCCGCGCGTCCGACGAGCACGGCGGTGCCGAGGCCTCTTGAGACGAAGCTGACCGCCGCGCGGATCACCTGCTCTTCCTCGCCTTCCGCGAATACCACGCGCTTCGGCTGCCGGCGCAGGCGTTCATAGACCCGCTGCAGCACTCCTGCGATCGGATCGCGCCGGGTGCGCAGCTGCTGCGCGTAGGCCTCCATGTCGATGATCGGACGGCGCGCAACGCCCGTATCCATCGCAGCTTTCGCCACCGCCGGCGGCACATAGGAAATGAGCCGCGGATCGAACGGCACCGGAATCAGATAATCCGGGCCGAATTTCGGGCGCTGGCCGTAGGCGGCGGCGACCTCGTCCGGCACGTCCTCGCGCGCGAGCTGCGCGAGCGCATTGGCCGCTGCGATCTTCATTTCCATGTTGATCGTGGTCGCGCGCACGTCGAGCGCACCTCGGAAAATGTACGGGAAGCCGAGCACGTTGTTGATCTGGTTCGGATAGTCCGAGCGCCCGGTCGCCATGATCGCGTCCTCGCGGATCGAAGCCACTTCCTCGACCGTGATCTCGGGGTCGGGATTCGCCATCGCGAAGATAATGGGGTTCTTCGCCATCGCCTTCACCATGTCGGCGGTAAACGCGCCCTTCTGCGACAGGCCGAAGGCAACGTCCGCACCCTCGAAAGCGTCTTTCAGCGTGCGCGCCTTGGTATCGGCCGCGTGCGCTGACTTCCACTGGTTCATCCCGTCGGTGCGGCCTTTGTAGATAACGCCTTTCGTGTCGCAGAGGATCACGTTGTTCGGCTGCAGACCGAGCGATTTCAGGAGTTCGACGCAGGCAATACCGGATGCGCCGGCGCCGTTCACGACAAGCTTGGTCTTCTTGATGTCGCGGCCGGTGAGATGCAGCGCGTTGATGACACCGGCCGCCGCGATGATCGCGGTGCCGTGCTGGTCGTCGTGGAAAACGGGAATATCGAGCATCTCTCGCAGCCGCTGCTCGATGATGAAACACTCCGGCGCCTTGATGTCTTCGAGGTTGATGCCTCCGAAGGTGACGCCGAGCGGTTTCACCGCATTGACGAACTCCTCCGGGTCTTCGGTGTTCATCTCGATGTCGAAAGCGTCGATGTCGGCGAAGCGCTTGAACAGCACCGCCTTGCCTTCCATCACCGGCTTCGAGGCGAGCGCGCCGAGATTGCCGAGGCCGAGGATCGCGGTGCCGTTCGAGATCACGCCGACGAGGTTGCCCTTTGCCGTGTAGTCGAAGGCGCGGCTCGGGTCTTCGGCGATCGCGAGCACGGGTACGGCGACGCCGGGGGAGTAGGCGAGCGAAAGATCGCGCTGGGTCGCCATCGGCTTGGTTGCGACCACTTCGAGCTTGCCGGGCCGGCCGCTCGAATGAAATTGCAGCGCTTCCTGATCGGTGAATGTCGGCCGCGAACCGCGGCTCTTCTTGTCGGCCATACGCGAAACTCCCCTAGCCCGGTCTTTGCGCCGGGGCGGGGACCATAGCGCCGCGACTGCTACGGGCTCAAGGCATTGGCAGAGAAGAAAAAAGGCTAAGACCGGCCGGTTTAGGAGGTTTTTCTTCCGGCCAGAACCGCGAGCAGGCCGAGAGCTGTGCTGGCCGCCATGACGATCGGAAGTCCGGGGAGCACAGGGTAGGGCAGGAGCCCGAGCAGCATGGTGCCGGCCGCGCCGCCTGCCATCTGGAAGAAGCCGATCAGCGCCGAGGCGGCCCCGGCCTTTTCCGGAAACGGCCGCAGCGCAAAGACCGTCGAGAGCGGGTTCACGACGCCCATGCCGAACAGGAAAAAGAGCAGTACGCCGAGCACGGCGAACATGCCGGGGTCGCCCGTGAGTGACAGTGCGAGCAAGGCCGAGGAACCGGTCAGCATGAGCACGAGCCCGAGGATGATCGGACGATAGCCCGGCCATCTCTTTGCCAGCCGTGGTGCGCTGAAGCCGCCCGCGAAAACTGCGAATACGGTGACACAGGGAATCAGACCAAAGATTGCCGGCGGCAAGCCATAGCGCTCGATGAAGATGCCGGGAGAAGATGCGAAGAAGGCGAACAGCCCTGCCATCGCGAAGGTCGTAGCGAGCGTCGGCACGATAAATTCGCGCTGCGCAAGCAGCGTGAAATAGCTTGCGAAAGCCCGGCCAATCCCGGACGCGGCGTCGCGGTCTCGATGCGTCTCCGGCACACGAAACCACACGACGAGAGTCGCGAAGATGCCGACGATTGCCAGCAGCGCAAACGTCGCGCGCCAGCCGAAGAAGGTTTCGATCAGCCCGCCGATTAGCGGCGAGAACCCGGGCGCGGCGGCAACCATTGTGGTAACGAAGCCAAGCGAACGCGTGAGTTCGTCGCCGGAAAACAGATCGCGCGCGACCGCGCGCGCAAGCACCGAGCCGGTACACGCGGCGACTGCCTGCGCCACGCGAAGCATCAGCATCCACTCCACGTTTACCGCGACCGCGATCATTGCGCTCGTCAACGCGTAGAGAACGAGGCCCGCGAGCAGGAGCGAGCGGCGCCCGAAACGATCCGAAAGCGGGCCGATGACAAGCTGACCTGCGGCGAAGCCGAGGAGAAAGACCGTGAGCGTGAGCTTGACCTGCGCCGGCGTCGCCGCGAGATCCTTCCCGAGTGACGGGAAGGATGCGAGATACATATTCGTAGCCAGCATCCCGAGTGCCGCAAGCAGCGTCAGGAAGAACAGAAGTGTCCTGCCCTCCAGACGCGCGGGCTTCGCAGCGATTGTTGCGTCCAGGCTCATGTGGCGGCTCTCCTCTGCTTGTCTGCGAAATCCCACGGCCGCCTTGCGGTGTCAAGAATTAGATGATAACCGTCATCTATTCATGGAGCGCATGGCTGAGGCCGGAAGTTGCGAAATTCCAGGGAAGTTGCCGCGGAAAACCGCGAACGGATCGTGGCTGTAGCCGCGAAGCTGTTTCGCGAGCGCGGCATCGCCTCCGTCGGCGTGGCCGAGCTGATGGAAGCCGCCGGCATGACCCATGGCGGCTTCTACAAGCACTTCTCCTCGAAGGACGCGCTGATCGACGAGGCCTGCCGCTATTCCTTCACCGAGCCGGGCGGCAATCTGCGCGCAGCAGCCGAAGCCGCGAAACCCGGCGAAGAACTGAAGGCGATCGTCGACCGCTATCTCTCCCGGCAGCATCGCGACAATCCCGGCTCCGGCTGCGCAGTCGCGGCCCTTGGCGGCGAGGTCGGCAACCGCGAGAGTCCCGCGCGCGCGGCGCTGCAGGCCGGCCGCGAGCGGCTCGTGGCGCTCGTGGCCCGCTACCTGAAAGGCGGGCAGGCAAAGGAGCGGGCCTCCGCTTTCGTCGCGACCATGGTCGGCGCGCTGATCAATGCGCGGCTCGCCGACGGCACAAGTTCCGATGCGGTGCTGCGAGCCGCGAAACGCGAACTATATCAACGGATTGAAGAGCAGGGATAACCCCGGGCCGGCGCCTTTTGCACGAGGCTCACTCTGCTAGTCTGCCGCGCGATGCAGAACGCGGCACCATCGCTCCCAGAAATCGAACCGGCGTCCGACGCGAGCCAGCGCGTCACGCCGATGATGGAACAGTACATCGAGATCAAAACCGCGAATCCGGACTGTCTGCTGTTCTACCGGATGGGCGACTTCTACGAACTTTTCTTTGAAGACGCGGAAAAAGCCTCGCGCGCGCTCGGCATTGTGCTCACCAAGCGCGGCAAGCATCAGGGCCAGGACATTCCGATGTGCGGCGTTCCGGTGGAGCGCTCCGAAGAATATCTTCATCGTCTGATCGCGAAAGGTTTCCGCGTCGCCGTCTGCGAGCAGACTGAAGATCCGGCCGAAGCGAAGAAACGCGGTGCGAAATCGGTGGTCAAGCGCGGCGTGGTACGGCTGGTTACACCGGGCACCTTGACCGAAGACACGCTGCTCGATGCCCGGCGCAACAACTGGCTGATGGCGATCTCCCGCGCGAAATCTACGGAGGAAGTAACGAGCTATGGCCTTGCCTGGCTCGACATTTCGACCGGCGAATTTCGGGTCGCCGAATGCGATCAGACGCGGCTGTCGGCGGAGATCGCGCGCATCGAGCCCGGCGAAATTCTCCTGTCCGACACGCTCTACGACGATCCGGAACTGAAATCCTATTGGCGCTCGCTTTCGAACGTCACACCGATGCCGAAGGAGTTGTTCGAGAGCACGACCGCGGAGCGGCGATTGGCGGCGTTCTTCAACGTCGCGACCTCGGATTCGTTCGGAACCTTCACGCGCCTCGAATTGTCGGCGGCCGCGGCGGCCGCGACCTACATCGAAAGAACCCAATTCGGCTCGCGTCCCGCGTTGTCGCCGCCCGCGCGCGAACACGCGGCCGGCGTCATGCAGATCGATGCGGCCACGCGCAACAATCTAGAGCTTCTCCGTACAATGGGCGGAGATCCTCGCGGCAGCCTGCTCTCGGTCATCGATCGCACAGTGACCGCGGCAGGCGCGCGTCTGCTTGCGCGCCGGCTCGCCAGCCCGCTGTGTGACGCGAGGGAGATTGAGCGGCGTCTCGACGGCGTCAGCTACTTCTTTGAGCACTGGACGCTGCGCGCGGAAATCCGGAAAGCGCTCGCGAGCGCGCCCGATCTGTCGCGCTCGCTGTCGCGGATCGCGCTCGATCGCGGCGGACCGCGCGATCTTGCCGCGATCGGTCAGGCGCTGAGTGCGGCCTTCGCGCTTTCGACCGTTCTGAAAAACTCCGACGGCGTGCCTGACGAAATTTCCCTGGCGGCGGAAGCCATGGGTGCGCCGGATCGCGAGTTGCGCGATGCGATCGCCAAAGCGCTTGCCGAGGAACTGCCGCTTTCGAAACGAGACGGCGGTTTCGTGCGCGAGGGCTACAACGAAGACCTCGATGCCGCACGCAGACTGCGCGACGAAGCGCGCGGCGTGATCGCTGGCTTGCAGCAGAGCTACGCCGACGAGACGCAGGTCAAATCGCTGAAAGTGAAATACAACAACGTGCTCGGCTTCTTCATCGAAGTGCCGAGCCAGCACGGCGAGAAAATTCTGAATTCCAGGGCACGCGAGCGCTTCATCCATCGCCAGTCGATGGCCGGCGCGATGCGCTTCTCGACCGCGGAGCTTGGCGAACTCGAATCGAAGATCGCGTCCGCGGGCGACCGCGCGATCCAGATCGAACTCGGCGTATTCGCGGAGCTTGCTGCGCGCGTGATGCAGTCGGCATCGCTCCTCGAAATGGTCGCGAGCGCCCTTGCCGAGATCGACGTCGCAGCGGCATTGGCCGAACGCGCGGCAGAATCGAATTGGGTTCGTCCGCAGATCGATGAGTCGCTTTCCTTCGAGATCGAAGGCGGCAGGCATCCGGTGGTCGAAGCCGCGATTTTGCATGAAGGCGGTCCGTTCGTGCCGAACGACTGCTTGCTCTCGCCGCCCGAAGGCGCCGACGCCGGCGCGATCTGGCTTGTCACCGGCCCGAACATGGCGGGCAAATCGACGTTTCTGCGACAGAACGCCATTCTCGCAATCCTTGCGCAGACGGGTTCATACGTGCCCGCGAAGCGTGCGAAGCTCGGCATTGTCGACCGCCTGTTCTCTCGCGTGGGCGCGGCCGACGACCTCGCGCGGGGCCGTTCGACCTTCATGGTCGAGATGGTCGAGACCGCCGCGATCCTGCATCAGGCGACAAGCCGTTCGCTTGTGATTCTGGATGAAATCGGGCGCGGCACCGCGACCTTCGACGGCCTTTCGATCGCCTGGGCGACGCTCGAACACTTGCATGAAGTGAACAAGTGCCGCGGCTTGTTTGCGACGCATTTTCACGAGTTGACGGCGCTCAGCAGCCGTTTGCCGCGGCAGGTCAATGCGACGGTGCGCGTCAAGGAATGGGAGAACGAAGTCATCTTCCTGCATGAAGTCGTGCGCGGCACCGCGGATCGCTCCTATGGGATTCAGGTCGCAAAACTCGCGGGGCTTCCCCATAGCGTGATCGAACGTGCGCGGACGGTGCTTGCCGAGCTGGAATCGGAGCAGCGCTCCAAGCCGCTCTCCGGCTTCGACGATCTGCCGCTCTTCCAGAATTTGAAGGCGCCGGTGCGCAGCGCGGCTATCGAGGCCGAAGGCAGGTCCGATCCGCTCGGCGAAGCGCTCGATGCCATGCATCCCGACGAAATGTCGCCGAAGGAGGCGATGGAAGCGCTCTACAAGCTGAAGAATATTCTGCGCCGCCGCTAGCTTGCTGGTTTCTCACGCAGCGCGAATACACCGAGATTCCACGCGACGGTAATCGCAAGCGCGCCCGTCAGCGCGAGCGGCACGCCGAGCGGGACCACCGCCACATGCAAGAAGTACGCGGCGATACCGAAGCCGACAAGCCCCGTGATTCCATTCGCCATCACGGCGGCACAGGCCGGGCCGCCATAGCGCCGATGCAGAATCAACATCATGCTCGTGAACACGATCGGGAAGGCCGCGAGCGCCCCGGTAAGGATCGGCCCCATGGCCGAGTTCAACAGAAGGATGATTCCGACCAGCGCGCCGACGAGGCCCGCGCGGAACGCGAAGTCGTACCAGTAGAGCCTGATCTTCGGCATCCGCACGTTGCGATAGCGCCGCACCAGCAGGAAGCAGGCCGCGAAGACGACGATGTTCAGGATCGCCGCCGCACCGCCGCTTTGAATGAAGCGCGAGAACAGAAAGAATGAGCCTAGCCAAGCAACCATCGCCGCCGGCACGCAGATGATAAAAGGGTTTCGCTGCGACAGCAGCACGTAAGCCGTGGCGTAGATCGCAGTTGATGCATTGAGCAACAAACTGCCGAGTGCGCTCCGTGAGAAGAACACGGCATCCTGCTCGAACGCGAGGAAGAAGTAGGAAGGCCCCGCGGAAACCGGAAGCGTTGCGACCAGCGCGCCGATCAATGGCCCCGCGCGCTCGGCCGCAATCGTCGCCGCGATCACGACGGAAGCCGCGATCGCCATCTTCATTGCGATCGCGAACCAGTAGAAAATTTCGGGAGACATGCAGGCGGCTTGAACTACGAGTTACGCGAGAGGCGTAGGCGTTGGTTGCTGCGTTTATTATTCACGCGAATGACGTAAACCCCAAGCGCGCTTTATTTGCGCGAATGACGCGAGCGTCAAGCGCGCTTCAGCGATACGTCGATTTTCAGGCCGGCCTTGATGGTCTGGTAGACCACGCAATAGCGCTCGGTGAGCTTCAAAAGCTGGTCGAGCTTCTCCTGCGGCGCGTCGGTTTCGACATCGAAGCGCAGGCGGATTTCGCGAAATCCGACCGGCGCGTCCTTGGCGACGCCGAGCGTGCCGCGGAAATCGAGATCGCCCTCGGCGGAAACCTTGCCGGATTTCAGCGGGACTTCGATCGCAGTCGCGACCGCCTTCAGCGTGACACCCGCGCAGGCGACGAGCGCCTCGAGCAGCATGTCGCCCGAGCAAAGCTCGCGGCCCGAACCGCCGGTCGCAGGATGCAGGCCCGCGATCTGGAGCGCGCGCCCTGTTTCGACCTTGCAGGCGATGCCATCGTCGAGCGAACCCTTGGCTTTGAGCGTGATTACCGCGGCGTTCGGATCGGTTTTATATTTGTCCTTGATCGGCGCTTGTAGCGCGCGGAGTTCCGAGGCGTCCATCGTTCGTCTCCCGAGAATTTGGGCGGTTATGTCAGATTGCGGCGGCAGGGACCAGTTCGTCGCCTGCGGTGCGTTCGCGCAAGCTTTGGTCGAGCGCATTGAGGATGCGCCGCTTCGCCGCTTCCAGCTCAGGCCCGTAACGGTCGCGGGGACGCTTAAGATCGAGCTCGAACGCGGACGAGATCCGTCCCGGCTTCGGACGCATGACCACGACACGGTCCGCGAGATAGGCGGCTTCCTCGACATCGTGCGTCACTAGCACGAGCGTCGGCTTCAGGGCGCGCCACAGTTCTAACAGATGCTCATGCAGGCTTGCGCGCGTGAATGCATCGAGCGCGGAGAATGGCTCGTCGAGGAGCAGAACTTTCGGCCGCGGCGCCAGCGCACGGGCAATCGCGACCCGTTGCGCTTGTCCGCCGGAAAGTTCGCGCGGCCAGCGTCCGGCATAGTCGGCAAGACCCACGCGCGAGAGCACGTCGCCGACGATCTTTTCGCGTTTGGCTTTCGGCAGATGCGAGATGCCGAAGCCGACATTGCCCTCAACCGTAAGCCACGGTAGCAACCGCGGCTCCTGGAAGATCATGCCGACGCATTCGTGCGGCGCCGAGATGGTATCGCCGTCGAGTTCGATCCTGCCGCGTGTCGCCGGATCGAGCCCGGCCACGAGACGCAGAAGCGTGCTCTTGCCGCAGCCCGAGCCGCCGACCACCGCGACGATCTCGCCCTGCTGCACCTCGAGCTTCACGCGGTCGAGTGCGCGCGTGCCGTTCGGATAGACTTTGTCGACGGATTGGATGTTGAGCATGATCCGCTTCTTATCGATCTAGTTTTTGGGCGCGAAGGCATCCTGCCAGGTGAGCAGCGGCGCACTCGCCGCCGCAAGCAGGCCGTCGGTGATCTTGCCGAGAATCGCGAAGGTCAGAATCGCCGCCAGAATCTGGTCGGGCTTGCCGAGCTGCTGGCCGTCCACGAGCAGATAGCCGAGCCCTTCGGAGGCACCCATGAACTCGGCGGCGACCACGAACATCCAGCCCAGTCCAAGACCCTGCCGGAGCGCGAGAACGTAGGCGGGAAGAATTGCGGGCAACAAAATCCGCCGCACGAGCTGGAACTGCGACAGACGGAAGATGCGCCCGACCTCGACAGTCTTGCGGTCAACGGAGGAGATTGCGCCGAGGACACCGAGGTAAACCGGGAAGAAGCAGCCGACCGCGATCAGCGCTATCTTGGATTCTTCGAAAATGCCGAGCCACAAGATAAAGAGGGGCACCCACGCGATCGAGGGCACCGAGCGCAGTCCCTGCAGCGTCGGATCGACCACGTCTTTGGCAAGCCGCGAGGCGCCGGCAATGGCGCCGATCAGCGTACCGACGATGGTACCGAGCGCGAAGCCCGCTGCGACACGCGCGAGCGTGGCTCCGATATGCCGCCAAAGCTCGCCGGTGATCGCGAGATCGTAGAGCGTCTTTAAGAGCCGGCTCGGCGGCGGCATCAGCCGTCCCTGCGCAAAGCCAGTCGCTATGGCGATCTCCCAGGCGACGGCGAGCGTCACCGGCAGCAGAACGCCGAGCACGAATTTCGCGCCGAAGCGCGATTTCCTGGCGGGAGTGGAAGTAACGGGAGACGCCGCCTCGCGGGCGGCGCCTCGTTCCTGAATGGCGTCCATGACGCTCACGATAGCACTCGTACTGACTAGTTGGAGAGCGTCGCGTTGAAGCGTTCGTCGATCAGATCGTTCAGCACCTGTACGACATTCACCTTCGTTTCGATCACGCCCGCGGCCTGCAAGGCGAGGCCGGCGGCGAGAATCGAGTCGCGTTGCGGCTTGCCGATTGCGCTGTGCGTGAGCTCTGTGCGTTCTTTAAGCTGCTTCTTCGCGACGTTCTCGGGAATTTTCGCGGCCTCGGCGAGCAGCTTCGCGAGCTGGTCGGGATTGGCGAGCGCCCAGCGACGGCCCTGCTCGTAGACCTTCAGCACGCGCTGCACGAGCGCAGGGTGCTTGTTCGCGAACTCTTCGCGGACGTTGAGGATGCCCCAGGTATTCGCCTCAGGCTTGCGATAGAAGAGCTTCGCGCCTTCGTCGAGTTCGGCGGATGCCATCATCGGATCGAGGCCGGCCCAGGCCTGGACGTCGCCGCGCGAAAGCGCTAGCCGGCCGTCGGCGTGCTGCAAGAGTACGAAGCGCACGTCCTTGTCGGTGAGGCCGGCTTCGGCGAGCGCGCGCACGAGGAAGATGTGCGGGTCCGTGCCGCGTGTGACCGCGACCGATTTGCCCTTCAGATCGGCCACAGTCTTGATGTCCGACTTCGGACCGGTGACGAGCGCGGTCCACTCGGGGCGCGAGTACACGTAGATCGACTTGATCGGGTTGCCGTTAATCTTGGCGACCAGCGCAGCCGAGCCCGCGGTCGAGCCGAAGTCGATCGAACCGGCATTCAGAAATTCGAGCGCCTTGTTGGAGCCCGCCGACTGCACCCAGCGAACCTTGATGCCGTCCTTTTCGAGTTCTTTCTCGAGCAGGCCCTGCTGCTTCAGCACGATCGATACCGGGTTGTAGGTCGCCCAGTCGATGCGGATTTCGTTGACCTGCGCGGATGCGGCGGTGGTGAAGGCGATGGCGGCGGTAGCCGCGAATGCGATGTGGCCGAAACGAGACGAAAAACTCATGTGCGTACCCCCCGATAAATTCCGTGAATTTCATGGAATACACTCATTCATACGTTGATTAGATGTCAATACATAATATAATACAAAAAATATAAGTAATATAGCGGTACGCCCGATGACGGAAGCCGTGCAATCGGATATTCGGAAAGCGAAGATTTCCCGCTATTCCCTCGATATGTCGCGCGCCGCCAAGCGCCGCCGCCGGGGCAAACCCGGACAGGCGGACCTCATCAATGTCGCGAAGCTCCGCACGGAGCTTGCCGGTCTGTCGGCGGCGCATGAAGGGCGCATCGTCGACATTCGCGCGGGCCTCACGCAGCGGCTGAAAGCGGCGATGTCGGAAGGCCGCGAGAACGCGCAGCGGAAATTGCTCGGCGGTCTGCACGGCCGCGGCTGCGCGGAGGCGCTTTCGCGGCTGATGGATTCGATCATCACGCTCGCCTACGAAGTAGCGGCCGGGCAACTATACCGCTCCGATAATCCATCCTCATCCGAGCGCATGACGGTCGTCGCCGTCGGTGGCTACGGGCGCGGCCTGCTCGCGCCGGGCTCCGACATCGATCTGCTGTTTCTGCTTCCCTACAAGCAGACTGCCTGGGGCGAGAGTGTCGCGGAAGCGATCCTCTACGCGCTGTGGGACATGGGTCTGAAAGTCGGCCACGCCACACGCTCGGTCGACGAGTGCATCCGCCAGGGCCGCGCCGACATGACGATCCGCACGGCGCTGCTCGAGGCGCGCCGCATCGTCGGCGACGAGGAACTCTACGACGAGTTTCAGCTTCGCTTCGACAGGGAAGTCGTGCAGGGCACCGCCGCCGAATTCGTGGCGGCGAAACTCGCCGAGCGCGACGACCGCCACAAGCGCTCCGGCCAGTCGCGCTATCTGGTCGAGCCGAACGTGAAGGACGGCAAGGGCGGTTTGCGCGACCTGCACACGCTGAACTGGATCGGCAAATACGTCTATCGCGTGCGCGACGTGGAAGAACTCGTCGGCAAGGGGCTGTTCACGAAAGCCGAGCGGGCGCTCTTTCGCCGCTGCGCGGATTTCCTCTGGGCCGTGCGTTGCCATTTGCACTTCCTGACCGGCCGGGCCGAGGAGCGCTTGTCGTTCGAAGTACAAGAAGAGATGGCGCGCCGCCTCGGCTACACCGACCATCCGGGCCAGCGCGATGTCGAGCGCTTCATGAAGCACTACTTTCTCGTCGCGAAAGACGTCGGCGACCTCACCGGCATCGTCTGCGCGGAGCTCGAGGAGATCCACGTCAAGAGCGCCCCGGCGCTGACACGCGTGATTTCGCGTTTCGCGCGCCGCAAGAAGAAGCCGGTCAAGGATTTTCCCGATTTCGTGATCGACACCGAGCGCGTGAATGTCGCAAACGACAAGGTCTTTCAGAAGAACCCGATCAATCTCTTGCGGCTCTTCCACATCGCCGACCAGCACGATCTCGAGTTTCATCCCGATGCGCTCAGGCTCGCGCGTTCCTCGCTGAAGCTGATCGACGCCGAACTGCGCGCTGACGAGGATGCGAACAAACTGTTCCGCGAGATCGTGTCCTCGAAACACGCGCCGGAGATCGTGCTGCGCAAGATGAACGAGGCCGGCGTCTTGGGCCGTTTCGTGCCGGAATTCGGTCATGTCGTCGCGATGATGCAGTTCAACCTCTATCATCACTACACGGTGGACGAGCATCTGATCCGCTGCATCGGCGTGCTCGCCGAGATCGAGCGCGGCACCAATCAGGAATACGGGGTCGCGAACGAACTGATGAAAGGCATCCAGAACCGCGAGCTGCTCTATATCGCGCTCTTTCTGCACGACATCGCCAAAGGCCGCCCGGAGGATCACTCGATTGCCGGCGCAAGGGTGGCGCGCAAGTTCTGCCCGCGCATCGGCCTTTCCAAGGCCGACACCGAGACGATCGCCTGGCTGATCGAGCAGCATCTCACGATGTCCACGATCGCGCAGTCCCGCGATCTTTCGGACAGGAAGACCATCGAGGATTTCGCCGCCGTGGTGCAGAATCTCGAACGGCTGAAGATGCTGACGATTCTGACCACCGCCGACATCCGCGCAGTCGGACCTGGCGTATGGAACGGGTGGAAGGCGCAGCTTCTCCGCACGCTTTATTACGAGACGGAGCCGGTGCTCACCGGCGGCTTCTCGGAAGTGAACCGCTCTCGGCGCGTGGAGATGGCGCAGGCCGAGTTCCGCGCCGCGATGGGTAACGGCAACGTGCAGGAACTGGATCGCTACATCCTGCGCCACTATCCGCCGTACTGGCTGAAGGTCGATCTCGCGCGCAAGCTCGAACACGCGCGGTTCATCCGTGAAGCGGAGGCCGCGGGGAAAATCGTCGCGACCTCGGTCCGCACCGAACCCGCGCGCGGCGTCACCGAGCTTACGCTGTTCACGCCCGATCATCCGCGGCTCTTGTCGATCATCGCCGGCGCCTGTGCTGCGGCCGGCGGCAACATCGTTGACGCCCAGATTAACACGACGACCGACGGCTACGCGCTCGATACGATATCGATCTCGCGCGAGTTCGATCTCGACGAAGACGAAATCCGCCGCGCGCAACGCATTGCGAACAGCATCGAGGCGGCATTGCGCGGCGAGATGCGTCTGCCGGAAATCGTCGCAAGGCGCCAGCCGCGTGCGCGCGTGAAGCCGTTCCGGCTCCAGCCGGAAGTCAACGTAAACAACGCGTGGTCAGACCGCCATACCGTGATCGAGGTGACCGGGCTCGACCGGCCGGGTCTGCTCTACGATCTTACGAACACGATCTCGCGGCTCAACCTCAACATTGCCTCGGCGCATGTCGCGACTTTCGGCGAGCGGGCTGTGGACGTCTTCTATGTGACCGATCTCATGGGTGCGAAGATCGCGTCGCCGCAGCGGCAGGCATCGATCAAACGCGCGCTGCTTGGCGTCTTCGAGCGCGAGGCGCTGGAGGAGAAGCCTCGCAAAACGGCTGCTGCGCGCTGATCTTGCAGGCTTGCCCGGAGACTTGGCTTAACTTCGCCTTAAAGCAGGCTCTTTAAGACTCCTTAACGCGCCCGGAGTTCCCGCGCGCGGGCAGCGAGGCTCTTTATATATGGGCTGGCTCGGCGGGCGCTCGAAACGCCGCGAACCCCGAATGAACAGACGCGAAGCGCGGCTCGATCTGCGTTTGAGCGCGCGCGACCGCACGGCCGGTTCAAGTTCAGGTTCAGGACGTACGTCGCGCCCGGAGCGCACACAGAAAAAGCGCCACGCGCGCGGCGGCAGCGGCCGCGGACCGTTCGGGCGCTTCTTTTACTGGATGTTTGTGCTGGCACTCTGGGGCGGGTTCGCATTCTCGGCGCTGATCGCCTGGCAGTTCACGAAACTCCCGCCGATCCAGACGCTCGTGGTGCCGAAGCGGCCTCCCACCATCACCATCGTCGGACTTGAAAATAAGGTCATCGCGGTGCGCGGCGAGATGGCCGGCAAGGAAATGCCGCTTTCGGCGCTTCCGAAATATCTGCCGCAGGCCTTCGTCGCGATCGAGGATCGCCGCTACTACTATCACTTCGGGCTCGACCCGATCGGGATCGCGCGCGCGATCTTCGTGAATCTCGCGCGCGGCCGTCTGCGGGAAGGCGGCTCCACGCTGACGCAGCAGCTCGCAAAAAATCTGTTTCTCACCCAGGAGCGTACGCTCGAGCGCAAACTGCAGGAGGTGATCCTCGCGGTCTGGCTTGAAGTCAAATACTCGAAGGCGCAGATTCTCGAACTCTACCTCAATCGCATCTATTTCGGCTCCGGCGCTTACGGCGTCGAAGCCGCGGCACAACGCTACTTCGGGAAATCCGCGCGCCTGGTAACGCTATCGGAAGCCGCCATGCTCGCAGGCCTCGTGCGCTCGCCGTCGCGGCTTGCGCCGACGCGCAATCCGGAAGCCGCGCAACAGCGCGCGCTTGTCGTCCTCGGCGCCATGGAGGAGGCAGGCTACATCACACCGGAAATGCGCAAGATCGCGCGAAGCCGTCCGCCGAGGATCGCGAACAATCCAGGTCCCGGCTCGTCGGGTTATATCGCCGACTGGGTGATGGATGCGTTAAACGACTACGTCGGCCAGTTCGAGGTCGATATCACGGTACGGACGACGATAGACACGACGCTGCAGGCCACCGCAGAACGCGCACTGTCCGACGAACTCGCGAAGAACGGCGAGAAGTTCGGCGTTACACAGGGCGCGCTCGTTGCGATGGACTCCAACGGGGCGGTGCGCGCGCTGGTCGGCGGCGTGAACTACAACAACAGTCAGTTCAACCGCGCGGTTTCCGCGAAGCGCCAGCCCGGCTCCGCCTTCAAGCCCTTCGTTTATCTCGCGGCGCTTGAGCGCGGCCTGACGCCGGATACCGTGCGCGACGACGCGCCGATACAGGTGCGCGGCTGGCGGCCCGAGAATTTTTCGCAGCAGTTCTATGGCCCGGTCTCGCTCACGACCGCGCTTGCGCTTTCGCTCAACACGGTCGCGGTACGGCTCGCGATCGAGGTCGGACCGGCTGCGGTGGCCAGAACCGCGCAACGTCTCGGCATCGTGTCGGAACTGAAACCGAACGCATCGCTCGCGCTCGGCACGTCCGAGGTCTCCGTGCTCGAACTCACCGGTGCTTATGTTCCGTTTGCGAACGGCGGCATCGGCGTGATCCCGCACGTTATCGCTCAGGTGCGCGATGCTAACGGAAAGATCCTCTACTCCCGCACCCAGCCGGGCCATGGCCGCGTGATCGCGCCGCCGCACGTCGCGCAGATGAACCAGATGTTGCAGGAAACCCTGCTCACGGGCACCGCGAAGCGCGCCTCGATTCCGAACTGGCCGGCCGGCGGTAAGACCGGCACCAGCCAGGATTATCGCGATGCCTGGTTCGTAGGCTACACCGGCGCGCTCGTCACCGGTGTCTGGCTCGGCAACGACGACTCGTCGCCGACGAAGAAAGCGTCAGGCAGCAATCTGCCGGTCGACGTCTGGAACCGGTTTATGCGTGCTGCACACCAGAATCTGCAGGTGATCGATCTACCGGGCGGCGGAGATCGGCCATATCGCGACGGTCCGCTCGTTCCGCCCGGCGAGGTGCGCGACAATCGTACGCCCGAAGAGCGGCAGGCCGACCGCGGCATGGACGGCTGGTTCCTCGATCACCTGTTCGGAATCCGGCGCAATTAGACGCGTGGCTTGCCGTAGCGATGCAGGCTGCTGCCGTGCGCGCCGAGCCACGCTTCCGCTCTCACGCGGTCCGGCGTCATGGAATCCAGCAAGTCCCAGAACCGATTCGAGTGATTCAGTTCGATGCGGTGCGCGATTTCGTGCGCGGCGAGATAGTCGAGCACGAAGGCGGGAGCGAGGATCAGCCGCCATGAATAGGACAGCGAGCCGCTCTCCGAGCACGAACCCCAGCGCGAAGCGGAATCGCGCAGCCCAACCCGCCTGATGCCGACGCCGATCTTTGCGGCATAGAAGCGGCTCGCTTCGGTCAGCGTTTTCTTCGCTTCGCGTTTCAGAAAGTCGGTCACGCGCCGCGAAACATGCGAAGCGCTGCCGGCGACGCAGAGGAGTGCACCGCCGTTCTCGTCTGGTTCCAGCCACACGGTTCCGCGCGCGCGCGGACGATGCGCGATTCTGTGCGGCACGCCGCGGAACGGAACGGTCTCGCCGTCCGCAAAGGGCACTACATCGGGAAGTCGCGCGAGCTTCGATTCGATCCATGCGATATTCTTCTGCGCGAAACTATGGGCGTCCGCGAGACTGCCCCGCTTCGGCATCGTCAGTACCACATCGCGCCAAGCGTCGCGCACGCGGATCGTATAGCGCCGCGCCCGCGGGTGACGCACGATCGCAAGCTCATAGCTCCGCTCGCCGGAAAAGACCGTCATCTTCTGCGTAGCGGCTTGGGCCGGACGCCTGAGAAAGCTGAGTACCCGCATCGGTCGTAATGGATAGTGATTCGCCGGTCGGCTGCCAGCCAAGCGCCAATCGCGGGATTCAGCAACCGCGTTCTATGCGCCGTTGCGGGACTTCGCGCGGGAAGAGGCGTTCGAGCCGTCGGCGTAGCGCTGGTTGTTCGAGAGCACGAAATCGGCGATCCGGGGCGCGATCTCGGCGCGAAAACGCGAACCGTTGAAGACGCCGTAATGGCCGACCTTCGGCTGCATGTAGTGAAACTTCTTGCTCTCAGGAATGTTGGTGCAGAGCTCGTGGGTCGCCTTTGTCTGTCCGAGTCCGGAGATGTCGTCGTTCTCGCCTTCGATGGTGAGCAGCGCGGTGCGGCGTATCAGCGACGGATCGACCGGCTTGTCGCGATGCTTGAAGGTGCCGTTCGGCAGCTCATGGCGCACGAAGACCTTTTCGACCGTCTGCAAGTAAAACTCAGCGGTAAGATCCATCACCGCCAGATACTCGTCATAGAATTCCTGGTGCTTCTTTGCGGAATCGCCGTCGCCTTCAACCAGATGATTGAACAGCTCGCGGTGCGCTTCGACGTGGCGATCGAGATTCATCCCGATAAAGCCGCCGAGCTGCAGGAACCCCGGATAGACCTCGCGCATGAAGCCGGGATGCGGAAAGGGTACGCGCGTAATCACATGCGTGCGGAACCAGTTCATCCCGCGCTGTTCCGCGAGCCGGTTCACGGCAGTCGGATTTTTTCGGGTGTCGATCGGCCCGCCCATCAAGGTCATCGTGAAGGGCACATAGGGGTCGTTCTCGGCTTCCATGCGCGCGACCGCGGCGAGCACCGGTACCGAAGGCTGGCACACGCCGATCACGTGCGCACCGATGCCGAGCCAGTGGAACATGCTGATGACGTAGTCGATGTAGTCGTCGAGATCGAACGAACCTTCGGCGAGCGGCACGGTGCGCGCATCCGCCCAGTCCGTGATGTAGACCTCGTGGTTCGGCAGGAACGCTTCCACCGTTCCGCGCAGGAGCGTTGCATAGTGGCCGGACATCGGCGCCACGATCAGAATGCGCGGCTGCGGACGCTTCGGCGCGTGTTCGAAGTGGCGCTCGAAATGCAGGAGCTTGCAGAACGGGCGCTCCCATACCGCGCGGATCGTGACCGGCACACGCTCGCCGCCTACCAGCGTGGAGGAGATGTCCCATTCCGGCTTGCCGTAGCGGCGCGTGGTGCGCTCGAAGAGTTCGGCCGCCGCCGCCATGTTCTTTCCGAACTCGGTCTGCGAGAGCGGATTGATCGGGTTCTTGAAATAGAGGCGCGTGGCGTCCGCAAGCGCGCGCGAGGGGTTGAGCGCCGCCTGGCCCCATTCGTAAAACCAGTAGAGCGGGGTCGCGAGCGCGGGGCCCGTGGTCTGTTCGGGCAGGTCCGGTGCGCGTCCGAATTCGCCAATCGGCATGAGAATCACTGTCTTTTCAGGGCCTTTTGTTGCGGCGCGGGACCCTGAGACGTTTTTTTGACTAGGTCAAATGGGGGGGCGGCTATTCGCCGACGGAGAGCAGCGAGCCCATGCGCTTCGAAGCGTGCATGAGCCGCATGAAGGCCCAGCCTGCGAGCGCGATCCACATCAAGTTCAGCGCGAGCGCCCAGAGCATCAGATCGGCGCGGAAGGTGTTTTCCAGCACGAGCACACGCATGCCCTCGAACACCGCGGTCGGCGGCAGCGCCCAGGAGATCGCTTGCAGCCATGAAGGCAGCGTCTCAACCGGATAGTAGACGCAGGTCAGCGGCAGAAACAGGAACATGATCGACCAGGTCAGTCCTTCGGCCCCGAGCCCGTTGCGCAAGACGAGCCCTGCGCACAGCAATCCGATCGCCCAGCTCGTCAAAAGCAGGTTCGCGAAGAACGCGCCGAGCGCCAGGCCGAGACCCCAGAAGTTGAAGCCGAAAAAAAGCATGGCGAGGAACGTGACCGGCACCACGCCGATGACGAGACGGATCAGGCTCATCGCGATCATCGAGAGCACGAACTCGATCGGCCTGAGCGGCGAGATCATCAGGTTCGCGAGATTGCGCGACCACATCTCCTCGAGAAACGAGAACGAGAAGCCGAGCTGGCCGCGAAACAGAATGTCCCACAGAAGCACCGCAGCGAGGAACGTGCCGGCTGCCATCGCGAGTGCGCCGGTCTGCTTCGCCATGAAACTTTGCAGAAAGCCCCACATGACCATCTGCACCAGCGGCCAGTAGACGAGTTCCAGGAGCCGGGGCCAGGACGAGCGCAACAGGTACCAGTGGCGCGTGATCATCGCGAAAATCCGCGAGACCGAGAAGGCGGGCGAGGGGGCGATCATTCCGCCGCCTCCTTGTTCGCCGCGCCGCGCCCGCGCGCGATATCGAGGAAAACCTCTTCGAGATTATGCCGGCCGTAGCGCGCGATCAGCTTCGCGGGTGCGTCGTCATCGACAATTTTGCCGCGCTTCATCATCAGCACACGGTCGCAAAGACGCTCCACCTCGCTCATATTGTGCGAGGCGAGCAGGATGGTGGCATTCCGGTTTGCCCGGTAGCGTTCGAGATGGCTGCGAATCCAGTCGGCGGTGTCGGGATCGAGCGAGGCGGTCGGCTCGTCCAGAATGAGAATGTCGGGCTCGTTGATCAGCGCTTTCGCGAGCGCCACGCGCGTTTTCTGGCCTGCGGAAAGCTTGCCGGACGCGCGATCGACGAAGTCCTCGAGATCGAGATCGCTGGCCAGCCGCGCGATGCGCTCGGAGACATTCTTCACGCCATAGAGTCTGCCGAACACCGAAAGATTTTGCCGCACGGTCAGCCGGTGCGGAAGATCGACATAGGGACTCTCGAAATTCATCCGGTGCAGCACGCGGTAGGCGTCGTGCGCCATATCGTGCCCGAGCACGCTCACACGGCCTGAAGTCGGCACCACCAGCGACATGATCATGCCGATTGTCGTGGTTTTGCCCGCGCCGTTGCCGCCCAGGAGCCCGGTCACGCTGCCCGCCGGGATTGAAAAGGAAATGCCGTCCACCGCGACGGATTCGCCGTAGTGCTTGGTCAGGCGGTCGGCTTCGATCGCCGGGGGCGGAACACTCATATTCATGGAAGGAAGCACAGGCGCGCTGGCGTTTTTGCCGGGTTCACATTGCGATTAGCCCGAGCTTCTAGCCGAAATGGGGCGGGGTCGTCGAACTCCCGCCGACCGCCTAGAATGCCCGCATGGCAGATCTGCATGCACGCGCAACCGGCCCGCATCACTATTTCGGAATCGGCCTGAACGCACTGATCAATCTGCGCTGGCTTGCGATCGCCGGCCAGGCGACTGCGCTCGCGATCGTGGAATGGGGGCTCGACTTCTCGCTGCCCGCGGTTCCGGCTTTCGCGGTGGTAGGCATCACGGCGGCCGTCAACATCGCGCTTCGTCTTGCCTACCGCCCGACCTATCGTCTTTCCGACAAGGAGGCGGGCGCATTGCTCGCCTTCGATATCGTGCAGCTCGCTATGCTGCTCTATCTGACCGGCGGCCTCGTCAATCCGTTCAGCATTCTCTTTCTCGCGCCGGTGCTGATCTCGGCGATGGCGCTGAAGCCTCGCACCACGCTGCTACTCGGTACGCTGGTCGTAGCCGTAGCCAGCATGCTCGCGGTGCACGCGCATCCGCTGCCGTGGCGCGGCGAGCCGATGACCCTGCCGCCGCAATATATCGTCGGCATCTGGACTTCAATCGTCGTCTCCGTGGTGTTCATCGGTGCCTATGCCTGGCGTGTTGCCGACGAAACGCGAAAGCTTTCCGATGCGCTCTCCGCAACCGAGCTTGTGCTCGCGCGCGAGCAGCAGATTTCCGCGATCGACGGCCTGGCTGCAGCGGCCGCGCATGAGCTCGGCACTCCGCTTGCGACCATTGCACTCGTGGTGCGCGAGTTGGAGCGCGCGATGCCCGAGAACTCCCCGCATGGGGCCGACATCAAGCTTCTCCGTCAGCAGACCGAACGCTGCCGCACGATTCTACGAACGCTGACCTCGCTCGAGTCCGGACTCGCGCCCTTCGACCGGATCACGCTCTCGCATCTCGTGGAGGAAGTCGTGGCCCCGCTGCGCGACTTCGATACGGAATTCGAAATCCGCTTTCCTGACGACCGCTCACGCGAGCCCGTGGTCGCGCGGAACCCGGCAGTTCTCTACGGTCTTGAGAGCATCATCGAGAACGCCGCGGACTTTGCGAGGGAGAAAGTATTGATCGAAGCGAACTGGAGCGAAGACACAGTCGATATTTCGGTTTCGGATGACGGGCCCGGGTTCGCGCCTGAAATTATCGGCCGCATCGGCGAGCCCTATCTGCGTGCCCGCGGACAAAGCCTGTTGCGGAAGGGCAAGGGCGATGAAGAGGGCGGTCTCGGTCTCGGCTTCTTCATCGCGAAGACGCTGATCGAACGCGGCGGCGGAACTTTGCGTGTCGAGAACCGCGCGCCGCCCGCAACCGGCGCCGTTGTTCGCCTGCACTGGAAAAGAGACGCGCTGGAAGCACCCGGCAACACAACCGCAGCGCGCACCGACGGTGAGCCTGTACCCTCACTTGCCATCCGGACCCCGGCGCACTAAATGTCGCAGGGAGCGGCGAGGCCCGCTTTTCAGAAACTTCAGAGCGGGCAGGTAAGCGGCGTTTTGACGCCGAAAGCGTGAGACATGGAGCACTTTGCGATGGCCGATGCTACCGCCAACGGCCTTGGTACCGACAAACAGCTGCTAATCGTTGACGACGACAAGCCGTTCCTGGAGCGGCTGGCGCGCGCCATGGAAGGCCGCGGCTTCGAGGTTTCTACCGCAGATAGTATCGCGGACGGCCTTGCACGCGTGCAGGACAATCCGCCGGCCTATGCCGTGGTCGACATGCGGCTTGGCGACGGCAACGGGCTCGACGTGATCTCGGCCCTGAAAGAGAAGCGTCCCGAGGCGCGCGGGATCGTGCTCACCGGATACGGCAACATCGCGACCGCCGTGACTGCGATCAAGCTCGGCGCGGTCGATTATCTCGCCAAGCCGGTTGATGCCGACGACATTTACGCTGCGCTGACCGCGACTGCCGGCGAGAAAGCGCCGCCTCCGGAGAAGCCGATGTCGGCCGACCGCGTTCGCTGGGAACACATCCAGCGCGTCTACGAACTTTGCGAACGCAATGTTTCGGAGACCGCGCGGCGCTTGAATATGCACCGCCGCACCTTGCAGCGGATTCTCGCAAAGCGCGCGCCGCGTTAAACTTAAAACAATTCGGCTTGGATTTTAGGATCGCTGATCGCAGAAAGCCGAGATGACGAAACGCGGGCGATGCTGAGCATCACCGCCTTGCGGGATGCCGCGGCAAGCGGATGCGCGTGAGCCTCGCGCAGGATCGCGCCGCCATAGCCGTCGGCCACCATCAGCCCGGCGTCTGACGGAATGACCTCCTGCGGAAAATCTCGGTCGACAGCGAAGAACAACCGGTCGCAATGGGCGCGGTATTCCTCCCATTTCCGGTCGGTACGGAAGTCGTTGAGGCATGACTTCACTTCGACAATCCATATCTCGCCGCCAGGCCCGACCGCGGCGATGTCCGCGCGCCGGCCGGAAGGCAGCGGGAGCTCGAGTATCGCGGCATAGCCCATCGCATGCAGCAGCCGAATCGCACCGCGGCAGATTATGCGCGCGGGCTCGAGATTGTTTTGGCCGAAAAGCGGCGGGACCGGGACCGGATTCGTCATGGTGCTTGCGTCTCAACCTAGCAATCGCGTGTTCGCCGTCAAAGCGCGAAAACTCCGGCAGTGGTCTTGACCTGAACGCACGCGAATTTTGCCACAGCCGCGCCCGCGCCTTGCCGCGGTTCCATCTCCCTTCGGCCCGCATCGGCCGCAAGCATTTGTGCGCAACATTGCATTCCTTTGGGAGAGGGTTTCATGCGCATGACGCTTGCTTATCTCGCGCTGGTCGCGGGGTTCATCGTGCCGTTCCCGACGCATCCGGCCTATGCACAAAAACCGGTGGTCGAAGTCGCTTTCGTGCTCGACACCACCGGTTCCATGAGCGGACTGATCGAGAACGCGAAACGCAAGATCTGGTCGATTGCGACCTCGATCGTCGACACCAATCCGGACGCCGAGGTGCGCATGGCGCTGGTCGCCTATCGCGACATCGGCGACGAGTACGTCACGAAAAAGTTCGATTTGACGACGGATATTCAGGGTCTCTACGCGGAGCTGCTCAAGTTCCGGGCGCAGGGCGGCGGCGACTGGCCCGAAAGCGTGAACGAGGCGCTCGATGTCGCGGTGACCAGGCTGAACTGGTCGCAGGAAAAACATGTGCGGAGGATCGTTTTTCTGGTCGGCGACGCGCCGCCGCACATGGACTACAAGCAGGATCGGAAATATCCGGAGATCCTGAGCGACGCCCGCGCGCGCGGGATCATTGTCAATGCCGTGCAGGCGGGCTCGGCGCGCGACACAGAGCGCTTCTGGCGCGAGATCGCACAACGCGGCGAAGGCAAATACATTCCGATCCCGCAGGACGGCGGCGTCGCGCGGGTGATCGTCACGCCGTATGACCGCGAAATCATCGAGCTTCAGATCAAGCTCAACCGTACCGTGCTGCCTTACGGCAAGCACGCGCAGCAGATGGATATCAGAAACCGGCTCGACAACGTCGCCGCGGCGCCTTCTTCGACGGCAACCGAAATCGCGGTCTATCAGAACAAGGTCCGCAAGGGTGTGGTTTCCACCGACGGCGACCTTGTTGCCGACGCGGCCGCGGGCCGCGTGCAGCTCGAAAGCATTCCCGAAGCGGAACTGCCGGAAGCCTTGCAGAAGCTCTCGCAGGCCGAGCGCAAGGCCGAACTCCAGAGACAGAGCGCCGAACGGAAGATGCTCGATGAAAAAATCTCGGAGCTTGTAAAGAAGCGCGACGAGTTCGCCGCCGCGGAGCGCAAGAAAGAGCCGAAGGACGCGAAGAAGGACTCCTTCGATCAGGTGGTCGAAGAAACCCTGCGCATGCAGATCAAGCCTGCACCGGTAAACTGACTGCCTCGGTAGTGCGTAAAGACAAGGGCGGCGTCCTGGTTCGCCGCCCTTGTTTGCTTTAAGGGTCTGTCGCAATCTCGCGCACATGACCGCGCTCGATCTCGAAGCCGAATATAACAACCGCGCCCGCGTGCCCGAGCATCCCGGCATCATCGCGGGATGGAAGGCGGCGGCGGCCGCGTTTCGCGCGGCACATGAGAACGCCGAACTCGGAATCGCCTACGGCGCAAGCACGCGCCAGACCCTCGATATTTTCTGGCCTTCTGCTTCGCGCGAAGCGCCACTCGCGCTCTTTATTCACGGCGGCTACTGGCAGGCGCTCGACCCTTCCTTCTTCAGCCATCTCGCGAAGGCGCCGAACGAGAACGGCGTGGCGCTTGTGCTCTGCGGCTACGATCTGTGCCCGCAAGTGCGGCTTGCCGATATCGTGGAACAGGTTCGCGCATCCGCGCTGCATCTCTGGAAATACCACGCAAGGCGGATCGTGGCCTGCGGCCACTCCGCCGGCGGCCACCTGACCGCCTGCCTGCTTGCGACCGATTGGAAGAGACGCGACGCCAGCGTGCCGGAGGATCTTGTGCCGTCCGGACTTTCGATCTCGGGCCTGTTCGATCTGACTCCGCTCGTTTCGACCTCGGTGAACAGCGCGCTCAAGCTCGATAAGGCCGACGCGCGGCAGAACTCGCCTCTGCATTGGCCGGTTGCCTCAGGGCGCACGCTCGACGCCTGGGTCGGCGGAGCGGAAAGCGCAGAGTATCTGCGCCAGAGCCGCACGGTGGCGGAAGCGTGGGGGAAGTGCGGCGTCAAAACCGCCTATCGCGAGATCTCGGGCGCAAACCATTTCACCGTGCTTGATCCGCTCCTTGATCCCGCGAGCGAAATCTCGCAGCGACTGGCGGTGCTGGCCCATGCGTTGCGGTAGCCGCCCCAATCGGATATCTGGGATGGGAAGCACCCGTAGCTCAGCTGGATAGAGCGTTGCCCTCCGAAGGCAAAGGTCACACGTTCGAATCGTGTCGGGTGCGCCACTTTTCCCCCAAGCCGCGGCAAATGCACCGATGCGCTTCCTGATCACCGGCACCGCGGGCTTCATCGGCTTCCACCTTGCGAAACGGCTGCTCGCCGACGGCCATGAAGTGCAGGGCGTCGATGCGCTCACGCCTTACTACGATGTCGAACTGAAGAAGAAGCGCCACGCCGTGCTCGCGGGCTCGAACCGTTTCACCGCGCATATCGCGCATCTCGAGGACGGCGAACTGATCGCCGAAATTCACGCCGCCGCGAAGCCGGACGTGATCGTGCATCTCGCGGCCCAGGCCGGCGTGCGCTACAGCCTGGAAAATCCGGAGGCCTATGTCCGCTCGAACATCGACGGCACCTTCAATTTACTGGAGGTCATGCGCCCGTCACCGCCGAAGCACTTCATGTTCGCATCGACAAGCTCGGTCTATGGCGCGAACCAGCAGATGCCTTTTGTCGAAACCGAGCGGGCCGATCATCCGCTCACGCTCTACGCCGCGACCAAGAAGGCGGGCGAGCTGATGGCGCATTCCTATGCGCACCTGTTCGATATTCCGACGACGGTGTTCCGTTTCTTTACGGTCTACGGTCCGTGGGGCCGGCCCGACATGGCGCTTTTCAAGTTCGTCGACGCGACGCTGAGGGGCGAGCCGATCGACGTCTATGGCGAAGGGCGCATGTCGCGCGACTTCACCTTTGTCGAGGACCTCGTGGAGGCGATCGCTCGGCTCGTGCCGCTCGCACCAGAGCGGGGTGCTGCGAGCGATGCGGCTGATTCGTTAAGCCCCGCAGCACCCTATCGTGTCGTCAATATCGGCGGCGGCGCGCCGGTGGAGCTTACGAAATTCATCGACGCGATCGAAGCGAAGCTCGGCAAAAAAACCATCCGCAATCTGATGCCGATGCAGCCGGGCGACGTGCGCGATACCTTTGCGAGCGCCGATCTTCTGGAGAAGCTCACCGGCTACCGTCCCGGGACGAAGATCGAGGAAGGCGTGAGCCGGTTCGTCGACTGGTACCTGGAATATTCCCGGATCTAGCGCCGTCGATACGCTTAGTGCGCGCCCTTTTTCTTGCCGCTGTCTGCGATCTTGTCGCTCCAGGCGAGCGCAAGGCCGGAAAGCACGAACACGACGTGAATGCCGACCAGCCAGAACAGATAGCGGTCGGTGCTCGCACCGGCGGTGCCGTCCGGCACATTGCCGAGCTTCATGAAAGCTTTAAGCACTTGCACTGCCGAAATCGCGACGATCGAGGCGAACAGTTTCTGCTTCAGACCGGAGAAGTCGATCTGCGTCATCCACTCCGGCCAGTCGGGGTGCCCTTCCGGATCGATCTTGGAAACGAAATTCTCGTAGCCGGAGAAAATGACGATCAGCACGAGGTTCGCGGTTAGCGAAAGGTCGATCAGCGCGAGGACGCCAAGGATAATGTCGGCTTCGGTCGAGGGCGCTGCGACCGCAACGAAATGGATCAGCTCCTGAATGAACTTAAACAGCAGTACGAAAAGCGCGACGATCAGGCCGAGATAGAACGGCGCCATGACCCAGCGGCTCTGGAAAATAATCCATTCCAGCCAGCCTTCGGGCACGGGCGTCCGCCGCGGTTCGGTCTTCTTCATCATCCAACCGATGCCACGGCGGCCGGGATTCTAGCAAGCGGGCTACTGTGCAGAAGCGGAAACGCCGGTCCCGATCTGGCAGGCGACGCCGGTGCCGCCCAGGCCGCAATAGCCCATGGGGTTCTTCGCCAGATATTGCTGGTGATAGGCCTCGGCGAAATAGAACTCCGGCGCCTCCAGAATTTCAGTTGTAATGGTGCCGTAGCCTTTGGCTTTCAGCGCCTTCTCGTACTCCGCCTTGGAGGCAAGCGCCGCCGCGTGCTGCGCGGGATCGGAGACATATACTCCCGAACGATACTGCGTGCCGACGTCATTGCCCTGGCGCATGCCCTGCGTCGGGTCGTGGCTTTCCCAGAACGTTTTCAGGAGCTGCTCGAAGGAAACCTTCGCGGGGTCATAGACGACGAGCACGACTTCGTTGTGGCCGGTGCGGCCTGAACAGACCTCTTCATAGGTTGGGTTCGGTGTGTATCCGGCTGCATAGCCGGCGGCGGTGGTATAGACGCCCGGCAATTCCCAGAACTTGCGCTCCGCGCCCCAGAAACAGCCCAGACCGAAAATCGCCTGCTTGGTGCCGGCGGGATAGGGGCCTTTCAGCGGCGTCCGCAGGACGAAATGGTCCTGCGCGGTCGGGATCGCTTCGGCGCGGCCGGGCAGTGCGTCCTTGGCGGCGGGGATTTCGAGGCTTTTGCGGAAGAAGAGCATTCTCAAGTCTCCCTGGCTCTGGCCGCAATATAGGTCCGCGCTCGCCGTTCCGCGAGCGAGACAAACATCAAAGAAACGAGAGTGCGCCGGTTCAGTCGCGCGAGGAATAGCCGATGCGGACGTCGCGCTTGCGGCGGCCGACGAGAAGCAGGAGCAGACCGGCAAGCGCCAGCAGCGCGAAGAAAGGCATTGCGAGCAGGAGCCCGAGCGCGTTTTCTGCCGCGCCGCCGGCGAATTTCTTCTGGACCGCATCGAGACTTGCCGGATCGATCAGCTCCCAGGCATCGCGCACCGGCGCAAGCACGAGCCTGGAGGCGCTGACGCTGCGGGTTCCGTCGATCACGAGCGCGACGAATGCGCCCGCGAGCAGCCAGAGTCCGGTAAATCGAAACAAAAAGCGGATCATGCTGCCTTCCGCTTACCCTGTCGGCAGGCCATGAGGCCAGCCTTGCCTGCACAATCGAGCATTTTCCCGGCGGTTCTTGTCCTGGCCGCGCCGCCGTATTATGCCCCTTGCCTCCGGAGAGGTGGCCGAGTGGTTGAAGGCGCACGCTTGGAAAGCGTGTATACGGGAAACCGTATCGAGGGTTCGAATCCCTCTCTCTCCGCCATTCACATGAAGAATGTTTATTCCCGTTGAACCCGGTTGGCGCCCCGCGAATCCTGAACGCGCTTCCGCTGCTTGTTGCGTGTACGGAACCAGTAGAACTACGTTGATGTTATTCGTGCGCGCTGCAAATTTTTCGGGCCATTGATTGCGTAGCCAGCGTCACGGCGGCCTGCTGCGTGCGCAGTATTCATGCTTGACCTGAGTCAATGAGGCTACTCGCGTTTGTACTATCCAACATGCGTCGCATCATAGTTTGTGAAGCGTACCGCAACGAAGGATAGGACATCGCAATGCTCCGGAGCATCTTGGTAGCGCTCGACGGGTCGAGTTCCAGCGCGCGTGCATCGCGGTTGGCACTCAAGCTTGCGCAGGATCGCGACGCCCATATCGAAGGAATCGGGATCGTCAACTCAGCATGGATCCAGCGGCCCGAGGCGCTGCCGATCGGCGCAATCGGCCTGAAGTCCGCACTCGACTTGTCGAAGCTTTCTACCGCGCGAGAACGCATCGAAAGCGTCGTGCAGGAATTCAAATCGAAGGCCGCGAGCTCCGGAGTGCTTTCGTTCAATGCGAAATCGGCCGAAGGAAACCCGGTAAGTCTGGTCGCCGAGGCTGCGACCGCGCACGATATCGTCGCGCTCGGAAAGAACAGCATCTTCGATATCGATGGCGAGCTCTACGATCTGCCCTTGTGTGTGGACAAGATCGTCCGCGAAGAACCGCGCCCGGTACTTCTCGTGCCGGAAGCGCAGGGTGATGATCTTCCCGTCTCAGGCCGGCCTGTAGTCGTCGCGTTTGACGGGAGCCCCGCATCCTCCAGGGCGCTGCACATGTTTGCGCTGCTCGGCTTTGCGGCAGGGGCCGAAGTACATGTGTTGAGCATGGCGGAGTCTTCCGGTGCCGCGCTCAACCATGCGAAGCAGGCCTGCGAACTGCTGGTCCGTCACGGATCGGGGGTTGCGCAGCCTGTCGGCCTGGGTGCCGCGGAAATCTCGAAGCATTCGGCGGAGATTCTCGATTATGCGAAGCGCATCGATGCCGGTATGATCGTGATGGGAGCCTATGGCCGTCGCGGCATTCGCGAGATTTTCGGTTCGACCACGCGCGAGGTTCTGAACAGATCGGCGGTGGTATTGTTCCTTCACCATTAACCGCGGCCGGCCGGACCGCGCGAGCTTTCCGGCGCGTACCGCTTCACTGCCCATGCAGGAAGATCGCATAGGCACTGAACAGGTACACGAACAGAAGCGCGATGCTGACCCATCCGATCGTTCCGCGAATACGGCTTTCGGGCTTGTAGAGCATCGCAGCAATGAATATTCCCGACATCACCACGGCTGCGAACGCAGTAATCGCGTGCGCCGGCGACGCCGCGGAAAGCAGCGGCCCGCTCACATAAGCGAGGTCGTCGATCGCGAGAATCAGAATGTTGAAGACGTTGCTGCCGAGCAGATTGCCGATCGCCATATCGACGGCGCCCATGCGAAGCGCGCTGATCGTCACGACGAGTTCGGGAAGCGTGGTCGCCGCGGAGATCAGAAGCGTTCCGACGAACGTGGTATTCCAGCTCATCAGTTCGGCGATCTCGGCCCCGATAAACGGCAGCCACGAGCCAGCGGCGACGACGACCGCGGCGGCCGCAAAGTAACGAATCAGTGCCGTTTTCAGGGAAACGTCGTCTGCCGCCTGCATCATCTCGGGCGGGCGTCTTACGCGCCGCTCGTAAACGAAGGCGCCCCGCATTGCCACGACATAAAGCACGATAAGCAGCGGTGTGTAGGCGCTGATATGAAAGATCTGGAGATTGAGCGGGCTGCGACTGAGAAGCAGAAACGCACCCGCAGACCCGATCATGATGATGCCGAATCCGGCCGTAAGCAGATGCCCTTGATCTACGCGGCGATACATCGGCTCGTCGCGGCTAAGTTCGTCGAGGAGAATGAGCATCGCAAGATTGAATACGCAGCTTCCAAGCGCGTTGCCCACGGCGATGTCCGGCGCCGCCGCTGCGATCACAGCGCTCAAGCCCGTAAATAATTCCGGCAGCGAAGTCGCGGTGGCGAGCAACACGAGCCCGATCCACGATCGCGAAAGCCCGGTATGGCGGGCGATCACGTCCGCATAGCGCGTGAGCCGCGGGCCCGCGAAGCCGATGACCAGTGCGCAGAATGCGAATTTCATCCAGGGTATGAATTGCTCCATCGGCTCACATTTTACATAGGCCACATGCCTGCAGCGAAGCAGAAATTGATGGCCCGGGCTCGGACGTACGGTCTTTGAGGGCGGGTCCCGGCTTGACCCGAATCAAAGCCGGGCTGTGCTCGGGCCGCTAGCCTCAAACCAAAGGCTCAATGAGGACGATATGAATACGCAGACCAACTGGCCCGAAACCGTCTCCGCGCTGACTTCGCAGCTCCGCGAGCTTCGCGCCAAGACGCCCGACGTTATGAAAACCTTTGCCGCAAGCGCGCAGACGGCGCTGAAGCCGGGCGCACTCGATACCAAAACAAAAGAGCTGATTGCGCTCGCGATCTCGATCGCGGTCCGCTGCGACGACTGCATCGCGTTCCACGCCAAGGCAGCGGTGGACCAGCATGCTTCTGAAGCCGAAGTGCTGGAAACGATCGGCATGGCCGTCTACATGGGCGCCGGGCCCTCGGTCATGTACGCCAGCCACGCCTACCAAGCCTATTCCGGATTCGCCGAAATAGCCGCGGCAAAAAACGCGGCCAGCTGATTAGGAAAGGCGCGCGATCGCCCTCGTGAGATCGCGCTTGTATTGCAGGAAGTCCACGAAAATGCCGTGCGCGCCGCGGTCCTTGCTTGCGGGCGCCGTGCAATAGCGCTCGACCTCGCGCCGGAACGCCTTTGCGGCGGACGGCTTCTCTCTGTTCGCTTTCAGATAAGCCGCGATCAGATCGGTTTGCAGCGCGCGTCCAGGCCAGCCGACTCCGGCACCTTCGAGCAGGCCCGCGATGTAAAGACCGTTATCCTCGGGCGGAAAGATGTTCATATAAAGCCGCGGTGCATCGAATTGCGGCTGCCAGTTGAGCGGCGAAAGATCGGAGAGAAACGGGAAGGTGATTCGGTAGCCTGTCGCAAAGATGACGATGTCCGCTTCGTCGCGTCTGCCGTCCTCGAAGATCACCGCATCGCCATCGAAACTCTTCACGGGCTTTCTTATCGCGACATCGCCCTGCCCGAGATGCAGGAGCACCAGCGAGTTTACGATCGGCGTGCGGTCATAGAGGCGATGGGTCGGCTTGGGCAGGCCGAAGCGTTCCGGCGGCCCCGCGAGCAGCCGCGCGATCGGTTCGTGCAGGCGCGAGCGCAGCCACTTCGGCAGCACGAGCTTGGTCTTGTGATTGCGTTCGTCGGCGGGTTTTCCGGCCACGAACTTCGGCACGAAGTGATTGCCACCGCGCACGCTCCAGAGCACGGACCTCGCGCGGTGGATCGCATCGACCACGATATCGCAGCCGGTATTGCCCATGCCGACGATGAGCACGCGCTTGCCCTCGAACATCTCCGGCGACTTGTATGTCTTGGCATGCATGACGGTGCCGGAAAAATTACCCGGCACCTTCGGCGTCAAGGGGTCGCTCAGGTGCCCGTTCGCGATCACGACGCCGGCGTAGTCGCGTTCTTCGCCCCGGTCGAAAGTCGCGCGCCAGTTCGCGCCGTTTCGCTCCAGCTTGGCAACGCCGTCGTTGAAACGGATCAGCGGATAGAGGCCGAAGCGTTTCGCAAAATCCTTGAAATATTGCTCGATGTCCGCGCGGCCGGGATAAGCGGGCCATTCCGCGGGCATCGGAAAGTCCGCGAACGCCGTCGTGGACTTCGAGGAGATCAGGTGCGTCGAGGCATAGACCGCGCTTGACGAAGCCCCATAAAGCCATTGTCCGCCGACATCGGCGTTGCGTTCCGCCGCTTCGACGGGCAGCCCGGCTTCTTTCAGCGAACGAACCGCGGCAAGTCCAGCGGGACCGGCGCCGATCACGAGATAGGTCACGTCCCGCTCCGCAGGCTTTCGAGATAGCGCTCGAACACCGCCCGCGCGTCGAAGCGCGGCGTATAGCCGAATTCGGTCTTCAGACGGTCATTCGCGAGCACTGGCCGGTACTGGATGAATTTCACGTGTGCCGGGCTGAGGCTGGTCATCCGCAGCTTGTTCATAATCCAGAGCACGGCTTTGAGGAGTGCAGGCGGCAGCGGCAGAAACTTCTTGCCGAGCAGGTCCGCGATCTCGCGCAGGCTCAACGTGCCGTCCCCCGCGAGATTGTAAACGCCGTCACGCGTTTCGTTCACGGCCTTCGCGAGCGCCTCCACTACGTCGAACTCGGAGATCAGCGAAAACGGCGTTGCTGTGCCGCTCAGGCCCACCACGACCGGACGCGAGAAAATCGCGGTGATCTGGTTGCTGGTGCCGGGACCGAGCACCGTACAGGGCCGGAACACGGTCTGCTTCAACTGCGGATATTTCGTGCGCCATTCGCCGAGCATCTCTTCCACAAGCCTCTTGTGCCTCGCGTAAGGAAAGTCCTCGTTGCCGCGCAGCGCGTCGGTCTCGCACAACGGCACCGGATTGTCCGCGTGGTAGCCGTAGGCTGCGCCGCTCGAGGTCACGACGATATGCTTCGCGCCGGCTGCGAGCGAAGCCTCCAGCACGTTCTTCGTGCCGAGCACGTCGATCGCGAAATCCCGCTCGGGGTCGCCGCCTGCCGCGACTACGGATGCGAGATGTACGACCGTTTGCGGCTGGTAAGTGCGGAATATCTCGCCGAGCTTCGGGTCGCCGATATCGGCGGTGGCATAGCTTACACCCGGCAGTCGCTGCTCCTCCGGCACCTCGCGTACGTCCAGCGCCACGACGTAATGCGCGCTTTTCAGCGCAGTGGTTAATGCGCGGCCGATAAAGCCGGCCGCGCCGGTAATGATGACGGTTGCCATTGGAATCCGGCCGGAACTTCGGAGGCTTGATACAATCTTTGTCCGGCCGCCTCGTTGCCTTCGCCACAAAAATGAACGAGCGTCATGGCATGTGCAAGCCGGGCCGGGTCGCAATCTTGCGGCCGGTCGGAGGCCGGGCTAGAGCAACGGACACCGAGTTGCCGCGCCGCAACGGATGGAGCGACCCATGATTCGCATAGTGATGGCAGTGCTTCTCGCTGCGGGCCTGTTCGCTATTGCGCCCGGCGTTAAAACTTTCGCGCAGGAAAAGCCGGTCAGCGCCAAGGACAAGAAAGCGACCTGCGAATTCGGCGCGGACGACCAGAAGCTCAAGGGCACCGAACGCAGGAATTTCCTCTCCAAGTGCATGGCGAAAGACGACGCGGCGGCAAAGAAGCCGAAGCCCAAGCCGAAGAAGAAGGAAGAGAAGAAGGAAGGCTGAGGACGCTGCGTGCAGATGGGCGCCGCGAGTTCTTATGCCGAGATACGCGCTTCGGTTCGCGCGCTTTGTAACCAGTTTTCCGGAAGCTACTGGCGCGAGCTGGACCGCGAACGTGCCTACCCCAGGCACTTCGTCGAAGCGCTGACGAGAGCCGGGTTTCTGTCAGCGCTGATCCCCGAAGAGTATGGCGGCAGCGGCCTGCCGTTATCGGCCGCCGCCGCTATTCTCGAAGAAGTGCAGGCAGCGGGCTGCAACGGGGCCGCCTGCCACGCGCAGATGTATATGATGGGCACGCTGCTCCGGCATGGCAGCGCCGCGCAGAAGCAGAAATATCTTCCGGAGATAGCCGCCGGAAAAATCCGGCTACAGGCCTTCGGCGTCACCGAGCCGACCAGCGGCACGGATACGCTTAACATTGCAACGACGGCAAAGCGTGACGGCACGCACTACATCGTAAATGGCCAGAAAATCTGGACCTCGCGCGCCGAACATTCCGATCTGATGCTGCTGCTCGCGCGCACTACGCCGAAGGAACAGGTGAAGAAGCGTTCGGAGGGCTTGTCCGTATTTCTCGTCGACATGCGGGAAGCGGCGGGCAACGGCCTCACGATCCGCCCGATCCGCACCATGATGAATCACGCGACCACCGAAATCTTTCTCGAGAATCTTCGTGTGCCTGCGGAAAATATGATTGGCGAAGAAGGGCAGGGCTTTCGCTACATTCTCGCGGGTATGAACGCGGAGCGAATACTGATCGCTGCCGAGTGTGTCGGCGATGCGAAATGGTTCATCGAAAAGGCGGCCGTCTATGCGAAGGAGCGCAGCGTGTTCTCGCGGCCGATCGGCCAGAACCAGGGTGTGCAGTTTCCGATCGCCCGCGCCTATGCGCAGATGCGCGCCGCCGAGCTGATGGTGGCCGAAGCGGCGGGACGCTACGAGCGCGGCGAGGACTGCGGCGAGGAAGCCAATCTCGCGAAGCTGCTCGCAGCCGATGCATCATGGGCCGCCGCCGACATGTGCGTGCAGACGCATGGTGGCTTCGGCTTCGCCGAGGAATACGACATCGAACGGAAATTCCGCGAGACGCGGCTTTATCAGGTGGCGCCGATCTCGACCAATCTGATTCTATCCTATCTCGCGGAACATGTGCTCTGCCTGCCGCGCTCTTATTGACTACTTCTGCCGCACCACCTTGTTGCGCAGCACGCCGATCCTGTCGACATAAAGCTCGATCGTGTCGCCGTCCTTCAGGAAGCGATCCTGCTCGAGCCCGCAGCAGTTGCCGACGGTGCCGGAGCCGATGAACTCGCCCGGATAGAGCGTCTCGTCCTTAGAGATGTGCTCGATCATTTTCTCGAAGCTGTGTAACATGTCGGCGGTCGTGTTTTTCGCCCAGACTTCGCCGTTCACCCGCACTTCCACGTTCATCTTCTGCGGGTCGCCGAGTTCGTCCGGCGTCACGATCCACGGACCCATGGCATTTCCCATGTCGAAGCTCTTGCCCTTGGTCGGCCCGAGACGGCCCTGCATCTCGATCATTTGCTGATCTCGCGCGGAGAAATCGTTGAAGATCGTGTAGCCGAAGATGTAATCCTTGGCGCTCGCGGCTGAAATGTTCTTGCCGCGCTTGCCGATATAAATGCCGAACTCCAGCTCGAAGTCCATCAGCTCGCTGTAGCGCGGCCAGGTGACGGTCGTCTCCGGCCCCACCACGCTGAAGCGGTTGGTGATGTAATAGACCGGAAGCTGGCGGTAGACCGGCGGTACGTCGGGCTCGGCCTGGATCTTCGCGGCGGCTTCCTCGCCTTGGGCCTTGCGTGCCAGATAGCGCTGCATGCCGCGTGGCGCGTTCCGGACATGGGTCGCGTAAACCGAAGCGTCGCGCATCTGCGGCGGCACCGGCACCGGAGCCAGCAGCTTCGTTCCCTCCAGCGGCTGCGCAGCGCTTGCTTTCCACTCTGCTGCGAGTTTCTTCGCCTCAGCGAGTGCGTCGGGACCCGCTTCGATCAGCGCAAGCATGCTTCCGAAAGCCGGGTTTCCGCCGTTCGCCGCCGCGAGATCGAGGATCTGCTTTCTCTCGGTATCGACTGCGCCGACGGCCTGTCTGCCGCTTTTCTCGAAGGTCGCGAGCTTCATTTCAATTCTCCAGAATTGCGACGGCGCGCGTCCAGCCTGCGGACGCAGCCTTGATTTTCACGGGAAAGCAGGCGATGCGAAAACCGTTTGGCGGAAGTGTTTCGAGGTTGTGCAGCTTCTCGATGTGGCAATAGCCGATCTTGCGGCCGGACTTGTGCCCTTCCCAGATCAGCGAGGCGTCCTTCGTTTCCGCGTATTTCTTCGCGGTGTGAACGAAGGGCGCATCCCAGGACCAGCCGTCGGTGCCGGTGACGCGCACGCCTCGCGAAGTGAGATAGAGCGTCGCTTCTGCGCCCATGCCGCAGCCGCTCGCGAGATAATCCGGTTTGCCGAAGCGTGCCGCCGCGGACGTGTTCACAACGACGATGTCGAGCGGCTGCAACTTGTGGCCGATCCGTTTCAGTTCGGCTTCTACGTCGGCCGCGGTTGCGACATAGCCGTGCTCGAAGTGGCGGAAGTCGAGCTTCACGCCGGGGCGGAAACACCAGTCGAGCGGCACTTCGTCGATGGTCCAGGCGCGTTCGCCGTCATTCATCGTGGATGCAAAATGATAGGGCGCGTCGAGATGCGTGCCGTTGTGCGTCGTGAGATTCACCTGTTCGACCGCCCAGCCTTCGCCTTCCGGCAGGTCTTCGGGCTTCAGGCCGGGAAAGAATGCGCACACCTGCGGCGCGGACTCCTTGTGGCCGGTGTACTCGATTTTCGGGCCGCGGCCCGGCGGATCGGCCGGTACGTCGTTTTCCAGCGGCACCGATAGATCGATGATTTTCATGGCGTTTTACTCCCCGGCGCAGTCTTTCCGCCTTGTTGCGCCGGGAGCAAAATATCGATATTTTTGGTTTTGTCGACTATTGGAAGCAGGACGAATGCCACAGACGACCCTGGCCAAGACCGGTTTTTCGACCGCGACCGAAGCCGCGCTGCGCAAGCTCAAGCAGGACATCATGTCCGGCGTGCTCGCGCCGGATTCGCAACTGAAGATGCGCGAACTGAAATCGCGCTACGGCATCGGCGCGAGCCCGATGCGCGAGGCCCTCGCGCAACTCGCCGCCGAAGGCTTCGTGCACCAGCGCGCGCAGAAGGGTTTTCGCGTTCCGCCGGTAAGCATCGAAGAACTCGTCGATATCACCAAGACGCGGCAGTTTCTCGAAGGCGAAGCGGTGCGGCTCGCGATCGAGAACGCGACGGCGGAATGGGAAGAGGAGATCGTCGCGAGCTATCATGTGCTGGAGCGCGCGATCGTGCTGATGAAGAGCGGCGAAAAGGAGCGCGACTACTTCGAAGAGCGGCATCACCGCTTCCACCGCGCCCTGATCGCCGCCTGTCCGCTGGAATCCATGCGCAATTTCTGCGACGAACTCTATGTGCGCAAGACGCGTTATCGCCGTCTGCTCGGCGGCTATGGCTTTACCGCGAAGGAAGTTGTCGCGGAACATCGCGAACTGATGGAAGCGGTGCTTTCGCGAAAGGCCGCCCGTGCGCAGCACGCAATCCGGGCGCATATCGCGATTACGAACGATGTCATCGCCGAGGTGCTGCGCGCCAAGGAACAGGGTAGGTTCGCGATCGCGTCCGAAGAAAACAAGAAGAAGACCCGCCGCCAGGCGGCAGGATAACCAAACAAGAAATCGGCCGAAGAAATCGAATAAGGGAGGAAGACAATGAAACGGAAGTTTTTTGCCGCGCTCGCGATTCTCGCGGCGGGGCTGTTTACGCTGGGCCTGCAGAACGCACTCGTCGCGCAGACCCCGACCAAGATGAAGGTCGCCTATACCGCGACCTCGGATTTCGCGAGCGGCTTCGTTGCCGCGGAGTCCGGCTTCTTCAAGAAGCGCGGTCTCGACGTCGAGTTTCAGCTGATCCCGCTGAACTCCACCATGCCGGCGGCGCTGCAGTCCGGCTCGATCGATCTGGCCGGCACCACGCTGCCGGTGTTCCTGCAGGCCGTCGACAGCGGTCTCGATCTGATCGCGATCGCGGGTTCGGGCACCACGCTGCCGTCCGACCAGAATTTCGGGATCGTGGTCAAGACCGACATCACCATCGCGAAGCCTGAGGACTACGCGGGCAAGCGCATCGGCGTGCCTGGCCTCGGCGCCTTCCTGCATGTGCTGTTCCAGAATTGGCTTCTGGAAAAGGGCGTCGACATCAAGAAGGTCACCTTCGTCGAAGTATCTTTCCCGCAAATGGCCGACGTGCTGCGCGCGGGCAATGTCGACGGCGTGATCACCGGCGAGCCGATCATGAGCCGCATCGTGCAGGCGAACATCGGCAAGGTCGCGACCTACTTCAATGAAGTCTTGAAGGGCGAAATGCCGATCATCGTATATTCCTCGACCCGCAAGTGGTACGAGGCGAACAAGGGCGCGGCGAAGGCCTTCCGCGAAGCGATTGCAGAAGGTGTCGCGAACGTGCGCAAGGACGACGCGTTCCTGCGCGAATCCATCGGCAAGTACATCAAGCTGCCGCCGGAAGTGCTGAAGACCATGCCGATCAACGGCCAGTGGCGCGCGGAAATCCCGCAGGAAAACATGGCGCGCTGGATCGAGATCATGGAAAAGCAGAAGATGCTGCGCACCAAGCTCAATCTGCAAAAGCTCGTCGCCGAGTAATGGCGGCTGCGAGTACCGCGATCGAGCTGAAGGATGTCAGTCTTTCCTTCGGCTCCAACGAAATCCTCACCGGGATCGGCATGTCCGTCGAGCCCGGTGAGTTTGTCTGCGTGATCGGCGCCTCCGGCTCCGGCAAGACCACACTCCTGCGTATGATTGCAGGCCTGCTGCCGCCGACCAGCGGGCAGGTGCTGCTCCACGGCAGGCCGGTGCGCGCTCCCACGCGCAAGGTCGCGGTAGTGTTTCAGGACTACGGCCGCGCACTGCTGCCGTGGCGGCGGGCTTATGCGAATGTGAGCCTGCCTCTGGAGGCGAGCGGCATGCCGTCGCGGGATCGCCCGAAGCGGATCCGCGAGTTGCTCGCGAAAGTCGGCCTTGCCGGCCACGAGAACAAATTTCCAGGACAGCTTTCCGGCGGCATGCAGCAGCGTCTGCAGATTGCGCGTTCGCTGGCGCAGGAGCCCGATACGCTGCTGATGGACGAGCCGTTCGGCGCGCTCGATGCCATGACGCGGCAGACCTTGCAGGACGAGGTGTTGCGGCTCGTGGCCGAGCGCAGGACAACGGTCTTCTTTGTCACCCATGACATCGAAGAAGCGCTTTACCTCGGCGACCGCGTGGTTGCGCTCGATTCCAATCCGGGCCGCATCGCCTACGATATCAAGGTGCCGCTGCCGCGCCCGCGCGACCAGCTCACAACGCGCGAGCATCCGGAGTTTCTGCGGCTGCGGCGCGAGATGTTCGAGATCATGAACAGGATTCACGCATGACGGACGCGCTCGCGAAAAGCTGGCGCGGCTGGCTGTTTCCGCTCGCGGTGCTCGCCGCGTCGGAAATCTGGTTTCTGTTCAATCCGATTCTGAGCGACACACTCGCGCCGCCTTCGAGAATCGTGCTCGGCGCGGTCGACATCGTGACCGACGGCACGTTTCTGCGCACAACCTATCAGACGTTGTTTGCGGCGGCAGCAGGCCTGCTGATTGGCATGATTGCCGGCACGGCGGGCGGCGTTCTGATCGGGCTCATGCGCACGGCGGACAGGCTGTCCTCGTGGTCGGTCGAAATGCTGCGGCCGATTCCCTCTGTCGCGCTGATTCCGCTTTCGCTGCTGACCTTCGGCTACGGTTACCGCATGGAATATGCGGTCGTCGCCTGGGCGACGTTCTGGCCGTTTCTGATTCTTACCCAGCACGCGCTGAAACAGATCGACGTGCGGCTGATCGAAGTCTCCAAGCTGATGGGCTTCGGCATCTTCTCCCGTATCTTCAAGATCATGCTGCCTGCCGCCGCGCCGCGCCTCTTTACTGCGCTCAGGCTTGCGGTGGGCCTGTCGCTCGTCGTCTCGGTCACCGTCGAGATTGCCGCCAATCCGCAGGGGCTCGGCTACGGTCTGATGGTCGCACAGGAGTCGCTTCGGCCCGACCGGATGTTCGCGCTCCTGATCTGGGTCGGCATCCTCGGCTGGGCGATCAACTATTTCCTGGTGCGGATCGAGGGGCGCCTGTTCGCGCATCGTACGCCCGGACTGATGGCCGACGCATGATCCGTTTCCGCATCACAGATATCGTGCTCGGTGTCGGCGGCCTGATCGCGCTGTTGCTGTTGTGGCATCTCGTGACCGCGCTCGAGCTGATCTCGCGCGTCTTTCTGCCGAGCCCCGCGGCGACCATCGCGGCGCTCGAATGGGGACTCGTGAACGGCGATCTGCTGCCGCAGACGCTCGCGACCGTCAACCGCATGGTGCAGGGCTGGCTGCTCGCGAGCTTCGTCGCGATCGCGATCGGCAGCCTGATCGGCGTTTCCGCGGTTGCGCGCGCCTATATCCAGCCCACGCTCGAATTCCTGCGCCCGCTGCCGGCGTCCGCGATCATTCCGGTCGCGATCTCCATCTTCGGCCTCAACGCAACGATGGTGCTCGGCGTCGTCGTGTTCGGCGCGGTCTGGCCGACGCTGCTCGGCACGATCCACGGCTTCGCCCACGTCGAACCGCGTCTGGTAGAGGTTTCTCGCCTTCTGCAGATGTCGCGCTGGGAATTCATCTATAAGATCGGGCTTCCGAATGCGGTGCCCGATATTCTCGCGGGCATGCGGCTTTCGCTCACCGTCGCGCTGATTCTTGCGGTTGTCGGCGAACTATTGACGGCGCAGGAGGGCCTGGGCACCGCGGTGCTGCATGCCGCGCGCTCCTATCGTGCCGCCGATCTCTACGCCGGAATTCTGCTGCTCGGCATGATAGGACTCGTCAGCAATTACGGTCTTGCGATCGCGGACAAGCGCATCCTCGCCTGGAAGAGCTGACGAACTCTTGTTCGTCATGGCCGGGCTTGGCGCGGGCATGACTACTGATGGGCCGATAAGCGCACTATACTTCCAGCCACTCGCGGCGCACGGCCTCGTTCTTTTCGAGGTCCGCGGGCGTACCTTCGAACACGATGTGGCCGTGGCCCATCACATAGACGCGGTGCGAAATCTTCATCGCGATCGTGAGCTTCTGCTCGACCAGCAGAATGGAAATCTTGCGCTCGGCGATGTTCTTCAGAAGGTTGCCGACGCGCTCCGTCATCTGCGGGGACAGGCCTTCGGTCGGCTCGTCCACCATGATGAGATCGGGATCGCCCATCAGTGTGCGGCATACAGTAAGCATCTGCTGCTCGCCGCCGGAAAGCACGCTTGCGTCGGTGTCCTTGCGTTCGCGCAGGATCGGAAAGAGGTCGTAGACATCCTCGATCGACCAGCGCGGGTTTTTGCGCGCCGACTTTTCTCCGAGAATGAGATTCTGTTCGACCGTGAGTCCCGGAAAGATCGAGCGGTCTTCAGGAACATAACCGAGCCCGGCATAGGCGACCTGATAGGACTTGAGCCCGGCGATCTGCCTGCCCTGGAACATGATCGAGCCTTGCGGCGGCACGTCGCCCATGATCGCCTTGAGCGTGGTCGAGCGGCCGACGCCGTTGCGCCCTAGGATCGAAACGATCTCGCCGTTTTTCACGTTGAGATTCACGCCCTGCAGGATATGGCTCTTGCCGTAATAGGCGTGCAGGTCTTTCACCTCGAGCATTACGTCAGTCATGGCCGGCGGCTCCGAGGTAGGCTTCCTGTACTTTCTGGTTCGCCTTGATCTTCGCGGGCTCGTCGGTTGCGATGATCTGGCCGTAGACCAGAACGGAGATGCGATCTGCGAGGTTGAACACGACGCCCATGTCGTGCTCGATGATGATGAGCGTGCGTCCTTCGCTGACCTTGCGGATCAGCGCGACCGCGTGCTCGGCCTCGCCGCGGCTCATGCCGGCGGTGGGTTCGTCGAGCAGGATGATGTCCGCGCCTCCGGCGATGGTAATGCCGATCTCCAGCGCGCGCTGCTCGGCATAGGTCAACACGCCCGCCGGGATCTGCGCGCGGCTCGCCATATTGATCTGTTCGAGAATTTCCTGTGTGCGCGCCCGCACATCCTCAAGCCGGTCCACGTTGCGCCAGAACGAATACTTGTAGCCCTTCGACCACAATACGGCGCAGCGGACATTTTCCCACACGCTGAGACGCGGGAAAATGTTCGTGACCTGAAAGCTGCGGGACAGTCCGCGGCGGTTGATCTCGAACGGCCGCAGCCCGGTGATGTTTTCTCCCCGCAGATGAACCGAGCCGGCCGACGGCAGCAGTCTGCCGCTGATCAGGTTGAACAGCGTCGATTTGCCGGCGCCGTTCGGACCGATAACCGCATGCCGCTCGCCTTGCCGGACGTCGAGACTGACGCCGCGGATGATCTCGGTCTTGCCGAAACGCTTTTCGAGTTGTTTGAGTTCGACCGCGGCGTTCATGACTGGCTCCGCTGCGTATCGGCGAGCGCGTCGTTCCAGGCTTTCGCCACGGTCGGCCAGGTGAAGCGGAAGGCGAAGAATCCGCCGATCAGGGCGATGGTCGCGCCTACCCAAGGCAGCGCCGCATATGTATTCACCGTAAGATAGGGACGGCGCAGGAAGTGCATGTTTGCGCCTTCCGCGCCCTTCTGCGCGACGTGGTGGATCATCTCGATCAGAAGAATGCCGCCCGCGAGCATGATGAGTGCGGGAATTGCAGCGATGAGATAGGCGCCAAACAGCCTGCCTATGCGCGCGATACGGCGGCCGAACGGTCCGCTCCAGAACTGCGCGTGCATCATGAGCAGTCCGGAAAGCCCGTAAGGCGCGAACAAGATCATGGTCACGAACAGAACGCCGAAATAGAACACCCAGATTTCGGAGAAGTCGCTGAGCTTCACAGAAAGCAGCGTTACCAGAACCGCGCCGAGGATCGGGCCTACGAAGAAGGCGACGCCGCCGATATAGGCCGCGAGCAGCACCGCACCCGATTGCGCGGCGCCGACGAAGCTCGCCTGCGCAAGCTCGATATTGATCGCCGCGAGCGAGCCGGCGACGCCGGCAAAGAGTCCAGCGAGCGAGAAGGCGATGAAGCGGACGAACTGCGGATTGTAGCCCACGAATTCGACGCGCTCGGGGTTCTCGCGCACGGCGTTGCACATGCGGCCCAGAGGCGTGCGCGTGATCGCATACATCAGGATCACGCAGAGCAGGCACCATGCCGCGATCAGGTAATAGACCTGGATCTGCGGGCCGAAATTATAGCCGAAGAAGCGCAGCAACTTGGTGCGGTCGGCGGAAATGCCTTCCTCGCCGCCGAAGAAGCTACGCAGGATCAGCGAACTCGAATAGACGAGCTCGGCCAGACCCAGCGAGATCATAGCGAATGCGGTGCCGCCGCGCCGCGTGGAAACCGAGCCGAACAGGATGCCGAAGAAAAGTCCGGTCAGGCCGCCGACGACCGGGATCAGCGGCAGCGGAATCGGCACGCCGTTCTTTACCGCCCAGTTTATCGTATGCGCGGTTACGAAGGCGGCGAGGCCGTAATAGACCGCGTGGCCGAACGAGAGCATGCCGCTCTGTCCGAGCAGCATATTATAGGACAGCGCGAAGATGATCATGATGCCCATCAGGCACATGGTCGTAATCGCGGCGCCGGACGGGAAAATGTACGGCAGCACGAGCAGGACGGCAGCCGCGGCGATCCACACGCCGTAGCGCTTGATGCGCGCGACCATGTCGGAAGCGCCGGCCGCCGCCGGCATGGATTTGGTTGTATCGCTCATGTTTCGCGGGTCCCGAATAGCCCGGTCGGCCGCAGGATCAGCACGAGCACAAGCAGGAGATAGGGCAGGATCGGCCCGATCTGCGCGATCGTCACCGTCCACACGTCATGCAGGATCGTGCCGCGCGTGGGCGTGAAATAGTCGCCGAAGAACTTGTAGAGCGACCAGTCCGATGCGATCGCAAAGGTTTGCAGGAGGCCGATCAGAAGCGAAGCGACGAACGCGCCCCAGAGCGACCCGAGACCGCCGACCACGACGACGACGAAGAGAATCGGCCCGAGGAGCGCCGCCATATTCGACTGCGTGACGAAGGCCGCGCCAGCGATCACGCCCGCGATCGCCGCAAGCGCGGTGCCGAGCCCGAACACCATCATGAAGACCCGTGGCACGTTGTGGCCGAGCATGCCGACCATGTTCGGGTGCGTCAGCGAAGCCTGAATGATCAGGCCCGCGCGCGTGCGGGTCAGCAGCAGGATCAGCCCGATGAAGATCGCGATCGAGAACAAGAGCATGAAGGTTTTATATGCCGGGTAGTTCGTCGCGTAGATGGTGAAGGCCGGAAAATCGAGCCAGCTCGGCACCCGGTAATCCACCGAGAGTTTGCCCCAGATGATCTGGATCACCTCTTCGATGATGAAGGCAAGACCGAAAGTGAATAGCAGTTCCGCGACGTGTCCGTGTTTATGGACCGTACGCAGACCGAAGCGCTCCACCAGCGCGCCGATTCCGCCGGCAAGCAGCGGCGCAAGAATCAGCGCGGGTATGAAGCCGGCCCACTGGCTGATCTGGTAACCGAGAAACGCGCCGAGCATGTAGAAGCTCGCATGCGCGAAGTTCAGGACGCCCATCATGCTGAAGATGAGCGTGAGCCCGCTCGCCATCAGGAACAGCAACAGGCCGTACAGAACGCCGTTCAGTGTCGATATGATGATGAGTTCAGCCACGGTTCCCTGCCCACAGACCGAGGTTGGAAAATTCGAAATCCGGAGAATGAGAACGTCCGGCCGGAATGCTCCGGCCGGACGTTTCAGCCAAGCCCGTTAGGAGGGCTTGTTCATCTTGCAGGTGGTCGGAGTGACCGTGTCCTTGAGTTCGATCTTGCCCGCGATCGACCAGCCCCAGCCGGTCTTTTCCTCGTCGAACGGCTGATCAGCTTTGATCGGGCCGAAGCTTGCGAGATACATCGGCTGGAAGAACTGGTGGTCGTCGGCGCGCATATAGCCTTCGCCGCCGTGGAACACCTCGAACTTCATGCCGTGCAGCGCCGCGGCGATCTTCTTCGGATCGTCGGACTTCGCCTGGTTGATCGCGGCAGCCAGCATCCGCATCTGGTTCACGCCGCGCGGATAGAACAGGCTGACGCCGTATTTGGCGCGAAGCGCTTTTTCGAACTCCTGGGCTTCCTTGTGCGGAAGGTTGGCAAAGCCTTCGCCGATCGCGAACACGCGGTTCGGCAGGTTGGCCTGCTTCATCGCGGTCGGGCCGCCGGTGCCGCCGGCATAGAAGGTATACCAGTCGACCTGCAGACCGGCGTCGGCTGCCGCTTTCACGAGCAGCGCGAAGTCCGAACCCCAGTTGCCGGTGATCACGCTGTCCGCGCCTGAGGCCTTGATCTTCGCGATATAGGGCGCGAAGTCGGTGACCTTGGCGATCGGGTGCAGCTCGTTGCCGACGACTTCGATGTCGGGGCGCTTGGCCTTCAGCATCTTGAGTGCGGCGTCACGCACGCCGTGGCCGAAAGCGTAGTCCTGATTGATCAGGTACACCTTCTTTACGTTGGTGCGGCCCTTCATGAAGTTCGTGATGGCTTCCATCTTGATGTCGGTGTTCGCGTCCCAGCGGAAGTGCCAGTAGCTGCACTTCTCGTTCGTCAGGATCGGATCGACCGCGGCGTAGTTCAGATAGATGACTTCCTTGCCGGGGTTGCGCTCGTTGTACTTGGTCACGAACTCCGAGATCGCGATCGCGAAAGCGGTGCCGTTGCCCTGGGTGATGATGCGGATGCCCTGGTCGATGGCCTTCTGCACCTGCACGATGGTTTCCTGGGCGTTCAGCTTGTTGTCAAACGGAACGATCTCGAGCTTCTTGCCGTTCGCGCCGCCCTTGGCGTTGATCTCTTCGAGAATGAACTGGAAGTTCTTGAGACCCGTGTCGCCGATGCCGGCCATCGGGCCGGAAAGCGGGTCGACATAGGCGATCTTGATCGTCGCGCCCTGCGCTTCGGTCTTCTGCGGCAGCGCGAGATAGCCGGCGCCGGCGACGAGACCGACGGCAGCAAGCCCGAGCAGCTTCTTAGGCATTTGCCATTTCATCTTAGGTTTCCTCCCAAAGGAATTTGCGACCGATTGATGCGCCGCGTTCTTTTTGTTGTTCGTTCTTCGAGTTCGACGCCGGAGACTGCCGGCACACCCGTGATCGGTTTGCACGCTGGCTTCAAAGAGCCATCGCTCAAGACTTTCAGGCACTTGCAAAGGGTTCGTCAATAGCGCTGTGGCATGTGCGAAGGCGCGAAACGCATGAAATCATCGCAGCGTGAATCGGCCGCATGACGCAGCGCAACATGCGCTCCGCTGTGCGGAAGCAGGACTGACGTTGTTTGCGCGCTACTCGGCGGCCTGTTTCCGCGAGGCCTGCTGATGACTGCGCGGCTTCACTCTGCGGCGAAGTTCCGCAAGATCGGCGCGATCGCGCACAGCCGAGCGGAACGCCTGATCCTTGCCGGACAGATACTGTGGCGGGCACGCGATGGTATCGACACCGTACCAGGCCGCCGCGCGCATTGTGAAATAGGGATCGACCAGATGCGGCCGCGCGAGCGCGACGAGGTCGGCGCGCCCCGCTGCGAGGATCGTGTTCACCTGGTCCGCCGTCGTGATGTTGCCGACGCAGAGGGTTGCGAGTTTTGCCTCGTTGCGGATCTGGTCGGAATAAGGCGTCTGAAACATGCGCCCGAACACGGGCTCTGCGTCGTAAACGGTCTGTCCGGTGGAGACGTCGATCAGGTCGCAGCCTTCGCGTGCGAAGGCGCGGGCGATCTCGACCGAGTCGTCGCCGGTGATGCCTCCTTCTTTCCAGTCGGTCGCGGAGATGCGCACCGACATCGGTTTGTGGATTGGCCAGACTTCGCGGATGGCACGAAAGACTTCAAGCGGAAAGCGCAGGCGATGGTCGAGCGATCCGCCGTACTCGTCGGTGCGCCGATTTGTGAGCGGCGAGATGAAGGTTGCGAGCAGATAGCCGTGCGCGCAGTGCAACTCCAGCATGTCGAAGCCTGCGCGTTCGGCGCGCTTTGCCGAGGCCACGAAATCCGTCTTCACCCGATCCATGTCGGCGCGTGTCATCTCGCGCGGAACGACGCTGTGCGGATAATACGGAAGCGGCGAAGGCGCCATGATCGGCCAGGCACCGCTTTCCAGCGGTTCGTCGATACCCTCCCACATCAGCTTGGTCGCACCCTTGCGTCCGGCGTGACCGAGCTGGAGACAGATTTTCGCCGCGGAGTTCGCGTGCACGAAATCGACGATGCGTTTCCATGCGGCTTCCTGTGCATCGGTGTAGATGCCAGCGCAGCCCGGTGAGATACGTGCGTCCGCCGAGACGTCAGTCATTTCGGTATAGACCAGCCCCGCGCCGCCGATGGCGCGTCCGCCGAGATGCACGAGATGCCAGTCGTTCGGCACGCCGTCCTGCGCCGAGTACTGGCACATCGGCGAAACCACGACGCGGTTCGGAATTTCCATTTCGCGCAGTCTGAAGGGCTGGAACATCGGCGGCAGCGGCCGCTCGCGGCTGGCGCCCAGAACGGTTTCCGCGAACATTTCGCCGGCCTGTTCGACGAACTCCGGCGCGCGCAGCTGCAGATTGTCCCACGTGATCGCCTTCGAGCGCGTCATCAGCCCGAACGCGAACTGGCGCGGGTCCATGTCCCAGAACCGGTCGACATGCTCGAACCACACCAGCGAAACGTCGGCGGCGTGTTGCGTCTTCTCGACGTCTTCACGGCGCGAGGTTTCGAAATGCGAGAGCGCCGCCGGGACGTCGAGCCGCGTCTTGCCGAGGGATTCGAAGAGCGCGATCGCGTCCTCCATTGCGAGCTTGGTGCCGGACCCGATCGAGAAATGGGCGGTGGCCTTGGCGTCCCCGATAAGGACGACATTGTTCATGACCCAGCGCTCGTTCGAGATGCGCGGGAAGTTGCGCCACATCGAGCGGTTGGTCATGAGCTTGTGGCCGGCTAGCTCCGGGGCGAAGATTTTCTCCAGGAAGCGCGCGGAGTCTTCTTCCGATAGCGTCTCAAGCCCCGCCCGTTTGAAGGTTTCGGGTTGCACTTCCATGACCCAGGTCGAGCGTCCCGGCTCGTACTGGTAGCAGTGTGCGATGAAGATGCCGTACTCGGTCTCCTTGAAGAAGAAGGTGAAGGCATCGAAGGAGCGCGTCGATCCCATCCAGGCAAACTTGTTCGGGCGATAATCGGTCTCCGTCCCGAAGTGATCGCGGTTCGCTTCGCGAACTCTGCTGTTTACGCCGTCGGCGGCGACGATCAGGTCGTAGCCCTTGAGGCTCGAAAGCGAAGGATCGACTTCGGTTTCGAAGTGCAGCCCCACGCCGAGCGTGCGGGCGCGATCGTGCAGGAGCTTCAGCAGCGTCGTCCGCGCACAGCCGCAGAAACCGTTGCCGCCGATCCGGTGCCGGCTGCCTTTGAAATGGATTTCGATGTCGTCCCAATAGGCGAAATTGTCGGCGATCGCCTGATAGCTCTCGCGGTCGTATTTTTCGAAGGTATCGAGGGTCTCGTCGGAAAACACGACGCCGAAGCCGAAAGTATCGTCGGCGCGGTTGCGCTCGAACACGTCGATTTCGAGCTTCGGCCAGGCCTTGGCGGCGAGAATCGAAAAATAGACGCCGGCCGGCCCGCCGCCCACCACTGCGATTCGCATGGCTTGAAACCTCGCGTTTTCGCCGCTTGCAGGAAAATTAGTTTAGGCTTAAAGTAATTTGACCGCAAGCCGGATCGAGGGCTTTATGGAGCTCGAACCATCCGCGGCGCTCGACGCCGAGACCAAGATCGCGGAAGCGCCCGGCGATCACAAAGCCGAGCTGCGGCTCTGGCTGCGCCTGCTTGCGACCAACACCCTGATCGAAACCGAAATCCGACGCCGGCTGCGCGAGCGTTTCGACGTCACGTTGCCGCGCTTCGATCTGATGGCGCAGCTCGAGCGCAAGCCGCACGGTATGACGCTCGGCGAACTTTCGCAGCGCATGATGGTGACGAACGGCAACGTCACCGGTCTCGTCGATCGCCTGCTCGCGGAAGAAGTGATCTCCCGCAGGCAGCACAAGAGCGACCGCCGCTCGCACATCGTAAGCCTCACCGAAAAGGGCAGGCGGCAGTTTGCGAGGATGGCGAAAGAGCACGAGAGCTGGATCGCGGAAATGTTCGCCGGGCTGTCGCAGAGCGACGTCGCAGCGCTCACCGGTATGCTCGGCAAGCTGAAAACCGGAGTGCGAGCGGCTCTGGCCGGCGCATGACGAGGACAGGAGGTTCGGAATGATCGCAAGCGCCCATATCGACACCTTCGCAAGAGACAATCTTCCGCCGGCGGCACAGCAGCCCGAATTCGTGTTCGATCTACCGGAGCTGAACTATCCCGCTCACCTGAACGCTTGCACGGAACTGCTGGACCGGGCGGTGGAACGCGGCATGGGCGGGCGGTCTTGCATCGTGACGCCCGCTGAAACGCTGACCTATGCGCAACTGTTCGAGCGCGTAAACCGCATCGCGAATGTGCTCGTGAACGATCTCGGTCTGGTGCCGGGCAATCGCGTGCTGCTGCGCTCCGCGAACAATGCCATGATGGCCGCAGCTTACCTTGCCGTGCTCAAAGCGGGCGGAATCGTCGTTGCAACCATGCCGCTCTTGCGCGCGAAAGAAATCTCCTACGTTGTACAGAAGGCGAAGATTGCCCTCGCGCTTTGCGACTCGCGGCTTGCGGATGAGATCGAGAAGGCAAGGCCGAACGCTCCCGAGCTGAAAAAGATCAGCTACTGGGGGGCTGGCGATCTCGAGGCGTTGATGGCAAAGCCCGGCTATGAGAATTTCGCCGCCTGCAACACCGCGGCGGACGATGTCTGCCTGATTGCCTTTACCTCGGGCACCACCGGCCAGCCCAAGGGCACGATGCATTTCCATCGCGATCTGCTCGCGATCTGCGACACCTATGGCAAGCACGTCTTGCGCGCGAACGCCGGCGATCGTTTCATCGGCTCGCCGCCGCTTGCTTTCACCTTCGGTACCGGCGGGCTCGTATTCTTTCCGATGCGGGTCGGCGCCTCGACCGTGCTGCTTGAAAAGGCGGCGCCGGACGATCTGCTTGCGGCGATCGCGCAGTACAAGGCCACCGTCTGCTTCACGGCGCCGACGGCATATCGTGTCATGCTCGGCAAGCTCGAGGGCAGGGATATTTCCTCGTTGCGCAAGTGCGTGTCCGCCGGCGAAGCGCTGCCCAAGGCGACATGGGAGGCCTGGCACGCCGCCACTGGAATAAAAATCCTCGACGGCATCGGCTCGACCGAGATGCTCCATATCTTCATCGGCTCGCCCGAAGAGAGCCTGCGCCCAGGCGCGACCGGCAAGCCGGTACCCGGCTATCGGGCAAAGATCGTCGATGACGGCGGCAATGAGGTTGCAGCCGGCACACCCGGCAAACTTGCAGTCCGCGGTCCTACCGGCTGCCGTTATCTCGCCGACGAGCGGCAGCGGAAATACGTCGAAGGCGGCTGGAACATCACCGGCGACACCTATCTCTGCGACCAGGACGGCTACTTCTGGTACCAGGCCCGCTCCGACGACATGATCGTTTCGGCGGGGTACAACATTGCGGGCCCTGAAGTGGAAGCGGTGTTGCTCGCACACCCCGCGGTCGCCGAATGTGCTGTAGTCGGCTGCCCCGATGCCGAGCGCGGCCAGATCGTGAAGGCCTATGTTGTGCTGCGCGCGGGCTTTACTGGCGATGCTGCGATGACGAAAGCCTTGCAGGAGTTCGTCAAAGCGGAAGTCGCACCTTACAAGTATCCACGCGCAGTGGAGTATGTGGCGGCCCTGCCAAAGACCGACACTGGTAAACTGCAGCGCTTCCGCCTTCGCGAACAGGCGGCGCAATCCGCAAACACCAAACTCGCATCGTGAGAGTACAGGATGCTGGATAAGAACAAGTCGGAACCGGTGGTACTGCGGCCGAAAGGCTGGCCGCAGCCGAAGGGCTATTCCAACGGCATGGCCGCCAAAGGCCGCATCATCGTCACCGGCGGCGTGGTTGGCTGGAACGAGCACGGCAAGTTCGCGGATGGTTTGACCGCGCAAACCAGGAAGACCCTCGAGAACATCGTCGCGATTATCGCCGAGGCCGGCGCTGAGCCGCGGCATATCGTGCGGCTCACCTGGTATGTCGTCGACATCGAGAACTATCTCGCGCTCCAGCGCGAAATCGGCGCGGTCTACCGCGAAGTCATGGGCAGGCATTTCCCCGCGATGGCGGTCGTGCAGGTGGCGAGGCTCGTAGAGAAAACGGCGCTTGTCGAAATCGAGGCGACGGCAATTTTGCCCGAGTAATCAGTCGCCCTTGAAGACCGGCTTTTGCTTTGCGGCGAAAGCTTCGTAAGCGCGCTCGAAATCCATCGTTTCCATGCAGATCGCCTGCTCGCGCGCCTCGTGATCAATCGCCGCGTCGATCCCCATCGCCCACTCGTCGTGAATGCAGCGCTTGGTCATGGCATGCGCATAGTTCGGACCGCTGGCGAGCGAAGCGGCAAGCGCGTGCGCTTCATCCAGCACACTCTCAGGCGCGCAGAGCTTGTTGAAGAAGCCCCAGCGCTCGGCTTCGTCGCCGCTCATCGTGCGGCCGGTGTAGAGCAATTCTGCCGCGCGGCCCGCGCCGATAATGCGCGGCAAGAGATTGCACGCGCCCATGTCGGCGCCCGACAGTCCAACGCGTACAAAAAGAAAGGCTACCTTGCTTTGCACGGTGCCATAGCGAAGGTCGGATGCCATTGCGAGAATTGCGCCCGCGCCCGCGCAGACGCCGTCAATCGCGGCTACGATCGGCTGCGGGCAGCCGCGCATGGCCTTGACGAGATCGCCTGTCATCTGCGTGAAACGCAGAAGACCTGCCGTGTCCTGCTTACGGCGCATATCGACGAGCGGACCGATAATTTCGTGCACATCGCCGCCCGAGCAGAAATTGCCGCCCGCGCCCGTGATGACGACGACCTTCACGTCCTTCGCGTTTCTGAGCGCACGAAATGTGTCTCGCAGCTCTGCGTAGGATTCGAAGGTCAGCGGGTTCTTGCGTTCGGGGCGGTTCAGCGTGACGGTACCGACGCCTGCATCCAGCTTCCAGAGAAAATGCTGCGGTTTGAAGGTCGAAAAATTCACTGGCGTTCTCCTGCTATTGCGGCTTTTCAGCCACCGTCGCGCTTCGTATGTTTGTAACAAGTCTAGTCATTCCGCAGCGGAGAGGAAACGGAATTGAATATCGCGGTCGTCGGTGGCGGACCCGCCGGGCTTTACTTCGCTTACTTGTGGAAGCGAAAGCATCTGTCCTCCCAGATCGCGCTGTTCGAACAAAACGCTGCCGATGCGACCTTCGGCTTCGGGGTTGTGTTCTCCGACCGCGCATTGGATTTTCTCCGCGCCGACGACCCGGAAACCGCGGAAGCGATCATGCCGCATATGGAGCACTGGCGCGATATGACGCTCGTCCACCGCGGCGAGAGGATCGTGATTGACGGTGTCGGCTTCTCGGCGATCGGAAGGCTTGCTTTGCTCGAACTTCTGCAGAGGCGGGCCGCATCCGTCGGAATTGAGCCGGATTACGAGCGCCGGATTGATAGTCTCGAAGGTCTCCGGGGGTTCGATCTCGTGGTCGCAGCCGACGGTGTGAATTCCGCCCTTCGCGACGCGCATCCGGAATTCGAGACGACAACCGACCTGTTCCGCAACAAATTCATCTGGTTCGGGACGACGAAAACATTTCCGACGCTCACGCAGACCTTCATCGAATGCGAGTATGGTACCTTCAATGCGCACCACTATCGCTATGCAAAGGACAGAAGCACTTTTATTGTCGAATGCGACCCGAAGACCTTTACCCGTGCGGGGTTTGTGAACCTCACACCTGAGCAAAGCCGGGAGGTCTGCGAACGCCTGTTCGCGGAAACGCTTGAAGGGCACGACCTGATCTCGAACAAATCGGTCTGGCGCGACTTTCCCTGGATCTGGAATGGACGCTGGTCGCACGAGAACGTCGTCCTTGTCGGCGACGCGCTGCACACTGCACATTTCTCCATCGGCTCCGGCACCCGGCTCGCACTTGAGGATTCCATCGCGCTCGTAAAAGCGCTGGAAGCGGAGACGAGCCTTTCCGCCGCGCTAGGGCGTTATGAGGCGGAACGAAAGCCTGTCGTCGAGAAGATCGTGAAAGCGTCGAGAACGAGCGCCGCCTGGTACGAAAGTTTCTCGGAGCACATGAAGCTAGCGCCGCTCGACTTCGCAATGAGCTATATCACGCGCTCGGGGCGGGTGGACGATGCGAGACTCCGCAGGATGTCTCCGAAGTTTATGGAACGCTACGAGGCCGCACGCCGCCGGTAGATCGCATCCAGAATGCGCTCGGGCGTCGCCGGCGCGTCTATCTCGACCGGGCCTTTGCCGCCGCTTGCGGCTATCGCATCGCGGATTGCAAGCCATACCGAAATCGCAAGCATCAAGGGTGGCTCGCCGACCGCTTTGGAGCGGAACACCGTCGCCTCGCGGTTCGGTGCGTTCTCGAGAATGCGCACATTGAAGGCGGGCGGTACGTCGCGGCTACCGGGAATCTTGTAGGTGGATGGTCCGTGTGTTTTCAGCCGGCCTTCACTGTCCCACCATAATTCTTCGCTCGTCAGCCAGCCCATGCCCTGCACGAAAGCACCTTCGATCTGCCCGAGGTCGATCGCGGGGTTCAACGATTTTCCGCAGTCCTGCAGCAACTCCGCGCGCAATACCCGTATCTCGCCGGTGAGCGTGTCGATCACGACTTCGGACGCGGCGGCGCCATAGACGAAATAATAGAAGGGGCGGCCGGTGCCGGTCTCGAAGTTCCAGTGAATCTTCGGTGTCTTGTAGTAACCCGCGGCGGAGAGCGAGACGCGGTTTTCCCACGACATCTGCGCGAGTTCAGGGAACGAGATCGAGCGGTTGCCGGCATAGGCGTGGTTTGCGGAAAAAACGATCTCGTCCTCCTCCGTCTTGAAATGCGCTGCTGCGACAGCTGTCATGCGCGCCTTGATTTGTTCGGCGGCATGGAGTGCCGCCATGCCATTGAGATCGGAGCCCGATGAAGCGGCGGTAGGCGACGTGTTCGGCACTTTCGCAGTTGAAGTGGCCGAGACGCGGATCTTGTCGATATCGACCTGAAGCGTTTCGGCGACCACCTGTGCGACCTTGATAAAAAGGCCCTGGCCCATTTCGGTGCCGCCGTGATTGAGTAGCACGCTGCCGTCGGTATAGACGTGCACCAGCGCACCGGCCTGATTGAGCGCGGGACGGTTGAACGAGATGCCGAACTTCACCGGCATGGTCGCGAGACCCTTCTTCAGTATTGTGTTCTCGCGATTGAAGCCGTCGATCTCCGCGCGCCATTCCTTCAGCTTCACGTCGGCGGCGAGCTCGTCCATGATGCGCCCGATGATGTTGTCCTCGACTTCCATCCGGTAGGGCGTGACGTTCTTCGGCGTGTCGCCGTAATAATTCGCGCGCCGTACTTCATCGGGCGCAACACCGAGATGCCGCGCGATCTGGTCGACAATGGTCTCGATCGCGATCATGCCTTGTGGGCCGCCGTAGCCGCGGAAGGCGGTGTTGGAGACTGTGTTGGTTCTGCAGCAATAGCCGCGAAAACGCAGGTTCGGCAGCCAGTAGCAGTTGTCGGAATGGCATAGCGCGCGCGTCATCACCGCGGGGGAGTGGTCCGCGACATTGCCCCCGTTCGACGCGAGCAGGAGATCGAGCGCGAGAATGCGGCCCGCGTCGTCGAAGCCGACATCGTAGCGGATCAGGAACGGATGGCGCTTCCCGGTCGCGCGCATGTCGTCGTCGCGCGGAAGCCGCAGCTTCACCGGCCGCTGTACCCGTGCTGCCAGCACGGCTGCAATCCCTGCAACGATTGTAGCCTGGCTCTCCTTGCCGCCGAAGCCGCCGCCCATGCGGCGCACTTCGGCTGTCACTGCGCTGAAGGGAATCCCTAAAAGATGCGCGACGCCGTGCTGGACTTCGGTCGGGTGCTGGGTAGAGGACAGCACATGCATGTCGCCGGCGTCGCCGGGCGTCGCGAGCGCGATCTGACCTTCGAGATAAAAATGATCCTGCCCGCCGGCGCGAAACTCGCCCTTGAGACGGTGTCTCGACTCCCTGAACGCACCTTCGAGGTCGCCGCGCGCCATGGTCTGCACCGGCGAGACATAGGATTCGTTCTTCAGCGCCTCCTCGATCGAAAGCACCGCGGGCAGTACTTCGTATTCGATCTCGACTAGCTTCGCCGCCGCGCGCGCCTGATCGAGCGTGTTTGCCGCGACCACGGCGATCGGCTGGCCTTCGTATTCGGCAACCTCCTCCGGCAGCAACGGCTCGTTGGGCCGGATCGGGCCGATGTCGTTCTTCCCCGGAATGTCGGAAGCCTTGATCGCAGTCACGACGCCGGGCGCCGCCAGCGCCTTCGTGAAATCGATCCTTCTGATTCTCGCATGCGCGTGAGGACTGAGCACCAGCGCGGCCTCGAGCCCGCCGGGCGGCATCGGTACATCGTCTATATAAAGTGCGCCGCCCGTTACATGTCCCTGCGCGCTGTCGTGCTTCACCGGCTGGTGCACACCGCCGCGAATGCGCTCCAGCGGCCGGTTCATAGCGCCTCGATCCGGGTTACGGCTTTCGTCTCGCTCTCCAGCAGAAAGCGCTGCACCAGCCCGCTTGCGGCGCGCAGGCGATACTCTTTGCTTGCACGGTGATCGGTGAGCGGCGTGAAATCATTCGCCATCGCGGCTTCGATTTCGGGAAGCGACGGCGCGCCCGCGCGCAGCAGGGCCTCGACATTGCCCGCGCGCTTCGCACGGTCCGCCATGCCGCCATAGGCCATGCGGATGTCATCGCCGTTCGCATAGAACGCGCCGATGGTCGCGGAAATATCCTGATCGAACCGCTTGGAAACCTTATAGGTCTCGAAACGCGCGCCTTCTGGCAGATAGGGAATGCGGATCGCGATCACGACTTCGTCCGCACCAAGCGCGGTCTTGCGATAGCCGGTGATGAATTGCTCGACCGGTAGTACGCGCTCGCCGCGCTTCGATGCGGTGACCACTTCCGCGCCGAGCGCCATCAGGCACGGCGGTGTGTCGCCGATCGGGGAGGCATTCACGAGATTGCCGGCAAGCGTACCGAGGTTCCGGATTTGCCGCGAGCCGATCCGGCGGATCAGCGCGCCAAAGGAAGGGAAATGCCTGTCGATAAATGG